>JAEWGI010000017.1 GCA_023388355.1 Pseudomonadota bacterium
ACGTCGACCACCTGGCCGACCGCATCGGCAAGCCGTCGCTGGTGGTCTGCCTGGATTCGGGCTGCGCCAACTACGACCAGCTGTGGTGCACCACCTCGCTGCGCGGCCTGACCGGCGGCAACTTCACGGTCAAGGTGCTCAACGAAGGCGTGCATTCCGGCGATGCCTCCGGCGTCATCCCGTCCAGCTTCCGCCTGCTGCGCCAGATCCTGTCGCGCATCGAGGACCAGGACACCGGCCGCATCCTGATCGACGGCATGAACGTCGAGATCCCGGCCGAGCGCCAGGCCCAGGCCAAGCGTGCCGCCGAAGTGGTCGATACCGAGATCTTCGAGAAGTTCCCGATGGTCGACGGCCTGCGCCCGATGAACGAGGACCTCACCGAGCTGGTGCTCAACCGCACCTGGCGCCCGGCGCTGTCGGTCACCGGCGTGGGCGGCATGCCGCCGCTGGAATCGGCCGGCAACGTGCTGCGTCCGCAGACCTCGGTAAAGCTGTCGCTGCGCCTGCCGCCGACCGCCGACGGCAAGACCTGCGGCGAACTGCTGAAGGAAGCGCTGCTGCGCGATCCGCCGAACGGCGCCCAGGTCACCCTGGACCTGGAAAAGGCCTCCACCGGCTGGAACGCCCCGGCCATGGCGCCGTGGCTGACCCAGGCCATCGACGACGCCAGCCAGGCCTTCTTCGGCAAGCCGGCGATGTACATGGGCGAAGGCGGCTCGATCCCGTTCATGGGGATGCTGGGTGAGAAGTTCCCGGGCGCCCAGTTCATGATCACCGGCGTGCTCGGCCCGCACTCCAACGCGCACGGTCCGAACGAGTTCCTGCACATCCCGATGGGCAAGAAGGTGACCGCCTCGGTGGCCCGCGTGATCGCCGAGCACCACCTGGCCAGCCAGCGCGGCGAAACCGCCGGCGCGGCAGTCGCGCCCGACAGCGGCGAGCGCCACGGCGACCACGGCTGCTGCTGAGGCAGGTGCGGCTGCGCCAGTCCGCGCCCGCGTCGTCGTGCTGGCGTCGCCGCGGGCGCGGTGCCAAGCTTGGCGGCACCTTGCACCGGGAGAGCGCGAATGGAACTGTTCGGAAGCAGCAACTGGCTCTACATCATCGTGATCGGGCTGATCGTGGGCGTGATCGCACGCCTGCTCAAGCCCGGCCGTCAGAACATGGGCATCGTGCTGACGATCGTGCTGGGCATCCTCGGCGCGCTGTTCGCAGGCTGGGCGGGGCGCGCGATCGGCTGGTACGCGCCGGGACAGGCGGCGGGCTTCATCGCCTCGGTGATCGGGGCGATCGTGCTGCTGGTGATCGTGGGGTTCCTGCGCAGGAAGCTTTAGTAGGCCGCCGCGGCGGGCCGGCCCCCAAAGCCCTCCCCCGCAGGCGGGGAGGGAGCGCGCGGGTTGCGGGGCTTCAGTCGAGCAGCCGCGCGATCACCCGTTCGGCCAGCGTGGCCGGATCCGCGGAGCCGGTGTCCAGCACCAGTTCCGGCGACTCGGGCGGCTCGTACGGCGAGTCGATGCCGGTGAAGTTGGGCAGCTCGCCCCGGCGCGCCTTGGCGTACAGGCCCTTGACGTCGCGGCGCTCGGCCTCGGCCAGGGTGGTGTCGACGAACACCTCGATGAAATCGCCCTCGTCGAACAGCGCGCGCGCGGCGCGGCGTTCGGCGCGGAACGGCGAGATGAAGCTCACCAGCACGATCAGCCCGGCCTCGGTCATCAGCTTGGCCACCTCGCCGATGCGGCGCAGGTTCTCCACCCGGTCCTCGTCGGTGAAGCCCAGGTCGCGGTTGAGGCCGTGGCGCACGTTGTCGCCGTCGAGCAGGTAGGTGTGCAGGCCACGCGCCAGCAGGCCGCGTTCGACCAGGTTGGCGATGGTCGACTTGCCCGCGCCCGACAGGCCGGTGAACCAGACGCAGCGCGGCTGCTGGCCCTTGATCGCGGCGCGCGCCTTGCGGTCGACGTCCAGCGCCTGCCAGTGGATGTTGTCGGCGCGGCGCAGCCCGTGCCGGATCATGCCGGCGCCGACGGTGGCGCGGCTGATCGGATCGACCAGGATGAAGCCGCCCAGCGCGGCGGTCTCGGCATAAGGTGCGAACGCGACCACGCTGTCGAGCGACAGCACGATCTCGCCGATCTCGTTGAACTCCAGCCGCTTGGCCGCGAGCGGCTGCAGGCTTTCGGGATCGTGGCGGAACTTGAGCTCGCTCACCCGCGCACCCACCGTGCGGGCGCCGATCTTGAGCTGGTAGCGACGGCCCGGCAGCAGCGCGCTTTCGTCGAACCAGAGCACGTCGGCCTGCACCTGGTCGCTGTGCGCGAGCGGCGCGTCGGCCGCGGCCAGCACGTGCCCACGCCCGGCGTCGACGTCGTCGGCCAGCTGCACGGTCACCGCCTGGCCGGCGCCGGCCAGCGCGGACGGCGTACCGGAGACGCGCAGCGCGGCGATCCGGCTCGCAGCGCCGGCAGGCTCGATGCGCACCGCATCACCCACGCGCACGGTGCCGCTGGCGAGGGTTCCCGCCAGCCAGCGGCCACCGTCGGCGTCGCGCAGCACCGACTGCAGCGGCAGGCGCAGCGGCAGCGCGGCATCGTCGCGGCCGACGTCCACCGACTGCAGGTGTTCGAGCACGCTCGGGCCTTCGTACCAGGGCATGGCGGAAGATCGCGTGGTCACGTTGTCGCCGACCGCCGCCGCCACCGGCACCGCGACCACGTCGCCGATCCCCAGCCGCGCCGCGTGCGCGTGGAAGCGCGACGCGATGTCGTCGAACACGGCCTGGTCGTAGCCCACCCGGTCCATCTTGTTGACCGCCAGCAGCACGTGGCGCACGCCGAACAGCGACAGGATCGCGGCATGGCGGAAGGTCTGCGGCAGCAGGCCGCGGGTGGCGTCGACCAGCACGATGGCCAGGTCGGCGACCGAAGCGCCGGTGGCCATGTTGCGCGTGTACTGCACGTGGCCCGGGCAGTCGGCGATCAGGAAGCGGCGGCGCGCGGTCTGCAGATGGCGCCAGGCCACGTCGATGGTGATGCCCTGTTCGCGCTCGGCGTCGAGGCCGTCGAGCAGGAGCGCGTAGTCGATGTCCTCGCCGCGGGTGCCATGGCTGGCGCTGGCCCGCGCCAGCGCCGCGCGCTCGTCGTCGGGCACGCGGCCGGCCTCGTGCAGCAGGCGGCCGATCAGGGTGCTCTTGCCGTCGTCCACGCTGCCGCAGGCGATCAGGCGCAGGAAACGGGACCCGGGATCCGGGACCCGGGACCCGGGAAGGGCCGCGGCGTCGTTCGCCGGATACCTGTCGATGGCCACACTGTTCACTGCTTGTCTCCAGTTCGATGGGGCGGGTGGGGCCGGGACCCGGGACCCGGGAAGGGTCGCGGCGGCATCAAGCGGGTACCGGTCGATGGCCACACTGTTCAACCGCGTGTCTCCAGTGCGATGGGGCGGGTGAAGCCGGGACCCGGGAACCGGGACCCGGACCCGGGAGGGGGCGCGGCGGCACCAAGCGGGTACCGGTCGATGGCCACACTGTTCAATCGCGTGTCTCCAGTGCGATGGGGCGGGTTAGGTCGGGACCCGGTGCGCGGGACCCGGGACCCGGGAAGGGTCGCGGCGGCATCCACCGGATGCCTGTCGATCGCCATACGGCTCACCGTTCCACTCCAATCCATCAAGGGCTCAGCGCGCCACCACGCCACGCGAGATGCAGGGCCGTCGGGGCGCTCTTCCCCGGGTCCCGCGTCCCGGTCCCCGGGGCCCGCCCCTCAGAAATACCCTTCGCGCTTCTTCTTCTCCATCGAATCGCCGTCCGCATGGTCGATCAGGCGACCGGCGCGCTCGGACTGGGCGCTGGTTTCCATCTCGGCAATCACCGCGTCCAGGTCGGCGGCGTCCGACTCCACCGCTCCGGTCAGCGGATAGCAGCCCAGGGTGCGGAAGCGCACGCGCCGCTGCTCCACCTTCTCGCCCTCGCGCAGCACGAAACGCTCGTCGTCGACCATGATCCAGGTGCCGTCGCGCCACACCACCGGGCGCTGCGCGGCGAAGTACAGCGACGGCACTTCGATGTTCTCGCGGCGCACGTAGCGCCAGACGTCCAGCTCGGTCCAGTTCGACAGCGGGAACACGCGCACGCTCTCGCCGTCGCCGACACGGGCGTTGTACAGGTTCCACAGCTCGGGGCGCTGGCGGCGCGGATCCCAGCGATGCTTCGCGTCGCGGAACGAGAACACGCGCTCCTTGGCCCGCGACTTCTCCTCGTCGCGGCGCGCGCCACCGATCGCCGCATCGTAGCCACCGGCCTCCAGCGCCTGCTTGAGCGCCAGGGTCTTCATCACCTCGGTGTGCACGCTGGCGCCGTGGCTGAGCGGGCCGACGCCGTCGCGCATGCCGTCGGGGTTGATGTGCACGCGCAGCTCCACGCCGGTCTCGGCGGCGCGGCGGTCGCGGAAGGCGATCATCTCGCGAAACTTCCACGTAGTGTCCACGTGCAGCAGCGGGATCGGCGGCAGCGCCGGGGCGAAGGCCTTGAGCAGCAGGTGCAGCAGCACCGAGCTGTCCTTGCCGATCGAGTACAGCAGCACGGGCCGGCGGCACTCGGCCGCGACCTCGCGCAGGATGTGCAGGCTTTCGGCTTCGAGCCGGTCGAGGTCGGCGAGGGCCGCGTCGGATTCGGGCAGTGGCTGGTTCATGTCGGCGGAGATTGTAGCCAGCCCCCCTCCCCATCCCGTAAATCACCGCAGGGCATGACTGCATAACCGACCTTCCTTTCCCGCCCTGCCGACGCACGCCTAGCCTTGCCGCATACCCCGTACCCGAGGAATGCCGGAGGATGTCCGCACCTGCCGCACTGCCCGCACTGCCGTTTCCGCAGGAGACGGCCGACGCGCTGGTCCGCCTCACCCAGGGGCTGGAGCCGGCCGGGCTGTGGTGGCTGTCGGGCTATGCCGCCGGCCTGGCCAGTCGCGCCGGCGCCGTCGGCGCGCCCGCCGCCGCTCCGCAGGCCGAAGCCGCGGCCGGCCCCGGCAGCCGCCTGACCATCGTCTACGGCAGCCAGACCGGCAACGCCCGCCGCGCGGCCGAGGTGCTGTTCGAGCGGGTCCAGGCCGCCGGCCTGCCGGCCCGGCTGGTGCGCGCCGACACCTACCCCACCCGCGAGCTGGCCAGCGAGCGCCTGCTCTACGTGGTCATCAGCACCCAGGGCGAGGGCGACCCGCCGGACGACTCGATCGGCCTGGTCGAGTTCCTCGCCGGCCGCCGCGCGCCCAAGCTGCCCGAACTCAGGTACGCCGTGCTGGGCCTGGGCGACACCAGCTACGCCGACTTCTGCGGCATCGCCTGCCGCATCGACGCGCGCCTGGCCGAGCTGGGCGCCCAGCGCGTGGCCGACGTGGCCATGGCCGACCTGGACATCGACACCGTGGCCGAGCCCTGGCGCGAGACCGCGCTGGCCAGGGCCGGCGAGCTGCTCAAGGCCGCCGCGCCCGCCGGGGCCGCGCACCTGGCCACCGTCACCCCGCTGCGCCCGGCCGCGAGCTGGTCGCACGAGCGCCCGTTCCCGGCCGAGGTGCTGGAGAACCAGTCGCTGAGCGGCCGCGAGTTCCGCGCCACCGGCTTCCGCCAGTACGGCAGCATCGGCAAGGACGTGCGCCACATCGAGCTCTCGCTCGACGGCTCGGGGCTGGTCTACGAACCGGGCGACTCGCTGGGCATCCGCCACCGCAACCCCGAGCCGCTGGTGGCCGCGGTGCTGGAAGCCACCCGGCTCGACGGCGACGCCACGGTCGCCATCGGCGAGGACAGCCTGCCGCTGGCCGAATGGCTGGCC
Organism: Pseudomonadota bacterium; assembly: GCA_023388355.1. The sequence goes on from JAEWGI010000017.1 coordinate 5,822, forward strand.
ACGCGCCGCGAACTGACCCGCCTGTCGCGTCCGTTCCTGGCCGCGCTGGCCGAGCGCGGCGGCGATGCCGGCCTGGCCGAACTGCTGGCGCCGGGCAATGCCGGTTTCGCCGCCCTGCTGGCCGACCACCAGCTGGTCGACGCGCTGCGCCGCTGGCCGGCCGAGTGGTCCGCCGACGCGCTGCTGGGCGCGCTGCGGCCGCAGGTGCAGCGCCTGTACTCGATCGCCTCCAGCCGCAAGCGCGTGGGCGAGGAAGCGCACCTGACGGTCGACATCCTGCGCTACGCGGCCCACGGCCACGACCACCTCGGCGCCGCCAGCGGCTTTCTGTCCGCGCTGGAAGACGGCGGCCAGGTGCCGGTCTACGTGGAGCCCAACGAGCGCTTCCGGGTGCCCGCCGACGGCAGCCGCGACATCATCATGGTCGGCCCGGGCACCGGCGTGGCGCCGTTCCGCGGCTTCGTCCAGGAGCGCGCCGAGTCCGGCGCGGCGGGCCGCAACTGGCTGTTCTTCGGCGCCCAGCACTTCAATACCGGCTTCCTGTACCAGACCGAGTGGCAGGAAGCGCTGCGCAAGGGCGAACTGCACCGCCTGGACCTGGCCTTCTCGCGCGACCAGGCCGAGAAGATCTACGTCCAGCAGCGCCTGCGCGAGCGCGGGCGCGAGGTCTACGACTGGCTGCAGTCGGGCGCGCACTTCTACGTCTGCGGCGCCATCGCCATGGGCAAGGACGTGCACGCGGCCCTGCTCGACATCGTCGCCGAACACAACGGCGGCGACGCCGAGGCGGCAGCCGAATACCTCACCAGCCTGCAGACCGAAGGCCGCTACGGCCGCGACGTGTACTGACCCAGCCGACCCCTTCCCCCGCCTGCGGGGCATTGCGCCCTTCACGGGTGGAAGGTGCCCGAAGGGCGGATGGGGGCAAGCCCCCGCGTCGCCCCCACCCCGACCCTCCCCCGCACGCGGAGGAGGGAGCACAACGAACGAAGCCCGACCCGCCATGAGCCATCCTTCCGTCGAAGACATCAAGACCAGCAGCCGCGGCCTGCGCGGCACCCTGCTGGAGGGGCTGGCCGATCCGGTGACCGGCTCGCTGTCGTTCGAGGACCAGCGCCTGGTCAAGTTCCACGGCAGCTACCAGCAGGACGACCGCGACCTGCGCGACGAGCGTCGCCGGCAGAAGCTCGAGCCCGCGCACCAGTTCATGATCCGCATCCGCGCGCCGGGCGGCGTGTTCACGCCCGAGCAGTGGCTCAAGCTCGACGCCATCGCCACCACCTGGGCCAGCAGCTCGCTGCGGGTCACGACCCGGCAGACCTTCCAGTTCCACGGCGTGGTCAAGCGCGACCTCAAGGCCACGATGCAGGCGATCAACGCCGCCGCGCTGGACACCGTCTCGGCCTGCGGCGACGTCAACCGCAACGTGCTGTCCGCCAGCAACCCGCAGCTCTCGCGCCTGCACGCGCAGGTGTACGACTGGGCCCAGCGCCTGTCGCAGGCCTTCCTGCCGAAGACCCGCGCCTACTACGAGATCTGGCTGGACCAGGAAAAGCTGGCCGACAGCGGCAGCGAGGAAGACCCGATCTACCGCGACGCCTACCTGCCGCGCAAGTTCAAGATGGCCGTGGCGGTGCCGCCGTACAACGACGTCGACGTACTGGCCAACGACTTCGGCCTGATCGCCATCGTCGACGAGGCCGGCGACCTGGCCGGCTTCAACGTCGCGATCGGCGGCGGCATGGGCGCCTCCCACGGCGACCCCAAGACCTACCCGCGCCTGGCCAGCGTGATCGGCTTCGTCCCGCCCGAGCGCGTGTTCGACATCGCCACCGCGGCGGTGACGGTGCAGCGCGACCACGGCGATCGGGTCGAGCGCAAGCACGCGCGCTTCAAGTACACCATCGACGACCTGGGCCTGGAAAACGTGGTCGCGCAGATGGAAGAGCGCGCCGGCTTCCGGCTCGAACCGGCGCGCCCGTTCCAGTTCGTGCACAACGGCGACCGCTTCGGCTGGGTCGAGGGCGAGGACGGCCTCTGGCACCTCACCCTGTCGCTGCCCACCGGCCGCATCGCCGACCGCCCGGGCGCGCCGCACCTGACCGGCATGCGCGAGATCGCCCGCGTCCACCGCGGCCAGCTGCGCCTGACCAGCAACCAGAACGTGATCATCGCCGGCGTGCCCGCCGACGAGCGCGCGCGCATCGACGCCCTGGTGCGCGAGCATGCGCTGGACTCGGAGAACAACGCCCCCACCGCGCTGGCGCGCACCGCCGTGGCCTGCGTCGCCCTGCCCACCTGCGCCTTGGCGATGGCCGAGGCCGAGCGCTACCTGCCCGACTTCACCGCGAAGCTGCAGCCGCTGCTGGAAAAGCACGGTCTGGCCGAGGCGCCGATCCTGCTGCGTGTCTCGGGCTGCCCGAACGGCTGCTCGCGCCCCTACCTGGGCGAGATCGCCCTCGTGGGCAAGGCGCCCGGCCGCTACAACCTGATGCTCGGCGCCGACCATCGCGGCCTGCGCCTGAACGTGCTGTACCGCGAGAACATCACCGAACCGCAGATCCTCGCCGAACTCGAGCCGCTGTTCGAACGCTACGCCGCCGCGCGCCGGCCGGACGAAGGCTTCGGCGACTTCCTGCTGCGCAGCGGCGTGGTCGATGTTCCCGAGAAGGACCGCCGCAGCGAAATCGCGATCGAAGCCACGCTGATCGAGGAACCCGCATGATCGTCCCCTCCCTTGACGCCGCGCTCGAATCGGCCGAGGCGCGCGCGGAACTCAACAAATGGCTGGCCGTGCGCAGCGCCGAAGATCGTCTGCAGTGGGCGCTCGAGACCCTGCCCGGCGAGCACGTGCTGTCCTCCAGCTTCGGCGCCCAGGCGGCGGTGTCCCTGCACATGGCCACGCGCCGGCGCGCCGACCTTCCGGTCGTGGTGATCGACACCGGCTACCTGTTCCCCGAGACCTACCGCTTCATCGACGAGCTGACCGAACGCCTCTCGCTCAACCTCAAGGTCTACCGCCCCCAGATCGGCGTGGCCTGGATGGAGGCCCGCATGGGCCGCATCTGGGAAGACGGCGTGGAAGGCATCGAACGCTACAACCGCCTGCGAAAAGTGGAACCGATGCAGCGCGCCCTCAGGGAGCTCGACGTGGGCACCTGGATCGCCGGCCTGCGCCGCAGCCAGTCCCGCAGCCGCGCCAACATCGACTTCCTCGAACGCAAGGATGGCCGCTGGAAGCTGCACCCCATCGCCGACTGGACCGACCGCGACGTCGGCCAGTACCTCACCCGTCACGGCCTGCCCTACCACCCCCTGTGGGACAAGGGCTACGTCTCGATCGGCGACGTCCACACCACCCGTCCGCTCAGCGCCGACATCGGGGTGGAGGAGACCCGCTTCTTCGGACTGAAGCGGGAGTGTGGGCTGCATTTCGAGGAAGAGGCACTGTCGGGGCTTTGAGTCCGAGCGCCGGACGCTCGGGGACACCGCATTCCACGCCCCGGGACACGCTATCGATCTGTGTGCAGGAAGTCCAATTCGAGAATCCTGCGCAACATCTTCTCGCCATATAGGCTATTTGCGTGGTGGAAGTCATGCGGCACTTTCATGGAGAACTCGTCAAGCAGGAATCCGTCCTCCGCATAAACATTCTCTGGTGGCAGGACGTACCTGACCCCGATCGAACCGAAGTGCTTAGCCACCAGCGCCCGATATGCCCTGTCCACACTCAGAACTACCGACGCCGGCGTCTTTTCCATGCCGTAGTGGTCGCGACGCGGTGGAGGAGCACTGATGACGAAGAAGTCTACGCCTGCACTGACTAGGGCATCGAAGAACGCGTAGATGTGCTGGTTGATCGACCTCACGATGACCTCGAAGGCCGCATCGGATACCGGACGTTCCGGAGGTCCTTTCCGTAAGCTCCCCCTGATCCCGGACACCCCAGAAGTAGAGCTTTCTGGCATCTTTCCAGCCAGGAGGTTCCATGAAGAAGTCGAAGTTCAGCGAGACCCAGATCGTCTCGATCCTCAAGCAGGGTGA
>JAEWGI010000059.1 GCA_023388355.1 Pseudomonadota bacterium
CTTCGGCCTGCTTGAGCACGGCGATGATCTGGCTGTCTGTGAAGCGGGACTTCTTCATGGAACCTCCTCGGGAAAGAGTACGAGAAAATTCCACTTCTGACGTCAGCTAACCTGTGGGGGGATTACCGGGCGAGCAGCTTGCCGACTACATCAACGCGACCATTGCCAGGTACGACGGCAACCAGGGGCAGGGAGCGTTCGCGGGTAAGGAGAGAAAAGGCTATGAGCATCAGGGCAGCTACGACGACGAGAGGTCCCGTTGGGCCAGTCTGTATGGAGTGGTTCTATGCGCGGATGAGGCGGATTGGGCATGAACTCAAGGCAACCGTCCCTCTCCGTGCAGCGTTGGGTTCGCTCATGTCGCTTGCGCCACTTCTTGCACTTGCGGGGGACGCCGCAGGAGGCGCGGGGATGAGAACTTTCTGCTTTGGCCGCTTCCTGATCGATCTGCCCGCCGGGACCAGCGTAAAGGCGGGCTACAAGTTCGCAGGCGACGAAGTGGTCACGATCAAGGGTGTCAGTACGAACAAGTTCGCAGCCATCGTGCAGGCGCGCGCGACCGAGCTTTCGGAAAAGCAGCACAGGGTCGATGGTGCGATGTTGGTGTCCAATACCGCACTTGACGAGAATGCCACCGTTCTAACGTCTTGGGCCAAGCCGAGCAGTCGCTTGGCCTATTTACAGGATTTGTATGTTCACCTGCCCGATCACGGCGTCGCCTACCACATTCGAGGTGAAAGTCGTGCCGCGCAACAGTCCCAGGCCTTGGATTACCTGCGCTCGGTTCGGCAAAGCATTCGCTTCCGTGCTGTCGACGAGATCCCTACCACTCCGGGGTTCTGCATCGATATGGGGCTGATTGCGCGCAGCAGATTGAACGAGGAGGAGATGTCGATAGGCTTGCGTCCGGTAATTCATCCAGGAGCCGCGGTTACGCTGACTTCGTACGTCACTGCCAATCCAGATCGCGAGTTGCTTGCACGGACATCGTCATTGCCGGCCGAGTACCAGCAGATAGATGCCCGGATGGTGAAGCTGCGCCGCGGTGATCACAATGTCGGCCCGATCCGTGGGCAGGAGATCCTGGGGCGCGCGCAGCAAGGTGCCACGCGCGGCTATGCCTTCCTGTGGGAGTCGCAAGGCGAGGCCAGATCCCTTGGGGCGCCCTTCCTTTCGCTGGAAATGACCACCGACAAGCGCGCACCACAGGAGGAGCCGCCATTCCAGGGCGACGAAGACGCGCTTGCCTTCTGGGATCGGCTACTCGACCGCCTCAGGTTGAGACCCGGGGCAATCTGACTCCGGTTGAATGTTGATTCATTGATGGTGATGTGATTCTTCGCAAGGGGTGCTGGTGCAGAAGAATGATGAATCTTCGGCCAGGAACGCGCTGAGCGTGCTGAAACCGCCTGGCGCATCGTGGGTGGATAATGGCCGCGACAGCTATTGCAACAGCGGGATGTCAACCACACCGGAACTGAGAGCCGTAGTCGGCGCCGGCGATGACACGGTGTGCAAAGCACCAGTCCCGGGATGCCCGGCGTTTCGTTCTCGTTGAACATGTATGGCTTGGTTGATGTCAGTAGAGAGCCTCCGTTTGCACAGCGCGTGGCGCGTGACCTGGCCGAACTGACCCAGGCAGTAGGGCAGGTCAGCCGGCTGCACGAAGGGAAGCGCGAGTACGGTGGTCAGGCGGGCGACATGGTTGCGATCCGTGTCCCTTCGGAAGACCGCGGCGGCGATGATGACTACAAGTACTTCTGGCATGCGCAAGGGCGTCCCATGGATCCCTACAGGCCCGAGATCGAAGCGGAACTGCTGGCCGATGGTGCAGGGAGCGTTGACCAGGACGCGCTGGATGTCCTGTGATGGGGCACCCTGATGGGTGGTTTGCAGCTACGGAGTGGAAGGCGCTGACTCCCGCCGGGGAGTCCGATCCGCGCGAATCGCCGTTCCCGTTGCGCTTCAGGCCCCTGACCCCGCACGGCAGCGGGGCGGGGCGCATCCGGTCCCGCAGTGCGCGACGACCTGGCCTGCAATCGGAGAAGGCTCGAGGCCGGGGGCAGCCCGTCAGGCGCCTGGACCGCAGTGCGCCAGCGCCAACGCCATGCGACCATAGCGCGATGGAAGAGCAACGCATCATCGCCGCCGGCGCGACCCGCGAGGACGAGGCCATCGAGGCCAGCATCCGCCCGAAGCGGCTGGACGAATATCTCGGCCAGCAGCCGGTGCGCGAGCAGATGGGCCTGTACATCGAGGCCGCGAAACACCGCGGCGAGGCGCTCGACCACGTCCTGATCTTCGGCCCGCCGGGGCTGGGCAAGACCACGCTGAGCCACGTGATCGCCAACGAGCTGGGCGTGAGCCTGCGCGTGACCTCCGGCCCGGTGATCGAGAAGGCCGGCGACCTGGCCGCGCTGCTGACCAACCTGCAGCCGCACGACGTGCTGTTCATCGACGAGATCCACCGCCTCTCGCCCGCGATCGAGGAGGTGCTGTACCCGGCGATGGAGGATTTCCAGCTCGACATCATGATCGGCGAGGGCCCGGCCGCACGCTCGATCAAGATCGACCTGCCGCCGTTCACCCTGATCGGCGCCACCACCCGCGCCGGCCTGCTGACCGCGCCGCTGCGCGACCGCTTCGGCATCGTCCAGCGGCTGGAGTTCTACAGCGCCGGCGAGCTGGCGCGGATCGTGACCCGGGCCGCGCGCATCCTCGGCGTGGACTGCGTGGAGGAGGGCGCGATGGAGATCGCGCGGCGTTCACGTGGCACCCCGCGCATCGCCAACCGCCTGCTGCGCAGGGTGCGCGACTACGCCCAGGTCCGCGCCGGCGGCCGCATCGACCGCGAGGTCGCCGACGCGGCGATGAAGATGCTCAAGGTCGATCCGGAGGGTTTCGACGAACTCGACCGGCGCCTGCTCAACCTGATCATCGAGAACTTCGACGGCGGTCCTGTGGGCGTGGATTCGCTGGCCGCGGCGCTGAGCGAGGAACGCGGCACGCTCGAGGACGTGATCGAACCCTACCTGATCCAGCAGGGCTTCCTGATCCGCACCGCGCGCGGACGCATGGCCTCGAACAAGGCCTGGCGGCATCTCGGGCTGGAGCCGAGGCGGGACCCGGGAGAACTGTTTTGAACCGGCCGCCCCCGGCTGCGCGGGCATGGACGCGGTTCGCATGAGCGGGGAGTCGAGCGCGTGAGCGGATTCCGGGTCCCGGGTCCCGAATCCCGGACGTTCAGCATCCCGACAAGGGTGTACTGGGAAGATACCGACGCTGGTGGCGTGGTCTATCACGCGCAGTACCTGGCGTTCCTCGAGCGGGCGCGCACCGAATGGGTGCGGGCGCTGGGGTACGGGCAGGACGGACTGCGGCTGGACCACGGCCTGGTGTTCGCGGTGCGGGCGATGCGGATCGATTTCCGCAGGCCGGCGCGGCTGGACGACGCGCTGCAGGTGACGGTGTCGCTGCGCCGCTGCCGGCACGCGAGCCTCGTGTTCGCGCAGTCCATCCTGCGCGGTGGCGAACTTCTGCTGGATGCTGAAGTCCGCTGCGCGTCGCTGGAAGCATCCAGCTTCCGGCCGCGCGCGATCCCGCAGGCGCTGTACAACGAACTGACCCGACTCGTCGAACCCGGAGCCGAAGACGAATGATTCCCCTCGCGATGCTGCTGCAGGCCACCGAGATCGAAGCCCTGCCCGACGAGTCCGCCGCCGCCACCACCGAGCTGGCCGACACCGCCGCCGCTGCCGCCGCCACCGCCGCCCACGAGGGCATCAACTACATCGACCTGATGCTCAAGGCCAGCGTGCCGGTACAGCTGATCGTGCTGCTGCTGCTGGTCGGGTCGGTGCTCAGCTGGGTGATCATCTTCCGCAAGGCGCGCATCTTCAAGAACGCCAACCGCGAGGCCGACGATTTCGAGAGCCGGTTCTGGTCGGGCGCCGACCTGGGCAAGCTCTACAGCGCCGCCACCGACCGCAACCGCCGGGTCAGCGGGCTGGAGGCGATCTTCGAAGCGGGCTTCCGGGAATTCGCCCGGCTGCGCGAGAAGCGCGGCTTCGACGCGCGCGCCCAGCTCGAGGGCGCGCAGCGCGCGATGCGGGTGAGCTACACGCGCGAGGTCGACCTGCTCGAGCGCAACCTCGAACTGCTGGCCAACATCGGTTCCACCGCGCCCTACGTGGGCCTGGTCGGCACCGTGTTCGGGATCATGGTGACCATGCACGACATGCTCAACAGCGGCGAGCAGACCGGCATCGCCGCGGTCGCGCCGGGCATTTCCGAGGCGCTGTTCGCGACCGCGATGGGCCTGTTCGTGGCGATCCCCGCGGTCTGGGCCTACAACCGCTTCACCACCCGGGTCGAGCGCCTGGCGGTGCGCTACGAGAGCTTCGCCGAGGAGTTCAGCACCATCCTCCAGCGCCAGAGTTCGCTGGACTGAGCGGGGGAGGCGAGATGGCCGGAGGCATCATCCACCGCAGGCGGCGCAAGCTGAAGTCCGAGATCAACGTCGTGCCCTACATCGACGTGATGCTGGTGCTGCTGATCATCTTCATGGTGACCGCGCCGCTGCTGACCCTGAGCGTGGACGTCAAGCTGCCGTCGTCGGCGGCGCGCGCCACCCAGGACCGGCAGGACCCGGTGATCGTGATCGCCTATCCCGACGGCGGCCTGGGCCTGAAGCTGCCCGGCGACGAGCGCCCGCGCCTGATCGACGCCGGGCAGCTGGAAACCCTGCTCACGCCGATCCGCAGCCAGCAGGGCAGCGATTTCCGGGTGATGGTCGCCGCCCAGGGCGATGCGCCCTACCAGTACGTACTCGACGCGATGGACGTGCTGCGCGCGGCCAACGTCAGCAACGTCAGCCTGCTCAGCGATTCGGGGAGCAATGCACGCTGACGCCTTCCAGCGTCCTGCTCCCGGGCAGGACGAAGGCCTGGGCCGTGCGTTCGCCTGGGCCATCGGCCTGCACCTGCTGCTGGCGGCGGTTCTGCTGCTTTCGCCGCTGCTGCGCTGGGATCCCGACCGCATCAGCGTGGCCGGTGCGCCGTCGATGGAGGCGGTGCTGGATGTCTCCAGCGCCGACCAGCGCGCGGTGCAGCGGGCGCTTGCGATCGAGCCCGAACCGCTGCCCGCGCCGGTCGAGCCCCTGCCCGAGCCGGTGCTGGAGGAAGTGGTGCCCCCGCCGCCGCAGCCGCTGCCGACGCCCGTGCACGAGGATGCGCCGGTGGAGCGCCAGCCCACGCCGCAGGAACGGGTGCCCGACCCGGCCCCGGTCGACCAGGAGGAAGTGCGCCGCGATGCCGAGGCCGAGCGTGCGCGGATCGACCGCGAGCAGGAGGAGAAGCGCCGTCAGGAGCAGATCGACCTGACCGAGCGCAAGCGCCAGGAGGAAGCCGAGCAGAAGCGGCGGCTGGCGCAGCAGCAGCTGCAGGAGATCCGCGCCGAGCGCGAGCGGCTCGAGCGCGAGCAGCGCCTGGCCCAGCAGCGGATCCAGCAGATCGCCGACAGCCAGGCGCGGCAGGCCTCGCAGGAGGCCGCGTCCGGTCCGCCGCCCCCGCCCGGCAACCAGGGCGTGGATACCGGCCTGGCCGCGCGCTACGCGGCCGCGCTGCAGGACGCGATCCTGCGCAACTGGACGCGACCCGACACGGTTCCGATCGGCCAGGAATGCCGGATCGTGATCCGGCAGATTCCCGGCGGCGAGGTCGTGTCGGCGGAAGTCGACGCGTCCTGTCCCTACGACGAACTCGGCCGGCGCTCGGTGGAAGCGGCGGTGCTCAAGGCCCAGCCGCTGCCCTATGTGGGCTTCGAGGCGGTGTTCCAGCGCACCCTCAGGCTCAACTTCCGCGCCCAGGACCGCTGAGCGCCTCGCCGTTCCTTCACGCCCGCGCGTTTACCGTCCTCGCCGCGTTCCAGCGCCCCACACCCGGGTGGCGCAGCGGTAGCGGCGCGGTTCCCGGATGCGCTGCGCTTGCCCGGACCGCGGGCGGCCACCACCGAATCCATCTCCGGTTCATCTTCAGGCGCCGGTTCGCAGCCAAGCTGTCCATCGCCCACCGGAACCACCCAGAGACCCCCGATGACCTTCGCCAAACGCTGCCTGTTCGCCATCTTCGCGCTGCTGCTGCCGTTCGCCGCTGCCGCGCAGGAGCAGGGACTGGAGATCGACATCATCGGCGGCAACGCCTCGGCGCTGCCGATCGCGGTGGTGCCGATGCCCTACCAGGGTGCCGGCACCGCGCCGCCGACCGACGTGTCCGCGGTGGTGCGCGCCGACCTGGATCGCTCCGGCCAGTTCCGGACGCTGCCGGATGGCGACATGGCCAGCCGACCGACCACCGGCGCCGAGGTCGACTATCCGGCCTGGCGCGCGCTGCGCCAGGATTTCCTGGTGGTCGGGCGGGTGGTGGATGCGGCCGAGGGCAGCTACCGGGTCGAGTACGAGCTGTTCGACGTGGCCAGGCAGGAGCGCCTGCTCGGCCTGGCGATGACCGCGCGCGCCAACGCCTTGCGCGACGTGGCCCACCAGATGGCCGACGCGATCTACGAGAAGATCCTCGGCGTGCGCGGCGCATTCTGGACCCGGATCGCCTACGTCACCGCCACCGGCGTGGGCCAGAACAGCCGCTACGCGCTGATGGTCGCCGACTCCGACGGCCACAACCCGCAGACGGTGGTGCGCTCCAACGAGCCCCTGCTGTCGCCGGCATGGAGCCCGGACGGCCGGCGACTGGCCTACGTGAGCTTCGAGCGCGGCAACTCCTCGATCTACATCCAGGACGTCACCACCGGCAGCCGCGAACTGGTGTCGAGCTTTCGCGGCATCAACAGCGGCCCGGCGTTCTCGCCCGACGGCCGCCGCCTGGCGCTGACGCTCTCGCGCAGCGGCAACCCGGAGATCTACGTGATGGACCTGGGCAGCAAGGCCCTGACCCAGATCACCAACCAGTTCGGCATCGACACCGCGCCGGCGTGGAGCCCCGACGGCAACAGCATCTACTTCACCTCCGACCGCGGCGGCCAGCCGCAGGTCTACCAGGCGCCGGCCTCGGGCGGCGGCGCCAGCCGGGTCACCTTCGAGGGCCGCTACAACGCCGATCCGAGCATTTCCTGGGACGGGCAGAAGATCGCGGTCGCGCAAGGTGCGGGCAACACCTACCGGATCGCGATCATGGACAGCAGCCTCGGTTCGCCGCGCTGGTCGACCCTGTCGCCGGGTTCGCTGGACGAGTCGCCGAGCTTCGCGCCCAACGCCAGCATGCTGCTGTATGCGGCCCGTGAAGGACGCAGGGGCGTCCTGTATGCTGTCTCGGCTGACGGCCGCGTTCGCCAGCGCCTTGTCCTTGCGGACGGCGACGTCCGGGAGCCGGCGTGGGGCCCCTATCGGGCCCAGCGCTGACATTGTCTGCACGCCCAGTCCATCAACCTGAACATCCGTGACAACGCCCGAGGATCGACGAGAAATGAATACCAACATGTTCGGCAAGGCACTTCTGATCGCTGTGATGTGCGTCGCCGCCGCAGCCTGCTCCAAGAAGGTCAAGGAAGTTCCGCCGGAGACCGGCCCGTCCACGGGCGGCGTCACCGACACCACCCCGGCCACGGCCGGCGCCTATGGTCCCGAGGACCTCGACCGCGACGCCTGCCTGCGCCAGCGCGCGGTGTATTTCGACCTCGACCGCGACGCGCTGCGTCCGGAGTTCCAGGCTGCGATGGCCTGCCACGCCAAGTACCTGCGTGATCGCCCGTCGGCGCGCATCACCCTGGAAGGCCACGCCGACGAGCGCGGCAGCCGCGAATACAACCTCGGCCTCGGCGAGCGTCGCGGCAACTCGGTGTCCTCGGCCCTGCAGGCCAACGGCGGTTCCGGCAGCCAGCTGACCACCGTCAGCTACGGCGAGGAACGCCCGACCTGCACCGACTCGAACGAGGACTGCTGGGCCAGGAACCGCCGCGTCGAGATCGTCTACACCGCCAGGTAATCGGCGCCGATGCGAGCCATCATCGTTCCAATCGCGTTCGCGGCGGCCCTGGTGGCCGCCGCGCCCGCGTCTGCCCAGCGGCTGAGCCTGGCCGATCGCGTCGCCGTGCTGGAACAGCGCTCGGCCGACAATCGCGGCAACATCGACCTGCTCAACCAGGTGACCGAGCTGCGCGCCGAGCTCAAGACGCTGCGCGCGCAGATCGAGGAGCTGCAGCGGCAGAACGAACAGCTGCGATCCACCGCCCGCAGCCAGTACCTGGACCTGGATGGCCGGCTCAACCGGCTCGAAGGCGGCGTGCCCGCCGCTCCCGCCGGCGACGCCGTCGATCCGGTGTCGGCAGCGCCATCCACTCCGGCGCCGACCGACACCCCGCCGCGCGTGCACGGCGATGCCGGGCTGCTGGCCGGCAATGCCGACGAGCGTGGCGCCTACGACACCGCGTTCGACGCCCTCAAGGCGGGCGACTACGTCGCCTCGGCGGACCTGTTCCAGGCCTTCCTGCGGACCTGGCCCGAAGGCGTCTACGCGCCCAACGCCCGCTACTGGCTGGGCGAGAGCTACTACGTGACCCAGAACTACGAGATGGCGCGCGACCAGTTCCAGGCCCTGATCGATCGCTATCCCACCCACGACAAGGCTCCTGGCGCGCTGCTCAAGATCGGGCTGGCTCAGTACGGCCTGCGCGACCTGGACGGCGCCGAGGCGACCCTGGGACAGGTGGCCGAACGCTTCCCCGGCACCGACGCGGCGCGCACGGCCGAGGATCGCCTGCACGCGATCCAGCTCGCGCGCGCCACGCGCTGACGCCATGCATGCCGCCGTACCCGATGCGGCCGCCGCATCGGCGGACCGGCTCCGCATCACCGAGATCTTCCTGTCGCTGCAGGGCGAGGCGCGCGACGCCGGCTGGCCCAGCGTCTTCGTGCGCCTGACCGGCTGCCCGCTGCGCTGCACCTACTGCGACACCGCCTACGCTTTCCACGGCGGCGAATGGCGCACGATCGACGCGATCGTGGACGAAGTGGCCGGCCACGGCGTGCGCCACGTGTGCGTGACCGGCGGCGAGCCGCTGGCGCAGAAGCGCTGCCTGGCCCTGCTGTCGCGGCTGTGCGACGCCGGCCACGTGGTTTCGCTGGAAACCTCGGGCGCGATCGACATCGCCGGCGTCGACCCGCGGGTCTCGCGCGTGCTCGACATCAAGACGCCCGGCTCGGGCGAGGTCGCGCGCAACCGCTGGGAGAACCTGCCGCTGCTCACCCCGCACGACCAGGTCAAGTTCGTCGTCTGCAGCCGCGCCGACTACGAATGGGCGCGCGAGGTGCTGCACCGCCACGCGCTGCACGCCCGCTGCGACGTGCTGTTCTCGCCCAGCAAGTCGGAGCTGTCGCCCACCGGGCTGGCCGACTGGATCGTCGCCGACCGCCTGCCGGTGAAGTTCCAGCTGCAGCTGCACAAGCTGCTCTGGGACGACGCGCCGGGGAGGTGAGGAAGGTGGCTGGCAGCGGTTGGCTGGTGGTTGGCGGGATTCGCGTTGCGCGCGCCGGGGGGACGGTCGATGATCGCTTCCCGGCGCTGCCGATCCCGACCTGCTGCGTCCATCGACCATGGATTCACCCGTCACGATGAAAAAGGCTGTCATCCTGGTTTCCGGCGGCATGGACTCCGCGGTGGTGCAGGCCATCGCCCGCGAGCGCGGATTCGCGGTGCATGCGCTGAGCGTGCGCTACGGCCAGCGGCACACGTCCGAGCTCGAGGCCGCGGCGCGGGTGGCGAAGATGCTGGGCGCGGCGGCGCACAAGACCGTCGCCGTCGACCTGCGCGCCTTCGGCGGCTCGGCGCTGACCGACGACATCGAGGTGCCCGAAGCCGGAGGCCCCGGCATCCCGGTCACCTACGTGCCGGCGCGCAACACCATCATGCTGTCGCTGGCGCTGGGCTGGGCCGAGGTGCTGGGCGCCAGCGACCTGTTCTGCGGCGTCAACGCGGTCGACTATTCGGGCTATCCCGATTGCCGCCCCGAATTCATCGAGGCCTTCGAGCGGCTGGCCAACGTGGCCACCAGGGCGGGCGTGGAGGGCGGCGGGATCCGCGTGCACGCGCCGCTGCTGCACATGGGCAAGGCCGACATCGTGCGCGAGGGGTTGCGCCTGGGCGTGGATTTCGCCGCGACTGTTTCGTGCTACCGCGCCGACGACGAAGGTCGCGCCTGCGGCCGCTGCGACGCCTGCAGCCTGCGCGCCGAGGGCTTTGCCGCGGCTGGCGTGGCCGATCCGACCCGCTACCTCGACTGACCCTCGCGCCCGCCGGCGGCGTGGTGGTCGTGCCCGCAGGGCCCGCCGGCCGCGCGCCGCTCACGCCGCAGCGGATCGATCCCGAGCCCGATCCGAAGCGAGCGCCCGATGCGCTGCGCGATCTCCGACACGTGCTGCGCCTGTCGTTGCGGGAGCACCTCGTGCGCGGTGTCGTCCCACAGCGCCAGCCAGCGCGCAAAGTGGCCCTCGTCCAGCGCCAGCGGCTGGTGCGCGGCCATCGGATTGCCGCGGTAGGTGCCGGCGCGCAGCAGCACCGAGGACCAGAACCGCACCAGCGTGTCCATGTGTTCCGGCCAGTCGTCGACCGCGGCCTTGAACACCGGACCGAGCAGCGCATCGACGCGCGCGCGCCCGTAGAACGCGTGCACCAGCCGCGAGATCGCCGCCTCGTCGGGCAATGTGTCGCCATCCATCGCGGCGGGAGCGTTCGCATCGGCCATGCGACCAGTCTACGCAGCGGCGGCCGAACCGGCCTTGACCCAGGTCAGCCTGTCATGGCGTCCGGGGCCCGTGCCTTATAATGCGGCGCTGCCGGGCCGTTAGCTCAGTCGGTAGAGCATCGGACTTTTAATCCGCTGGTCGATGGTTCGAATCCATCACGGCCCACCAGCCTCTCCAACCTTTTCTGGACAGCGCCCGGGATACGCGGCGCGCGGCGGCGCGTTCGAGATGCGCGGCGCGTCCGGATCGGGAGGCGCGGTTCGAATCCATCACGGCCCACCAGCTTCTCCAACCTCTTCTGCACAGCGCCCCGGCGTACGCGGCGCGCGGCGGCGCGTTCGAGATGCGTGGCGCGTCCGGATCGGGAGGCGCGGTTCGAATCCATCACGGCCCACCGGATCCTGGCCCTCCTTGTGGTTCTTCTCCCATTCGTGGGGATGTTCGTTCGTGACAGCGGGCGGGATCTGCTCCCTCCCCCGCGTGCGGGGGAGGGTTGGGGTGGGGGCAATCGGTCGCCACGCCATTTCACGCGCGCCTGCGGCGCGCGCCCCCGTCCCGACCTTCCCCCGCACGCGGGGGAAGGAGCAAGGAGCGGGGAAGGAGCAGGGAGGCAGCCGCGCCTGGGTGCGTCAGCCCCTTGCCGGCTATCACAGGCCGATTGGCTGCTGCTGGTTGGATAGACGGCGCGCCGCGGCGCGTTCGAGATGCGTGGCGCGTCCGGATCGGGAGGCGCGGTTCGAATCCATCACGGCCCACCGGATCCCGGCCCTCCTTGTGGTTCTTCTCCCATTCGCGGGGATGTTCGTTCGTGACAGCGGGCGGGATCTGCTCCCTCCCCCGCGTGCGGGGGAGGGTTGGGGTGGGGGCAATCGGTCGCCAAGCCACTTCACGCGCGCCTACGGCGCGCGCCCCCATCCCGACCTTCCCCCGCACGCGGGGGAAGGAGCAAGAAGCGGGAAGGAGCAGGGAGGCAGCCGCGCCTGGGTGCGTCAGCTCCCTTGCCGGCTATCACAGGCCGATTGGCTGCTGCTGGTTGGATAGACGGCGCGCAGCGGCGCGTTCGAGATGCGTGGCGCGTCCGGATCGGGAGGCGCGGTTCGATCCGGATCGGCCCCCCAGGCCTTCCGGCCGCCACGATCCACGGATGCGTACGGCCCAGCAAGGTGAGTGCGCGCCGCGCTCAGTGTGCGGACACGTGCTCCCAGGCGATCAGCGCGCCCACCAGGATCAGGATGATGCCGCCGATGGCTTCGGCGCGGCGGCCGATCATGGCGCCGAGGGCGCGGCCGGCCATGACGCCGAGGGCGACGGCGACGAAGGTGCAGGCGGCGATGGCCACGGCGACGGGTGCGATGCGGACGTCCACGAAGGCCATGCCGACGCCGACGGCGAGGGCGTCGACGCTGGTGGCGAGTCCGGCGACAACGGCGGCCCAGGGCCCGATGCGGCGGTCGATCGCGTCGCCGTCCTCGGGGGTGCGCGCGGCCTTGGCCAGCATGTGCGCGCCGAGCAGGGACAGCAGGCCGAAGGCGACCCAGTGGTCCCAGTCGCGGATCGCCGCCGGGGCGGCCGATCCGGCCAGCCAGCCGACCGCGGGCGCCAGGCCGGCGATGACGGCGAAGACCGCGGCGGTCCACAGCGCGTCGCGCCAGCGCGGCTGTGCCATCGCCGCACCCTTGCCGACGGCGGCGGCGAAAGCGTCGGTGGACAGGGCGAGGCCGAGGAGCAGGATGGACAGAGGGTGCATTGCGGGCGGGAACTGCGGTGCTGCGCCGTCGTCGTCGTCGGGCGCGGTGGAGGCAAGGCGCGGGTGGGTCCGCGCGGCGGGTGGCCGCGCCGAAGGCGTGCAGTGTAACGGGGCTGAGCGGCGGGCCGGGGCCCGCAGGAGTGGCTTCGGCCGGGAACCCTGTCGCCACGCGGCGTCGCCACCAATCGCCCGGCGATCGCGGCGTGTCGTCGGAGTGGCGCTACGCGGTGCCGGTGAGCGCGTCGTCGAGTTCGCCCAGGGTGTCGAGGACATGCGCCCCGTAGCGCTCGAGCTTGGCCGCGCCGATGCCTTCGACCCGGGCCAGGGCATCGCGGTCGCCGGGCCGCTCGCGGGCGATGGCGCGCAGGGTGGCGTCGTGGAAGACCACGTAGGCGGGCACGTTCTGCTCCCGCGCCAGGCGCGCGCGCAGCTCGCGCAGGGCCTCGAACGCGCGGACGTCGGCCGGGGCCAGTTCGATCGCGGCGGCGGCTGCGCGCGCACCGCCGCGGCTGCGCTCGCGAGCCGCGGCCACCTTGCGCAGCAGCACCGGCTGCTCGCCGCGCAGGACCGCGCGGCTGTCGGGTGCCAGACGCAGGCCGCCGTGGCCTTCGGCGTCGACCTCCAGCAGGCCGTGCGCGACCAGCTGCCGGAACACGCCGCGCCAGGTGCGTGCATCCAGCCCCGTGCCGACGCCGTGCACGCCCAGCCGGTCGTGGCCGAACTGGCGCACGCGCTCGCCGTCGCTGCCGCGCAGCACGTCGATCAGGTGCGCGGCGCCGAAGCGCTGGCCGGTGCGGTAGACGCAGCTGAGCGCCATGCGCGCCGGTTCGGTGGCGTCCCAGGCCTCCGGCGGCTGCAGGCAGTTGTCGCAGTTGCCGCAGGCGCCGTCGTGCGACTGGCCGAAGTTGCCCAGCAGCACCTGGCGGCGGCAGCGCATGCTTTCGCAATAGCCGACCAGGGCGTCGAGCTTGCGGTGTTCCAGGCGCTTGCGCTCCGGCCCGGAGTCGGACTGTTCGATCATCTGCCGCAGCAGCACCAGGTCGCCCAGGCCGTAGCACATCCAGGCATCGGAGGGCTCGCCGTCGCGGCCGGCGCGGCCGGTCTCCTGGTAGTAGCCCTCGATCGACTTGGGCAGGTCGACGTGGGCGACGAAGCGCACGTCGGGCTTGTCGATGCCCATGCCGAAGGCGATGGTGGCCACGACCACCACGCCATCGCCGCGCAGGAAGCGGCGCTGGTTGCTCGCGCGGGTGGCCGCGTCCATGCCGGCGTGGTAGGGCAGGGCGTCGACGCCCTGGTCGGCGAGGAAGGCGGAGAACTCCTCCACCTTGCGCCGCGACAGGCAGTAGACGATGCCGGCCTGCCCGCGGTGCCCTTGGACGAAGTCGAGCAGCTGGCGCTTCGCGTTTTCCTTGTGCACCACGGTGTAGCGGATGTTGGGGCGGTCGAAGGAGGTGACGAAGCGGCGCGCGTCCTCCAACTGCAGGCGTTCGGCGATCTCGCGCTGGGTGGGCGGGTCGGCGGTGGCGGTGAGCGCGATCCGCGGCACCTCCGGCCAGCGTTCGTGGAGGACGGTGAGTTCGCGGTATTCGGGGCGGAAGTCGTGGCCCCACTGGGACACGCAGTGCGCCTCGTCGATCGCGAACAGGGCCAGGCGGGCGCGGTCGAGCAGGGACAGGAAGCGCGGGGTCAGCAGGCGCTCGGGGGCGACGTAGAGCAGGTCGAGCGTGCCGTCGAGCAGCTGGCGCTCCACTTCCTGGGCGGCGCCCGCATCGAGAGTGGAGTTGAGGCAGGCCGCGCGCACGCCGAGCTGGCGCAGGGCGTCGACCTGGTCCTGCATCAGCGCGATCAGTGGCGAGACCACGATCGCCGTGCCCTCGCGCAGCAGGGCCGGCAGCTGGTAGCAAAGCGACTTGCCGCCGCCGGTGGGCATGAGCACCAGCGCGTCGTGCCCGGCGACGACGTGATGCACGATCTCGCCCTGCTCGCCGCGGAACGCGCGATGCCCGAACACGCGTTCGAGCAGGATTTCAGCCTCGGATTCCATGCGTGCAGGATACCGGCACAGGCGCTGCGGCGGGGGTGGGAAAACCGGCCGGTGGCCCGTGGGGGAAGCGTGCGCGGTGCGCGGCGGCGCCGGGTTGCGCGCGAATCCTGGCCCCGTCCCCCCGCGCATGCGAGACCCCGGCGACCCTGGCTTCCGCTGGTCCGTGCGCGAAGAGCCACGACGCTGGATTCCCGCTGGTGCGGGAGTGACCGAACGCCAGGTGCGCGAAGCCGGGGTTACGGCGCCGTCGCCCCGGAGGTGCGACGGCGCATGCGCTGGATCACTGCAGCAGCGAGCGCAGCATCCAGGCGTACTTCTCGTGGGTCTGCAGGCGCTGGATCAGCAGGTCCTCGGTGGGCTCGTCGTCGGCATCGTCGGCCACGTCGATCGCCTTGCGCGCGCTGCGGCATACCGCTTCGTTGCCGACCACCAGCTGGCGCACCATCTCGCGCCAGTCCGGCGCCTCGGTGGCGCCGGGCTCTTCCTTGATCGAACTGAGCTGGATGAACTCGGCGTAGGAGCCCGGCGCGTTGTAGCCCAGGGCACGGATGCGCTCGGCGATGTCGTCCAGCGCGGTCCACTGCTCGGTGTACTGCTCCTCGAACATGTTGTGCAGGGCGTTGAACATCGGCCCGGTCACGTTCCAGTGGAAGTTGTGGGTCTTCAGGTAGAGCGTGTAGCTGTCGGCCAGGAACTTCGACAGCGCCGTGGCGATCTGGCGCCGGTCCTTGCTGGAAATGCCGATGTCGATGGCCTGGCCGTCGCCGGCAGTGGGCGAGGCCGTGGGCACGATCGCCCCGGCGCTGGCGCCCCCGGGTTTCGCACCCTTCGGCGATTTGCCCGATTTCGCGGGGCTGGCGGACTTCGCGGCTTTGGTCTTGGCCATGTGGGGACCTCGTAGTGGCTGGAATTTGGCGACAATACGCCAATGTGGAAGGAAACTGTGACCGGCCGTCGCCGGCGTGGAAAGCGGCATGCAGTCTAGGCACGCCGACGCGACGGCGGCGTTAACGCAGGCGCGCCAGGCGATCGACGCGGCGCGCACGCGCGACCGCGGCCGGCTGCTGGGCCTGTGGTCGCGCTGGAAGGCCGCTCCCGCCGGGGCTTCGGCGCGCGATGCGTTCGCCGCCGCGCTGCAGGTTTCGCTGCAGGCGCGCGAGGTGGCGGCCGCGCGCCTGCCGACGGCGACGGTCGCGGCGGACCTGCCGATCGCCGCGCACGCCGAGCGCATCGTCGCGCTGCTGCGCGGCCACCAGGTGGTGGTGGTGGCCGGCGAGACCGGTTCGGGCAAGACCACACAACTGCCGAAACTGTGCCTGCAGGCCGGGCGCGGGGCGGCGGGCATGATCGGCTGCACCCAGCCGCGACGGATCGCGGCGCGCGCGGTGGCGCGGCGGGTGGCCGAGGAACTGCAGGTGCCGATGGGCGGCGCGGTGGGCTTCCAGGTCCGCTTCAGCGACAGCGTGGGCGAACACACCGCGGTCAAGTTCATGACCGACGGCATCCTGCTGGCCGAGATCGCCTCCGACCGCTGGCTCTCGCGCTACGACACGATCATCGTCGACGAGGCGCACGAGCGCAGCCTCAACATCGACTTCCTGCTCGGCTACCTCAAGCGGCTGCTGCCGCGGCGGCCGGACCTGAAGCTGATCGTCACCTCGGCCACCATCGACACCGCGCGCTTTTCGGAGCATTTCGGCGATGCGCCGGTGGTGGAGGTGGAGGGGCGCGGGCATCCGGTGGAGGTGCGCTACCGGCCTCTGGGCGGCGCTCCGGGCCTGGAGCCGCCTGCCCCGCCGGCGAAGCGCGACGCGCAGCAGCGGGCGGGGGAAAGCGACTCCGAGCCCGTTTCCGTGCTCGACGGCATCGTGGCCGCCTGCGACGAGATCACGGCCGAGCGCGGCATCGGCGACGTGCTGGTGTTCCTGCCCGGCGAGCGCGAGATCCGCGACGCGCACCAGGCGCTGGAGCAGCGCCGCTATCGCCACACCGAAGTGGTGCCGCTGTACGCGCGGCTGTCGGCGCGCGACCAGGACCGGGTGTTCAATCCCGGTCCGCAGCGGCGCATCGTGCTGGCCACCAACGTGGCCGAAACCTCGCTGACCGTGCCGCGCATCCACTACGTGGTCGACCCGGGGCTGGCGCGGGTCAAGCGCTACAGCCCGCGGCAGAAGCTCGACCGGCTGCACATCGAGCCGGTCTCGCAGGCCAGCGCCGAGCAGCGCAAGGGGCGCTGCGGGCGGGTGGCGCCGGGCGTGTGCATCCGGCTGTATTCCGAAGCCGATTTCGCTTCGCGCCCGAGCTATACCGATCCGGAAATCCGGCGCGCCGCGCTGGCCGGGGTGATCCTGCGGATGCTGGCGCTGGGCCTGGACGAGGGTGGGCGCGGTGGGCCGGGGCGTCGCGGTGGGCGCCGCCAGGCGCCGCAGGCGCAGGTCGAAACCGACGTCATCGCCGGTTTCCCGTTCGTCGATCCACCCGATCCGCGCGCGATCGCCGACGGCTGGCAGCAGTTGGCCGAGCTTGGCGCCGTCGATGCGCGGCGCGCGCTCACCGCCATCGGCCGGACCATGGCCAGGCTGCCGGTGGACGTGAAGCTGGCGCGCATGCTCGTGGCCGCGCAGGCGCACGGCTGCCTGCACGAGATGCTGGCGATCGCCGCCTTCCTCGGCATCCAGGACCCGCGCGAGCGCCCCGCCGACCAGCGCGCCGCGGCCGACGCCGCGCATGCGCAGTTCGCCGATCCGAAGTCGGAGTTCGTGGCGATCCTGAAGCTCTGGGCGGCCTACCGCACGGCGCACGAGGAGTTCACCCAGTCGCAGCTGCGTCGGTGGTGCGGTCGCAGTTTCCTCGGCTTCCTGCGCATGCGCGAATGGCGCGAGCTGCATCGTCAGCTGAAGCTGCAGTGCGAAGAGCTGTGGCCGGAAGAGGGCAGGAGGAAGCCGGGGCCGGAGTCGGCTTTTTCCGCCATTGCGCCGCCGTCGGACGGATCTTGGGGGAAAGTCGACCCCGACCCCGGCTTCCATTCGCGGCTGCACCGCGCCCTGATCGCGGGCCTGCCCACCCAGCTCGGCCACCTCACCGAGCGCGGCATCTACGAAGGCCCGCGCGGCCGCCGCTTCCAGCTGTTCCCCGGCTCAAGCCTGGCACGCAAGCCCCCGCCGTGGGTGCTCTCTGCCACCGTGCTCGATACCGAGAAGGTGTGGGCGATGACCAACGCCGCGGTCGAGCCGGAGTGGGCGATCGCCGAACTGCCGCACCTGCTTGCGCGCCGCCACCACGATCCGCGCTGGTCGCGCGCGCAGGGCCGGGTGCTGGGCAGCGAGCAGATCAGCCTGTTCGGCCTGGTGCTGGCGCCGAAGAAACCGGTCGACTACGGCCGCCTGTATCCGGAGCAGGCGCGGGAGATGTTCCTGGCCGACGGCCTGGTGACGGGCGAGGTCAACCTGCGCGCCGCCTTCCTGGCCCGCAACCTGGCAACGCTGGAGGCCGCGCGCGAGGAGGAGGCCAAGCAGCGCCGCGCCGGCCTGGTGGTGGACGAGGACTGGATGCGGCAGTGGTATGGCGACCGGATCCCGCCCGGGATCGTCGACGCGCGCTCGCTCGATGCCTGGTATGCGAAGGCCGATGCCCAGGCCAGGCGCGCGCTGGAGTGGTCGCGCGACGACCTGCTCGTGGGCGAGGGCGCGGACGCGGTGCGCTTCCCGGCCTTCATCGCCCTGGGCGAGGCGCGGCTGGCGGTGCGCTACCGCTTCGAGCCCGGCGCGCCCGACGACGGCATGACCGTCTCGGTGCCGCTGCACCTGCTCAATGCGCTCGATCCGGTGCGGCTGTCGTGGCTGGCGCCGGGTTTCGTGGCCGACAAGGCCGCCGCCCTGATCCGCGGCTTGCCCAAGGCGCTGCGCCGCAACTTCGTGCCGGCGCCGGATTTCGCAGGCGCCTTCGCCCAGGCCCATGGCCGCGACGAGCCGGACGCGTTCGCCGGCACGCTGGCGCAGTTCCTGCGGCGCCTGACCGGGGTCGAGGTCGCGGCCGTCGACTTCGACGAATCCGCGCTCGAGCCGCACCTGCGCGCCAACCTGCGGCTGGTCGACGCGCGGGGGCGCGGCGATGCGCGGGTGCTGGCCGAGTCGCGCGACCTGGACGCACTGCGCCAGCGCTTCGGCGCGCGCGCGGCGGAAGCCTTCTCGGCCCGCGCCGCGGAAGGCCTCGGCCAGCAGGGCCTGCGCGAATTCCCGTCCGTTCCGATTCCGGTTTCGGTCCCCGGTGCCGGCGGCGTGCCCGCGTATCCGGCATTGCAGGATGACGTCGACAGCGTCTCGCTGGCCGTGCACGCCGACCCCCACCAGGCGCGGCGGCTGCACCCGGGCGGCGTGCGCAGGTTGCTGCGGATCGCACTGCAGGAGCGGGCGAAGCAGGCGTGCCGGCAGCTGCCGGTGTCGCCGAAGACCGCGCTGCTGTATGCGGCGATCGAATCGGCCGGCGAGCGTGCGCGGGCCGGCGACGCCCTGCGCGCGGACCTGGTCGACGGCGCGCTGTCCGCGCTGCTGGCCGATGGCCTGGGCGCGATCCGCGATCCGGACGCCTTCGCCGCGCGCCGCGACGCCGCCGGCCGCGCCCTGTTCGGCGAGGCCATGCAGCGGCTGCAGCAGGCCGAGGCGATCCTCGATCTGGTGGCGCAGGTGCGGGCGAAGCTCGAATCGCGCCTGGTCGGATGGGCGCGGGCCAACCTCGACGACATGCAGGCGCGGCTTGCCGCGCTGGCGCATCCGGGATTCCTGCGCGACGTTCCGGCCGCCACGCTCGAAGCCTACCCGCGCTACCTGCGCGCGCTGGCGATCCGCGCCGAGCGTGCCCAGCGCGACCCGCTGCGCGACCAGCAGCGCATGCTCGACCTCAAGCCGCTGGTCGATGCGCTGGCCGACGCGGAAGCCGCCGGCGCCGGCAGCGCGGACGAGCGCGCCGCCCTGCGCCATGAGCTGGAGGAAGTGCGCGTGTCCACCTACGCCCAGGAGCTGGCCATGCGCGGTGCACCCACGGCGAAGAAGCTGGCGGCGCGGATCGCGGCGCTTTCGCCCGGACCGCTGGGCTGACGCCGGCAGCGTCGGCACGAAGAGTTCCGCGCACGGGACGATCCGGCGCGACGGCGTCGCTGTTCCTGATCGCGCCGGCCCGCTAGTGTGTGAGGCTCCGACTCCAGGATGACGTTCGTGCACGCTGCCGTCGCCCACGGCCTCGAACACTGGCTGGCCTCGCCCGAGGCCAAGGCGATCGCGCCTGCGCTGCGCGGGACGCTGCGCAGCGCCGCGGCGGGACTCGATCCGGCGCAGTGCGCGCCGACCTCGCCGCCGGTGCTGGCCGACACCCTGGCGTCGCTGGCGTTGCTGGAAGCCGACGGCGATTCGCTGGCGGCCGCGCTGCTGTTCGAACTGCCGGGCCTGGCCGCTGCGGTCGAGTCCGCCCTGCCGCAGCGGCATGCGGCGGTCGCGGTCCTGCTTGAAGGGCAGCGCGCCGCCAACCAGGTCTGGACCCTGCACGCCGAGCGTCCCGCGGCCGGCAATACCGAAGGCCTGCGCCGGCTGCTGCTGGCGATCGTGCGCGACCTGCGGGTGGTGCCGATCCTGCTTGCACGGCAGCTGGCGCGGATGCGCCATGCCGCGGTGCTGCCCGATCCGCAGCGCCAGGCGCTGGCGCGCCTCACCCGCGACATCCACGCGCCGCTGGCCAACCGCCTGGGCATCTGGCAGCTCAAGTGGGAGCTCGAGGACCTCGCGTTCCGGCACCTGGAACCCGACACCTACCGCCGCATCGCCGCCCTGCTCGACGACAAGCGCGCAGGCCGCGAGCGCTACATCGCCCAGGTCACGCGCCAGCTCGACGAAGCGCTGCGCGCCCAGGACGTCGTCGCCGAAATCGCCGGGCGGCCCAAGCACATCTACAGCATCTGGAAGAAGATGCGGAAGAAGGACGTGCCGATCGGCGAGCTCTACGACCTGCGCGCGGTGCGGGTGCTGGTCGACGACCTGCCCACCTGCTACGCCGCGCTGGGCGTGGTGCACGCGCTGTGGGCGCCGGTGCCGGGCGAGTTCGACGACTACATCGCCAGGCCCAAGCACAACGACTACCGCTCGCTGCACACCGCGGTGGTCGGGCCGGAAGGCAAGACCCTGGAAGTGCAGATCCGCACCCGCGAGATGCACGAGCAGGCCGAACTGGGCGTGGCCGCGCACTGGCGCTACAAGGAGAACGCCTACGCCGGGCGCGGCGCGGCCCAGCGCTCGAGCGCAGGCAACGTGGCGCTGGAGCGCAAGATCGAGTGGATGCGGCGCCTGCTCGAGACCCACGGCGAGGGCGATGGCGACGCGGCCCTGGCCGGTGGCTTCGACACCGAACTGGTCGAGGACCGGATCTACGTGCTGACCCCCGCGGGCGAGGTGGTCGACCTGCCGCGCGGCGCCACGCCGCTGGATTTCGCCTACCACGTGCACACCATGGTCGGGCACCGCTGTCGCGGCGCCAAGGTCGACGGCCGCATCGTGCCGCTCGACCACCGGCTGCGCAGCGGCGACCGGGTCGAGATCCTCACTGCCAAGGAACCCGAGCCGCGCCGCGACTGGCTGGTCGCGGCCAATGGTTTCCTCGCCAGCCCGCGCGCGCGGGAGAAGGTGCGCACCTGGTTCCACCGCCTCGACCGCGAGCGCAACCTGCAGGCCGGGCGCGAGATGCTCGACCGCGAGTTGCGGCGCATGGGCCTGCTGCAGGCCGACCTGCAGCCGGTGCTGGCGAAGTTCAACGTGGCCGCGGTCGACGAACTGCTGGTGCTGGTGGCGCTGGGCGACGTCGGCCCGCACCAGGTCGGGCGCGCGCTGCAGGAGCGCGCGCGTGCGCAGGAGACGCCGGAAGACGATCCGGCAGCAACGGCGTCGGCGGTGCTGGCCCGGTCGCCACGGCGCACGCCGAAGGCGGGCGGCTCCGGGGTGACGGTAGTGGGGGTGGACAACCTGCTGGTGCAGCTGGCGCGCTGCTGCCATCCGCTGCCGGGCGAGGCGATTTCCGGTTACCTCACCCGCGGTCGCGGGGTGAGCGTGCATCGGTCCGACTGCGGTGGCTTCCAGCGCCTGGCGGCCGCGCAGCCGCAGCGGGTGCTGGCGGTCGCATGGGGGCGTCGGGACGGGCTGCACGAGGCCACCGCGGTGGTGGACGCGGTCGACCGCCGGCACCTGCTCAAGGACGTCAGCAACGTGATCGCGCAGGAGGATGCGCACGTGGTGTCGGTGCGCAGCGACGCCGGCCGCCACGGCCGGGTGCGGCTGCGGCTGCAGCTGCGGGTGGACGGCTACGACCAGCTCTCGCGACTGCTGGCCCGCCTAGACGGCCTTCCCGGCGTGGAGCATGCGCGCCGCGAGTAGAACTCCCTCCCCGCTTGCGGGGGAGGGCCGGCAGCGCGGAACTCCTTCCCCGCACGCAGGGGAGGGCCGCTGCGGGACGACGCGAACAGGAGCTGCCTGCAACTCCTTCCCCGCACGCAGGGGAAGGCCGGCAGGGCAGGACTCCCTCCCCCGCAAGCGGGGGAGGGCCGGGGTGGGGGCCTCCGCAGCGACGCCCCCGGCCCCGGTCACGCACCCGTTCAGTCGCCACCGGTAAGCTGTCCTCGTGGCCCCGGATCGCACTTCGACCGTGAACGATGCCCGTTCCGACGGCCGGCGCGAGCCCGTGGTCGGCGATCTGCGCAACCTGCGCTTCGCCCGTCGCGCCGCGCCGAGCGCTCCCCGCTCGCCGCGCCCGCGCCGGGGCTGGATCGTCGGTTTCGCCTTGCTGGTGCTGCTGGCGGTCGCCGCCCTGGCCCTGCGCGGTCCGCTCGGCGACCGTCTCTGGCCGCAGGCGCGGGTGCTGGCCCTGAGCGACGAGGCTGCGGCCGCACTGGCGCGCGGACACCTCACCGCCGCCGACGGCAGCGGTGCGCGCGAACTCTACGAAGCGGCGCGGGCGATCGACCCCGACCAGCCGCAGCCGCGCACCGGCCTGGCCAGGGTGGCGCAGGCCGCGCTGGCGCAGGCCGCCGAGGCCGAGGCCGAGGGTCGTTTCGCCGATGCCCATGCGCGGCTGCGCCTCGCGCGCGAGCTGTCGATTCCGCGCGAGCGCGCCGATGCGCTTGCCGATCGCCTGCGCGCGCGTGAAGCCGGCCTTGCGGGGCTGGACGGACTCGCCGCGCGCGCCGACGAGGCCCGCGCCGCCGGCCGCCTGGACGGCGACGACGAGGCCGCGCTGCCGCTCTATGCCCGGGTGCTGGAGCTCGCGCCCGCGCACGCCGACGCGCTGCGCGGCCGCGACGATGCGCTTGCCGGCCTGCTGGAACAGGCGCGTGCGGACCTGCGCCAGGGCGAGCTGCAGGCCGCCGCCGCGGCCATCGCCGCCGCACGCGGCTACGACCCGGGACACGTCGACCTGCCCGAAACCGAGGCCCGCCTGGTGGAGGAACTCGACGCGCTGCGCCGCAGCGCCGCGGCCGACCTGGAGCGCGGACGGATCGAGGCCGCTGTCGCCACCTGGCAGCGCCTGCGGCGCTACGATCCGGCCGACGCCGCCGCCAGTGACGGGCTGGCACGCGCGGCCGCGGCGCTGGCTGGGCAGGCGCAGCGCCACGCCGCCGACTTCCGGTTTGCCCAGGCGGACGCAAGCCTGGCGAGGGCGCGCGAACTGGCACCCGAGGCGACCGCCGTAGCGGCCGCGACGACTGCGCTGGAGCGGGCGCGCAGCCGGCACGCGCAGCTGCAGGCGGGCCGCGCCGATGCCGGTCGCGCGCAGGAGGTTCCGGAACTGCTGCGCCTGGCTGCGGCGGCCGAAGCCCGCGGCGACCTGCTCACGCCGCCGGGCGAAAGCGCCTTCGACCGCCTGCGCGCCGCCCAGGCCATCGCGCCGCGCGACGAACAGGTGCGCCGTGCGGTCGCGCGGCTGCTGCCTTCGGCGCGCGCATGCTTCGACCGCGCCCTCAGCGCCAACGACCTCGCCCGCGCGCGCCGCTGCCTCGACGCACGCCAATCGCTGGGCGAGGACGCCGCCGCGCAGGCCGCCGCCCGCCGCCGCCTGGCTCAGCGCTGGCTGGCGATCGGAGACGAACGGCTGCAGGGCGGGCAGCTGGCCGGCGCGCGCTCGGCGCTGGAATCGGCGATGGTGCTGGATCGTGCAACGCCCGGGCTGGCCGAGTTCGACCAGCGCCTGCGGACGGCGTCGGGTCAGCCGGGCAACTGAGCGCAGCTGGCAGGGCCGGCGCCGGTCGCGGGAGCCAGGGTCCATCCGAAGCCGTCGGACCATCAGGCCGCGCAGGCCGTGATCCCGCGCGGCCGCGGCGTCGGCTCAATCCGCAGCGTCTTCGAAGAACACCCGGCGCGCGGCCGGGCGGGCGGCGTCGGCGGAGAAGTGCCGGCGCACGCTTTCCAGCCCGTTGCCGGCGAGGGTCGACCACAGCGGGGCGTCGCGATACAGGCGCGCGATCGCGTCCGCGAACTCCGCCGCATCAGCGGCCAGCAGGACGTCGTGGCCGTCGCGCAGGTGCATGCCTTCCGCGGCGACCGGCGTGGCGACCACCGGCTGCCCGTGCGCCATGCTCAGGTTGATCTTGCCCTTGACCCCCGCGCCGACCCGCAGCGGCGCCACCGCGATCCTGCAGCCGTCCATGTAGGGCGCGAGATCGGCGATGTATCCGTGCACGAGGACGCCCTCGTCCCGCGCCAGGCGCGCGATCGCGTCGGGCGGGCCTTCCCCGATGCAGTGGAAGCGCACGCCGGGCAACTGCGCGCGCACGCGGGGAAACACTTCCTCGCAGAACCAGCGCACCGCGTCCACGTTCGGCGGATGGCGGAAGCCGCCCACGAACACGATGTCCCTGCGCTGCGCGAAGGGCAGGCCGGCACCGGCCACCGCGTGCACGTTGGACAGCACTTCGACCCGTGCGCCGGGCGCCTCGCGCGCGAGCACCGCCGCCTCGTCCTCGCTGACGACCACGGTCACGTCGCTGTCGCGGACCATCTCCAGCTCCAGCACGCGGGTCGTGTCGGCCGCGCGCGCGAGCGCGCTGTCGCCCGCCAGCAGCGCGGTGCGGCGCTCGCGCAGGAAATGCAGGTCCACGCTGTCGAACACGATCCGGGCGCGCGGCGCGGCGCGGCGCAGCAGCGGCAGCAGCTCGCGCAGCACATGGTGGCGGCTGACCATCACCACGTCGAAGCGCGGACCGTGTTCGCGCAGCCACTGCGACAGGCGTCCGGCGAACGGCGCGTACCAGGCCTCGATGCCCAGCGCCTGAAGGTCCGCGGTATGCCGGCCGGCATGCGCGAGATCCGCCGGCAGGAACGCCACGTGCGCGCCTTCGGCCTGCAGCAGGCGCATCAGGTTGACCAGGCGCAGCGATGCCGAGTCCCGGTCCGGGCGGGGCGTGGCGCCATCGATCACCAGCACCTGGCGCTGGCCGCGGTGCAGGCTGGCGGGCGACGGCACGTCGCCGGCGGCGGGATGCGAGCGCAGGGCCTGCGCGCGATGGGCCGCGAACACCGCCCGGTTGCGCACCTGCCAGGCCTTGGTCCCGGCCTCCGGATCGGAGCCGGCGGTCGCGCCTTCGTCGTGGACCACGCGCGCCGCGGGCTGGTAGCGCACCACGCGCCCGGCCTCGCGCACCGCGAAGGCCAGGTCGGTGTCCTCGTAGTAGGCCGGCGCATAGCGCCGGTCGAAGCCGCCGACCTGGCGGAACAGCGCCGCGGGAATGGCGGCCGCAGCGCCCGATACGTAGTCGGTCGCGCGCACGTAGGCGAAGCGCGGATCGTCGGGAGATTCGAAGCGTCCGTAGTTCCATGCGCTGCCGTCGGCGAACACCAGACCGCCGGCTTCCTGCAGGCGGCCGTCGGGATACAGCAGCTGGGCACCCGCCAGGCCGGTGTCCGGGTGCAGGCGGAAGGTGTCGAGCAGGGCATCAAGCCAGCCTGGCTGCGGCACCGTGTCGTTGTTGAGGAACACCAGGTATTCGCCGCGCGCCCGGGCCGCACCTTCGTTGCAGGCGTCGATGAAGCCGCCGTTGACGGCACGCGTGACGACCACCAGTCCGGCCACCCCGGGAAGATGGCTGGCGGTGGCGTCGGGCGAGGCATCGTCGGCCACGATCACCTCGATCGCGCATCCGGGCCGATGCGCTGCGATCGCGCGCAGGCAGGCCAGGGTATGCGGCCACTGCCCGTGGACCGGGATCACGATGCTGGCCACGGGCGAGTCTGCATGCGGAATCGCGAACGGCTCGAACGGGCGCGTATCGGGCGGCACCAGCGCGCGTGCGGGTGGCCGCGCATTCGGCGCGAACTGCAGCCGCGCCCGCTCCAGGGTGTGGCTCCAGCCGCGCGTGCGCAGGCTGGACAGGCCGCGTCGGGCGAGGCCCGTTGTCCGCGCGAGCAGCAGCCGCAGATCGTCCAGGATCGTCATCGAGCCCCTGCAACTCCAGCTGACCGCCGGACCGGCGCCCGCCGCGGACGGCCGAAGTGGTGGGATAGACTGCGCATTGCGCCGATTGTCGCATTCCGCGGCCCGCTTCCGGTGCAGGTTCCGGCAGGCATGGCCCGTATCGAGCACGACGAAGACGAGCGCGACGACAAACCCCGTGGCACCCGCGCACGCCGCGACTGGCGGCGTCGGCTGGTCACGTGGGCGCTGGCGGCGGTCGGCCTGGGAATCGGCTTCCTCGTGCCCTATTCGCTGTATCTCAACCAGCAGATCAGCCAGCGTTTCGGCGAGCTGCGCTGGCAGGTGCCCACCCGCGTCTACGCGCGACCGCTGCGGCTGGCGCCGGGGCTGGCGATGGACGCGCAGACCCTCAAGACCGAACTCGTCGCCGCCGCCTACCGCGAGGGCGACGGGGTGCGCGCGGGCACCTACCTGGAAGAGGACGGACGCTGGACGATCTCCAGCCGCGGCTTCCGCGACGTCGACGGTGCGGTCGGGCCGAGCCGCGTCCAGGCCACTGTCTCGGGTGGCCGCGTGCGCACGCTCAGGGACCTCGCCGGCGACCGCGAGATCAAGGCCGCGCGCCTGGACGCCGCGCGCATCGCCACGCTGTACGGGCAGAAGCAGGAGGAACGGCGGCTGGTGCGGGTCGAGGACGTGCCGCCGCTGGTGACCGACACCCTGCAGGCGGTCGAGGACCGCGACTTCGCCCATCACCACGGCATCGACCTGAGCGGCATGGCGCGCGCGGCCTGGGTCAACCTGCGTTCGGGCGAGAAGAAGCAGGGTGCCAGCACCCTGACCCAGCAGCTGGCGCGCAGCGGCCTGCTCGGGATCGGCCGCGAGCAGACCTGGAGCCGCAAGTTCAACGAGATCCTGTACGCGCTGCTGATGGAGGCGCGCTACGACAAGAGCACGATCCTGGAGGCCTATCTCAACCAGGTCTATCTCGGCCAGCGCGGCGCGCAGGCCATCCACGGCGTCGCCGCGGGCGCCGAGTTCTGGTTCGGCCGCCGGCTGGAGGAACTGGATACCGAGCACGTCGCGCTGCTGGTGGGCATGGTGCGCGGGCCGTCGCACTACGATCCGCGCCGGCATCCGGAGCGGGCGAAGGCGCGGCGCGATTTCGTGCTGGCGAACATGCTCGAGACCGGGCTGATCGACCAGGCCGGCCATGAGCGCGCCGTTGCGGCGCCGCTGGGGGTGTCGCGCACGCCGGGCAGCATCGCAGCCAACCGCCTGCCGGCCTACGTCGACCTGGTGCGCCGGCAGCTGGCGCGCGACTATCCGGCCGATGCGCTGCTCGGCGCCGGACTGAGCGTGATGACCGGCATGTCGCCTTCGGCCCAGGCCTATGCCGAGGCGTCGGTGACGCGCACCCTCGACGCGCTGCAGACCGGCAAGCGCCCGCCGCTGGAAGCGGGGCTGGTGCTGACCGACGTGCACGACGGCGAGGTGCTGGCCGTGGTCGGCAGCCGCGAGCCGAGGGTCCACGGCTTCAACCGCGCGGTCGAGGCGCGGCGCCCGGTGGGCTCGCTGCTCAAGCCGTTCGTGTACCTGCTGGCGCTGGCCAGCCCGCGCGACTGGTCGCTGGCGACCTGGGTGGACGACTCGCCGGTGATGGTCACCCTCGACAACGGCCAGCGCTGGTCGCCGGAAAATTCGAATGGCCGCAGCCACGGCAGCGTGCGCATGATCGACGCGCTGGCGCGGTCCTTCAACCAGGCCACGGTGCGCGTCGGGATGCTGGTCGATCCGGCCCGGCTGGCCGACCTGGTGCACACCCTCGCCGGGATCGAGGCCAGCCCCAATCCTTCGCTGATCCTGGGATCGGTCGACCAGAGTCCGTACGCGATGGCCCAGCTCTACCAGTTCCTCGCCTCCGGCGGCGAGATCCAGCCGCTGCACGCCGTGCGCGGAGTGCTCGACCAGGATGGCCAGGTGGTGCGCCGCTACGACAAGGACCCGGCCCCGGCGACCGAGGGCGATGCCATCGCGGCCAGACTCGTCACCCTCGCGCTGCAGCACGCGGTGACCTCCGGAACCGGGCGCCAGCTGGTGAACGACGGCCTCGGCCGGCTCAACGCCGCGGGCAAGACCGGCACCAGCAACGACGGCCGCGACAGCTGGTTCGCCGGCTGGACCGGCGACCACCTGGCCGTGGCCTGGGTCGGAAACGACAGGAACGAGCAGACCGGGCTGTACGGCGCGACCGGCGCGATGCGGGTCTGGTCGGGGATCTTCGCGCATCTGCCGAGCGCGCCGCTGCGGGTCGGCAACCAGGGTCTGGACTGGCAGTGGGTGCTGCAGTCCAATGCCACCGACGCCGAATGCCCCGGCGTGCGCCGGTTCGCCTTCGTCGACGGCTTCGCTCCGCCCTACGTCCCCTGCGCTTCGTATACGCCGACCGATCCGTATGCGCTGCCCGACGCGGGCTCGCCGGGGGATCCGGCGGCGTCCGGCACGCGCAGGCGCGGTTGGCGGGAGTGGTTCGGCTTCGGCCGCAGCGAGCCCGCGGCAGAGCCGGCCGCGCCGTCGCCTGCCGATGTCCCGCCGGCCAGTCCGTCGCCTCAAGAGCAGCCCTGAATGATGTCCGCATTCCGCATCGTCGCCTCCGTCCTGGTCCTGGCGCTTGCCGCCTGTGCAGGACCGTCGCAACGGGCCGGCTCCGCGCCGCCGCCTTCGCTCACGCCGGAACAGATGGTGGGAGCGATCGAGGCCGCGGCCGGCAGCGGCGAAAGCGAGCTTGCGGTGCAGCCCCTGCGCGATCCGATGGTCGAGGACCTGCGCCAGCAGGCCGGTGTCGCCCGCGCGCAGGCGCGCTACGCCGCCGCCGCCGCCGCGCTCGAGCGCGCGCTGGCGATCGTGGCCGACGATCCGGCGCTGCTGCAGGAGCGCGCGGAGATCGCGCTGCTGCAGCGCGATTTCGAACGCGCCGGCAGCCTGGCCGAGCGCGCGTTCGAGCTTGGCGCCAAGGTCGGGCCGCTGTGCCGCAGGCACTGGGCGACGATCCAGCAGGTGCGCATGGCGGCAGGCGATGCCGCGGGCGCCGGGTCGGCCGCGCGCCAGGTGCAGGGCTGCACGGTTGCGGCGCCCGAACGCTACTGAGATGCCCGCGACCGACCGCATCGGATCCGACGCCCTCGCCACCCGCAGCAGCCAGGCGCTGGCCGAGGGCGGCCTCCTGGCGCAGCGCATCCCCGCCTTCGCCGCCCGCCACGCCCAGCAGCGCCTGGCCGCGGCGGTGGCCGACGCGCTGGTGCAGCGCGACACCCTGCTGGCCGAGGCCGGCACCGGCACCGGCAAGACCTTCGCCTACCTGGTGCCGCTGCTGCTGTCGGGACTCAAGGCGATCGTCTCCACCGGCACCCGCGCGCTGCAGGACCAGCTCTACCACCGCGACCTGCCGCGCGTGCGCGATGCGCTCGGCACCGGGCTGAAGACCGCGCTGCTCAAGGGTCGCGCCAACTACCTGTGCCGCTACCGGCTCGAGCGCGCGAAGGGCGAGCCACGCTTCACCTCGCGCGAGCAGATCGGCCAGTTCCAGCGCATCGTGGCCTGGAGCGGGCGCACGCGGATGGGCGACCTGGCCGAACTCGAGGCCCTGCCCGAGGATTCGCCGCTGCTGCCGATGGTCACCTCGACCGCCGACAACTGCCTGGGCAGCGAATGCCCGATGTGGAGCGAATGCTTCGTGGTCCAGGCGCGCCAGCGCGCGCAGTCGGCCGACCTGGTGGTGGTCAACCACCACCTGCTGCTGGCCGACCTGGCGCTCAAGCAGGAGGGCTTCGGCGAGATCCTGCCCGGCGCGCAGGCCTTCGTGGTCGACGAGGCGCACCAGCTGCCCGAACTGGCGGCGCAGTTCTTCGGCGAGAGCCTGTCGGCGCGGCCGCTGGTGGAGCTGGCGCGCGACGCGCTGGGCGAGTGCAAGGACCAGCCCGGTGCGCTCGCCGTCCTGCAGCAGCCGGTGCGCGAACTCGAACACGCCACGCGCGCGCTGCGCGCCAGCATGGAAGGCCTGCCCAACCGCGGCACCCGCGACCGCGCGCTGCACTGGCCTGCGTTCGACAGCGGGCTGAACGCGGTGTCCGCGGCCGTGGCCGCGCTGCGCGACGCGCTGGCGCCGTTGCGCGAGGCATCGCCCGGTTTCGACGCCTGCCATGCGCGTGCGCAGGAGAATGCTTCGCGGCTCTCACGCTGGGTGGGCGAGCGCGGGGGCGGGGATGGCAGCGTCGTTCCCGCTGCGCAGGACCAGGCGGAAACGGCAGGCGTCGCCCGTCCGGGGCCGGCCGGCGACGACGACGTGCGCTGGTACGAACTCTCGCCGCGCGGCTTCCGCCTGCAGCGCACGCCGCTGGACGTGTCCGGGCCGCTGCGCGCGCATCGCGAGCAGTCTCGCGCAGCCTGGGTGTTCACCTCCGCCACGCTGGCGGTCGACGGCAGCTTCGGCCACCTGGCCGCGCGCCTGGGACTGGACGTTCCCGAGACCCTGCTCGTGCCCAGCCCGTTCGACTGGCCGGAGCAGGCGCTGTGCTACCTGCCCACGCGCATGCCGCAGCCTTCCGACCGCGACTACACCTGGGCGGTGATCGATGCGGTACGCCCGGTGCTGCGCGCGTCCGGCGGGCGCGCATTCCTCCTGTTCGCCTCGCACCGGGCGCTGCGGGAGGCGGCCGAGCTGCTGCGCGAGGAGGGCGACTGGCCCCTGTTCGTGCAGGGCGAGGCGCCGCGCCACGTGCTGCTGCAGCGCTTCCGCGAGTCGGGCAACGGCGTGCTGCTGGGCGCGGCCAGCTTCCGCGAGGGCGTGGACGTGGCCGGCGAGGCGCTGAGCGTGGTGGTGATCGACAAGCTGCCGTTCGCGGCGCCGGACGATCCGGTGTTCGAGGCGCGGCTGGACGCGATCCGGCGTGCCGGCGGCAATCCGTTCCGCGACGAACAGCTGCCGCAGGCGGTGATCGCGCTCAAGCAGGGCGTGGGCCGGCTGATCCGCACCGAAACCGACCGCGGCGTGCTGGTGCTGTGCGATCCGCGCCTGACCGGGAAGTCCTACGGCAACGTGTTCCTGGAGTCGCTGCCGCCGTTCGCGATTACCCGCGAGCAGGCCGACGTGGATGCCTTCTTCGACCTGGCCGCCGCGCCCGACGCGGCGGACGTGGCGTCGCCCTGAGGCCGCCGGCGGCGCACCCGGCCAGCCGCCGCGCCGCTACCATGGCGGCATGAGACTGCTCGCCTTCGAAACCGCCACCGAAGCCTGCTCCGTCGCCGTGCTGGTGGACGGCCGGGTGATCGAGCGCTTCGAGCTCGCGCCGCGCCGCCACGCCGAACTGGCGCTGCCCTGGGCCGATGCGCTGCTGGCGGAGGCCGGGGTGGCGAAGTCCCAGCTCGACGCGATCGCGGTCGGACGCGGGCCCGGCGCCTTCACCGGCGTGCGCCTGGCGGTGGCGCTGGCGCAGGGGATCGCGCTGGCGCTGGACCGGCCGGTAGTCGCGGTCTCCACCCTGGCGGCGCTGGCCCAGCGCGCCCCCGGGGAGCGGGTGCTGGCCGCGATCGATGCGCGCATGGGCGAGGTCTACCTGGGCCGCTTCGGTCGCGGCAACGGCGGGCTGCGGCCGCTGGACGCGGAGCGCGTGATCCGCCCCGACCAGGCCGGGATTCCCGCCGAAGCCGGCTGGCACGGCGTCGGCACCGGCTTCGGCGCGGCCGAAGGCGCGCTGCGCCAGCGGCTGGAGCCGGTCCTCGCCGCGGTGGACGCGCAGGCCCTGCCGCATGCGGCGGACGTGGCGCGCCTGGGCGCGGCGGCCTTCGCCCGCGGCGAGGCGCTCGCGCCCGAGCGCCTGGAGCCGGCCTATCTGCGCGACAACGTGGCGCTGACGCTGGCCGAGCAGCAGGCGCTGCGAGCCGGGCGGGGCTGAGGCGGGGGGCGGGAGTCCGGGACCCGGGACCCGACGCCGGGCTTCGAACTTGAAGCGCGAAACCCGGGGCGAAGGGCCAACGGCCGGGCGCCCGGGGGGCGGGAGTCAGGGGACGGGGCCGGAATCGGACCGGAGCAGGGCAGCGGGGGAACCTGCCGCGCCGGGCGCGGTCCACCCCGGGACCGCTCCATCCGAGGCCATGTCATGTCCACTGCAACCGGGTCCACCGCCGGCCGTGCGCGCCGCTGGCTGCGCCGCGAGCTGCCGCCGCTGCTGCTGCTGATCGCGCTGCTGGTGGTGGCGCGCTCCTCGTTCGCCAACCACTACCACGTGCCCAGCGGTTCGATGGAGCCGACCCTGCGGCCGGGCGACCGGGTGCTGGTCGACATGAGCGCCTACGGCCTGCGGGTTCCGTTCACCGGCCTCGAACTGCTGCCGCGCGGACGCCCGGAGCCGGGCGAGGTCGTGGTGTTCAAGTCGCCCCGCGACGGCACCCGGCTGATCAAGCGCGTGGTCGCGGTGGGCGGGCAGACCGTGGCCCTGCGCGATGGCCGGTTGTGGATCGACGGGCGCCCGCTGCAGGTGCCGGGCAGCGACGCGGAACGCTTCGACGCGCGCGTGGCGCGCCTGGACCTGGGCGACGGCGGCGGCCCCGACATCCACCCGCTTCCGGTCCCCGCCGGCATGGTGCTGGTGCTGGGCGACCACCGTGGCGCCAGCGCCGACGGCCGCTGGTTCGGCCTGGTGCCCGAGGAAACCTTCTACGGCCGCGCGATGGGCGTGTACTGGCGCAGCGGGCAGGGACCGGTCTGGCAGCGCCTGTAGTGCGGGCCGGGCCGGGAACGGGCCGGCCTCATTCGTCCACCAGCTCGCCTCCGGGCAGGAACTGCCAGGTGCGGGTGACGTGGAGGACGTCGATGTTCTCCTCGGTGACCGGCAGCGGCGGATAGGGTTCGGCCAGCCGGGCGATCCGCAGCGCGGCATCGTCGAGCAGCTTCGTGCCGCTGGAGCGGATGATGTCGGCGCGCTCGACCGTGCCGTCGCGCCGGATCGCCACGCTGATCACCAGTTCGCCGGCCATCCGGCGGCGGCGCGCCTCGTCAGGGTAGTTGAGGTTGCCCACGCGCTGCACCCGGTCGACCCAACCGCGCAGGTAGCTGGCGTAGGCCCATTCCTGGGTGCTGGCGGACACGAACTTGCGCTTGGGCCGTTTGGCGTAGCGTTCCGAGCGCAGGTGGATCTCGGCCGCAAGCCGCGCCATCGCCAGGTCGCGCTCGACCCTGCGGTCGCCGCGCGGGAGCGGGTTGTCGTCCGCCTCCGGACGCGCATCCGCGGCCGGCACCGTGTCCTCGCCGCGCTGGCTGGCGACCACGCGCGCCTGCGGCGGCGGCTGCTCGGCCGGCGACTGCGCGCGCACCTCGATCGGCGCCACCCCCGACTCCGCCTGCGCCGCGCGCCCGGCCTGGTCGTCCCGGGGGCGGGTGCTGCGCTCGTGCTCGCCGCCGCCCTGGTTGGAAGCCTGGGCAAGGAAATCCGCCTGCGCGCGGGTCAGCGGACTGGTGGTCTCGGTGATGATCACGTCCAGGGTCGGCATCAGCGGCGCGCCGTCATCGAGCGCGAAGCCCACGCCCAGCACCAGCATCCCGTGCAGCAGCAGCGACAGCACCAGGGTTGCGCTGAGGCGCTCGCGTTCGCCGATGCGGGGCGGGGCGGGGGGGATGGCGAGGGCGTGCATGAGGGCCTGGCGGCGTCGGCGGTTGGCAGTGGGTGGCTGGTGGTTGCTGGGCCTCCGCGCGCGGCGGAGCGGGCGACAGGCTACCAACTGCCAACCACCGCCCCCCAACCAGTTCTAACCGGCTTCGATCGCATCGAACAGCATCCCGGCGATGTTCAGGCCGAACTGGGCGTCCAGTTCGCGGATGCAGGTCGGGCTGGTGACGTTGACCTCGGTCAGCCAGTCGCCGATCACGTCCAGGCCGACGAAGCGCATGCCCCGGCGCTTCATTTCCGGGCCTACCTGGGCCGCGATCCAGCGGTCGCGGTCGCTCAGCGGGCGACCTTCGCCGCGGCCGCCGGCAGCCAGGTTGCCGCGGAACTCGTCGCCCTGCGGTATCCGGGCCAGGCAGTAGTCGACCGGTTCGCCGTCGATGAGCAGGATGCGCTTGTCGCCGTCCACGATCTCCGGCAGGTAGCGCTGGGCCATGGCCAGGTGGCGGCCACCGGCGGTCAGGGTTTCCAGGATCACGTTGAGGTTGGGCTCGCCCGCGCTGGCGCGGAAGATCGAGCGCCCGCCCATCCCGTCCAGCGGCTTGAGCACCGCCTGGCCCTCGCGGGCGACGAAGGCCTTGAGCGTGGCGGCGTCGCGCGAGACCACGGTCGGCGGGCAGCACTGCGGGAATTCCAGCGCCGCCAGCTTCTCGTTCAGGTCGCGCAGGCCGCGCGGATCGTTGACCACCTGCGCGCCCTGGCGGCGGGCGGCATCCAGGATCAGGGTGTCGTGGATGAAGTCCGGATCCACCGGCGGATCCTTGCGCATCAGCACCAGGTCGTCCGGACCCAGCGCACGTTGTGACGTCGATCCCAGTTCGAACCAGCCTTCCGGATCTTCACGCACCTGCAGCGGCGCCATCAGCGCCTGCGCCCGCCCATGATCCATGCCAAGCCCGCCCGGCAGCACGTACCGCAGGGCGTGGCCGCGGCGCTGCGCTTCCAGCAGCATCGCGAAGGTTGAATCCTTGGCGATCCGGATCGAGCCGATCGCATCCATCACAACCACGACGTTCAGGGGCATGTGACCCACCAGTGGCACTTTCTGACAAATGTTAGCAGCCGCCGCGGGTTGCTTTCGCCCGGCGTGGCCACGACTTGCGCAAACTTCTTCATGGATGCTTGACAGTCCCGCACGAGGCTGGAATATACGGTGATCGCGGCGTTGCGGGCATCGGACCCGCCGCGCGCGCCCGGGGACCGAAGAATGACGCAAGACGACAGCCGCGCCGCCAGCCTCGATGGCCTGCGGGTGATGGTGATCGATGATTCGAAAACCATCCGCCGGACCGCGGAAACCCTGCTCAAGCGGGAGGGTGCCGAGGTCGTGACCGCAGTCGACGGCTTCGAGGCCCTGGCCAAGATCGCCGACCAGAAGCCGCAGATCATCTTCGTCGACATCATGATGCCGCGCCTGGACGGCTACCAGACCTGCGCGCTGATCAAGAACAACCAGCTGTTCAAGAACACGCCCGTGATCATGCTGTCCTCCAAGGACGGCCTGTTCGACAAGGCGCGCGGCCGCATCGTCGGCTCCGAGCAGTACGTCACCAAGCCATTCACGCGCGAGGAACTCCTCGACGCGATCCGTACCCATGTCAAGGCGTGAAAGGGGGAATCGCCATGGCCCGCATCCTGATCATCGAAGACTCACCGACCGACACGGCGGTGTTGACCCAACTGCTTGAGCGCCACGGACACCAGGTGCTGGCTTCAATCAGCGCCGAGGACGGCATCGAGGTGTGCAAGCGCGAAAAGCCCGACCTGGTATTGATGGACGTCGTGCTTCCGGGCATGAACGGCTTCCAGGCCACGCGCGCGCTCGGGCGCGATGCCGACACCAAGGGCATCCCGGTGCTGATCGTGAGCACCAAGGGCATGGAGACCGACCAGGCCTGGGGCATGCGCCAGGGCGCCAAGGGCTACCTGGTCAAGCCGCCGAAGGAAGACGTGCTGATGGGCGAGATCGAC
This sequence comes from Pseudomonadota bacterium, assembly GCA_023388355.1. The sequence continues at coordinate 35,673 of JAEWGI010000059.1, forward strand.
CGTCTGCTCGAGGCGGCGGGATGAACGCGCATCGCGACCCGTTCGCGATGCTGCTCGACTACGAGCAGCGCAGCCTCGCGCACGTCGCCGGCCTGCCCGAGCAGTTCGACGCGCCCGGCCTGTGGCGCGGCGTGGGCTACCGGGTCGGCAACCACCGCCTGGCCTCCACCTTCCACGAGGTGCTGGAAATCCTGCCGATGCCGCCGATCACGCCGGTGCCGGGAGCGCAGGCGTGGATGCTGGGGGTGGGCAACGTCCGCGGCAACCTGCTGCCGATCGTCGACCTCAAGCAGTTCCTCGACGGCGAACGCACCGTGCTGCACGAAACCCAGCGGGTGCTGATCGTGCGCCAGCCCGATGGCGACGTTGCGGTCACCATCGACGAGTTGTACGGCCAGCGCAGCTTCCACGACGAGCAGCAGGTGGACATCGAGGAGGTGTCGGATGGCCGCTACGGCCATTTCGTCGAGCGCGCTTACCGGTTCGCCGACCAGACCTGGGGCGTGTTCAGCCTGAGCCGGCTGGCGCGCACACCCGAATTCAGACAAGCCGCGGCCTGACCGTCGCGTCCAGCAAGACAAAGCAGGGGCAGGGGTACGAGCATGAGCACAGTAGTCGATACGATCGCAGGCAAGGGTCGCGGACTGGGGAGCAACTTCTGGATCGCGGCGCTGGTCGCCACGCTCGTCATCTTCGGCGCCAACACCGGCTATGCCGGCTGGAAGGCGGCGCGGCTGGGCGGCGCCAGCACCGCGGCCTCGAGCCTGCAGGTGAACTCGCAGCGCCTGGCCAACCAGGGCCGGGAAGCGGTGGCCGGCGATACCGGGGCATTCGCGGCATTCAAGGACACCAGGGCCGCGATCGACGCCGACGTGCAGCAGCTCAACGCGAACTTCGGCGCCACCGCCGGGGTGGCCGGGCCGATCCGCACCGTCACCGCGACCTGGACCCCGCTGGCCGAAAGCGCCGACCAGGTCGCAGCCAGCGAGCAGGCGGTGAGCGGATTCGCCGCCAACGCCACCAGCTTCAACCAGGCCGTGCCGCAGCTGCAGGCGCAGCTGGACGAACTGGTGCGCGCGATGTCCTCCAGCGGCTCGCCGGCCTCGCAGGTCTACATCGCCCTGCGCCAGAACGTGCTGGCGGGCAACATGGCGCGCCGCGTCGCCGAGATCCAGGCCGGCGGTACCGGCGTCTCGATCGCGGGCGATGCGCTGGCGCGCGACGTGGGCGTGTTCGAGCAGGTGCTCGAAGGCCTGCGCGAGGGCGACCAGGCCATGAACGTGCAGGCGCTGACCAACGGCGGCGCGGTGGCCGCGCTGAACCAGGCCGCCACCCGCTGGACCGAGATGAAGACCGACCTGGACGCGATCATCGCCAGCGCCCCGGCGCTGTTCCAGGCGCAGGAGGCCTCCGCGGCGCTGACCACGGGTTCGGACAAGCTGCTGGCCGACAGCCAGGCGCTGTTCTCGGCCTTCACCGCCTTCGGTTCGCTCAAGGACACCAGCGTGCTCGGCAACGTCTGGATCAGCATCCTCAGCGGCCTGCTGGCGCTGGTGTCGCTGGCCGGCCTGCTCTGGTCGCTGAACCGCGCCCAGCGCAAGCGCTACGAAGACACGATGGAGCTCAACAACCGCAACCAGGAGGCGATCATGCGCCTGCTGGACGAAATCGGCGCCCTCGCGGAAAACGACCTGACGGTCAAGGCCACGGTCACCGAGGACATGACCGGCGCCATCGCCGACTCGATCAACTTCGCGGTCGAGAACCTTCGCGACCTGGTCGGCACGATCAACGACACCTCGGCGCAGGTGGCATCGAGCGCGCAGGAGACGCAGGCCACCGCCATGCACCTGGCCGAGGCCGCCGAGCACCAGGCGCAGGAGATCAACTCCGCCTCCAACCGCATTACCGAGATCGCCTCGAGCATTGACCAGGTGTCGAAGAACTCGGCCGAGTCGGCCGACGTGGCGCAGCGCTCGGTGCAGATCGCGACCAAGGGCGCGGGCGTGGTGCGCGAGACGATCGCCGGCATGGACTCGATCCGCGACCAGATCCAGGAAACCTCCAAGCGCATCAAGCGCCTGGGCG
>JAEWGI010000061.1 GCA_023388355.1 Pseudomonadota bacterium
GCTCGGTGCAGATCGCGACCAAGGGCGCGGGCGTGGTGCGCGAGACGATCGCCGGCATGGACTCGATCCGCGACCAGATCCAGGAAACCTCCAAGCGCATCAAGCGCCTGGGCGAAAGCTCGCAGGAAATCGGCTCGATTGTCGAACTGATCAACGACATCTCCGAACAGACCAACATCCTCGCGCTGAACGCGGCCATCCAGGCCGCATCGGCCGGCGAGGCGGGCCGCGGATTCGCGGTGGTGGCCGACGAAGTGCAGCGACTGGCCGAACGCGCGTCCAACGCGACCAAGCGCATCGAGGCGCTGGTGCAGACGATTCAGTCCGACACCAACGAGGCGGTCAGCTCGATGGAGCAGACGACCTCGGAAGTGGTCGCCGGTGCGCGCCTGGCCGAGGACGCCGGTACCGCGCTGGGCGAGATCGAAAGCGTGTCCAGCAACCTCGCCGGCCTGATTCTCGGGATCTCCACCGCGGCCAAGCAGCAGTCCGCCGCGGCGACCAACATCACCGAGACCATGAACACGATCCAGTCGATCACCGCGCAGACGTCGCAGGGCGCCAACCAGACCGCGCAGTCGATCGGAAACCTCGCGCAGCTGGCCGCAAACCTGCGTCGTTCGGTGGCCGACTTCAAGCTGCCGGCCTGAGCACGGGACGAGTGGACTGGATGAACGCGACCACGACCCGTCGCACGCGCACGCACGCCGGCACCCGCGGGGGTGAGCGATGACCGCGCTGCGCGAAGCGCTCGAGCACACCGCGCTCGGCTGGATCAAGCCCGAGCTCGACGAGACCCTGCGCCTGGCCAAGGCCGAACTCGAGGATTACGTCGAGGACCAGGCCGACGTCGGCCGGATGCGGCTGTGCGCCGGCTACCTGCACCAGGTGCAGGGCACGCTGCGCATGGTCGAGCTGTATGCGCCGGCGATGGTGGCCGAGGAAATGGAGCAGGTGGCGCTGGCGCTCCATGCCGGCAGCATCGGCGACCGCAACGCGGCCTGCGCCACGCTGCTGCGCGGCATCGTCCTGCTCCCCGACTATCTCGAACGCCTGCAAAGCGGGCATCGCGACATTCCGATCGTGCTGCTGCCGCTGCTCAACGAGCTGCGCGCCACGCGCGGCGAGAGCGGGCTCAGCGAGAGCGTGCTGTTCTCGCCGGATCTGGAACGACCGCTGCCCGGCGCGATCGCAGGCGGCCTTGCCACTGCGTCCAACGACGACACCCAGCCGCTGCTCGAGGCGCTGCAGCGCGCGCTCGGCGGCTGGCAGGAGGATGGTCCCGGCGCCGCGCTCGCGCCGCTGGCGCCGGCGATCGACGCATTGCTGCCGCACGTGCGGCAGGTGCCGGTGCGGCGCATGCTGTGGGTGGCCTCGAACGTGGCCAGCGCGATCGCCGACGGCGCGCTGGCGGCCTCGGCCGGACTGCGCAAGGTGTTTGCCGGGGTCGAGCGCGAGGCGCGCCACGGCCTGCAGGACAACGACGGCTTTGCCGAAGCACGCGGCGAGGCGGCGCACGAGCCGACCCGCCAGCTGCTGTTCCACGTCGCCCACAGCGACGACGGCGGCCATCCGGCGCTGCAGGAACTCAAGCGGGTGTTCGAACTCGACGCGGCCATGCCGACCGAGTCGGAGCTCGAGCACGCGCGCGGCAGCATCAGCGGCCGCAACCGTGCGCTGCTCGACACCGTGTCCGCGGCGGTGAAGGACGACCTGCTGCACGTCAAGGACGCGCTCGACCTGCACCTGCGCACCGGTTCGGACGATCTTGCCTCGCTGCAGCCGCATGCCGAGACGCTCGGTCGCGTCGCCGACACCCTGGGGATGCTGGGCCTGGGCGTCGCGCGCAAGGTGGTGCAGCAGCAGCGCGACGCGATGCACGCGATTCTCGACGGCACCGTTGCCGCCAACGAGGACGCGCTGCTGGACGTCGCTGGCGCGTTGCTCTACGTCGACGCCACGCTCGACGACCAGGTCGCCCGGCTCGGCTCCGCCGATACCGGCGCCAGTGCCGAGAACGAGCTGTTCGCAGGCGAAACCCGCCAGGTCGTGGACACGATCGTGCGCGAGGCGATCGCCAACTTCGTCCAGGCCCGCCAGGCGCTGGTGGCCTTCGTCGAAACCAGCTGGCAGCACGAGCAGCTGTCGGAAGTGCCGCGGCTGCTGGACGAGGTGTCCGGCGCGCTGAGGATGATGGAACTGCCGCTGCCCGCCGACTATCTGATCGCGGTCAGCCGCTACACCGAGAACGAGCTGATCGCGCGCGAGCGGGTGCCCAACGGCCGCCAGCTCGACACCCTTGCCGATGCGCTGGCCAGCCTCGAGTACTACCTCGAAGCGCTGCGCGAACAGCGCGGCAACCGCGAGGAGATCCTCGACATCGCCCGCAACAGCCTCGAGGCGCTGGGCTACTGGCCGCTGCCGGAGGCGCCGCGGGAGCCGGAGCCGGCTGTGGTGGCGCCGGAGCCGGTCGCTGCCGCCGTTCCGGCCGGGGAAGTGGTGGTCGCGCCCGAGCCCGAGCCTGTCGTCGAAAGCGTGAAGACGGCGTCGCCCGCGGCCGCACCCGCCGGCCCGCTGGTCGGCGGCTTCGAAAGCGTGGGCGACGAGATCGACGAGGAGATCCGCGAGGTCTTCCTCGAAGAGTTCGCCGAGGAGATCGACAACCTCGACCGGCTGCTGCCGCTGTGGCGGGCCGAGCCGGGCAGCCTCGACCGGCTGGCGCCGGTGCGCCGCGTGTTCCACACCCTCAAGGGCAGCGGACGCCTGGTTGGCGCGAGCAAGCTGGGCGAGTTCAGCTGGAAGGTCGAGCACATGCTCAACCAGGTGCGCGACGGCAAGCGCGCCGCGAGCCCGGCGGTCGTGGCGATGGTCGACCGCGCCTTCTACACCCTCCCCGAACTGCTGGCGGCGCTGCGCGGCGAGGCCGCACTGACCACCGATCTGTCCGTTCTCCAGGACGCGGCCGACCGCATTGCGGCTGGCGACGAGGCGATGCCGCCCGAAGTCGCCGCGCTCGGGCCGCCCGCGGCCGAAGCCGCGCCGGAAGCGCCCGTCGAGCAGCCGATGGAGGAAGCGCCGGCGGCGGTCGACCTGGCCGAAGCCGGCCAGCGACTGACTGCGGTACCCGCCAAGCTCGACGCCCTGCTGCTCGAGATTCTCGACACCGAGGTCAATGGCCACCTGCAGACCGTGGATGCCTGGGTGGCTGCGGCCCGCGGCGGCGAGGCGGCGGGCAGCGATCCGCTGCTGCGCGCGCTGCACACCATGAACGGCGCGTTCGCCATGACCGAAGTGCCGGTCATCAACAGCGTGCTGTCGCCGGCCGAACACTATGCGCGGCGCCTGCTGGCGGCGCACGCCGCCGCGACTCCGGAAGGGGTCGAGACCCTGGCCGAGCTGTCCGACGTGGTCCGCAGCACGGTCGAGACGCTCAAGGGTCCGTCGCCGGCGCTGGAGCTGCAGGACGATCTCGCCGCGCGCCTGGTCGCGCTGCGCGACAGCTTGCCGGAAGCGGCGAGCGGCCTGGCCGCACTGGTGGACGCGCAGGCGCTGGAGGAAGCCTCCTCCATCCCGGAAACCCCGCTGCCCCTGGAAGCCGACCTCACCACCGACGACCTGAGCGCCTACGGCGGCCTGGTCGACGTGTCGCTGCCGCAGGAAGACGCTGCCGACCAGGGCGAGGCCGCGCGCCTGGAAGCCGAGCGCGCAGAAGCCGAACGCGCAGAAGCCGAACGCGCAGAAGCCGAACGCGTGGAAGCTGCGCGTCTTGAAGCCGAACGCGCAGAAGCCGCGCGTCTCGAAGCCGAACGCGTTGAGGCCGAGCGCCTGGAGGCCGAGCGGGCCCAGGCCGAACGCGTCGAAGCTGCGCGTCTTGAAAGCGAGCGCCTCCTCGAGGTCGAGCGGCTCGAAGCCCGGCGTCTTGAAGAAGAGCGTCTTGAAGCGGAACGGCTCGAAGCCGAGGCTGCCGCAGCCGGGAGCGCAGCGACAGCGGACGACAGCAGCGCCGTCGACGAGGACGGGCGCCTCGAAGCCGAGCGCCTCGAAGCCGAGCGTCTCGAAGCCGAGCGTCTCGAAGCCGAGCGTCTCGAAGCCGAACGCCTCGAAGCCGAGCGCCTCGAAGCCGAGCGCGTCGAAGCCGAACGCGTCGAAGCCGAACGCGTCGAAGCCGAACGCCTCGAAGCCGAGCGCCTCGAAGCCGAGCGCCTCGAAGCCGAACGCCTCGAAGCCGAGCGCGTCGAAGCCGAGCGCCTCGAAGCCGAGCGCCTCGAAGCCGACCGCCTCGAAGCCGACCGCCTCGAAGCCGATCGCCTCGAAGCCGAACGTCTCGAAGCCGAACGTCTCGAAGCCGAACGTCTCGAAGCCGAACGTCTCGAAGCCGAACGCGCCGAAGTCGCGCGTCTCGACGCCGAGCGCCTGGAGGCCCAGCGTCTCGAAGCCGAATCCGCGGCGCAGACGCAGAACACGGCTGCCGACACCGCGGTTGCGGCCCTGCTTGCCCGGGTACTCGCCAACGAGGATCCGGACGAAGCCCTCGATACATCGCGCCTGGACGAGGAGCTGCTGGACATCTTCGTCGAGGAGGCCGGCGACCTGCTCGACCACTCCGACGGCCTGCTCGCGCAGCTGCGCCAGGCGCCGGACGCGCGCGAGCCCGTGATCGGCCTGCAGCGCGACCTGCACACCATCAAGGGCGGCGCACGCATGGCCGGCGCGTTCACCATCGGTGAGCTGGGCCACGCCATGGAGTCGCTGCTCGAAGCGGTGGTCGAGCAGCGCTGCGAACTCGACCGCACCGGCATCGGCCTGCTCGAGGGCGGTTTCGACCGCCTGCACGCGATGGTGACGCGGGTCGGCGAACGCCGCGCCGTGGCCATGCCGCAAGCACTGGTCGACGCCTTCAACGCGCTGGCGCACGGCCGCGCCCTGGTGGCCGAGGAAGAGGCCGATTCCGCACCGGCCCCGGCCAGGGCGGAGCTGGCACCGCTTTCGGGTCCGCTTGCCGACCTGGGCGTCGACGACGACACCACCATCCGCGCTCCGCAGGAGCAGGTGCGCATCCGCGCCGACCTGCTCGACCGGCTGGTCAACTACGCCGGCGAGGTGGCGATCTACCGCGCCCGCCTGGAGCAGCAGCTGGGCGCGTTCCGCGCTGCGATGAACGAGATGGAGCAGACCAACGCGCGCCTGCGCGACCAGCTGCGCCGTCTCGACATCGAGACCGAGGCCCAGATCATCGCCCGCTTCCAGCGCGAGGGCGATGCCGGCGATGTCACTTTCGACCCGCTGGAACTCGACCGTTTCTCCAATCTGCAGCAGCTCTCGCGCGGCCTCGGCGAGTCCGCGGCCGACATGACCAGCCTGCAGCAGACGCTGGACGACCTGACCCGCCAGTACGAAACCCTGCTGCTGCAGCAGTCGCGGGTGAGCTCGGAACTGCAGGAAGGCCTCATGCGCACGCGCATGGTGCCGTTCGACGCGCTGGTACCGCGCCTGCGCCGGGTGCTGCGCCAGGCCGCGCAGGAAACCGGCAAGCAGGTCCAGCTCAAGCTGGACGGCAGCCAGGGCGAGCTCGACCGCAACGTGCTCGAACGCATGACCGCGCCGCTGGAACACATGCTGCGCAACGCGGTCGCGCACGGGATCGAAACCCCGGAGCTGCGGCGCAGGTCGAACAAGCGCGACGAAGGCACGGTCCGCATCGCGGTGCGCCGCGAGGGTTCGGAAGTGGTGCTGGAGGTCGGCGACGACGGCTCGGGCCTGGACCGTGGCGCGATCCGGCGCCGCGCCGTGCAGCGCGGCCTGCTCCGCGAGGGCGCGGTGCTCAGCGACAGCGATCTCGATGCGCTGATCTTCGAACCGGGCTTCTCCACCGCCGACGAAGTCAGCCGCCTGGCCGGCCGCGGCGTGGGCATGGACGTGGTCGCCAGCGAGGTGCGCCAGCTCGGCGGCTCGCTCGACATCGCCACCCGGCCCGACCAGGGCACCACCTTCACCCTGCGCCTGCCGCAGACGCTGGCGGTCACCCAGGCGGTGTTCGTGCGCATCGGCGAAATCCAGTTCGCGGTGCCCATCGCCTCGGTCCGCGGCGTGGGCCGCATCGAGCGCGAACGCCTGGGCCAGGCCGACGCGGTCTACGCCTACGGTGGCGAGGACTACGGCCTGCACGACCTCGGCCTGCTGGTCGGCCAGGCGGCGGCGCGCGCCGAGGGCCACCTGCAGATGCCGCTGCTGCTGGTGCGCTCGGGCGAACTGCGCGCCGCGGTCGCGGTGGACGAGATCGTCGGCAGCCGCGAAATCGTGGTGAAGCCGGTCGGCCCGCAGGTGGCTTCGATCCCCGGCATCTTCGGCGCCACGATCATGGGCGACGGCAGCGTCGTCGTGATCCTGGACGTCGCTCCGCTCGCGCGTCGCCATGCGGTGCTGCCGCGCGAAGCGTCGCCGGTTGCCGCCAACGAGCCCGAACAGAGGCCAGTGCCGCTGGTGATGGTGGTCGACGACTCGGTGACGATGCGCAAGGTCACCGGCCGCGTGCTCGAGCGCAACAACTTCGAGGTCGTGACCGCGAAGGATGGCCTCGATGCGCTCGAGCGCATGGACGAGCGCGTGCCCGACCTGATGTTGCTCGACATCGAGATGCCGCGGATGGACGGCTACGAGCTGGCCAAGCACATGAAGGCCGATCCCCGCCTGCGCGACGTGCTGATCATGATGATCACCTCGCGTACCGGCGAGAAGCATCGCCAGCGCGCGTTCGACCTGGGCGTGGACCGCTACCTGGGCAAGCCCTACCAGGAGCCCGAGCTGATGCGCAACGTCAACGAGCTGCTCAAGGTGACGCCGCATGGCCGCGACTGAGGCCACGCCGCGCGTTGCCCTGCTGGCGCGCGCGGGCGAGGCCTGCGAGCGGATCACCGACGCGTTGCGCGAGGCCGGCGCCGACGTGGTGCTGGTCGCCGATCCGCTGCAGGCCGACCCGGAGCAGGTGCGCCACGCCACGCCGCAGGCGATCCTGGTCGCGCTCGATCCGGCGATCGAGGACGCGATCGACCGCTATGCCGACGTGCTCGCCGATCCGGACTACATGGTGATCTTCGAGGAAGCCGAACAGGCCGCGCAGCGCACCGGCTGGGATGCGGCGCGCTGGCTGCGCCATCTGTCGGCCAAGCTGCACCGGCACAACGACGTGCTGCCGGCGGGCGCGGAGGTCGACGACAGCCTGCTGCCCACTCCTGGCCCGCTCGCATCCACAGCGGTGAAGGTCGACTTCGAGGAGGCGATCGTCGCCTTCACCGACGAGGCGCAGCAGCATGCCGGCGAGGTGCCGCGCGACAGCGGCGTGGACGGCCTCACCGGCCTTGCCCTGGCAGACCTGGAGCCGCAGGCGGATACGCCGGCGGAGACAGGGTCGGATTCGCCAGCGCAGCCTGCCCAGGCGCCGGCGTGGAACCTGGACGGCGACGAAAGCGACCCGGCCCTCACGCCGGCGACCGGCGACGAGGTGGAGGCGGTCGTGGTGGAAGCGGAGCCGGAAACGGATCCGGCGTCCTTCGTGCTGCCGCCGGTCGACGGCGATGTGGAAGACGAGCTGTCGCCGGACGAGATGTCCTTCGACGTCGAGCGCTTCAACCGTGCCGGGCAGGCCGGCGAGTCGACCGCCGGCATCGAGGATTTTCTTGCCGCGCAGCTGCGCCAGGAGCCGCCCGCGGACCTGGTCGATGATGCGCCCGAAGCGGTGCAGGCGGTACCGGTCGAGGCCGAGGCGGTGCCGCGGGTGGATTTTTCCGGCCTGAGCCTGATCGACGACGATGCCGCACCGGCAGTCGTCGCAGCGACGCCCGGAACCGCGTCGACGCCGCCCGCTTTCGACCTGGATGGGCTGGGCAGCGGACTCTCGCTGGCGGAACCCGACAGCTACGGCCATGGGCCGACGCGCGGCGCGGTGGTGATCGAGGCGGGGCTGGGCGGGCCGGATGCGGTGCGCCAGCTGCTGGCGGCGATTCCGGAAGGGTTCGCCCGGCCGATCCTGATCCGGCTGGCGCTGGAAGGCGGGCGCTACGATCGCCTGGTCAAGCAGATGACGCGCGCCACCGCGGCCCCGGTCAACGTGGCCGAGGATGGCCAGACCGCGCAGGCCGGCAGCATCTATTTCGTGCCGCCGGAGCTGGGCATCCGCCAGCGCGGCGGCTGGGTGTTCGATGCCTCGCTTGGCTTCGACCCGGCCTCGCTGCCGCCCAGGGACAGCGCGGTGCTGTTCCTCAGCGGCGCCGATGCCGCGCGCGTCGCGGCCGTCAGCGGCGCAGGCTGGGACGGTGGCCTGGTGCTGGGGCAGACCCCGGACGAGGGCTGCTACGACCCGGCCGCGGCCCAGGCCGCCATTGCCGCCGGCGCGGATCACGGCACGCCCGTCGCGCTGGCGGCAAGGCTGCTGGCGCGCTGGCCCACGGGCGACGCCGCGCCCGATCCCGATTCCAGCGGAATGCTGCAGCCATGAACACAGTCACTCCCAGCGACATCCGCGCGGTCCTGATCCAGACCGAGGCCGCGCGCCTGCTGCTGCCCAACGCCACCATCTCCGAGGTGCTGTCCTACGCCGCGCCCGAGCCGGTCGACGGCGCGCCCGAGTGGCTGCTCGGCACCATCCGCTGGCGCGGCTGGCGCCTGCCGCTGGTGGCGTTCGCGCCGCTGATCGGGCAGGGCGCCGAACACGGCGGCCTGGGCCACAAGGTCATCGTGCTCAAGACCCTCGGCGGACAGGCGACGATGCCGTACTTCGCGCTGCTGACCAAGGGCTTCCCTCGCCTGGTGACGGTTTCGCGCGAGCGCCTGGAGGCGCACCACGGCGAAGACGCCGGGGCGCGGACCGGGGTGCGCGCAACCGTCGACTTCAACGACGAGCCGGCGGTGATCCCGGACATCGACGGCATCGAACAGGCCCTGCGCGAGGCGCTCGCCGCCTAGCGCGTTCGCGCGGGCATCGTCCCGCGCGGTCCGGTCCGGCGTGGCGCATCCGGGACAGAACGGCGGGTACACCAGGATGCACTGCGCCGGCCTGCAGGGAATGCGGATGGCTGGTGGCCGCGTCCGCGCGGGCAGGTTGCTCAGGCGCGCAGGTCGCCGTACATCGCCTGCAGGGCCGCGATCGCCGCAAGGCCCGCGGTTTCGGTGCGCAGGATCCGCGGCCCCAGGCGCAGGCCTTCGAAGCCGGCCGCGCGCAGGTGCCCGCGGTCGCGCGGCGACCAGCCGCCTTCGGGCCCGATCGCGATCACGACGGGGGCGTCCGCGGCCAGCCGCGGCGTCAGCGAGGCCAGCACGTGCTCGCCCTGCGGATCGAGCGTCAGCCGCAGTCCGGTCGCTCCTGTCGCATCGCCGATGGCGGCGATCGGCGCCGGCGCCTCCAGCGCCGGCAGCCTTGCGCGGCCGCACTGCTCGCAGGCGCCCACCACCACCGCGCGCCAGTGTTCGATCCGGCGCGCCAGGCGCGCGCCGTCCAGTCGCACCTCGCTGCGCTCGGACTCCACCGGCACGATCCGCGCCACCCCCAGTTCGGTGGCCTTCTGCAGGATCAGGTCCATCTTCTCGCCGCGGGCGATGCCCTGCAGCAGGGTGATGCGCAGCGGCGATTCGTTGTCCACCGGTTCGGTGTCGAGGATCTCGACCACGGTCCGGCGCTTGTCGCTTTCGACGATGCGCGCGCGATGGTCGTGGCCGTCGCCGTTGAACAACACGCAGGCATCGCCCTCGCGGAGGCGCAGCACGCGCACCAGGTGGGCGGCGGCTGCTGCCGGGAGTTCCAGCCGCGCGCCGGCCACCAGCGGCAGGTCGACCCAGCTGCGGGTCACCCGCATGGCGTGGTCCCCCCTTCGTGTCCGGCAGGGGCTGCTGCCGCCGTGCTCATGCGGTCGCCTCCGCGATCGCGGCGCGGGTCGCATCGGCCAGCTGCGCGAGCTGGGCCTCGTCGATGCAGTACGGCGGCATCCAGTACAGCACGTCGCCCAGCGGCCGCAGCAGCACGCCGCGTTCGAGCGCGGTGCGGTAGGCGCGCAGGCCCACCCGCCGCGCCGGATCGAACTGCGCGCCGCGCTGCCCGTCCGGGGCCAGCTCGAAGGCGAGGATCATGCCGGTCTGGCGGGCCTCCGCGACATGCGCCATGCCGGCGATGTCGCGCGCAAGCTCCGCCATGCGCTCGGCGGTGGCGCGGTTGCGCGCGAGCACGTCGTCGCTGGCGAAGATCTCAAGCGACGCCAGCCCCGCCGCGCAGGCCAGCGGATTTCCGGTGTAGCTGTGCGAATGCAGGAACGCGCGCTCGCGCGAATCGTCGAGGAAGCCCTCGTACAGCGCCTGCGTGGCCAGCACCGCGGCCAGCGGCAGGAAGCCGCCGGTCAGGCCCTTGGACAGGCACATCAGGTCGGGCTGGATGCCGGCCTGTTCGCAGGCGAACATGGTCCCGGTGCGGCCGAAGCCGACCGCGATCTCGTCGGCGATCAGGAAGATGCCGTGCACGTCGCACAGCTCGCGCGCGCGGCGCAGGTAGGCTGGATGGTGCATGCGCATGCCGCCGGCGCACTGCACCAGCGGTTCGAGCACCAGCGCGCAGATCTCGCCGGCGTGTTCGTCCAGCAGGTGCGCCAGCGCGTCGGCCGCCTCCTCGGCGCAGCCCTGCGCGCTCTGGTCCGCGCGCGCCTGCCAGGCGTCGGGCGAGGGCGCGAACACCGCCTCCATCAGCAGCGGCGCATAGGTACGGCGGTACAGCGGGATGTCGCTCACCGACAGCGCGCCGATGGTCTCGCCGTGGTAGCCGTTGTGCAGGGCGACGAACTTCGTGCGCCGCGGCTCGTCGCCGCGGTTCCGGAACCAGTGGAACGCCATCTTCAGCGCCACCTCGATCCCGGCCGAGCCGTTGTCGGCGTAGAACACCTTGGCCAGCGGCGGGCGGCCGGACTCGCGCGGGGCGATCGACAGCAGGCGTTCGGCCAGCTCCACCGCGGGCGGGTGCGAGCAGCCCGCCAGGATCACCTGTTCGAGGCTGCGCGCCTGGCGCGAAATCGCCGCGGCGATGCGCGGCTCGGCGTGGCCGTGCAGGTTCACCCACCAGCTGCTGACCGCGTCCAGCGTGCGGCTGCCGTCGTGGCCCACCAGCCACGCCCCTTCGCCGCGCGCCACCGCCAGCAGCGGCAGCACGTCGGGGTGCTCGCGCATCTGCGTGCAGGGGTGCCAGAGCACCGCCAGATCGCGCGAACGCCAGCGCGCGGCCTCGTCTAGAATGGCGTCATCGTGAATCGACATTCCCCCATTATCGCCCGTGCCCAGGCCGGGGCGACGCCGTGACGCGTCGCCTGCCCACCATCCACGGCATCACCGAGCACGACGCCGGCCCCTACCGCATGGAGCGGCTGGACCTGGAATTCAGCAACGGCGAGCGGCGCCAGTTCGAGCGCCTGCGCGGGCGCGGCCACGGCGCGGTGGCGGTGGTGCCGCTGCTCGACGCCGACACCGTGCTGCTGGTGCGCGAGTACGCCGCCGGCCTGCATCGCTACGAGCTGGGGCTGGTGAAGGGCCGGGTCGATGCCGGCGAGACCGCGCTGCAGGCGGCCGACCGCGAACTCAAGGAGGAGGCGGGCTACGGTGCGCGCAGGCTCGACGTGGTCCGGCTGCTGTCGCTGGCGCCGGTGTACATGAGCCACGAGACCACGGTGGTGCTGGCGCGCGACCTGTATCCCGAGCGCCTGCCCGGCGACGAGCCGGAGGAACTGGAAGTGGTGCCCTGGCCGCTGGAGGCGATCGGCGAGCTGGCGCTGCGCGACGATTTTTCCGAAGGCCGTTCGATCGCCGCCCTGTTCGCGGCGCGCGAATACCTGCAGCGGGAGCAACAGCAAGCATGATCGACCACGCCACCATCCAGTCCCTGCGCGAGGACGTGCTGGCGATCGCGCAGGACGCCGCCGCCTCGATCCTCGAGGTCTACGAGCGCGACTTCGAAGTCATGCGCAAGGGCGACGCCAGCCCGGTGACCGACGCCGACCTGGCCGCGCACCACGGCATCGTCGCCGGCCTGTCCCGGCTGACGCCGGACATCCCGGTGCTGTCGGAGGAATCGGCGCACACCGTCGCGCTGGAGACACGCAGCCGCTGGTCGCGGCTGTGGCTGGTCGATCCGCTCGACGGCACCCGCGAGTTCATCAAGCGCAACGGCGAATTCACGGTCAACATCGCCCTGATCGACCACGGCGCGTCGGTGTTCGGCGTGATCCAGGCGCCGGTGACCGGGGTGTTGTGGCACGGCGCGCCGGGGCATGGCGCGTTCCGGCGCGACGAACACGGCGAGCAGGCGCTGCACGTGCGCCGGCCGGCCGCCGCGCCGCTGCAGGTCGCCGCCAGCCGCTCGCACCTGGGGCCGCGCACCGAGGCGCTGATGGCGCGGATGGGCGAAGTGGAAACGGTGGGCCTGGGCTCGTCGCTGAAGTTCTGCCGCATCGCCGAAGGCGGCATGGACGTGTATCCGCGCTTCGGCCCGACCAGCGAATGGGACACCGCTGCCGGCCAGGCGATCCTGGAAGGGGCGGGCGGGGCGCTGCTCGATCCGCGCGGGCGGCCGTTCCGTTACAACCAGCGCGACACCCTGCTCAACGGCGACTTCATCGCCCTGGGCGATCCGGACCTGCCCTGGCGCGGCTGGCTGCAGGGCGACGCGGCCACGCCGGCCGGCTGAGGCGATGGCCGGCGACACGCGGGACATCGGGCGGCTGCTGGCGATCATGGCGCGCCTGCGAGCGCCCGAGGGCGGCTGTCCCTGGGATCTGGCGCAGGACTTTTCGACGATCGCGCCGTACACGATCGAGGAGGCCTACGAGGTGGCCGACGCCATCGACCGCGGCGACCTGCCGGCGCTGAAGGATGAGCTGGGCGACCTGCTGCTGCAGGTGGCGTTCCATGCGCAGATGGCGCAGGAGCAGGGCGCGTTCGCGTTCGGCGACGTGGTCGAATCGATCTGCGACAAGATGCTGCGCCGGCATCCGCACGTATTCGGCGAGGCCGAGGTCGGCGATGCGCAGGCGCAGACCGCGAGTTGGGAGGCGATCAAGCGCGCCGAGCGCGAGGCCGCCGGCGTGCGCGACGACTCGGCCCTGGCCGGCGTCTCGCGCGGCATGCCCGAGTGGCAGCGCGCGGTGAAGCTGCAGGACCGCGCCGCGCGCGTGGGCTTCGACTGGCCCGGGCCGGGGCCGGTGATCGACAAGCTGCACGAGGAAATCGGCGAGGTGCGCGCGGAGTTCGATGCGGTTGCCGCGGCGCCCGACGATGCGGCCGCGCGCGAGCGGCTGCAGGAAGAGTTGGGCGACCTGCTGTTCGTGGCCGCCAACCTCGCCCGGCACGCGCGGGTCGACGTGGGCAGCGCGCTGCGCGGCGCCAACCGCAAGTTCGAGCGCCGCTTCCGCGCAATGGAAGCGATGGCCGCGGCCGACGGCACGCGCCTGCAGGACCTGTCGCTGGAGGCCCAGGAGCGCTACTGGGAGCGCGCCAAGCGCGCGTCCTGAAGCGTCGCGGCGGTTGTCCGGTGGCGGCGGGAAGGCCATCATCGCGCCAGGCCCACGCTCCGCGCCGGAGGACGACCATGCGTCGTTTCGCCAGTTTCCGCGAGTTCTATCCCTACTACCTGTCCGAGCACGCCAACCGCACCTCGCGCCGCCTGCATTTCGTCGGCAGCTGCGGCGCGCTGGCCTTCGCGCTGCTGGCGATCGTGCAGCGCAACGCCTGGTGGCTGCTGGCGGCGCTGGCATGCGGATACGCCTTCGCCTGGGTGGGCCACTTCTTCTTCGAGAAGAACCGCCCGGCCACCTTCCGCCATCCGTTCTATTCGTTCGCGGGCGACTGGGTGATGTTCCGCGACATCCTCAGCGGCCGGATCCGGTTCTGAAGCGAAAGCCCGCGCGCGGCGCGGCGTCGGCCGAGGAAGATCAGCCACGCCATCCGCGCGATCAGGCCGATCCGGCCCGATGGTTCGAGCGGCCGGGACGGGGCGCAGCGATGGTCGTCTTCACGGCGCTTGTACAGTGGGGCTGGCAGCCTTTCACAAAGCTGAAGACCCCTTCGAGGAATGAATATGCGTGCAGGGCAGGAGACTGGCGGGCTGGTCCTGATCGTGGAGGACAACCGCAACATTTCGGAAATGGTGGGCGAGTACCTGGAAGGCCGCGGATTCGAGGTCGACTACGCCGCCGACGGCCTGGACGGCTACCGGCTGGCGGTGGAAAACAGCTATGACGTGATCGTGCTGGACCTGATGCTGCCGCGCCTGGACGGGGTGGAGGTGTGCAAGCGGCTGCGGGCCGAGGCACGCAAGTCCACGCCGGTGCTGATGCTGACCGCGCGCGACACGCTGGACGAGAAGCTCGGCGGGCTGTCCTCCGGTGCCGACGACTACCTGACCAAGCCGTTCGCGATCCAGGAGCTCGAAGCCCGGCTGCGCGCCCTGATCCGGCGCGAGCGCCGCCAGGTCGGCTCGGAGGTGCTCAAGGTCGCCGACCTGGTGCTCGACCCGGCCAGCATGCGCGCCACCCGCGGCGGCACCGAACTGCAGCTCTCGCCGATCGGGATGAAGCTGCTGACCATCCTGATGCGCGAGTCGCCGCGAGTGGTCAACCGCCAGGAGATCGAGCGCGAGATCTGGGGCAACGGGCTGCCCGATTCGGACACCCTGCGCAGCCATCTGTACAACCTGCGCAAGATCATCGACAAGCCGTTCGACAAGCCGCTCCTGCACACCGTGCAGAGCGCCGGCTACCGCATCGCCGACATCGACCAGTCGCCCGCCTGAGGTCGGCGGAGCGTATCGATGCCGCAGGGCCTGCCGCGCAAGATCCGCTATGCGTTCTTACTGCAGGGCCTGCTGCTGGTGCTGGCGGTGGTGTTCGGGGTCAGCCTGCTGACCCTGCTCACCCGTGACGCCCTGGTTCGCCAGCGGCTGACGGTCGAAGCCCAGGCCTTCTGGGAGCGGGCCGATGCCCTGCAGGATGTGCGCGTGCCTTCCACCGCAAGCCTGCAGGGCTATTTCCAGCCCGCAGGCGGGGGCGACGCCGCGGTTCCGCCCTACGCGGAATCGATGCCGGAGGGCGTGAACCACATCTACCGCTCGCACAAGGCGGTGCTGGTACAGCGCCGACACGAGGGCGTGCTGTACCTGGTCCTGCGCACCGACCGGCTGGACAGGCTGATGTCGATCTCGGCCCTGGCGATGATCGTGCTGGGCCTGCTCGCCGCGCTGACGGTCACCGCGCTGACCTACCGCAAGTCGCGCAGGATGGTGCTGCCGGTCAACCGCCTGGCCGAGGAGGTGGCGCGCTGGGATCCGATGCATGGCGACCTGGCCGCGCCGTTGGTGGTGTCCGGCTTCGTCGAGGAACCCAGCCGCGAGGTGCACGCCCTGGCCCACGCCCTGCGCGGACTCACCGGGCGGGTGGCCGAATTCGCGCAGCGCGAACGCGACTTCACCCGCGACGCCAGCCACGAGCTGCGCACCCCGCTGACCGTGATCCGGGTGGCCAGCGACATGCTGCTGTCCGATCCCGCCCTGCCGGTGCACGGGCGTCGTTCGCTCGAACGCATCCAGCGCGCGGGTCGCGACATGGAGGCGGTGATCGACGCCTTCCTGATCCTGGCCCGCGAGGGTGGCATCGCGCCGGTGAGCGAGGAGTTCGACGTTCGCGACGTGGTCGAGGACGAGATCGACAAGGCGCGGCTGCAGCTGGGCGACAAGCCGGTGCGGCTGGACCTGGTCGGCGAGGCTTCGCCGCGCCTGTTCGCACCGCGCGCGGTGCTGGGCGTGGTGCTGCGCAACCTGCTGCTCAACGCCTGCCACTTCACCGAGCAGGGCAGCATCGAAGTGGCGATCGAACCCGACGCGGTGGTGATCCACGACACCGGCATCGGCATGTCGGTCGAGACCCTGCGGCACGTCTTCGAACCGTTCTACCGCGCCGACACCTTCAGCCCGCTGGGCAAGGGCTTCGGCCTGACCATCGCCAACCGGCTTGCGCGCCGCTTCGGCTGGGAGCTCGGACTGGACAGCGAACCGGGGCGGGGGACGAAGGCGACGCTCCGGTTCACGCCGATGCCGCCTTCCTGAGCGCGGGCCGGCCGCGGCGGCGGCGGCGGTCAACCGTTGCCGGGCCTGCGCGTTAGCCTCCCCGGATGCCCACCACGCCAGGATCTTCGAGCATGCGCCCAGCCCCGACCCGCCGCAGGCGGTCCCTGTCTCCCGTGGTCGTGGCCGCGGTCGTCGTCGTCGGCGCGGCGGTTGCCGCAGCGCTGTGGTGGCGCGACTCGCGCGGCGAGGGGCCCGAATCGCGGTGGCGTACGGTCCAGGTCGAGCGTGGCGACATCCGCGTGGCGATTTCGGCCACCGGCACCCTGAGCGCGATCTCGACGGTGACCGTGGGCAGCCAGATTTCCGGCCAGGTCACCGACGTGCTGGTGGACTTCAACAGCCAGGTACGGCAGGGCGACGTGCTTGCGCGCATCGATCCGCGTACCTACGAGGCGCAGATCGAACAGGGCGCGGCCCAGATCGCCAGTGCGCGCGCCTCGCTGGCCCAGGCGCAGGCCACGCTGCGCAATGCCGAACTCGACCATCGACGCAAGGCCGATCTCGGCGCGCAGAAGCTCGTCGCCCAGGCCGACATCGACCAGGCCCGCGCCGCGCTCGACCAGGCGCGGGCGCAGGTGGCCTCGACCCGGGCCCAGATCCGCCAGCAGACCGCGTCCACCGAGACCACGCGCGTCAACCTCGAACGCACCGTGATCCGCTCACCGGTCGACGGGGTGGTGCTGACCCGCACCATCGAGCCCGGCCAGACCGTGGCCGCCAGCCTGCAGGCGCCGGAGCTGTTCACCATCGCCGAGGACCTGTCGAAGATGAAGATCGAGCTGGCGGTGGACGAGGCCGACATCGGCCAGGTCAAGGCCGGCCAGGGCGTGTCGTTCACCGCCGACGCCTTCCCCGACCGCCAGTTCCGCGGCATGGTCGACCAGGTGCGGCTGGCGGCGACCACCACCAACAACGTGGTCACCTATCCGGTGGTGGTGAGCGTGGACAACTCCGACGGCACCCTGCTGCCGGGCCTGACGGTCAACGCCGAGATCGAGGTCAGCAACCGCCGCGACGTGCTCAAGGTGTCCAATGCCGCCTTGCGCTACAAGCCGGTCGGCGACACCGCGCCGACGGCCCGCGGTGGCGGGCGGGGCGGTGCGGGCATGTCGGACGAGTTCGAGGCGATCGCGGCGGGGCTGGATCTGGACGCGAACCAGCGCGCTGCCTTCGACGCGGCGCTGGCCGCCCGGCGCGAGCGCGCGCAGGGCGGGCGGCCGGGTGCCGGCGCGCAGGCGCGCCC
>JAEWGI010000048.1 GCA_023388355.1 Pseudomonadota bacterium
CCGGGAGGCCCTGCAGGACTGGCTGCACCACTACAACTGCCACAGGCCGCACAGCGCCCTTGGCGGCCGACCGCCCATCAGCCGGCTGCCGTGCGGGCAAAACAACCTATTGAAGCTCCACAGCTAGCGCGCGGTGGGCGGATCGGCCAGGCGCACGAAGTCGGCCACCGACAGCTGCTCGGCGCGGGCCTTTGGATCGACGCCCGCGGCCCGGATCCAGTCTTCGTCGCACTGCCGCGACAGCGCGTTGCGCAGCGTCTTGCGGCGCTGGCCGAAGGCGTCGCGGACGAAGGCGGCAAAGCGCGCCGGGTCGGCGATGCCGATGCTGTCCGGCGCCCGCGGCACCAGTCGGACCACGGCCGAATCGACCTTCGGCGGCGGCCGGAACGCGCCGGGCCCGACCGTGAACAGCGCGGTCACCTCGCACCAGGCCTGGAGCATCACGCTCAGCCGGCCGTAGACCTTGCTGCCGGGGCCGGCGGCCATGCGGTCCACCACCTCCTTCTGCAGCATGAAATGCATGTCGCGGATCGCCGCCGCGTGTTCCAGGGCGTGGAACAGGATCGGCGAGGACAGGTTGTAGGGCAGGTTGCCGACCAGGCGCATCGGCGTGCCGGCAGCCAGCGCGGTGAGATCGACGTCGAGCACGTCGGCGTGTACGAGGCTGAGGTCGCCGTGGGCGCGGGCCGCATCCGCCAGCGGCGCGAGCAGGTCGCGGTCGAACTCGATCGCGGTCAGCGCACCGTGGCGGCGCAGCAGCGGAAAGGTCATCGCGCCCTGGCCCGGGCCGATCTCGACGATGCGGTCGCCGGGCTGCGGATCGACGGCGAGGATGATCCTGTCGACGACGCCGCGTTCGTGCAGGAAGTGCTGGCCCAGCGATTTCTTGGCGGGGCGGGTGAAGCCGTTGCGGTCGCGGGGCTGCATGGCGGTGCGGTCCGGAAGGGCGCCGTGGGCGCTCAGTGCCGCGTGCGACGGCCGATGGCCATCCGCGCGCAGGTGGCGATCGCGGCGAACAGGCTGGACGGGTCCGCGCGACCGGTGCCGGCCAGGTCCAGGGCCGTGCCGTGGTCGACCGCGACCCGCGGATAGGGCAGCCCGAGGGTCAGGTTCACGGCCTGCTCGAAGCCGCTGTACTTGAGCACAGGCAGGCCCTGGTCGTGGTACATCGCCAGCACCGCGTCGACCTCGCGCAGCCGCGCCGGGAGGAATGCGGTATCGGCCGGCAGCGGCCCCTCCAGGCGCATGCCCTCGATGCGCAGCCGCGCCATCACCGGCTCGATCACCTCGATCTCCTCCCGGCCCAGATGGCCGGCCTCGCCCGCGTGCGGGTTGAGCCCGAGCACCGCGATCCGCGGCGCGGCCAGGCCGAAATCGGCGCGCATGGCCGCGTCCAGGATCCGCAGCACCCGCTCGACCAGGGCGGCATCGATCGCGTCGGCGACCGCGCGTAGCGGCAGGTGGGTGGTGGCGAGCGCGACCCGGACGATGTCGTTGGCCAGCATCATCACCACCTCGCAGCCGGCGCGCGCGGCCAGCAGTTCGGTGGTGCCGGTGTAGGGAATGCCGCCGAGGTTGACGGTGGCCTTGTGCACGGGACCCGTGACCAGGCCCGCGCAGCGGCCGTCCAGGCAGTGGTCGGCGGCGCGGGCCAGCGCCTCGACCACGGCCGCGGCATTGCGCTGGTCGGGCGCGCCGGGCGCGCAGGCCACGGCATTGGGAATCTCGACCAGCCGCAGCTGCCCCGGCGCGGCGTGCGCGCCGTCCGGGTCGATCAACTGCAGGGGCAGCCCCAGCCTGGTTGCGGCATCGGCCAGGGTGCGGCGG
The DNA here is from genome assembly GCA_023388355.1 of Pseudomonadota bacterium. The sequence goes on from JAEWGI010000048.1 coordinate 1,828, forward strand.
TCGCCGTAGGCGACCAGGTCGGCGTCCCATGCGCGCTGGACCGCGCGCACGCACAGTTCCGGGCCTACGCCGGCCGGTTCGCCCGGGACCAGCGCAAGGCGCGGTTGCGCCATGTCAGCCGCCGCTGGCGGGCGGCGACGTGCTGTTGTCGCTGCCGCCGGGGATGTCGACGTAGGCCTCGCCGCGCATTTCGCGCACGTAGCGGTCCCACTCGTCCTCGAGCTTGCGCTGGCCGATCGACTCGCGCACCTGGGCGCGGCGGTTCTCGTCGTCGACGTTGGTCTGGCGACTGGCCACGCGCTGCACGATGTGCCAGCCGGCCTGGGTCTTGAAGGGCGCGGAGACCTGCCCGTCTTCGAGCGTGGCCACCTGGCCGCCGAACTCCGGGCCGAACTCGTCCTGGGTAAACCAGCCCAGCTCGCCGCCTTCGGCCTTGCTCACGGTGTCGTCGGAGTGCTCGCGGGCCACGTCCTGGAAGTCGGCGCCACCGGCGATGCGCGCGCGCAGGGTGTCGATCCGGGCCTTGGCATCGCCGTCGCCGGCTGCGCCTTCGGCCGGGCGCACCAGGATGTGGCGGGCGTTGTACTGGGTGACGGTGGCACCACCTGCCGTGGCACCCTCGCGCGTCTCCACCAGGTGCAGCAGCTGGAAGCCGCTGGGCCCGCGGATCGGTCCGATCACGTCGCCCGGCGACATCGAGCGGATCGCATTGGCGAACGCGACCGGGATCTCGTCGAGGCTGCGCCAGCCCAGGGCGCCGCCCTCGAGCGCGTTGGGGCTGTCGGAGTAGCGCACCGCTGCGGAGGGGAAGTCCATCTCGCCGCGGTCGAGCAGGCCCATGATGCCCTCGATCTTCTGCTGGCCGGTGGCGATCTGCTCGGGGGTGGCGCCCTCGGGCAGCGCGACCAGGATGTGCGCCAGGCTGTACTGGGTGGCGCCGGCGCGCGCGGACATGGCGGCGTCGACCTCGGCGTCGCTGACGCTGATCCGGCCCTGTGCGAAGCGCTGGCGCATGCGCTGGATCACGATCTCGTCGCGCAGCGAAGCGCGGAAATCCTCGATCGACATGCCGTCGCGCGCGAGCTGCTGGCGCAGCTGATCGGGCGAGAGATTGTTCTGCTGGGCGATGCTGCTGACCGCCGCGTCGACTTCGGCCTCGCCCACGCGCACGCCGGTTTCGGCCGCGCGCGCGGTCTGCAGCTTGACCAGGACCAGGCGCTCGAGCACCTGCCGTTCCAGCACCGGCCGCGGCGGCAGCTGGGCCTGGCGGTCGGCGTACTGGGCCAGGATGTTGGCGACGGCGCGGTTGAGCTCGCTTTGCAGGATCACGTCCTCGTCCACCACCGCGACGATGCGTTCAAGCGGCTGGATCTGTTGCGCGAAGGCGGAGGCCGCGAACAGCAGGGCGGCGCACAGGAATGCGATGCGGGTCTTCATGGCAGGAAATCGTCTGCGGAATGGCCGTCATCCACGCTGCTGCGCAGTTCCGACGGCGGGACGAGATGGAGGTCGTCGCGGTGATACCCGAGGATAGCACGGCGCAGGCGACCACGGTTGTCGGGGCCGGCCGAGCCCAGGCCCTTGAGCTCGATCTCGAGCTGGATCGAGTCGTTCATGTCGCCGCGCGTGTTGCGCACGTAGCGGCGCGCGACCAGGCGCGCGGCCACGCAGCAGCTTTCCCACTGCACGCCGGCGATGCCCTCGAGCACCTGGTTGTGCTGCAGCGAATAGTAGTAGCGGCCGACCACCGACCAGCTGTGGTTGATCGGATACAGGAACGACAGGTCGGCCTGTTCGAGCAGGTCGGACTGGGTGCGCACGTTGCGCCGGTAGCGATAGGCGAGGTTGATCACGCCCTCGTCGCCGACCAGGTAGCGGGTGCGGATGCTGCTGAGATCCTCGCGCCGGGTGGCGGGATTCCACTGGTAGGAGCCGCCGATGGTCCAGCGGTCGTTGATCGCGTAATTGGCGTCGACGATCCACGCCGATTCGCCCTTCTGGACTGGCGCCTCGTTGTTCATGGTGACCCGCGCGTCCTCGAAGTAGCGGATCTGGCCGATGCTCGCCGACAGCTTCTCGCGGCCGTCGGACTCGCGGATCAGGCGCGTGGTCAGGGCCGTGGTCAGCTGGTTGGCGTCGCCCTGGCGGTCGCCGCCCGAATAGCGGTTGTCGCGGAACAGCTGGCCCCAGCTGAAGGTCATGGGGCGGGTGTCGAACAGGGGCATGTGGTCCTGTTCGCGGTACGGCGCGTTGAGGTAGAACAGCCGCGGTTCGAGCGTGTGCAGGTAGTCCTGGCCGCCCAGGCGGGTGTTGCGGTCGAAGAACAGGCCCGCGTCCAGGGTGCCGATCGCATGGCTGGCCGAGGGCGAGCCGTCGACCGGCGCGTCGTCGACCGCGAGGTCCTCCGCCAGCGCCTCGTCGAGCCGGTACTGCACGTGGCGGAAGGCGACCGTGGGCCGCACGTACCAGCTCGCGCCCTCGAAAGGCATGCTCAGCCACGGCTTGAGGTACAGGCGGCTGCCGCCGGGCCGCACTTCGCGGCCGTTGCCCAGCGTGGTGTTGGCGATATGCGAAAAGCGCGTGGCTTCCGCATCCGCGCCCGCCACCAGCCAGTCGCCGAACGGCTGCTCCCAGCCGAAGTAGGCGCGCGGCAGGCGGTTGTACGGCAGCCTGGATTCGGCAATGGTGTAGTCGGACAGGTGCCGGTACTGGCCTTCGACCAGTGCGTTCCAGTAGCGGCCGCGACCGTACATGCCGATCCTGCTGCGCAGCGACGACACCGACCGTCCGTCGGCGCTGCTGCTCGCATCCTCGAGCCAGCGCGGGTCGCTGAGCCAGTACAGCCTCGCGCGAGCCTGCCAGGTGCGGTTGAAGCGGTGGTAGCCGGAATAGCGGAACATGCCGCGGTCGTCCTCGCGGCGGTTGTCCGCGATCGGAACCTCGGAAATCTCCTCTTCGCGCTCGCGCCAGGTCAGGTCGTCCGAAGGCAGCGCCTCCAGATCGAAGGTGCCGCGGCCGCCGTCGTACAGGTAGCGGAATTCGGTTCCCAGCTGCAGGCCGCGCCGGCTCATCCAGCGCGGGGTCAGGGTCAGGTCGTAGTTGGGCGCGAGGTTGAAGTAGACCGGCTGTTCCCAGTCGAAGCCGTTGCGGCTGGACATGCCGATCTTCGGATACAGCAGGCCGGTGCGGCGGCGGTCGTCGATCGGGAACGCCAGCCAGGGCACGAACAGCACCGGGACCTTGCCGATGCGCAGGGTGGCGTTGCGGGCCACGCCGGTGCCTTTTGAGGTATCGACATCGATGCGCTGGGCGCGCAGCTCCCACCAGCGCTGGCTGGGCGGACAGGTCGAGTAGGTGGATTCGAACATCCGGCCACTCGAATCCCGCATCTCGATCCGCTCGGCGCCGCCGTTGCCGCGGCGTTCGGTCAGCTGGTAGCGGACGTTGTCGATCCGGTGCGAATTGTTGTTCTGGTTGCCCTCCAGGCGTTCGGCCACCACCCGCATGCCCGCATCCTGGTAGCGCACGTTGCCGGTGGCGACGTAGGTGCCGGTGTCCTGGGCGAACTCGATGTTGTCGGTGCCCAGGAACTGGTCGCCGCGGCGCAGGGTGACGTTGCCGGTGACGTTGAACACGCCGCCCGTGACGCCGACGGTCTGGTCGCCCTGGATGTCGGTCGGCAGGTTCTCGCGGTCGGCGATGTCGCCGACCGGGGGCTGGGCATCGGGGAACAGCGGTACCGCGTCCTCGACCGGGCACAGCGACCAGTCGACGGGCATGTCGTCGTCCGCGTGGGCTGCCAGCGACAGGGCGATGCAGATCGGCAGAGGCAGCAGGCGGAGCGCTGGACGCACGCGACGGAATCCCGGGGGCGGAAAGGTCGCTAGCTTGCCGGAACCACCGTGCAGCGGCAATGCACGCCGCGCCGACGGTTCATGCACCGGCGCAGGTCGCCAGATGGCCGCTCACCAGGCCGCAGGCGTCTGCGGGCCGCCGGCCAGCAGGGCCGAGACGTGGGCCACCGCGCCCTCGGCCAGGGCCTGCAGGGCGTAGCCGCCCTCGAGCATCGACACGATCCGGCCGCTGGCATGGCGCGCCGCCAGCAGCCCGAGTTCGGCGGTCAGCCAGCCGAAATCGGCCGGATCGAGCTGGAGCTGGGCGAGCGGGTCGCGACGGTCGCCGTCGAAACCGGCGGACACGAACAGCAGCTGCGGCGCGAATGCGTCCAGCGCCGGCAGCAGCTGCTCGCGCCAGGCCGTCCGGAACGCCTCGCTGCCCGAACCCGCCGGCAGCGGCAGGTTGACGATGTTGCCGGCCCCGCGCTCGCTGCCCGCGCCCGACCAGGGGAAGATGCCGGACTGGTGCGAACTCAGGTACAGCACTCGCGGATCGTGCTCGAAGATGGCCTGGGTGCCGTTGCCGTGGTGGACGTCGAAATCCACGATCGCCACGCGTGCCAGGCCAAAGCGCTCGAGCGCGTGCGCGGCGGCGACGGCGATGTTGTCGAACAGGCAGAAGCCCATCGCCGCATCGGCCGTTGCGTGGTGGCCCGGCGGCCGCACCGCGCAGAAGGCGGCGTCGGTCTCGCCGTGCATCACCGCCTCGGTGGCGGCGATGCCGGCGCCGACCGCGCGCAGTGCAGCCTCGGGCGAACCCGGCGAGAGCACCGTATCGGGATCCAGGCGGATGGTTCCGTGCGCCGGGGGAGTCAGTACCGTGGCCAGCAGGCGGTCGTCATGCACCCGCAGCAGTTGGCCCCGGGTGGCGCGCGGCGCCTCGATCCATTCCAGCTGCGGAAACGCGTCGTGCACCGCCTCCAGCACCGCCCCCAGCCGTTCCGGACGCTCGGGATGGCCTTCCCCGGTGTCGTGCCCGAGGCAGGCGGGATGGGTGTAGCCGAGCACGCGCGGCATGGCCTAGCGGCGCTCGTGGCGCCACAGCACTTCGCCGTGCCCGTCATGGCGCGCCAGCACGCGCGCGAGCACGAACAGCAGGTCCGACAGACGGTTGAGGTAGCGGATCGCCTGCGGCCGCACCGCCTCCTGGCGCGACAGCGACACCGTCGCGCGTTCGGCCCGGCGGACCACGGTGCGCGCGATGTGGCAGCGCGCCGCCGCTTCGCCGCCGCCGGGCAGGATGAACTCCTTCAGCGGCGGCAGCGTCTCGTTGTAGTGGTCCATGCGCGCTTCGAGGCGCTCGACGTCGGCATCGTGGATGGCGGCGTGACCGGGAATGCACAGCTCGCCGCCGAGGTCGAACAGCTGGTGCTGGATCGCGGTGAGCAGATCGCGCGCGTCGTCGGGCAGGGGCGCGGCCAGCAGCAGGCCGATGGTCGAGTTGGCCTCGTCCACGGTGCCGTACGCGTCCACCCGCGGAGAATCCTTGGGCACCCGGCTGCCGTCGCCCAGCCCGGTGCTGCCGTCATCGCCGGTGCGGGTGTAGATCTTCGACAGCCGATTGCCCATGGCAGAGGCGGGATCGAGTGGCGGCGGGTCAGCGCCGCACGCGATCCTGCGCCAGGGTCGCATCCCGCGCCGGCCACAGGCGCGTCGCCGCGACGTGCACGGCGGCGCCGATGCCCACGTACATCGCGCTCACGCGCAGGTAGGCCGGCAGCCAGTCGGTGTAGTTCTTCCACCAGCCCGCGATGGTCGGCTCTGCTACGGCGTTGGCGAACCAGTAGAAGCCGCCCTGGGCGAACAGGTGGCAGGTGGCGGTGGCCACGACCACGCTTGCCACCAGCAGGCCGGCGCTGCGCCACCGCACGCGACCATCCGTGGCGCGCCGCAGCCACCAGCCGCCGGTCCACATTGCCAGATGCGCCGCCAGAAGTGCCCAGTAGCCCGGGGAGACGCAGTAGTGGCTCCAGAAATCCAGGCCCTGGCCGCGGATCACGATCCAGTCCACCAGCACCGCCAGCGCCATCAGCAGCGGGAACGCCCAGCGGGTCCAGCGGTGCAGATAGAAGCCGCCGATGAAGAACACCGCCCAGGTGGCGTCCGGCACCGCGCCGAAATGGTGCAGGCGCGTGGCGACCATGACGGCGGCCAGCAGGGTGAGGATCGCGGCGCGGCTTGCGACGGTGCTCATGGCGGATCGGACTCCGGTGGAACGTGTGGGAACGCCGGGCATTCTAGCGGACGCTGCGCGGACGCGCCCGCCGCTATCATGTCGCGATGGAAGGCGAACACGGCGTCATGATCGTCGGTGGCGGGCTGGTCGGTGCCAGCCTGGCGCTGGCGCTCGATCGTGCGGGCGTACCCGCGACCATGGTCGAGGCGGCCCCGGCAGCGCTGCCGGAGGTGTTCGACCAGCGCAACCTGAGCTTTGCCGAGGCCACCGTGAACGCGCTCGGCCGGCTGGGCGTGATGCAGCGGCTGCGCGCGCCGACCGGCACCATCCGGCGCATCCACGCCAGCCGGCGCGGGGATTTCGGCCGGGTGCTGCTGGAGGCGGGCGACTACGGCCGCGAGAGCTTCGGCCAGGTGGTGGTGGCGCGCGACTTCGGCCAGGCGCTGGACGAGGCGCTGGGCGCGACGAGCCAGCTGTGCAGGCTGCGCGCAAGGGTGCTGGACATCGGTGCGGTCGAGGGGGGCATGCGCGAGGTGCGCATCGCCGACGCGGCCGGCGAACGCGTGCTGCGCGCACGCCTGGTGGTCGCGGCCGACGGCAGCGGCAGCCGGATGCGCGAGGCGCTGGGAATCGAGGCCGATACCCACGATTACCGCCAGCGCCTGTTCGTGGCCCGGCTGCGCACCGCGCGCGCGCCCGACGGCATGGCCTGGGAGCGGCTGGGCGACGACGGCCCCACCGCGCTGCTGCCGCGCGGCGACGGCGCCTGGGGCCTGGTGCACGGCGTCGACGAGGCCGAAGCCGATGCGGTGGCGGCGCTGCCCGACCGCGATTTCCTCGCCCGGGTGCAGGCCGCGTTCGGCTGGCGCGCCGGGCGCCTGCTCGAAGTCGGCGAGCGCAGCCGCTATCCGGCGCTGCGGGTGGTGGCGCGCCGGACCACAGCCGCGCGCGCGGTGCTGGTGGGCAACGCCGCGCAGACCGTGCATCCGGTCGGCGCCCAGGGCTTCAACCTCGGCCTGCGCGACGCGCTGACCCTGGCCGAACTGGTTGCCGATGCGGACGATCCGGGCAGCGACGCGCTGCTCGATGCCTACGTCGCGCGCCGGCGGGAAGACCGCAGCCGCACCCTGGCGTTCTCCGACGGCCTGGCGCGGCTGACCGCCAACCGCGCGCCGCTGCTGCGCCCGCTGCGCAGCCTCGGCCTGCTGGCGCTGGACCGGGTGCCGTCGCTGCAGGCGCTGCTGGCCGGTGGCGCGATGGGCTATCGCGGCGACGTGCCGGCGCTGTGCCGCGGTCCGGTCGCATGAGGCGGCGCGAACGGCACGACGTGGCGATCGTCGGCGGCGGCGTGGTCGGCGCGGCCTGCGCGCTCGCCCTGGCCCGGCAGGGGCTGGACGTGCGCCTGCTGGAGGCGGCGCGGCCGCCGGCCTGGGCCGCGGAGCCGGCCGACCTGCGGGTCTACGCGATCGCGCCGGACAACGCTGCCCTGCTCGACGGCCTCGGCGCCTGGGCGGCGGTGCGCGACGCGCGCGCGCAGCCGTACCGGCGGATGCTGGTATGGGATGCCGGCGGCGGCAGGCCGATCGTGTTCGATGCCGACGTGCTCGCGCGCCCGCAGCTGGGCTGGATCGTCGAACAGGGACTGCTGGTGGACGTGCTGTGGCGCGCGCTCGAAGCCGCGGGCGTGCGCGTCTCGTGTCCGGCGCGGGTGGTCGCGCTGGAGCAGGACGACGACGCGGCGACGTTGCGCCTGGAAGACGGTACCGGCGTGACGGCGCGGATCGCGATCGCCGCCGACGGCGTGGCCTCGCCGCTGCGGCGCATGGCCGGGATCGCCGCCGAGGCCCACGACTATGCCCAGCAGGGCGTGGTCGGCTACGTGCGCACCGCGCTGCCGCACCAGGACACCGCCTGGCAGCGCTTCCTGCCGACCGGGCCGCTGGCGCTGCTGCCCTGGGTGGACGGATCGTGCTCGATCGTCTGGACCCTGCCGCATGACGAGGCCGCGCGCGTGCTGGCGCTGGACGACGCGGCGTTCGCGCGCGCCATCACCACCGCCTTCGATGCCCGGCTGGGCGCGATCGAACCGCTCACCCGCCGGGTCGCGTTCCCGCTCCGGCGCCAGCTCAGCGCCAGCCAGCACGCCGGCCGGGTGCTGGTGGTGGGCGACGCCGCGCATGCGGTGCATCCGCTGGCCGGGCAGGGCGTGAACCTGGGCCTGCGCGACGTCGCCGCGCTGCGCGATGCGGTGGCTGGCGCGCAGCGGCGTGGCCAGGCCTGGGATGCGCCGCACCGGCTGGCGCGCTGGGCGAGGTCGCGGCGCAGCGACAATGCGCTGGCCGCGCACGCCTTTGAAGGCCTCAACCGCCTGTTCTCCAACGACGCCCTGGCGCCGACCCTGCTGCGCGGGCCGCTGCTGGGCCTGGTCGGGCGGGTGCCGCCGCTGGTGGACCTGTTCTGGCGCCGCGCCGCCGGCGGCTAGGCGGCAGCCTGCGATCCTCGCAGGCGCTTGAACAGCGTCACCAGCACCACCACCGCCGCGCCGGCGAGGATCCCGATCGCCGCGTTGAGCAGCATCGGCGTGAGTGCGCCGAGCACCGCGCCGATGCCGGGCACCTCGGCCGCGTCCACTGCCGCGTCGGCCACCCATTCGGCCACCGCGTGCACGCCGTGCACGAGGATGCCGCCGCCGACCAGGAACATCGCCGCCGTGCCCGCCACGGCCAGGCCCTTCATCAGCCATGGCGCGGCGCGCAGGATGCCGGTGCCGATCGCGCGCGTCGCGGAACCGGCGGCGCGGCTGAGGTAGAGGCCGAAGTCGTCGAGCTTGACGATGCCCGCCACCAGTCCGTACACGCCAACCGTCATCAGCGCCGCGATGCCGGCCAGCACGCCGAGCTGGACTGCAAACGGCTTGTTGGTGACGGTGCCCAGCGAGATCACGATGATCTCCGCCGAGAGGATGAAGTCGGTGCGGATCGCACCCTTGATCTTGCCCTTCTCCTGGGCCAGCAGCTCGGCGTCGGACTTCGCCAGCGCCTGCGCATGGGCGGCGTGATGGGCGACATCGTCCTCGCGGCTGTGCAGGAACTTGTGCGCGAGTTTCTCCGCGCCCTCGTAGCACAGGAACAGGCCGCCGGCCATCAGCAGCGGCGTCACCAGCCAGGGCAGGAACGCGCTGATCGCCAGCGCGGCGGGCACCAGGATCGCCTTGTTGACCGCCGAGCCCTTGGCGACCGCCCACACCACCGGCAGTTCGCGCGCCGCGCGCACGCCGCTGACCTGCTCGGCGTTGAGCGCGAGGTCGTCGCCGAGCACGCCCGCTGTCTTCTTCGCCGCCACCTTGGTCATTGCCGCGACGTCGTCGAGGATGGTGGCGATGTCGTCGAGCAGGACGAGGAGGCTGGAGGCCATGGGGTATCCGTGCGGCGGAGGAAGGCGCGATTGTAGGGGCGATGGCGCCGGCTGCGCGTGACGCGGCCGTCGCGCTGGTGACGCGCCGGGCTGCCTCACTTGATCTTCCGCATGCGCAAGAGGGCCGTCGTCCTCATCCCGCCCCTCTCCCTCCCACGCACGCGGGGGAGGGTCGGGGTGGGGTCAGGACGCAGCGGAACGCTGTCCGCCTGCGGCCGCCCGGCTCCTCAGCGGCGCAGGCGCGCGGTGTATTCGTCGCGGTCGAGGCGGTCGTTGCCGCTGCTGTCCACGCTGGAGAAGCTGTCGCCCAATCCCGGTTCCGCCGCCGCTTCGGTGCGATCGACGGCGCCGTCGCCGTTGCGGTCCAGGGCGTCGAAGGCACGGCTGGCCCGCAGCATTGCCGGATCCGCCACGCGGGTCAGCAGGGTGACGTCGGGGGCGACCTGGACCCGCGTGGTGGCATCGGCGCGCGCGTCGCGCGTGGGATGGGGGGCGGTCGTGGACTGTGCCGCGGCGACGCCGGCGGCCAGGACGAGCGCGGCGGTGAGCAGGGTGCGGTGCAGCGTGGTCGCGTGCATGGTTCGGCTCCGGTCGTGGGATACGCCGCATGCTCGATGCGCCGCGATGAAACGACCGTCAATCCGGGCGCCGGCGCCGCGGGTGCAACAGCCCGCGTTCAGTCCGCGCGGCGGGTGGCGTGGACCGTGATCTCCTCGCGATCGTGGTAAAGCTGGCGCGCGCGCAGCGCCAGCGGCACGCCAGCTTCCGCTTCGAACGCCTCCAGGCTGCGCCGGGTTTCCAGCCAGCGCTTCTTCATCGGCAGCTTGAGGTTGAAGATCGCGTCGCGACACCAGCCTTCGCGCATCCATTCGCCCATGCGCCGCGCGACCCGCGCCGGCTGCTCCACCATGTCGCACACCATCCAGTCCAGCGGCCGCGGCGGCTGCCAGCGGAAGCCGTCGGCGCGCAGGTGTTCGACCAGGCCGGTGTCGAGCACGTGCTGGCGCAGCGGGCCGTTGTCGATCGCGGTCACGCGCAGGCCTTTGCGCGCGAGTACCCAGGTCCAGCCGCCGGGTGCGGCGCCCAGGTCGGCGGCGGTCATGCCCGGCTGCAGGCGCTCGCGCCGCTGGGCGTCGTCGAGCAGGGTCAGCAGCGCTTCCTCCAGCTTCAGCGCCGAGCGCGAGGGCGCGTCGGGATGCAGCCTGAGCCGCGGCACGCCAAGCGGCCACGGCGCGGACAGCGCGGGATCGGAATCGGCGAGCAGCGCGTGGTCGCCGGCCACGAAGCACAGGTGCAGGCGCGGCGCGCGCGGGTCGTCGTCCGCGGCCAGCAGGCCGTGGCGGCGCAACGCCGGGCGCAGCGCGTTGCCGAAGCTGCGGGCCAGGGCCGAGAGCGGCTTGCCCGCGTCCGAATCGGGGTGTTCGACCAGCAGGGTGCCGTAGGGCCGGGTCGGCGCGGTGGCGGCGATCGCGTCGAGGATCGGCGTGATCCGGTCGCGGGGATCGAGCCCCTGCAGTTCACCGAACAGGCGCAGCGACTGCCGCGCGAACACCAGGCTGCGCCACGGCAGGGCCGCGGCCAGCCCCTCGTCGCCGAGGAACAGCACGTAGCCGTCGCCGCGCGCGGTCCGGGCGTAGCCGGGCAGGCCGGCCCCGGTCGCACGCTCGCCCAGTTCCGCCGCCAGTTCGGGCTCGAAGCCGGCGCGGCAGTAGCACAGCAGGCCGTTCACGGCCCGCGCTCAGTAGCTGCGGGCACCGGAGCGGCCGTAGGCGCGCAGCACTTCGCACGCGGCGTCGCGATGCACGTCGCGCACCACCTCGATGCCGCGGCGCGCAAGCTCGCCCATCCAGTCGGCGGGCAGCGGGCCCTCGTCGAAGGCGGTGAGCGCTTCGACGTCCGCGGAGCGGGCGCCGATCAGCAGGCGATCGATGCCGGCCCAGATGCTGGCGCCGTAGCACTGGCAGCACGGCTGCGCCGAGGTCGCCAGCACGTAGCGGCCGACCACGTTGTCGTCCAGATCGCGGTTCAGGCGCGCGCGGCCCAGGCTCTGCTGCGCCAGCATGCAGGCCATGGTTTCGGCGTGGGCCACGGAGCAGTGCTGCGGCAGCACCCGGTTGACCCCGATCGCGACGATGCGGTCGTCGCCGGCATCGAACACCGCCGCGCCGAAGGGACCGCCGCTGCAGGCCTCGATATTGAGCCGCGACAGCTCCACCGCCAGCGCGACCTTGGCCTCGTCGCCGGGCCATGTGCGCGCCGGATCGACGATGCCGTGGGCCCACTCGGGCAAGGTGAGCTGGACCTGGGTGGCGAGCATCAGCGGTCCACCCGGATCGGTCCGTCCACCGCCTGGCAGCGGCCCTGCACGCAGTCGCAGGACTGGATGTCCTTCCAGCCGCAGACCGAGGCCATGCCGCTGGCCGCGCACTGCGCGCGCACGGCGTCCGGGTCCACCGCCGCGTCGCGGTTCACGCAGGCGGGGAAATGGCCGCAGCAGTTGCCCACGTTCTTCACCGCGCAGTCGCTGGCGACGCGACAGCTGGCGTCGACCGTGCCGGGGATGGCGTCCGCCGCCGGCGTGGGCATCGCCGCCCGGGACGGATCGACGGACGGCGCCGTCGCCGCTGGCGCGCACGCGCTGGCGCCGATGGCCAGGCACAGCGCGACGAGGACGGTGCGCAGTCGCATCGGTCTCAGGCCTTCGCCGCCCAGGTGTCGCGCAGCGACACGCTGCGGTTGAACACCGGCGCGTCGCCGCGATGGTCGCGGCGGTCGGCGACGAAATAGCCCAGCCGTTCGAACTGGAGCGACTGCTCCGGCGCGGCGGCGGCTGCGGCCGGTTCGACGTATCCGCGCACGCTGCGCTTCGAGTCGGGGTTGAGATGGTCGCGATAGGTCCCGCCTTCGCTCTCGTCGTCGGGATCGGCGACCGAGAACAGGCGGTCGTACAGCCGGATCTCGGCCGCGACCGCGTGCCTGGCGCTGACCCAGTGGATGGTGCCCTTGACCTTGCGGTTGGCGCCCTCCATGCCGGGGCGCGAGTCCGGGTCCAGCCAGCCGCGCAGCTCGACGATGTTGCCGTCCGCGTCCTTCACCACCTCGTCCACGCGCGCGATGCCGGCGCCGCGCAGGCGCACTTCGCCGCCCGGCACCAGCCGCTTCCAGCCCTTGGGCGGGACCTCGGCGAAATCCTCGCGCTCGATCCACAGCTCGCGCGAGAACGGCACTTCGCGCATGCCGAAGGACTCGTCCTTGGGGTGGTTGGAGAACGACAGCGTTTCCTCGTGGCCTTCGGGCAGGTTGGCCAGCACCAGTTTCAGCGGGTCGACCACCGCCATGCGCCGCGGCGCGGAGGCATCGAGGTCTTCGCGCAGCGCGCCCTCGAGCACCGAGAAGTCGATCACCGAGTTCTGCTTGCTGATGCCGATCCGGTCCACGAACAGGCGCAGCGCCGCCGGCGTGTAGCCGCGCCGGCGCAGGCCCTGCAGGGTGTACATGCGCGGATCGTCCCAGCCGTCGACCAGGCCGTCGGCGACCAGCTGGGTGAGCTTGCGCTTGCTCATCACCGTGTAGTTGATGTTGAGCCGCGAGAACTCGATCTGCCGCGGCCTCGCGGCCACGTTGGGCAGGCCTTTGGCGACCAGCGGTGCCATCAGCCCGGGATTGCCGGCCAGGTCCACTTTCTCCACGCACCAGTCGTAAAGCGGCCGGTGGTCCTCGAACTCGAGCGTGCACAGCGAGTGGGTGATGCCCTCGATCGCGTCGCCCAGGGCGTGGGCGATGTCGTACATCGGGTAGATGCACCAGCCATCGCCGGCGATCGGGTGCGGCATGTGCTTGATCCGGTACAGGGCCGGGTCGCGCAGGTTGATGTTGCCGCTGGCCATGTCGATCTTCGCGCGCAGGGTGCGGGCGCCGTCGGGGAACTCGCCGGCGCGCATCCTGCGGAACAGGTCCAGGTTCTCGTCGGCCGACCTGTCGCGGAAGGGCGAATTGCGACCCGGCGCAGTCAGGTTTCCGCGGTACTCGCGCACCTGTTCAGCGTTCAGGTCGCAGACGAAGGCGTCGCCCTGACGGATCAGCTTTTCCGCGGCCAGGCAATAGATCTCGAAATAGTCCGAGGCATGGCGCAACTCGGCCCATTCGAAGCCCAGCCAGTGCACGTCGTCCTGGATCGCGCGCACGAACTCGGGGTCTTCCTTCGCCGGGTTGGTGTCGTCGAAGCGCAGGTTGCAGACGCCGCCGAACTCCTCGGCAATGCCGAAGTCCAGGCAGATCGCCTTGGCGTGACCGATGTGCAGGTAGCCGTTGGGCTCGGGCGGGAAGCGGGTGCGGATGGCGGTGTGCCGGCCGCTGGTCAGGTCGTCGCGGACGATCTGGCGGATGAAATCGTTGCGCGGCGCGGCGGCCGGGGCCGGATCTGGGCGGGTCATGACGCGTGTCGGGGGAATAGGGCGCCAGTGTAGCCGAGGCGTCCGTTGAGCCCGATCGTCGGGTGCTGTGCGGCCTGCATACCTGATAATGTGACACACGCCGCTGTTTGTCGGCACGAAGCTTGCTTTCCCTTCCGCCAGTCCGCCAGGAGAACAAGGGATGTCCTCGATCCGTCCCCATGCCGGCAGCTTCTCGCGGACCGCGCCGTGCCGGTGGGCGCCGGGGGCGGGTCGCGGCGGCATCGACCCGGAGGGCGCGTCCTGAGCAGCCAGCGCAATGCCACGGGCGGACGCCACGAGGGCCTGATCGCGATCTGCCTGGTGCTGGTGCTCGGGCTGGTGGCGGCGGCCGTGGCCGGCGGGCTGCCGGAGAGCCGCGGCGTCGAAGTCGCGACGAGCACGCTGGCAGATGCGCCGCGCCCGGCCGGCGTTCCGGACGGCAGCGTGCACCGCACCCGACTGCTGCGCTTCGAACTGCCGGCCACCGCCGGGGATACGCAGTGGATGCTGCGGCTCGAACGCGAGGCGGTCGATGCGGTGTGGCTGCAGGGCAAGGGCTGGCGCAGCCCGGCGCAGGGCTTCTTCCAGCCTGGCGAAGCCGCCGGGGTGCTGCCGGGCAGCTATCTGTTCGACCTGCCGAGGGGCGGGCCGGGTCCGGTGGAGATCGAACTGCACACCATCGGCGACGCGCGTGGCGCCCTGCATCCGCAGGTGATGACGGCGGCGCAGGCGATGCACCTGGAGCACTACGCGGTGGCGGCCAGCGCCACGATCTACGCCAGCCTGTTCACCATCGGACTGCTGGCGCTGGCGCTGTACTCGGCCGCGCGCGACCGCCTGTTCCTGGCCCTGTTCGGATTCGCCGCGGTGGCGCTGCTGGCGCTGTCGGCGCTCAACGGCCACCTCTACCAGGTGCCGGGCCTGCGCCTGTTCGCGTTCTGGCGCAGCCAGGGCGTGGTGGCGCTGGTGATGCTGCTGTGCGCGGCGTGGCTGCAGATGCTGCTGCGGTACGCGGGCATGGACCAGGGACGGTCGCGCTGGAAGGGCGTGGTGGACGGGGTCTCGCTGGCGCTGGTGGGGCTGGTGGCGCTGTGCCTGCTGAACGTGCCGCAGCTGGCGCGCGTGCTGGCCCAGGTGCAGGCGGTCCCGTTCGGCCTGGCGCTGCTGCTGGGGCTGGTGCTGCTGGTCGACGCGGCCCGTCGGCGCACCCTGATGGCGCTGCCGCTGACCGCGCTGGCGGTGCTGGCGCTGGCGGGCGTGGTGCTGCTGGAACTGTCCATGCGCGGCCTGGGCTTCGACAGCGTGCTGGTGCACTACGGCTACCAGTTGGCGATCGTGGGCGGGGTCGCGATCCTGGCCGTAGGGCTGGTGGGACGGATCGCCGAGTATCGCCAGCAGCGCGATCGCGAGCTGCTGGCGCGGACCGACACCGAGCGCCGCATGCAGCGCGAGGCGGCGCGTTCGGAGCTGGTCTCGGAACTGCAGTCGCGGCTGCGTTCGCTGCCGCCGGAGGACATTCCCTGGGCCGCGTTCCGGCTGCTGCTCGACAACCTGCTGCCGCTGCTGCCGGTCGAGCGCGCCGTGCTCGCCGCGCACGGCCTGCATGGCCAGGACGTGCTGGTGTCGGAGCCGGCGGCGGACACCGACGCGGTGCGCGCGCAGCTCGACCGGCGCCAGCTGGCGCTCAGGCGGCAGGCCGCCAACGGCATCACCCTGCAGCAGCCGGTGACCGAAGCCGGGCAGCCGTCGATCGTCGCGATCGAGGCGGTGGTGCCGCTGTCGATCCGCGCGCCGGCCTGGGGCGCGCTGCTGCTGCAGCGCCGCGGTGCCGACGGCTTCGCCACCGAGGAACTGTCGCTGGCCGGCGACTTCGCGCGCCAGGCCCTGCTGCACGTGGACCAGGCCATGGCCGCGGTCCAGCTGCGCCGCTCGGCGGAGCTCGATGCCCTGACCGGCAGCTTCAACCGGCGCACGATCGACCACTGGCTGGCGCGCACCTTCGCCGAGGGCGCGCGCTCCGGTCAGCCGGTCTCGGTGCTGTTCATCGACCTGGACCACTTCAAGTCGATCAACGACCGCCACGGCCATGCCTGCGGCGACGTCTGCCTGCGCGAGGTGGCGCTGGCGCTGCGCGGTGCGCTGGACGAGGGCGACCTGTTCGGCCGCTACGGCGGCGAGGAGTTCATCGCGATCCTGCCCGGGCGCAGCGGTGCGGCCGCGCGGGTGGTCGCCGAGCAGCTGCGGATGGCGGTGGAGCACCTGCGGCCCGAATGCGGTGCCCAGCCCGTGTCGCTGACCGTGAGCGTGGGCGTGGCCACCCGCCTGGAGCACGAGGACGGCCCCGAGGCCACCCTGGGCCGCGCCGACCGCGCGCTGTACTCGGCCAAGGCCGCCGGCCGCAACTGCGTGCAGGTAGCGCCTGCGGTGTTCCGCTGAGCGCTTCGCGGCGCGCTTGAAGTGGCGCGATCCGGCCGCAGATCGGCTGGATCATCGCGTGGAGCAGGAACATGATCGGAATCGGGGCCTGGAAACAGCGCCTGCCGCAGCCCGGCGAGGCGCTGCCGGGGCGGGCGCAGGAAATGCCGCTGCACAACCGCCACCACGTGCTCGGCGCGCCGCTGCGCGACGGGTTCGAGGGGCTGGCGCGGGTGCAGTTCGGCATGGGCTGCTTCTGGGGCGCCGAGCGCAAGTTCTGGAGCCTGCCCGGCGTGACCACGACCGCGGCCGGCTATGCCGGCGGCGAAACGCCGAACCCGACCTATCGCGAGGTGTGCTCCGGGCAGACCGGCCATGCCGAGGTTGTGCTGGTGGTGTACGACCCGGCGGCGCTGCCGTTCGAAACCCTGTTGCGGGTCTTCTGGGAGCACCACAACCCGACCCAGGGCATGCGCCAGGGCAATGACGTGGGCACCCAGTACCGTTCGGTGATCTTCTGCCACGACCCCGACCAGCACGCGCTGGCGCTGGCCAGTCGCGACGCCTACCAGGCGCGACTGCGCGAAGCCGGGCACGGCGCGATCAGCACCGACATCCGCTTCCCCGCGCCGACCTTCCACTACGCCGAGGACGAGCACCAGCAGTACCTGTCGAAGAATCCCGCCGGCTACTGCGGCCTGGGCGGCACCGGCGTCAGCTGCCCGATCGGCCTCGCTCCGTAGCCACGGCTGGGCCCGGTCCTACAGCGGCTCGATGGCGCAGACGTAGACCAGCTCGCAGGCACCGTCGCCGGTGTCGTCGCGGGTGAGCGAACTGCGCCAGCGCCAGCCGTCCTCGGCGCCGGCTTCCACCAGCCAGCCCCGGATACGCACCCGGTCGTCGGTGCGCACCTCGCGCAGGGCGCGGGCCACCTGCGCATCGGCCGGGATCATGTGCATGTTGGCGCTGCTGCGGACGATTTCCCGCGCCGGGATCGGCGGATCGCCCGACCAGCGGTAGCGGTACCAGCGCCCGGACTGGCGGATGTTCAGGCGCTCGAGCACGGCGTCGTCGCCCATGCGGCCCCAGCCCAGGGCCAGGTCGGTGGGCGAGAACTCCGCTTCGCGCCCGCGCGCGTAGTCCTCGCGCGAGAGCACCCGCGCGCTGATGCGAAAACCCGCCAGCGCGGTGAGCGTGCCGGCCTCGAATTCGAACGGGGCCAGCTCGTGCGGCAAACCGGTCTGCAGCGGGCCGTCGCCGGGATCGGCGCCCGGCGGCGACGGGCAGGCCACGGCGACGCCTGTCGCCGGGGCGGGCGCGTCCGGAGTGCGCGGCGAATAGGGCGAGAACCACCAGCCGAGCGCGCCGAGCAGCAGCCCGGCCAGCGCCAGCCTGCGCAGCGCCACGGCTCAGCCCGCGGGGGTCACGCCGGTGACGCGCAGGCGCAGGGCGCGGCCCTGGGGCGTGGTCCAGTCGATCGACTGGCCTACCGACAGGCCCAGCAGGGCGCTGCCCACCGGGGCGAAGACCGACACCTTGCCGGCGCCGGCATCGGCCTCGTTGGGGAACACCAGGGTGAAGCCGTGCTGCTCGCCGGTGTTGTCGTCCACGCACTCGACGCGCGTGTTCATGCCCACCACGTCGGCCGGCATGTCCGCGTCGTCGACGATCTCCGCCCGCGTCAGCTCGCCCAGCAGGGCCTCGGCGGTGGCGTCGTTCTGCCAGCGCGGCGAGTCGATCAGCGCCTCCAGGCGGGCGGCATCGCGACGGGAGACGACGATCGGCGGCGGCAGGCCTCCGGTGGACGGTGCAGTCATGGCGGGTGAGCTCCATATGCGGACGCCGGCAGGCCGACGCCCAAAAGAAAAACGGACGGCGCGTCCCGCGCGTCGCCCGCTCTGGTGGCGATTACCGTAGCGCTCCGCGCGCCGGGCATCAAGAGGGGCGGCGCGTGCGGCTCAGAGCATGTCCGGCGGCGGGGCATCGCCCGGCCGGCCGGGCAGGGGCATCGGGCCTTCCAGCAGCTCCGGCGGAAGGCTGCGGAAGGCCCCGGCCAGGTGGACCAGGAAGTCGGACATGGCCGAACTGCGGCGCCAGAACAGGGCGATCCCGCGGCTGGGCGTCGAATCGCTGAACGCGAGCAGGCGGATGCCGCGCGGGTGGGCGACCGGCGGCTGCACCGCCAGCACCGGGAGCAGGGTGATGCCGACGTTCGCGGCCACCATCTGCCGCAGCGTTTCCAGGCTGGTGGCGCGGAACTCGCTTTTCTCGTGGGCGCCGGCCAGGTGGCACACGTCCAGGGTCTGCCGGCGCAGGCAGTGGCCGTCCTCGAGCAGCAGCAGGTTCTCGCTGGCCAGCTCGTCCATGGCCAACGCCCGGCGGTTGGCGAGCCGGTGCTGTTCGGGCACCGCCAGCACGAACGGCTCCTCGAACAGGAACTCGTGCTGGAGCTGCTCGTCGTGCACCGGCAGGGCCAGCACCGCGGCGTCGAGGCGGCCGTCGCGCAGGCGCGCCAGCAGTTCGTCGCTCTTCTCCTCGACCAGCAACAGCTGCAGGTCCGGGAAGCGCACGCGGATACCGGGGATGACGTGGGGCAGCAGGTACGGGCCCAGGGTCGGGAAGATTCCCAGGCGCACGGTGCCGGCCTCGGGCCGCTGGCTGCGCCGCGCGGCCTCCTTCATCTGCTCGATCTCGGCGACCACCCGCCGCGCCCGCTCCACGATCTCCACCCCGATCGGGGTCAGCATCACCTTGCGCGGCGCGCGCTCCACCAGGGCCACGCCGAGTTCGTCCTCGAGCTTGCGCAGCTGGGTGGACAGGGTCGGCTGGCTGACGAAGTTCGCCGCCGCGGCGCGTCCGAAATGGCGGTGGTCGGCGACCGCGATCAGGTATCGGAGGTCGCGCAGGTTCATCGGCTCAGGCCGCGTGCGCCTCGGCCAGCGGCGCCGGCGCGGAACTCCGGATCAGGTGGTCGAAGGCCGCCAGCGCCGCGGTCGAGCCCTGGCCCATCGCGATCACGATCTGCTTGTACGGCACCGTGGTGCAGTCGCCGGCGGCGAACACGCCAGGCACGCTGGTCTGGCCGCGGTCGTCGACGACGATCTCGCCGCGCGGAGAAAGTTCCACCGTGCCCTTGAGCCATTCGGTATTGGGCAACAGGCCGATCTGCACGAATACTCCCTCCAGCTCCAGGCGATGCGCGTCGCCGCCGCTGCGGTCCCGGTAGACCAGGCCGGTCACCCGGCTGCCGTCGCCCAGCACTTCGGTGGTCTGGGCGCTGGTGATGATGCGCACGTTGTCCAGGCTGCGCAGCTTGCGCTGCAGCACTTCGTCCGCGCGCAGCTTGCCGTCGAACTCGATCAGGGTGACGTGGCCGACGATCCCGGCCAGGTCGATGGCCGCCTCGACGCCGGAGTTGCCGCCGCCGATCACCGCTACCCGCTTGCCCTTGAACAGCGGGCCGTCGCAGTGCGGGCAGTAGGCCACGCCCTTGTTGCGGTACTGGTCCTCGCCGGGGACGCCCATCTGCCGCCAGCGCGCGCCGGTCGACAGCACCACGGTCTTCGACCTGAGCGAGGCGCCGCTCTCGAGCTTCACCTCGACCAGGCCGTCGGCGCCGGCCGGCACCAGCCCGGTGGCGCGCTGCAGGTTCATCACGTCCACGTCGTAGTCGCGCACGTGCTGCTCGAGCTGCGCGGCCAGCTTCGGACCCTCGGTGTGCGGTACCGAGATGAAGTTCTCGATCGACATGGTGTCCAGCACCTGGCCACCGAAGCGCTCGGCCGCCACGCCGGTGCGGATGCCCTTGCGCGCGGCGTATACGGCCGCCGCCGCGCCGGCCGGGCCACCTCCGACCACCAGCACGTCGAACGGCTCCTTGCCCGCGATCTTCGCCGCCTCGCGCTTCGCCGCGCCGGTGTCCAGGCGCGCGACGATCTGCTCCAGGCTCATGCGGCCCTGGTCGAAGACTTCGCCGTTGAGGAAGATGGTGGGCACCGACATCACCTCGCGCGCCTCGACCTCGTCCTGGAACAGGGCGCCATCGATCGCGACATGCGAGATCTTGGGGTTCAGCACCGCGGCCAGGTTCAGCGCCTGCACCACGTCCGGGCAGTTCTGGCAGCTGAGCGAATAATAGGTTTCGAAGCGGAACTCGCCGTCCAGTCCGCGCACCTGCTCGAGCAGCTCGGCCGCGGCCTTGGACGGATGCCCGCCCACCTGCAGCAGCGCCAGCACCAGCGAGGTGAACTCGTGGCCCATCGGCAGGCCGGCGAAGCGCAGCGAGATGTCCTGGCCGGGCGAGGTCAGCGCGAAGGAGGGCTTGCGCTCGGCGTCGTCGCGGCGTACCTCGACCGTGACCAGGTCGGACTGGGAGCGGATGTCTTCCAGCAGTTCGAGCATCTCCTTCGAGCTGTCGCCATCGTCGACCGAGGCGATGATCGCGACGGGACGCTGCAGCCGTTCGAGATAGCCCTTGAGCTGGGTTTTGAGGTCGTTGTCGAGCACGGGAACTCCTGGGGGAGGCAATGCGGAAGCGGATCGGAACCGACGCCGGCTGGCTTGCGGACGCGAGGGGAGGGAGAACCCGCCCGCTGGCTGGCCGGCATCGGCTCCGATCCGCTCCCGCGCCGCGGAAGCGGCACGGGGCGGGGTGGAGCGTGGCGCAGTGACTCAGGCGATCACGCGATGCGTGATCAGATCTTGCCGACCAGGTCCAGCGACGGCTTGAGGGTCTTCTCGCCTTCCTTCCACTTGGCCGGGCAGACCTCGTTCGGATGGGCGGCGACGTACTGCGCGGCCTTGAGCTTGCGCAGGGTCTCGGTGACGTCGCGGGCGATGGCGTTGTCGTGGATTTCGACGGTCTTGATCACGCCTTCCGGGTTGATCACGAAGGTGCCGCGCAGGGCCAGGCCCTCTTCCTCGATGTGCACGCCGAAGGCGCGGGTCAGCTGGTGGGTCGGATCGCCGACCAGCGGGAACTGGGCCTTGCCCACCGCGGCCGAGGTCTCGTGCCAGACCTTGTGCGAGAAATGGGTGTCGGTGGTGACGATGTAGACCTCGGCGCCCTGCTTCTGGAACTCGGCGTAATGCTCGGCCGCGTCCTCGACCTCGGTCGGGCAGTTGAAGGTGAAGGCGGCGGGCATGAAGATCAGGACCGACCACTTGCCCTTGAGGCTGGCGTCGGACACCTCGACGAACTCGCCGTTCTGGTAGGCCGTGGCCTTGAAGGGTTGGACCTGGGTGTTGATCAGGGACATGCGGAAAACCTCGTGTGAAGTGGAGGGCAGGTTCGATCCATGAAGCTGCGGATCGACGGGGAGAATGATAGGGATCAGCTATCAATTGGTAAAATCGAAGTAAATTATATGATCGATTGATAAAATCAATCAATGTCGGCCTTTGCTGATGGTTTTCGAGCAGGGAATATGCTTGCAATGTTTTTTGCACTGCAGCATAGTCGGGCCATGCACCGCTGTCCGCGACGAGGGCCAAGGCCCGGATCCCGGGGCGGCGCAGGGTCCCGGGGCCGGCAACGTGCGCCACCCCGCGGCCAAGTTCCGTATCCGGTTTCTCCCTCCCACACGCGGTACGGAATCTTGAAGGCGGCTTCGGCCGCCTTCGTTTTGTCGCTTCGTTTCGGCACGGAACTGTGGCGGCTCCACAGCCTTGCTCCTCCCTCCGCTTGCGGGGGGGGGCGGGAGGGGAAGGCCCGGATCGCCTCGCCAGGCGGCAGTGCCCCTGACGGCTACCATGCCGCCGTGACGACGCCGACACCGCCCCCCACCGTGCGTTCCATGCTGGCTGCGGCCAGCGCGGATCTCGAGCCAGCCGAAGCGCAGTGGCTGCTGGCGCATGCGCTCGGCCGCGACCGCGGCTGGCTGTTCGCCCACGCTGCGGACCCGGTCGATGTCGACGCCCGGATGCGCTTCGCGGGGCTGGTCGCGCGCCGCCTGGCCGGCGAGCCGGTGGCCTACCTGCGCGGTCGCCAGGGCTTCTGGACCCTGGACCTCGCGGTCACCCCCGACACCCTGATCCCGCGCCCGGAAACCGAGCTGCTGGTGGAACTGGCCCTGGCGCGCCTGCCGGCCGACGCGCCGCTGCGGCTGGCCGACCTCGGCACCGGCAGCGGCGCGATCGCGCTGGCGCTGGCCAGCGAACGGCCGCGCGCGCGGGTGGACGCGGTCGACGCCAGCGACGCGGCGCTCGCGGTGGCGCGGCGCAACGCCGATGCGGCCGCCTTGGGCAACGTCGAATTCCACCTCGGCCACTGGTTCGACCCGCTGGCGGGCCGGCGCTATGACCTGGTCGCCAGCAATCCGCCCTACATCGCCGACGGCGACCCGCACCTGGGCTGCGGCGACCTGCGCCACGAGCCGGCGATGGCGCTGTCCTCCGGCCATGACGGCCTCGACGCGATCCGCTGCATCGTGCGCGCCGCCCCCGCGCAGCTCGCTGCGGGCGGCTGGCTGCTGCTCGAGCACGGCCACGACCAGGGGCCGGCCGTGCGCGCGCTGCTGCAGGCGGCGGGCCTGCAGGACGTCGCGACCCATCGCGACCTGGAAGGCCGTGACCGTGTCAGCCTCGGGCGGCTGCCGGACCGACGCCCGCGCCGCAGTCGCTAGACTGTTCCCAATCTTCCGGCCAAGGAGCGAGCCATGCGCACGCTGTACCCACCGATCGAGCCCTACGACAGCGGCATGCTCCAGGTCGACCAACGCCACGCGCTGTACTACGAGCAGTGCGGCAACCCCAGGGGCAAGCCGGTGGTGCTGCTGCACGGCGGCCCCGGCGGCGGCTGCAACGCGAAGATGCGCCGCTTCCACGACCCGTCGAAGTACCGCATCGTGCTGTTCGACCAGCGCGGCTCCGGGCGCTCCACGCCGCATGCCGACCTGGTCGACAACACCACCTGGCACCTGGTCGCCGACATCGAGGCGCTGCGCGAACGCCTGGGCATCGAGCGCTGGCAGGTGTTCGGCGGATCGTGGGGTTCGACCCTGGCGCTGGCCTATGCCCAGGCGCACTGTCTGCGAGTGACCGAACTTGTGCTGCGCGGCATCTTCATGCTGCGCCGCTGGGAGCTGCAGTGGTTCTACCAGGAGGGCACTTCGCGCCTGTTCCCCGACGCCTGGGAACACTACATCGCCGCGATCCCCGAGGACGAGCGCCACGACCTGATCGCCGCCTTCCATCGCCGCCTGACCTCGGACGACGAAGCCACCCGCCTGGCCGCCGCGCGCGCCTGGAGCGTGTGGGAGGGCGCAACCTCGTTCCTGCACGTCGATCCGGATTTCGTCAGCGGCCACGATGATCCGCGGTTCGCGCTCGCCTTCGCGCGGATCGAGAACCACTACTTCACCAACGCGGGCTTCTTCGAGGTCGACGACCAGCTGCTGCGCGATGCCTACCGCATCGCCGGCATCCCGGGCGTGATCGTGCACGGCCGCTACGACGTGGTCTGCCCGCTGCAGAATGCCTGGGACCTGCACAAGGCCTGGCCCAAGGCCGAACTGGTGGTCACGCCCACATCGGGGCACTCGGCGTTCGAAGCGGAAACCGTGGACGCCCTGGTGCGCGCCACCGACGCCTTCACCTGAGCCCTGCGATCGCCCCCGGATTGCGGCTCGCTGGCCCGGGCCGCGGATGGAGCGCCGCGTCAGGGCGAAACGAAGCGCGCCTGCAGCGACCCGAACAGCCGCGCCAGGCGCTCCGCCCAGGCCTGCTGTCCGGCGTCGTCGGCGATCAGGTCCTGGCGGATTTCCAGCTCGACGTGCGGCAGCCCGCGGCGTTCGGCATGGACGGGAATGGCGTAGTCGGTGGCGTCGCTGACCGAATAGGGTTCGTTGTCGCCGACCACCAGGTCGCCCTCGGCGCACAGCGCATCGCGCAGGGCGTGGGCGAAGCGCGCGTCGCGCTGGTACAGCACGCCAGCGTGCCAGGGGCGGTCGCGGCCGTTCATGCCGGGAGTGAAGCTGTGCATCGCGATCAGGATCGTGGGTATTCCTTCGCCTGCGCGCCGGTCCAGCTCCGCGGCGATGCGCGTGTGGTAGGGGCGGAAGATCTCCGCGATCCGGCGCTCGCGCTGCGTCGCGTCCAGCGCGGCATTGCCCGGCACCGGGGTGCCGTCGCTGACCGCCGCGATCGAGCCTGGCGCGTCGAGCGGCCGGTTGCAGTCGATCACCAGCCGCGAATAG
This sequence comes from Pseudomonadota bacterium, assembly GCA_023388355.1. Next base: position 26,357 of record JAEWGI010000048.1, read on the forward strand.
GCCTGCACGATCGCGCAGGCGTCGAGCAGCCCGGCCAGCCGGGCGGTGGTGCCGGCGATGCCGATGTCCCAGCCGATGTGGCGGTCGAGTTCGGACTGCGGCAGGCCGAGGTCACTGAGCGCGCCTGGCACCGCCTGGCCGGCGTGGTCGGCGATCAGCAGGTACGGCGAGCGGCCCCCGGCGCGCAGCACGCTGAACGGCGCAGGGTCGTCCGCGGACAGCAGGAGCGGATGCGGCGACACCGGCTCAGGCACGCCTGGAGCCGTCGGGATTGTGGTCGATCATCCACAGCCCGGCCCAGAGCTTGAGGTCGAGCTCGTAGCCCTCGCTGTGCTTCTGCATGAGCCAGGCCGGCGCCTGCGCGCGCGGCACCGCGTGCACGATGATCGATTCGTCGCCCACGCCGCCGCCGTCGCCGACCCTGCGCAGGTCGAGCGCGCGGGCGAAGGCGATGCGCTCGTTGCTCATGCCCGAGGACGTGGGCCCGATCAGCAGCACGTCGACCCGCCCGGCCTCCCAGCCGGTTTCCTCGATCAGCTCGCGCCGCGCCGCCGATTCCAGGGTGTCCTCGCTGTGGTCGTCGCCGACCAGGCCGGCTGGCATCTCGATCGTGCGCGCGCCCAGAGGCACCCGGTACTGGTCGACGAACAGCACCTCGTCGTCGGGCGTAACCGCGATCACCAGCACCGCCAGGCCGTCGCGGCCGTGGGTGCGTTCGCATGACTCCCAGTGGCCGCGCCGCACCAGCCGCAGCCATTGACCTTCGTACAGCAGTTCGCCGTTTTCGCCCGCAGTGTCCATGCGTGGATGGTAACCCCCGGCGGCGGGAAGTCAGGACAGCGGCGGGTCGCCCAGTCCGGCGGCCGCGTACAGCCGCCGCCGCGTGAGCGGACCGAAGCGCAGGTGCACGCAGAGGTCGGCCAGCGCATCGGCGTCGGCGTCGGCGCGTACGAACCGCGGTGCCGCCGCCCCGAGCGGAGCCTCGCGCGAGATCGTGGTCAGCTGCCGGTACAGCAGCGCCTGCGCCCGGTGCAGGCGCAGCTTCGCCGCCGCCTGCGCGGCGCCGCGAAAGCGCAGGAAGCCGACCTCGTCCACGCGCGCTAGCAGCGCGTCGAGGCTGCCGAAGTGGGCCAGCAGCACCGCCGCGGTCTTGGCGCCGATGCCGGGTACGCCGGGGATGTTGTCGATCGCATCGCCGCACAGCGCCAGGTAGTCGGCGATCTGGTGCGCGTCCACGCCGTGCCGCGCGCGCACGCCGGCCGCGCCCCAGCGCTGGCCGCGGGCGAAATCCCACTGTTCGTCGTGGCCGTCGAGCAACTGCGACAGGTCCTTGTCGGCCGACACGATCACGCCGCGGTGGCCGTGCGCGCGGGCGTGGTGCAGGGCGCTGCCGATCAGGTCGTCGGCCTCGTACTCGCCGTCGGCCAGCGGATTGAGCCCCAGCGCCGCGACCAGCGCCTTGCAGTGGCCGAACTGGCGCCGCAGCTCCTCCGGCGCCGGCGGCCGGTTGGCCTTGTAGGCCGGGTACAGCGCGTTGCGGAAGCAGCTGTCGAGCGCCTCGTCGAACGCGATCGCGATGTGCCGCGGGCGTTCGCGCTCCAGCAGGTCGAGCACGAAGCGTGCGAAGCCCTGGACCGCGTTGCAGGGCTGGCCGTCGGCGTCGCGGAACTCGTCCGGCATCGAATGCCAGGCGCGGAACACGTACAGGCTGGCGTCGACCAGGTAAAGCGGGACGCCCGCGGGCGGCGCCACGCTCACAGGACCAGGTCGGACAGCAGCGTGCGCGGGTCCGGGCGCTCGCGCTCCGGCGCCTGCGCGGTGGGGGTGCCGATGTGGACGAAGCCGAGCACCCGCTCGTGTGCGGACAGGCCGAGCAGGGCGCGCACGTCGTCGTCGTAGGCCGGCCAGCCGGTCAGCCAGCTGGCGCCGAAGCCCAGCGACTGCGCCGCCTGGAGCAGGGCAAAGCAGGCGCTGCCGGCGCTGAGCAGGCGCTCCTGTTCGGGAATCTGCCGGTCCTGGGGATCCAGCACCGCGATCACCACCACCACCACCGGCGCCAGGCTGAAGCGCTGCCGGTCCTTGTCGAGCACCGCGGCGCTGGCGTCCGGGTCGCGGCGCGCGGCGATCGCGGCCACGGCTTCCCCCAGCCGGTCGCGGACCGGACCGGCGATGCGCAGGAACCTGAACGGAACGCGCTTGCCGTGGTCGGGCACGCGCACCGCCGAACGCAGCATGCGCAGCAGTGTGGTTTCGTCCGGACCCGGCTCCGCGAGCAGCCTGGCGGGCACGGAACGACGAAAGTCGAGGGGAATCATGTCGGGGGTGGAGGTATTTGCGGATCCAGTCACAGACGCGTCGTCACTTAGGCAGAATGATGTCATGGCGTACAACCCCTGCATTGTCCTCCTAAAATGACACTCCGTGCCGTTCCGACAGGTTTCCCGCCGGGCCGCGCAGGTTCCCTGCACGCGCCGTCGCGCGTTCTGGAATCGCTCCGCCACGAGGCGGTGACCGAACTGGGCGGCGTGCTGTCGGGCTTCTGGAGCGGAATCGAGGAGCAGGTGCGGCTGGCCGCGCTGGCCGGCCACGACTACGTCTCCGTGCAGGAGGACCGGGTTGCGGTGATGGCGCTGAGCCATCGCGCGCTGGAGCTGGCCACCCGCTTCCGCGAAGCGATCGAAAAGGAGTTCGCGCGCTGGGAGGAGTCGTCCGATTCGCCGCAGCGCGAGCGCTCGCTGACGCTGATGTCCGAGTCGGAGCTGGAAATCCACCTGGCCGGGCAGCAGATCACCGAACTGCTCGACCACCAGTTCCTGCATCCGCTGACCCAGCTCGACGAGCGCCTGCGCCAGCTGTCGGCCGCGCTGGGCGTCAACCGCCGGCGCCCGAACCCGCTGCGGCCGGAAGTGGCGGTGACGGCCTTCGTTTCGCTGTTCGAAGCGGACGACCTCACCACCGGCCTGCGCTCGATGGTGTTCCAGCAGTTCGACAAGCGCCTGCCCAAGGTGCTCGGCGAACTCTACGAAAAGGCCAATGCGATCCTCGACGCCGCCGCGTTCTCCGGGACGGCGTCGAACCAGTCCGCGCGCCAGCAGCCGCGCGGCCGCGCGCCGGCGCCGCAGGCCAGCGAGGGCGACGATGACTGGGTGCCCGACGGCGGCACCGTTCCGCACCTGGGCGGCAGCGCAGGCGGCGCTGCGGCGGGCCAGGATGCTCACGGCGGGGGCTACGACGCAGGCCCGGGCGGCGGCGCCCCGGCATCGTATTCCGGGGGACGGTCCGGGCAGGGAAGCGGGGTCCCGTCCGGCGGCGAGGCGGCGGCTACCGGCCGGGTGCGCGACCAGGTGGTGGCCGAGGCGCTGGCCGCCGGCCGTCCGCTGCGCTACCGCGACCTGGTCCGCGACCAGCTGCGCGCCTGGCGCGCCCGCGACACGGACCAGGAGCCGGCGATCGCCGATTCCAAGGGCGGCATGGTTGCGCCCGACGCGCTGCCAGGCGGGGGCCACGTGCTGGGCACGGCCGACCTGCTCAACCTCGCCTCGCTGCTGCAGGGCGACGATCCGGAGCCGTTCGAGAAGGTGCTGGCCGGCGAGGACGGGCGGCCGCTGGCGGACGTGATCCGCCACGCCCTGCTCAGCGGCGTGCGCCAGATCGGCTTCGATCCGGCCAATACCCATTTCAGCGGCGACGAGGAGGACGCGATCGATCTGGTCGGGATCCTGTTCCAGTCGCTGTTCGACGCCAACGACCTGGTGGGCGATGCGCGCCAGCTGTACGGCAAGCTGGTGGTGCCCTATCTGAAGGTCGCGCTGACCGACGATTCGCTGTTCAACCGCCGCAGCCACCCCGCGCGGCGGCTGCTGGACGCGGTCACCGAGGCTTGCGACGGCAACGAGGGCAAGACCCCGCAGGACCAGGAAACCCTCAACCAGGCCGGCCACGCCGTCGACCGCGTGGTGGGCGAGTACGGCGAGGACCAGGCGATCTTCGAACTGGCCGCGTCCGAGCTGCGCGACCACCTCGACCAGCAGCGCCGGCGCGCCGAGCTGACCGAGAAGCGCGCCGCCGAAGCCATCCACGGCCGCGAGCGGCTGCAGCAGGCGCGCCGCAGCGCCAGCGACCTGGTGGGGTCGCGCCTGTCGGGCCGCAGCATGACCGCCGCGGTGGCGCATTTCCTCGACCGCCACTGGCGCCACTACCTCACCCAGACCTGGCTGCGCGACGGCCCGGATTCGCAGCGCCACCTGTCCGCGATCAACCTCGGCGATTCGATGGTGCAGGTCGATGCCGACGCTGCCGAAGTGCGCGGCACGGTGGTGGCCGGACAGCTGCTCGCGCTGCAGGTGCCGCTGGGCGAGTGCTATGCCAGCTGCGGCATGGAGGCGACCGCGGCGCGCGACGCGATGGCGCGGATCATCTCCGCGCTGGCCCTGCCGGATACGCCGCGCACGGTGCACCAGCCGCAGCACGACGACCAGGCCGAAGCCCCCGACGGGGCGGACGACGGCGTGCTGCGCGTGGCCGGCGGCAGCGCGCAGCTGGCGTTCGACCCGGCGATCGCCGGGCGCATGCGCCGGCTGCGGGTCGGCCAGGGCCTGCGCCTGGTGGACGAGGACGGCCATGAAAGCGCCGGCCGGATCGCCTGGATCAGCCCGCTGACCGGCCGCTTCCTGATCGTCAACCGGCGCGGCGTGCGCAAGCTGGTGGTGTCGCCCGAAGAGCTGGCGGTGATGGTCGCCGAGGGGCGCGCCCAGGTGCGCTCGGTCGACGCGCCCTTCGACGAGGCGATGAAGCAGCTGTGGCAGCGCATCAACGCCACCTCGGCCGAAGTGGCCGATCCCGATCGGGCCAACGGCACCGCCTGAGGTCTCCCGCCCCAGCGCGACGGTATCAATCGATCCCATCCGCGGCGACACCTGCGCGTCGCGTCCGCCATGCCGATTCGCTACGATGGCGCGGACAATCGCGGGAGGGGTACATGGCGGTGATCATCGGGGTGGCGCGGGAAAGCGCGCTGGGCGAACGGCGCGTCGCGCTGACGCCGGAAACGGCGAAGAAGCTGGTCGCGGCCGGCGCCAGCGTGCGCGTGCAGCGCGGCCTGGGCGCGCTGGCGCGGTTTCCGGACCAGGCCTATGCCGATGCCGGCGCGGAGCTGGTCGACGGCGACGTGCTGGCCGATGCCGACCTGGTGCTGTGCGTGCAGCCGCCGCCCGCCGAGGCGATCGCGACGATGAAGCCGGGCGCGGCCCTGGTCGGCGCACTGCATCCGCAGGCCGACGAGGCGCGCGCGACCGCGATCCGCGAACGCGGCATCGTCGCCTTCCCGCTCGAGCGGCTGCCGCGCACCACCCGCGCCCAGGCCATGGACATCCTCAGCTCACAGGCGGGCATGGCGGGCTACAAGGCGGTGCTGATCGCCGCCCAGCTGGCACCGCGTTTCTTCCCGATGCTCACCACCGCCGCCGGCACCATCCGTCCGTCGAAGGTGCTGATCGTCGGCGCCGGCGTGGCCGGCCTGCAGGCGGTGGCCACCGCGCGGCGGCTGGGCGCGCAGGTCGAGTGCTTCGACGTGCGCCCGGAAACCCGCGAGCAGATCGAGTCGCTGGGCGGGAAGTTCCTCGACCTTGGCGTGAGCGCGGCCGGCGAGGGCGGCTACGCGCGCCAGCTCACCGACGAGGAGCGCGCGCTGCAGCAGCAGCGCCTGGCCGAACACCTCAAGGGCATCGACGTGATCGTGTGCACCGCGGCGGTGCCCGGGCGTCCGGCGCCGAAGATCGTCAGCCAGGCGATGGTGGCCGGGATGAAGCCGGGCAGCGTGATCGTCGACCTGGCCGCCGAGACCGGCGGCAACTGCGAAGCCACCCGGCGCGGCGAAAACGTGGAGACCGACAACGGCGTGGTCGTGTCCGGTCCGCTCGACCTCGCCAGCATGGGCGCGCTGCACGCCAGCGAGATGTTCGCCCGCAACCTCTACAACTTCACCTCGCTGCTGCTGGTCGAGGGGGCGCTCGCGTTCGACTGGGGCGACGAGCTGCTGGCGAAGACGGTCTGGCCGGAGCGCGAAGCGGCGGCGGGGTGATCCCCTGGCCGGGACCCGGGAACCGGGGGAAACCGGCTGGCTGCGCTGTCAGGGCGAGCGCGGTCAGGGCGAGGGGTCGCGCGCGGGGTGGGCTTCGACCCAGGCCTTGCGTTCGGCCGGGGACATCGCCTTCCAGCGCTTGACCATGGCCTTGCGTTCGCCCTCGGGCAGGCCGCGGATGTGCTCGAACAGGGCGCGTGCCTGTGCGCGCTTCTCCGGCGGCATGTCGCGCCAGCGCTTCATGCCGTGGCGCGCGTGTTCGCGCTGTTCCGGCGTCATCGACTGCCAGCGTCGGGCGTGTTCGAGCATGTGCCGGCGCTTCTCCGGAGGGCTGTTGTCCCAGCGCTGGCGCACCGGCGCCAGCAGCAGCTCGCGCTGCTCCGCGCTGAGCTGGTTCCAGTTCGGCAGCGGCGCGGGTTCGGCCGACTGCGCCGCGGCGGCCAGGGGCATGACGGCGAGGAACAAGGCGAGCAGGCAGGTTCGTGCGGACATGGGTCACTCCATCGCAAGCAGATCGGCATCGCGCGAGGCGAGCCAGACGTAGAACTCGGGGTTCTGGTCGAGGTCGTCGAGCACCGCCTCGATACCGGGGGCGACGACCGCCGGGGCGGCCGCGGATGCCGGCGGCGGCGCGTCGTTGATCGAGCGCAGGCCGAAGCCGAGCCCGGCGGCCACCACCAGCAGCGAGGCGAAGGCGGCCGCAGGCAGGCGCCAGCGCGTGGGCCGGGCGGGCGTCTCCAGCGCCGCGTGGCGGCGGCGGTGCAGCTGGGCCATGGTTGCGGCCGAGACCTGCGCCAAGGCATCGGCGTGGGCGCCGCGCGCGGTCTGGTCGAAGCGGGCCTGGCCCGGGTCGTGGTTGTTCATCGGAATTCCTCCAGCTGCCTTTGCAGGGCTTCGCGGGCGCGGAACAGGTGGGTTTTCACCGAGCCCTCGCTGCAGCCCATGATTCTTGCGGTCGTTTCCACGTCCATGTCCTCCAGCACCCGCAGGCTGAAGGCCTCGCGCTGGCGCGCCGGCAGTCCGCGCAGCGCCTGCGCCAGGCTGGCCCAGGCTTCGCGGCCGTCGTGGGCGCGCGAGGGATCGGGCGTGGCCTCGTCGGCCCAGTCGATTTCGCCGCCATCCGGGTCGCGCGCGTCGCTGAGCCATTTCAGGCGGAAGCTGCGCCGTCGCTGCACGTCGATGATCCGGCTGCGCAGCACCGCCCAGAACAGCGGCGTCCACTCGCCGGCTGGCCGGTCGCGGTAGCCGAGCATCTTCGCCATCGCGTCCTGGACCGCATCCAGCGCGTCCTCGCGATGGCGCAGTCCGGCCTCGGCGAAGCGGAAGGCGCGCGCCGAGACGCCGGCCAGGAACTGCTCCAGGGTGGCCGGGGCGGCGGCGGGCGGTGCGCTGGTCGGGTCCTGGACGTCCACGCGCTCCAGCCTAACCGCTGCCGCGCGCTCGGACACGCCGGCGCCCGCGCGCCGTTCCAGTCCCATGTGGTGTCCGCCGTCCATTCGCCAGTTGCAGCCGAAACGTCCTCAGTTGCCCGGTGAACGCGCGGCGGCGCCGGCGGTTGACGGTCGCTGTCCCGGTTCAGCCCCGGTTATGATGCTGCGCTCAGCAGAACAGCCGGGGAGCGGGGAATGTCGGACGGGTTCGTGGCCTTGTACATCTTCATGCTGGCGGCCATTGCCGGCCACGTGATCATTTCGCGGGTGCCGGTGATCCTGCACACGCCGCTGATGTCGGGCAGCAACTTCATCCACGGCATCGTGCTGATCGGCGCGATGGTGGTGCTCGGCCACGCCGACACCACCGCCGAGAAGGTGATCGGCTTCATCGCGGTGCTGATGGGCGCGGGCAACGCCGCCGGCGGCTACGTGGTCACCGAGCGCATGCTGGAGATGTTCAAGCCGTCGAAGAAGCAGGAGCCGCGGGCATGAGCGGCGCGCAGATGGCCTACCTGGTGGTCGGCAGCAGCTACCTGGTGGCCGCGACCCTGTTCCTGCTCGGCCTGCAGCGCATGGCCTCGCCGATGACCGCCCGCAGCGGCATCCGCTGGGCCGGTCTGGGCATGGTGATCGCGACCGTGGCCACGTTCTTCCTGCCGAATCTGCACAACATCCCGCTGATCGTGGCCGCGACCGCGATCGGCACCGCGGTGGCGTGGATCTCGGGCAAGAAGGTCGCGATCACCGACATGCCGCAGATGGTCGCGCTGTACAACGGCCTGGGCGGCGGTTCGGCTGCGGCGATCGGCGCGGTGGAGCTGCTGCGCTGGTCCTCGGCCGGGGCCGCGCCCGGGCCAGTGCCGCTGGTGCTGGGGCTGCTGGGCGCGCTGATCGGCTCGGTCGCGCTGTCGGGCTCGATCATCGCCTGGGCCAAGCTCGACGGGCGCATGGACAAGCGCTACGCCTTCCCCGGCATGCAGTTCTTCAACGCCCTGGTGGCGCTGGGAACGGTGGCGCTGGGCGTGGTGGTGGCGCTGTCGCTGGGGCTGCCGTGGATCGTGGTCTTTTTCGTGGCCGCGCTGGCGCTGGGCGTGCTGATGACGCTGCCGATCGGCGGCGCCGACATGCCGGTGGTGATCTCGCTGTACAACGCCTTCACCGGCCTGGCGGTCGCGTTCGAAGGCTATGTGCTGGGCAACGAGGCGCTGATCATCGCCGGCATGATGGTCGGCGCGGCGGGCATGCTGCTGACCCGGCTGATGGCCAAGGCGATGAACCGCTCAATCAGGAGCGTGCTGTTCTCCAACTTCGGCGGCGCCAGCGCCGAGGCGGCCGAGATCAGCGGTTCGCAGAAGCCGATCGAGGCCGCCGACGTGGCCGCGATGATGGCCTTCGCCGAGCGCGTGGTGATCGTGCCCGGCTACGGCCTGGCGGTGGCCCAGGCCCAGCACAAGATATGGGAGCTCACCCAGCGCCTGGTCGAGCGCGGGGTGAAGGTGAAGTTCGCGATCCATCCGGTGGCCGGGCGCATGCCCGGGCACATGAACGTGCTGCTGGCCGAGGCCGGCGTGCCCTACGACATGATCGCGGACATGGACGACATCAACCCGGAGTTCGCCAACACCGATGTCTCGCTGGTGATCGGCGCCAACGACGTGGTCAATCCGGTCGCCAAGACCGATCCGGCCAGCCCGATCTACGGCATGCCGATCCTGGACGTGGTGAATTCGAAGAACACGATCGTGATCAAGCGCGGCAAGGGGACGGGGTTTGCCGGCATCGAGAACGCGCTGTTCTACGCCGACAACACGCGCATGCTGTACGGCGACGGCGCGGCGATGGCCAATGCGCTGGTGAGCGAACTCAAGGCGCTCGACGGCGGGCACTGACGCACGGCGCCCGCGCGCCGCGCGCGGGGTGGATCAGCGGCAGGCGAGTGCGGCCGCGACCACCCCGGCGGCGAGCCAGGCCAGGTCGGCGACGCCGTTGGCCTGGTGCACCAGCTGCCAGCCGAATCCCGGCCCCAGCTTGAGCATCGATTCCCAGGGCAGCAGGCCCATGTAGCGGCCAAGCCAGGCCGCGACCAGGACCCAGTTCGCGGCCACGACCGCCAGCAGCGTCGCAAGCACCCCGCAGGCGGCGCGCAGCGCACCGGGCCGCATCCGCAACAGCCGCACCACCAGCGCCGCATCGGCGGCCACGACCAGCGCCATCCAGCTGCTCTGGCGGTCGATCGCCATCGCCAGCAGCACCCAGGCCGCGGCGACGCCGAGGCTGGCCAGCAGGAGCACGCCGGCGGCGAAGGCGAAGGGGGCAGGGGGGCGCTGTTGCGGCATGCGGCGGGCAGTGTTGCAGGGGGCCGCACAGGATACCGGTGCGGCGGCGGTAGAATGACGTGCTTGCACGATGCAGCGTCGTCCCCACTTCCATCCATATGTACTCCCGCAGCAGCGAACCGGTGCGCTTCGAGCGCGATTGCCAGGCCGTCCTGGTCCCACAGGGCGATGACGTGACCCTGCCTGCGGGCACCGTCGGCTACATCACCCAGGCGCTGGGCGGAAGCTGGACGGTGTTCGTGGAAGGCAACCTGTTCCGCATCGCCGGCAAGGACGGCGACGCGATCGGCAAGGAGCCGCCCGAGCCGCTGGCGCTGGCGGACGGGGCCGACGACGCGGCGGTCGAGCAGCTGGTGTGGAAGCAGCTGCGGACCTGCTTCGACCCCGAGATTCCGATCAACGTGGTCGACCTGGGCCTGGTGTACGAGGCGGCGCTGCGGCGGCTCGACGACGGCAACCGCGCGGTCGACGTGAAGATGACCCTGACCGCCCCCGGCTGCGGCATGGGCGAGATCCTGGTCGAGGACGTGCGCAGCAAGCTCGAGCTGATCCCGACCATCGTCGAAGCCGACGTCGAGCTGGTGTTCGACCCGCCGTGGAACCAGAGCATGATGTCCGAGGCGGCGCGCCTCGAAACCGGCATGCTGTAAAGCAGCAGACAGCGCACGACAATCTGGAATCGTGACCCAGATCTCGATTTCACATGCAACTATTCCTCTGGAGCCCGTTGCGGGCCGATTCAGTGGTCGTGTAGCGTCAGTTTGCGGACGGTTGTGTCAGTCCGCATTCATGTCGAATGACGCGAGACACAGGGATGTTCCACGCGTGACCAGCCCCCCGTCCCGTGCCGGCCGGCCCTTCGCCGCCCAGGCGGCAGCTCCGTTTTCCGGGGGTAGGTTTCCGATGTCCAGCATGTCCACTCGCCGCATGCACCCGCATGCGCTCGCGATCGCCACCGCGCTCGCGCTGTCCACCCTGGCCGCGGCACCGGCGCTTGCCGGCCGCGCCGACCTCGACGGCCTGCAGTCGGCAGGCTCCTTCGACCAGTTCATCGTCAAATATCGCGCAGGTGCGCCCGAACGCACCGATGCCGCGCTGCGCGCGCGCGGACTCGACGCCGTTGCGCGCAGCGTGACGGTGCGCTCGCAGGCCCTGCGCTCGACCGGCGCGCAGGCGGGCGCGCTGCGCATCGCCCACCAGCGGCGGCTGGCGATGGGTGCCGACGTCATCCGCGTCGACCGCAGCCTCGACCGGGTCGACTCCGAAACCCTGATGCGCCAGCTGGCCGCCGACCCGAGCGTCGAGTACGTCGAGGTCGACAGGATCAACCGGCCGCTGCTCACGCCCAACGATCCGCGCTACGCGGCGCAGTGGCACTACCACGAGGCCACCGGCGGGTTGAACCTGCCCGCGGCCTGGGACAAGTCGACCGGCAGCGGCGTGGTGGTGGCGGTGCTCGACACCGGCATCGTCAGCCACAGCGACCTCGACGCCAACCGCCTGCCCGGATACGACTTCATCGCCAACACCGGCGTCGCAGGCGACGGCAACGGCCGCGACAGCGACCCCAGCGACCCGGGCGACTACTACGGCGGCTATGCCTCGAGCTGGCACGGCAGCCACGTGGCCGGCACCGTGGCCGCGGCCACCAACAACGCCAACGGCGGCGCCGGGGTCGCGTTCAGCGCAAAGATCGTGCCGGTGCGCGTCCTCGGGCGCGGCGGCGGCTACGATTCGGACATCCTCGACGCGATCGCATGGGCTTCGGGCGGCAGCGTGACCGGCGTGCCGGCCAACGCCAATCCGGCCGAGGTGATCAACCTCAGCCTGGGCGGCGAGGGTTCGTGCTCGGCGTCGTGGCAGAGCGTGATCAACGCGGCGGTCAACCGCGGCACCACGCTCGTCATTGCCGCCGGCAACGACAACGCCAACGTCTCGGCGTATTCGCCCGGCAACTGCGCCAACGTGGTTTCGGTCGCGGCCAACGATCGCCAGGGCAACCGCGCCTGGTATTCCAACTACGGCAGCCTGATCGACGTCACCGCGCCGGGCGGCGAGACCTGCGTCCCGAACGCGAGCAATACCGCCTGCAGTTCGACCGGAACCCCGTCCGAGGGCGTGTGGTCGACCGTCAACGCCGGATCCACCACGCCCACCAGCGAATCCTACGCCTCTTTCCAGGGCACTTCGATGGCGGCACCGCACGTGGCCGGCGTGGTCGCGCTGATGCAGGCGGTGGCGCCGACGCCACTGACGCCGGCGGATGTGGAGACCATCCTCAAGCAGACCGCGCGCCCGCTGCCCGGCAACTGCAGCGGCGGCTGCGGAGCCGGCATCGTCGACGCCGATGCGGCGGTCGTCGCGGCCATGGGCGGCACCGGCCCGGGCAACAGCCCGCCGACGGCGAACTTCACCGCGTCGGCCAGCGGCCTGACGGTGCAGTTCACCGACACCTCCAGCGACAGCGACGGCAGCATCGCCTCGCGCAGCTGGAGCTTCGGCGACGGCACCAGCTCGACCGCGACCAGTCCGTCTAAGACGTACTCCGCGGCGGGCAGCTACACGGTGTCGCTGACCGTGACCGACGACGATGGCGCCAGCAATACCCGCACCCAGACGGTGACGGTGAGCTCGGGTGGCGGCAGCGTGCTGCAGAACGGGGTGCCGGTGACTGGCGTGTCAGGCGCAGCGGGAAGCACCCGCTACTGGACCATCGACGTCCCCGCAGGCGCCAGCAACCTGGTGGTCGCCACTTCGGGCGGCAGCGGCGACGCCGACCTGTACGTGCGCCGCGGCTCGGCGCCGACGACCTCCAGCTACGACTGCAGGCCCTATCGTGCCGGCAACAGCGAGTCGTGCTCGTTCGCGTCGCCGCAGTCCGGCACCTGGCACGTGATGGTGCGCGGCTACTCGGCGTTCTCGGGGGTCACGCTCACCGCTTCGTACGCGACCGGCGGTAGCGGGGGCACCCAGACCTACAGCAACAATACCGACTACCAGATCCGGGACAACGCCACGGTCGAAAGTACGATCGCGGTGTCCGGACGCAGCGGCAACGCCCCGGCGAGCACCCCGGTGGCGGTCGACATCCGCCATACCTACCGGGCCGACCTGAAGGTGGACCTGGTGGCGCCCGACGGCAGTGTCTACGTGCTGCACAACCGCAGCGGCGGCAGCGCCGACAACATCATCGGCACCTACACCGTGAACCTCTCCAGCGAGCCGCGCAACGGCAGCTGGCGGCTGCGGGTCAACGACAACTGGTCCGGCGACACCGGCTACATCAACAGCTGGAGCATCACCTTCTGATGCGCACCCGGAACGCCAGCGCAATGCGATGACGGGAGGCGGCACGCGGGCAACTGCGTGCCGCCTTTTTTCTTTCTGCAGGCGTGAGCCAATCACGACAGGAGTGGAAAAACATGAAAGGGATCACCGGCTGGATCGTCGCGGGCATGCTGTCCGCGGCCGCATTGCAGGCCAGCGCAACCGACCTGCGGCCGACGGCGTTCAGCGACAGGCTGCCCGCCGAACACACGGTCGAGGTGCGCAGCATGCCGGGCGTGGACGTCGCCCGCCTGCGCGCGGAGGACGCGCGGCGCGCGGCCAAGCTGGTCGACGCGCCGGTGCGCTTCGCCGCGCCGCTGGCGGTCGACATCACCCCCGCCGGCGCGGGCGACTGGGACGCGGCCGGCGACCGCCTGGTGTGGCGGCTGCGGGTGCAATCGCGCGGCGCGCTGTCGCTGAACTTCGGCTTCGACCAGTTCCACCTGCCCGAGGGCGGGCACATGCTGCTGTATCCGGCCGGGCTGTCGCGCGGCGCGGACCAGGAGCTGTTCCGCGCCTTCACCAGCGCCGACAACAAGCCGCACGGGATGCTGTGGACGCCGGTGGTGCCGGGCGACCACGCGGTGATCGAGGTCGTGGTGCCGAAGGAGCGCGCAGGCGAGCTGCGCCTGCGCCTGACCAGCGTCAACCACGACTACGTCGGCTTCGACCGGCTGGCGCGCACCGGCCTGGTGCAACCGGCGGGCGTGTCGGGCAGCTGCAACATCGACGTGGCGTGCCCGGCGGGAGACGGCTGGCGCGACCAGATCCGCTCGGTCGGCGCTTACTCGCGCTTCGGAATCTTCTACTGCAGCGGCTCGCTGGTGAACAACACCGCGGGCGACCGGAAGATGTACTTCCTGACCGCCAACCACTGCGGCATGGGCGGCGCCGACGCCGCGGCCTCGATGGTGGTGTACTGGAACTACCAGAACTCGACCTGCCGCACGCCGGGCAGCGCGGCGAGCGGCGCCAATGGCGACGGCAGCCTGGCCCAGAACCAGACCGGCGCCACCCCGCGCGCCAGCAGCGCCGGCTCCGACTTCACCCTGCTGGAGCTCGACGCTGCGGCCGACCCGGAGTTCGAGCTGTACTGGTCGGGCTGGGACCGGCGCGATCTCGAGTTCCCCGGCGCGACCGGCATCCACCACCCGCGGGTGGCGGAGAAGCGCATCACGCATTCGAGCAATCCGCTCAACATCGAAGGCTATCTCGGCGGGTCCGGCACCTCGCACCTTTACGTGTGGTGGGACCATCCGGGCACCACCGAGGGCGGCTCGTCCGGCTCGCCGCTGTTCAGCCCGGACGGGCGGGTGATCGGCCAGCTGCACGGCGGCTACGCGTCGTGCTCGACCACCGGGCCCGAGGATCACGTCGACTGGTACGGCCGCGTGTTCAGCTCCTGGGCCGGCGGCGGCACGGACGCTTCGCGCCTGAGCAACTGGCTCGATCCTGCCGGCACCGGCGCCGAGTTCATCGACGGCCTGGATTCCGCGCCGACCGATCCGACCCTGCCGGTGGCCGGCTTCACCTGGAGCGCCGAGGAGCTCACGGTGAGCTTCACCAGCACCTCCACCGACGACGGCGCGACGCTGGAATACGCCTGGGATTTCGGCGACGGCAATACCTCCAGCGACGAGAACCCGGTGCACACCTACGCGGCCGACGGCAGCTACAGCGTCAGCCTGACGGTGACCGATGCCGATGCGAACACCGATACCCACACCGCGGGCGTCGAGGTGGCGGCAACGCCCGATGCGCTCGACCTCGTCAACGGCGAGCTGGTCACCGGGCTGTCGGGTACGGCCGGCAGCGAGACGCTGTATCGCCTGGTGGTGCCGGAGAACGCCACCGGTCCGCTCAGCTTCCGCAGCTACGCCGGCAGCGGCAACGTCTCGCTCTACGTCGCGCTCGACCAGGTGCCGACCGTCGCCGCCCACGGCTGGCGTTCGACCCGGCCGGGCAACAACGAGACGATCGTGATCGCCGATCCCGCGCCCGGCACCTACTACGTGCTGCTGCGTGGCGAGACGGTCTATGCGGGCGTGCGCCTGGTCGCCTCGCACGGAGTCAGCGAGACCTACGGCAACGATACCGCCTTCCCGATCCCGGACGGCACGCCGGCGGGGATCGAGAGCCCGATCACGGTGTCGGGAGCGAGCGGCAACGCGCCGGCCGCGAGCCAGGTGTACGTGGACATCAGCCACACCTGGATCGGCGACCTGATCGTCACCCTGGTCGCACCGGACGGCAGCAGCTACGTGCTGCACAACCGCAGCGGCGGCAGCACCGACAACATCGACGCGACCTACACCGTCGACCTGTCGAGCGAGCCGAAGAACGGCACCTGGCTGCTGCGGGTGTCGGACAACGCCTCGCTCGATACCGGCACGCTCAACCGCTGGAGCATCACGTTCTGAGTGGGCAATGAGCACGGGCGAGACCGCGTACGGCCCCGGGTGTCCCGGGGCCGCACGCGTTCACCGCCGGGCAACGCGCCGTGCGCCAGCATGGGCGCAACGTTCCGGAAACGGCCCGGAGGATGCGCGCATGCGCCAGTCCATGTTCCACCGCCCGGCCCGGCTGGCGCGGATGCTGGCGTTCGCCGGCCTGCTGCTGGCAGGCTGCGCGGTCGCCACGGGAGAAGTGCAGATGCCGGACGCACCGGCCACCGCGATCGAACTGCCCGGCGACGGGCGGTTCCAGCGCTTCATCGTCCACTATCGCGCCGACAGCGCCCCGGGCCGCGACCCGGCGCAGGTGCACGCACGCCTGCAGCGCACGGCCGCCGCGGCGGATCTCGCGCCGGACCCGGTGCTGTCGTGGCAGCGCCGGCTGGCGGTGGGCGCGGACCTGTTCCTGGTCGACCGGCCGCTGGACCGCGCGGACGCCACGCGCCTGATGCAGGCCTTCGCGGATGATCCGCAGGTCGAGTCGATCGAGGTCGACCGCATGCTCGGCATCGACCCTCCGGCGACGATGCGCATGCGCGAACGCTGAGCGGCGTGCCTCAGTCGAGCGGTTCGAAGCGGTTGGCGTCGACGTTCTTGCGCACCCGGGCCGGATCCCAGATGCGCCCGTTCATCGCGATGTAGGTCCCCGGCGGCAGGGTCTGCACCGCGCCGACCGCGGTACCGATGTTGAACTCGGCGTCCGAGCCGCGAAAGCGCGCCGGGCTCAGCGCGCCGGTCAGCACGATGGTCTTGTCCGCGACCGTCGCCAGCACCTTGGCCGTCTCCACCATCGAATCGGTGCCGTGGGTAACCAGCACGTGGCGGGTGGACTGGGCCGCGATCGTGGCTCGCACCAGCTCGCGGTCGTCGTCGTCCAGGTGCAGCGAATCCTTGCGCAGGATCGGGATCACGCGGAAGCGGAACGCCACGCCCAGCTCGGCCAGCATGCGCCCGATCTGCGGATCGCCGATCTGGTAGTCGGATTTGTCGTCGAAGTAGATCTTGTCGATGGTTCCGCCGGTGGTGACGATCAGCAGTTCTTCCATCATCGGGCTCCCGTGGCCGGGTGCGCGGGCCCGCCATCGACATGGTGCGCGGCGCGCGCGGGGCGGGGCGCGATGCTCATTTCCTGCGCCCGAAGCGCGCGCGCAGCCCCGGCCAGCTGGAGGCGAACACCAGCGCCACCGACAGCACGGTGGCGGCCAGCGCGAAACCGCGCTGCGACGGCTCCGACCAGGCGATCATCACCGCGTGGCAGAACAGCAGCAGGCTCAGCACGCCGGCCCAGAACGGCGCCTTCGCCCTGCCCAGCGCAACGCCCGCAAGCAGCAGCACGACCGGCAGCACGAACACCAGCAGCGCGGCCACGAAATGACGGTCGCCGGCAAACCAGGCCAGGTAGAGCGCGGCGACCGCGGCCAGCACCACGCACAGCGCCGGTCGCGACGGGTGCGGGGTCGCCGGCATCAGCCCAGCCTCCCGGCCAGGGTGGCGATGCGCCGCCCCAGCGCGCGCGCCAGCGCCGCCTCGTCCTCGCTCGGCACGGGATCGTCGTCCTGGCCGGCGACGTGGCTGGCGCCATACGGGGTGCCGCCGCCGCGCGTGGCCGACAGCTGCGGTTCGGTATAGGGAATGCCCGCGATCACGCAGCCGTGGTGCAGCAGCGGCAGCAGCATGCTCAGCAGGGTCGACTCCTGGCCGCCGTGCATGCTGGCGGTGGAGGTGAACACGCCCGCCGGCTTGCCCACCAGGGTGCCGCTGGCCCATTCGGCGCCGAGCCCGTCGAGGAAGTGCTTGAGCGGCGCGGCCATGTTGCCGAAGCGGGTAGGGCTGCCGAGCAGCAGCCCCGCGCAGTCCTCCAGGTCGGCGCGTTCCACGTATGGCGCTCCCGACTCGGGCACCGGCGGTTCGGCGGTGCGGGTCACCGCCGCCACCGGCGGCACCGTGCGCAGCCGCGCCGACATGCCCGGCACCTCGCCGATCCCGCGCGCCACCTGGCGCGCCAGCTGCGCCACCGAACCGTTGCGGCTGTAGTACAGCACCAGGATGTCGGGCATGCGCGCCTCCGCCGATCGGGGCGTCATTCTGACAGGCTTTGCCGCGCGGCTCATCGCGGCCGCGGCCCGCGCTTTTGCTACGCTGCGCCGATGCAGCCGCTGGCGACGCTCAATCTGTGGATGGACCGGGTCCGCGACCGCGAGCGCACCGGCACCTTCGCCCGGTTCCTCGCCCGCCGCTTCCTCGACGACCGCCTGTTCCAGGCCGCGGCCGCGCTGGCCTACACCACCATCTTCGCCCTGGTGCCCCTGGCGATCGTGGTGCTGGGGGTGCTGTCGGCGTTCCCGGTGTTCGGCGAATGGCGCGACCAGCTCACCGAATACGTCTTCTCCAACTTCGTGCCCAGCGCGGCCAGCACGGTGAAGGAAACCCTGCTGCGCCTCGTTGGCGACGCGACCACCATCACCGTCGCCGGCGCGATCGGCCTGATCGTATCGCTGCTGATCACCCTCAACAGCATCGAGGGCACGTTCAACCAGATCTGGCGGGTGCCCTCGTCGCGGCCTCAGCTGGGCCGGTTCCTGGTGTACTGGACGGTGCTCACCCTGGGCGCGCTGCTGGCCGCGGCCTCGCTGGCGATGTCGGCCTGGGTGTTCGCCCTGCCGGTGTTCTCCACCAGCGAAGGCCAGGCGCTGTCGGGCTTCGCGCTGCGCCTTGCGCCGGTGCTGATCGAGCTGCTGCTGATCACGGCGCTGTACCGGGTGGTGCCGCACCGGTCGGTGGCGCTGCGACACGCGTTCGCCGGCGCGCTGCTGGCCACCGCGCTGCTGGAGCTGGTGAAGTGGGGGCTGAGCCTGTACCTGGGCACGTTCCACACCTACCAGCGCATCTACGGTGCGCTCGCGGCGCTGCCGATCCTGATGATCTGGATCTACCTGGGCTGGGTGTCGGTGCTGCTGGGCGCCTCGTTCGCATCGGCGGTGTCGGCGTTCCGCTACCAGCCCGCGGCCATGCGCCTGCCCGAAGGCTACGAGCTGTACGGACTGCTGCGCCTGCTCGGTCGCTTCTCCCGGGCGCGGCGCGACGGACGCGGGCTGCATACCGACGCAATGCTCGACATCGAGCCGATGCTCACCGACAGCCAGCTCAAGCAGTTCCTGGTCCAGCTGGCCGGCATCGGGCTGCTCAAGCGCGCCGAAAGCGGCGAGTGGCTGCTCGCGCGCGACCTCGACACGCTGACGCTCGCGGACCTGTACGAGGCTTGCCAGCTGCGTATTCCGGTGTCGGAGACATGGCTGCCGTGCCGGGACGATCCGCTGGGCGCCGATGCGCTCGCCGCGCTGGACGAACTGCGCCTGCCGCTGCGCGACCTGCTCAAGCGCAACGTGGCCCACATCTATCCCCGCACAGGTGAAACCGAATGAATCCCAAGATCCTCATCGCCCTGCTGCCGATCCTGCTGCTGGCCGGCTGCCGGCAGGACGCCGGACCGGCAGCGGACCCGGTCGCAGCCGAAGGCGCGCCGGGGACGGCCGCCGAGGCGCCGGTCGCCGACACCGCGGCCGCCGACGACGATGCACCCGTACGCCCGGACGTGCCGGGCCTGCAGGTGGCGACCGTCGACGGCGGCAGCTACGACCTGGCCGAACACCGCGGCAAGTGGGTGGTGGTGAACTTCTGGGCCACGTGGTGTTCGCCGTGCCTGAAGGAAATGCCGGAACTGTCGGCGCTGCACACCATGCGCGAGCACATCAGCGTGGTCGGCCTGGCCTACGAGGAGATCGACGTGCCGGCGATGCAGTCGTTCCTGGCCGAGCATCCGGTCGCGTACCCGGTCGCGATCATCGACGTCTACGCGCCACCGGCCGATTTCGACACCCCTCGCGGCCTGCCGATGACCTATCTGATCGCGCCGGACGGCAAGGTGGCGCGGCAGTTCCTCGGCCCGGTCACCGCGAAGGACATCGAGACCGCGATCGCCGGCAGCGGCGGCCCGTCGCTCGAATCGCTGTCGCCCGTGCCCGAGGCCGCGGAGGCCTGATGCCGGCCGCGCGGTTCCGCGTCGACGGGCGGGTGCAGGACGTGGGCTTCCGCGCCGCGACCCGGGCCGAAGCGCGCGCGCTGGATCTGCGCGGGCACGCGCGCAACCTGGCCGATGGCGGGGTGGACGTGCTTGCCGTGGGCGAGGCGCGCGCGATCGACGTGCTGGCGCAGTGGCTGGAAGACGGTCCGCCCGCGGCGCGGGTGGACCGGGTGGCGCGGACCGATCTCGACGAGCCGGTGCCCGCGCCCGCGGACTTCGACATCCTCCGCGACCAGGGAAGGGCCGGACGATAGCCGGGCGGTCGCGCTACCGCGGCGCGTCCGCATCCTCGTACAGGCGCCGCGCGCGTTCGGCCTGCTCCGCATCCAGCGGCGGCGGACGCGCCTCGGCGCCCACGATCTGGTTCCGGTATCCGGGAATCCGCCGGATGGCCTTGGCCGTCGCCATGATCGCCGTGTCGATCGCGATCTGCACGTAGCCGCCGCGCATGCCCACCTCCTCCAGGCTGGGCGGTTCGTCCCAGCGGCGCGAGAACACCGTGCCCTCGGCCTCGACCGGATTGTCGAACGCGAACGGATCGCGCGGCGGGCGCTGCCCGAGCACCCGCACCGGGTCCAGTTCGGTGGCGGGGCTGGCGGCGGCCGCGTCGGCCCCGCCCGCATCCTCGGCGACGGCGGGCACCTGCGCCGCGGTCGCCAGCGGCACACCGCAGAGCACCAGCAGCAGCGCGTGGCGTCGCATCAGGCGCCGAAGGGCTTGAGCGGTTCGAGCACGCCGTAGCGCTCCTTCGCCGGCTTGCCCGGAAGTGGCGGCAGGTCGATGTCCGGCGGCGGCACGTGGGTATCCGGCAGGCGGTCGAGCAGGTCGCGGATCAGGGTCAGGCGGCCGCGCCGCTGGTCGTTGAAGTCGACCAGGGTCCAGGGCGCGTGCTTCGTGTGCGTGGCCTCGAGCATGGCTTCGCGGGCGCGGGTGTAGTCGTCGTAGCGCAGGCGCGCCCCGGCGTCGACCGGGGACAGCTTCCAGCGCTTGAGCGGGTCGTTGAGGCGTTCGGCGAAGCGCTCTTCCTGCTGCGCCTGGTCGCAGCACAGCCAGTACTTGAACAGCACGATGCCGTCGTCGACCAGCTGCTGCTCGAAGACCGGCGCCTGCTTCAGGAAGGCCTCGACCTGGGCGTCGGTGGCGAAACCCATCACCTTCTCCACGCCGGCGCGGTTGTACCAGCTGCGGTCGAACAGCGCGATCTCGCCGCCGGCGGGCAGGTGCGGCACATAGCGCTGGAAATACCACTGCGTGCCCTCGCGCTCGCCCGGCTTGGGCAGCGCCACCACGCGGCACAGGCGTGGATTGAGCCGGTCGGAGATCGCGCCGATCGCGCCGCCCTTGCCGGCGGTGTCACGGCCCTCGAAGATCACCAGCAGGCGCTTGCCGGCATGCCGGAGCCAGCGCGACATCGCCACCAGTTCGACCTGCAGCGGTTCCAGCAGGTCCTCGTATTCCTTGCGCTTGAGCGGCTTCATCGGTTCCATCCGTCGGGGGCCTCGGCCGGCTGTCGCGTCGACCGGGCAATGGTCGTCATTCCCGCCGCGGGGACGGCGTGCCGTCGCGCGGGACCGGGCAGATGCTCACGCCGGCTCTTTGAGCCTCGGTCGCAGCGTGGCGAGGTTGCAGGGGCGGGTGCGGGCATCGAGCTGGTCGCGGATGATCCGTTCCCAGGCGGTGCGGCAGGCCGACGTGGAGCCGGGCAGGGCGAACAGGAAGGTGCCGTTGGCCAGGCCGGCAAAGGCGCGCGACTGCAGCGCCGAGGTGCCGATCTCCTCGAACGAGAGTGCGCGGAACAGCTCGCCGAAGCCCGGCATCCGCTTGTCCAGCAGCGGCGCCAGCGCCTCGGGCGTGGAGTCGCGCCCGGTGAAGCCGGTGCCGCCGGTGACCAGGATGCCGTCGACCGCCGGATCGGCGATCCACTTCGACACCACCGCGCGCATCGCGTAGCGGTCGTCGGGCAGCAGCACGCGCTCGTGCAGGCGGTGGCCCCCGGCCTGGAGCGCGTCCACCAGGTAGTCGCCGGAGGCGTCCTGGGCCAGGGTGCGCGAGTCGGAGACGGTGAGGATGCACAGTCCCAGTGCGATGCTGCGGTCGGCTGCGGTCATGGCACCAGCCTACCCGACGCGCCCGCGGGCGCAAGCGGCCGGCAGCGATCCGTGCGCACTCATGCGCCCTCGTCCACCAGCCGCGCCAGCTCGTCGGCCTGGTGCTCGCGAGAGAGGCGTTCGACCAGCGCGTCGAGGCTGCCTTCGAGCACGTTGGGCAGGTCGTACAGGGTCAGGCCGTCGACGCGATGGTCGGTGATGCGGCCCTGCGGATAGTTGTAGGTGCGGATGCGCTGGCTGCGGTCGCCGCTGCCGACCTGCAGCTTGCGGGTTGCGGCGGTGGCGGCGGCGCGGCGTTCCGCCTCGGCTTCGGCCAGCGTGGCGCGCAGGCGCTTCATCGCCTTGTCGCGGTTGGCGTGCTGGCTGCGCTCGGTCTGCGACTCGACCACGATGCCGCTGGGCAGGTGGGTGATGCGGATCGCCGAGTCGGTCTTGTTGACGTGCTGGCCGCCGGCGCCGGACGAGCGGAAGGTGTCCACCCGCAGGTCGGCCGGATTGATCTCGACCGGTTCCCCTTCTTCTTCCACCGGGATGATGGCCACGGTGGCTGCCGAGGTGTGGATGCGGCCCTGCGACTCGGTTTCCGGCACGCGCTGCACGCGGTGGGTGCCCGATTCGAACTTGAGCCTGGCGTAGGCGCCTTCGCCTTCCACCCGCGCGATCACCTCGCGAAAGCCCCCATGCTCGCCGGGGCTGGCCGACTCCACTTCCACCCGCCAGCCCTGGCGCTCGGCGTAGCGCGAATACATGCGCAGCAGGTCGCCGGCGAAAATCGCGGCCTCGTCGCCGCCGGTGCCGGCGCGGATCTCCAGGTAGATGCCGCCGTCGTCGCGCGCGTCGCGCGGGACCAGCAGCGCCATCAGGGTGTCGTCGAGCTCGGCCAGGCGCGCCTGGGCGGCGGCGATCTCCTCGTCGGCCAGGTCGCGCAGTTCCGGATCGTCGCGCATGTCGCCGGCCGCGGCCAGGTCGGCGCGGGCGCGGGCCTCGTCGGCCATCGCCTCGGCCAGCGGCGCGAGCTGCGAGAACTCGCGCGAGAGGCTGCGGAAGCGCGCCTGGTCGCCGGCCACCGCCGGATCGGCGAGCAGGCGTTCGAGTTCGTCGCGGCGTTCGGCCAGCGCCTCAAGCTTGCGGCGCAGGGTCGGCAGCATCGTCGTCGGCGTCGTCGGTCGGTATGGGCGGCAGCAGCGGTTCGAAGGCGCTGAGCAGGTCGAGGTTGCCGCGCGCGGCGGCATCGCGCATGGCCGCGGTGGGCACGTGCAGCAGGCGGTTGGTGAGAGCGTGGGCGAGCTGGTCGATCACCGCGGTGGGGTCGTGCCCGAGCGCGATCTGATTGCGCGCGCGCGCCACCAGCTCGATTCGGGCCGCGTCGCCGTGCGCGCGCAGGCGCTTGAGCGGTTCGTTGCGCGCGCCCAGTGCAAGCGCCTGGCCATAGCGCGAGACCTGCAGGTCGACGATGGTTTCGGCCTGCTGGGCGGCGTCGCCGCGGCTGCGGCGGTTGTGTTCGACCACCCGGTCCAGGTCGTCGACCGTGTAGAGGAAGGCGTCGTCGAGTTCGGCCACCTCCGGCTCGATGTCGCGTGGCACCGCCAGGTCCATCAGCATCATCGGCCGGCGTTTGCGCAGCGACAGCGCGTGCGCGACGTGCCGGCGGGTGAGGATCGGCGTCTGGCTGGCGGTGGCCGAGAACACCACGTCGGCCAGGAACAGGTGGTGCTCGAGTTCGTCCAGCGGCAGCGCGACCGCGCCGTGGCGCTCGGCCAGCTCCTGGGCGTGGCGGTAGGTGCGGTTGGCGATCAGCAGCCGCTTGACCCGCGACTGGGCGAGGTGGCGCGCGGTCAGCTCGATGGTCTCGCCGGCGCCGATCAGCAGCGCCACCGAATCGTCGGGGCGGGCGAACGAGTCCTGCGCCAGGCGCACGGCAAGCGAGGCCACCGACACCGGACTGGAGCCGATCCGGGTCTCGGTGCGGGCGCGCTTGGCGGTGACGAAGGCGTGCTGGAACAGCCGGTCGAGCTCGCCGCCCAGCGCCCGCGCCTCGCGCGCCATGCTCCAGGCCTGCTTGACCTGGCCCAGGATCTGCGGCTCGCCCAGGACCATCGAATCCAGGCCGCAGGCGACCCGGAACAGCTGGCGCGCGGCCTCGTCGCCCGAGCGGCGGTACAGGTAGGCGTGCAGGGACTGCCCCGGCACCGCTGCGGGTTCGCCGCCGCGCGGGCGCGTGGCCAGCCAGTCGGCCAGCACCGCGTCGTCGTCGGCCGAGGCGTACAGCTCGGTGCGGTTGCAGGTCGACAGCAGGGCCACCTCGCGAACGCCGGGCAGGGATCGCAGCTCGGCCAGCGCGGCCGGGACCGCGCTTTCGCCAAACGCCACCTGTTCGCGCAGGGCGACCGGCGCGGTCTGGTGGTTGATGCCGAGGGCGTAAAGGGTCATGCGCTTGGCTGGCGGCCCGGACGGCGTATGCGTTCAGGCGCTTGCGATAAGCTTTCGGGGAGTGGTCCCCATTTTAAGGCCCGGCCGACGTCGATGCCCGTTTTCCCGAATTCCGTGCGCCGGACCGTGCCGCGCGCCGCCCTTCTGGCCTGCCTGGCGTGGGCGTGCTGGGCGCCCGCGCTGGCGTCCGACCCGCTGCGCGACGACGTGCTGGGCGCCACCATGGCCGGCGAATACGCGCTCCAGGCCGGGCGCCTGGACGAGGCCGCGCGCTGGTACCTGGACGCCGCCCGGGCGGCGGGGAGCGACGATGCCGGCCTGGCCGAGCGCGCCACCCGCATCGCCCTGCTGGGCAAGGACGACCGCGCCGCGGCGCAGGCCCTGGAGCTGTGGCGCGACCGCGCGCCGGCCTCGGTGGCGATGCGCGCGGCCGAGGCCACGCTGGCGCTGCGCCGCGGACGCGACCGCGCCGCGCTGCGCCACCTGCGCGAACTGATGGCCGATTCCGATCCCGCGGGCTGGCGCCACGCCCTGTCGGTGATCGCCACCGGCCCGCGCGACCCGGCCGGCGCGGCGCGGGTGATGCGCCGGCTGTTCGACGATGGCGCCGTGCCCGACACGCTGCCGGCCTGGCTGGGCTTCGGCGACCTGGCCCAACGCCTGGACGAGGAGCAGCTCACCCGGCGCGTGATCGACCATATCGTCGAGCGCTTCCCCGGCGAACCGCGCGTGGCCCTGCTCCGCGCCGCCCAACTGCGCGAGGCCGGCGACCTGGAGGCCGCCCGCGCCGCCCTGGCCGAGGCCGGCGACGCGGTGCTGATCGTGCCCGAACTGCGCCTGGCGATGGCCGCCGAATACGACGCCCTGGGCGATCCGGCCACGGCCGAACAGGTGCTGGCCAGGGGGCCGCAGGACCGTCGTATCCAGGCCCTGCGCGCCTCGCTGCTGGCCAAGGCCGAGGACCGCGAGGCGCTGGCGCGCCTGTACGACGAACTTCGTCGCGACGCGGCCAACCCCGAGCCCGGCCACCGCCTGCTGCTGGGCCAGGTGGCCGAATTCCTCGAACTCCACGCCCAGGCGCTGGAGTGGTACGACAGCGTCCCCGGCGGCGAAGCGCGGCTGCAGGCGCGGCTGCAGGCCACCCGCGTGCTGCACGAACTCGAGCGCAGGGACGAGGCGTTTGCCGCCCTGCACGGGCTGCAGGCCGACGGCTCGATCAGCGACGACGCCCGCCGCGCCGCCTACCTGGTGGAAGGCGAACTGCACTCGCGCGACCATGACCTGGAAGCCGAGAATGACGCATACGCGCGCGGCCTGGCCGACTGGCCGGACGAGCCCTCGCTGCTGTATGCGCGCGCGCTGATGTGGGAGCGCCACGACGACATCCCGCGCGCCGAGGCCGACCTGCGCAAGATCCTGGTCGCCGAGCCGGAAAACGTGGCCGCACTCAATGCCCTGGGCTACACGCTCGCCGACCGCACCGACCGCTACGTCGAGGCGCTGGAGCTGATCGACCGCGCGCGCGTGGCCGAACCGGGCAACGCCGCGATCATCGACAGCTATGGCTGGGTGCTTTACCGGCTGGGGCGCAAGGAGGAGGCGCTGGTGGAGCTGCGCCGCGCCTACACCCTTCAGAAGGACGCCGAGATCGCCGCGCACATCGGCGAGGTGCTGTGGGTGCTGGGCCGCCGGGACGAGGCGCGGCGCTATTTCGACGACGCCCGCAAGCTCGACCCCGACAACCGCGCGCTGCAGCGCGCGCTGCAGAAGACCGGCACATGAACCGGATCGGCGCCCGGACGCTGCCGGTGATTGCCGCGCTGCTGCTCGCAGGATGCGCCACGGCCCCGCCGCGCGCGCCGGTGGCGGTGGACCCGGTGGCCGCCGGGCAGGCGGATGCGCAGCGGACGGCGCTGCGGGCCTGGGACCTGGCCGGCCGGGTCGCGATCTCGGGCCCGGGTCGTGGCGGCAGCGGGCGGCTGGACTGGGAGCAGCGCGGCGACCGCTACGACCTCACCCTGTCCGCGCCGATCACCCGCCAGGGCTGGCGCCTGAGCGGGGATGCCGGTTCGGCGCGGCTGGAAGGAGTCGAGGGCGGCCCGCGCGAGGCTGCGGACGTCGAGGCGCTGCTGTACGAGGCCACCGGCTGGGAAATCCCGGTCCGGGCGCTGGTCGACTGGGTCCGTGGCGTCGCCGCGCCCGAGGCCCTGTACGGGCCGGCGCGCATCGTGCACGGTGCCGGCGATCTTCCCGCGCGGCAGGAGCAGGGCGGCTGGGCGATCGAGTACCGCGACTGGTTCGAGGCCGGCATCGGCCAGCCGGCGCTGCCGCGCCGGATCGAAGCCACCCGTGGCGATGCGCGGGTGCGCCTGGTGGTCGACAGCTGGACCGTACTGCCCGGCGAGCCGCGGCCCGTGGCGGAATCCGTACCCGAGGCGCCATCGCCCGAGGCAGGACTGGAGCGCGAGCTGGCGGCGCTGCGGCTGGACGACCCGGCCGCCGACATGCGCGAGCGCGTGGCCGCGGGCGACCTGCGTCCGCTGGGCGTGTGCGGCTTCGCCTGCCTGGCGCCGCGCTGGGCTCCGGGCGGCGGCGCGGCGCACGGGGTGCCGATGCGGATCATCGACGGCACCGGCGACGTGGTCCGCGGCGACGCCCATCTGGCGCTCAAGCAGCGGGCCCACGCCTATGCCGCCGCCTACAACCAGGCCCTGGCCGAATGGCTGCGCCAGAACCCGGCTGCGGCCGACAGCGGCGACTGAATGGCCCCGGTGGACGCCGTCGACGGCTGGACGCACTGGCCCGCGCCCGCGAAGCTGAACCTGTTCCTGCGTATTCCCGGCCGCCGCGCCGACGGCTACCACGAGCTGCAGACGGTGTTCCGGCTGCTGGACTGGGGCGATACGGTGCGGATCCGGGTTCGCGGCGACGCCCGCATCCGCCGCGTCGGCAGCTCGGTCGAGGGAGTGGAGGAGTCTGTCGACCTCTTGGTGCGCGCCGCGATCCTGCTGCAATCTGAAGCGAACGTCGGGCTAGGTGCAGACATCTCCGTCGAAAAGCGCATTCCGGCGGGGGGCGGATTCGGCGGCGGCTCATCCAATGCGGCGACCGTGCTGCGTGCCCTGGACCGGCTCTGGGGCCTGGATACGGGCGTGGAGCGGCTGGCGACGCTGGGCCTGGCGCTGGGCGCCGACGTGCCGGTGTTCGTGCGCGGCCGCAACGCCTGGGCCGAGGGCGTGGGCGAACGGCTGAGCCCGCTGGACCTGCCGCCGGCCTGGTATGTGCTGCTCGATCCCGGCGTCCACGCGTGTACCGCCGACCTGTTCCAAACCCCTGAATTGACGCGAAATGCCGCACCCGCGACAATATCCGACTTCGTTTCGGGAGCTGGGCTCGGCAATGCGTTCGAGCCGGTGCTGCGCCGCCGCGAACCCGCCGTCGAGGCGGCGTTCGTTGCGCTGGCGCGGATCGGCACGCCGCGTCTGACCGGGTCTGGCAGCGGCTGCTTCGTCGAATTCGCCACCCGCGAATCCGCCGAAGCCGCACTGGCGACCCTGCCGTCCTCGCTCAATGCCTGGATGGCAGCGGGCGCCGCGCGTTCCCCGCTACTCGATGCCCTCGAAGCGAAGGAGACGGGGGTTCGGGCTTAGGAGTTGGCAGGCAGGGCGGCCGCACGGCTCTGCCCCTGGCCAATCCCCAATCCCGAATCCCCAATCCCTGCACTCCAGGGGCGTCGCCAAGTGGTTAAGGCACCGGGTTTTGATCCCGGCATCCGCAGGTTCGAATCCTGCCGCCCCTGCCAGTCGAGCGAAGGGATTCGGGATCGGGGATCCGGGATTGGGAAGCGCACGCTTCCACATTCCGCTTCCACGTTCCCGGCCCGCTGTTCCGAACCCCCATTCCCCAATCCCGGCACTCACGACATGAAGGAAGATCGCAACCTCCTGATCTTCTCGGGCAACGCGAACCGGCCGCTGGCGCAGGCGGTGTGTCGCGAGCTCGGGGTGCGGCAGGGCAGGGCGCTGGTGTCCACGTTCTCCGACGGCGAGCTGCAGGTCGAGATCGAGGAGAACGTGCGCCGCCAGGACGTGTTCGTGCTCCAGCCCACGAGTGCGCCGTGTGCCGAGCACCTGATGGAGTTGCTGGCCCTGATCGACGCGCTCAAGCGCGCCTCGGCCGCGTCGGTGACCGCCGTGGTGCCTTACTTCGGCTATGCGCGCCAGGACCGGCGGATGCGCTCGTCGCGGGTGCCGATCACGGCCAAGCTCGTGGCCAAGATGTTCACCTCTGCCGGCGCCGACGGCGTGCTCACCGTCGACCTGCATGCCGACCAGATCCAGGGCTTCTTCGACATCCCGGTCGACAACGTCTACGCCTCGCCCCTGCTTCTGGCCGACATCTGGCGTGCGCACGGCACCGACAACCTGATCGTGGTCTCGCCCGACGTCGGCGGCGTGGTCCGCGCCCGGGCCCTGGCCAAGCGCCTGGACGATGCGGACCTGGCGATCATCGACAAGCGCCGCCCCAAGGCCAACGTGGCCACGGTGATGAACATCATCGGCGACGTGCAGGGCAAGACCTGCGTGCTGGTCGACGACATCGTCGATACCGCCGGCACCCTGTGCGCCGCTGCCGGCGCGCTCAAGGCCGACGGCGCCACCAAGGTCGTGGCCTATTGCACCCATCCGGTGCTCTCGGGCGCGGCGATCGACAACATCACCCGGTCCCAGCTCGACGAACTGGTGGTCACCGACACGATCCCGCTGTCGGCCAACGCCAGCGCCTGCAGCAGGATCCGCCAGCTCAGCGTGGCCGAGATGCTGGCCGAGACGATCCGCCGGGTGGCGTTCGGGGAATCGGTCAGTTCGCTGTACCTGGATTAGGGGCTTTCAACCGACTCTTCTGGTCGCGGAAGAGTCACCAAAACCGCCGCGAGGCGGATCATTGCAACATAGAGAGTGAAACAACATGACAACGACGCATCAGATCAAGGTCGAGCGCCGCGAGGACGGAGGGAAGGGTGCGAGCCGCCGCCTTCGTCGCGCGGGCAAGACCCCGGCAATCGTCTACGGTGGCGACCTCGATCCGGTCAACATCCAGCTTGACCACGAGCCCCTGTGGCTCGTCAGCCAGCACGAGTGGTTCTATTCGTCCATCCTCGACCTGAGCCTGGGCGGGGAGATCCAGAAGGTGCTGCTGCGCGACATCCAGCGCCACCCGTACAAGCAGCTGATCATGCACCTGGACTTCCAGCGCGTGAACGAGAAGGAGCTGCTGCGTACCTCGGTGCCGCTGCACTTCGTCAACGAGGACACCTCGCCCGCCGGCAAGGCCGCCGACGTGGTGGTGACCCACGAGTTGAAGGAAGTCGCGGTCGAGTGCCTGCCGACCGACCTGCCGGAGTCCATCGAGGTCGACCTGGGCGAACTCAAGCTCGGCGACATCGTCTACCTGTCCGACATCAAGCTGCCCCGGGGCGTGGAAATCCCGCAGCTCAAGCTGGGCAAGGACCACGACGACGCGGTGGTGATCGCCAGGCCGGGCCGCGTGGAAGCGGCAGACGAGAGCGAGGCCGTCGAAGACGGCGATGCTCCTGCCGCCAAGGCCGGCGACGACAAGTGACCTTCGCGTAAGCGAAGGTCATCCGGGCCGCAGGCGCGGGATCTCCTCCAGGTCGCGGCAGCGCTTCATTGCGCCACCGCCCCCCCCCGGAGAATCTCTCCCCGCGGCCCGGTTCTGTCCGGATGGAAGGATTGCGACTCATCGTCGGCCTCGGCAACCCGGGGCCGGAACACGCGCGGACCCGGCACAACGCCGGGTTCCGCTTCGTCGACGCGCTCGCCGACCGGGCGGGCGCGCGCTTCGGCATCGAGGGCAAGCTGTTCGGCGAGACGGCGAAGGTCGACATCGCCGAGCACCGGCTGTGGCTGCTCAGGCCGGCGACGTTCATGAACCTCAGCGGCAAGTCGGTGGCCGCCGCGCTGCGCTACTGGAAGATCGAGCCGGAGCAGGCGCTGCTGGCCCACGACGAACTCGACCTTCCGCCCGGTACCGCACGGCTGAAGTTCGACGGCGGCCACGGCGGCCAGAACGGGCTGCGCGACACCATCAAACTGCTCGGCCACGGCCGCTTCCACCGCCTGCGCATCGGCATCGGCCATCCCGGCCACAAGGACCGGGTGACGTCCTGGGTGCTTGGCCGCCCCGGCAGCGACGACGACATCCTGATCAACCGCGCCATCGACGACGCCCTGGACGTCCTGCCGCTGGCGGTCGGCGGCGACTTCAACGAGGCCATGAAGCGGCTGCATACGGGCAGGGATTAGGGATTGGGGATTGGGGATTTGGAAAGGCGCCTGCTTTTCCGAATCCCGAATCCCGAATTCCAAATCCCGGATTCTCATGGGCATCCAATGCGGCATCGTCGGCCTGCCGAACGTCGGCAAGTCGACCCTCTTCAACGCGTTGACCAAGGCGGGCATCGCCGCGGCCAACTTCCCGTTCTGCACGATCGAGCCGAACGTCGGCGTGGTGCCGGTGCCGGATCCCCGGCTGGCCGCGCTGTCGGACATCGTCAAGCCCGAGCGGGTGGTGCCGACCGCCGTCGAATTCGTCGACATCGCCGGCCTGGTCGCCGGCGCGGCCAGCGGCGAGGGCCTGGGCAACAAGTTCCTGGCCCACATCCGCGAGGTCGACGCGATCGCGCACGTGGTGCGCTGCTTCGAGCATGCCGACGTGATCCACGTCGCCAACCGGGTCGACCCGCTGGCCGACATCGACACCATCGACACCGAGCTGGCCCTGGCCGACCTGGAGTCGGTGGACAAGGCCATCGCCCGCTACGAGCGGGTGGCCAGGAGCGGCGACAAGGACGCGAAGCTGCGCATCGAGGTGCTGGGCCGGCTGCGCGCGGCGCTCGACGCCGGCCGCCCGGCGCGTTCGGTGGCGCTGGCCGACGAGGAGCGCCCGCTGGTGCGCGAGCTGTTCCTGCTGACCATGAAGCCGGTCCTGTACATCGCCAACGTGCTCGAGGACGGCTTCGAGGGCAACCCGCACCTGGACGCGGTCCGGACCCGGGCGGCGGCCGAGGGCGCCGAGGTGGTGCCGGTCTCGGCCGCGATCGAGGAGGAGCTGAGCCAGCTCGACGACGCCGACCGCGACGAGCTGCTGGCCAGCTACGGCCTTGACGAGCCCGGCCTGAACCGGGTCATCCAGGCCGCCTACCGGCTGCTGGGCCTGCAGACCTACTTCACCGCCGGGGTCAAGGAAGTCCGCGCCTGGACGGTGAAGGCCGGTGCCACCGCGCCCCAGGCCGCGGCAGTGATCCACACCGACTTCGAGAAGGGCTTCATCCGCGCCGAAACCATCGCCTACGACGATTTCATCCGCTTCCGGGGCGAAGCCGGGGCCCGCGAGGCCGGGCGTCTGCGCCTGGAGGGCAAGGAATACCGGGTCCAGGAAGGCGACGTGCTGCACTTCCGCTTCAACATATAAGGAAGCCGTCGCGGCGCCGGATTGCCTCGCCTTCAAGGGGGTGAGGCGGCCTGCTTGCGCGGCACGGCCGCGCAGGCCTTCCGAACGCCCGGCGCCCTGCGCCGGACCGGACCGGCATGGGTGGGGATGGTGTTGCCCCTTCGCCGCCCCACCCCCAGTCCCGGTCAACCGGCGAATCCTCCACGAGCGCGTTGACAGCACCGCGCCGCATGGTCAAAATAACGGGCTGTTTCACGGGTTTGCGCGACGACCGGAGGGATACCCAAGCGGCCAACGGGGGCAGACTGTAAATCTGCTGGCTTACGCCTTCGGTGGTTCGAATCCACCTCCCTCCACCAGTCGGGTTCATGCAGGCACGGAAATACCGCACGGCGCGGGAGTAGTTCAATGGTAGAACCTCAGCCTTCCAAGCTGATGGTGCGGGTTCGATTCCCGTCTCCCGCTCCATTGTCCTGCTGCCGGTTCCGCGACAGGCTCCAACACAATTCGCTCACGTAGCTCAGTCGGTAGAGCACCTCCTTGGTAAGGAGGAGGTCGATGGTTCGATTCCATTCGTGAGCACCATCCAGGCGGGGAGATCCCCGCAGCAGCCCGGCCCCGGTCGGCCGGGCTTCCCCACCAGCAGTTACACCAACGTCAGCGAGAGTCACAGTCATGGCAAAGGGTAAGTTCGAGCGCACCAAGCCCCACGTGAACGTGGGCACGATCGGTCACGTGGACCACGGCAAGACGACGCTGACGGCGGCGCTGACGAAGATCGGCGCGGAGCGTTTCGGCGGCGAGTTCCACGCCT
>JAEWGI010000072.1 GCA_023388355.1 Pseudomonadota bacterium
GGTGCAGGCACCGCGCCCGGCGGCGGTGGGCTCCACGCCGGTCCATGCGCCACGCCCGGCGCCGGTTTCCGCACCGCCTGCGCCGGTTCCGGTGAGCCGCCCGGCAGCGGCGCCCGCACCGCGCTCCGCGCCCGAGCCGCGGCCCCGTGCGCAGCCCCGTTCGGCGCCCAGCCGCTCCAGCAGTGAACGGCCTGCACGGAGTGGGACGCATCGCACGCTAGAGCGCTGAAGATACGCTTGCGTTTGTGGGCCCAGGCCCGGCAAGCTAGCCCCGACTGACCGGTGACGTCAGGTTCTGACCCGCACCGCCAAGCCATGTCGATGTCCGGCAGGGAAATCTGGATCCCCCCTGTTCCGGCCCTGCCGGACATCGGCACCAAAAGACAGCCCGGCCACCAGGCCGGGCTGTTGTCTTTTCGGCCGCCGGGCAACCCACCCGCACGCCCCGCGCCGTTGAACCCACCCGCATGCTCCGTGCCGTCGTAGGAGCCCAGCTTGCTGGCGACCTCCGGTGCGCCGGAAGTTGCGTCGGGTCGCGGGCAAGCCCGGCTCCTACAGGCGCCGCGCCTCCCGCCGTTGTAGGAGCCCAGCTTGCTGGCGACCCTAGGGCGCCGGATCCGCGCGGACAAAAAAGGGGCCGGCAGTCCCCCGACTGCCGGCCCCAGGCTTCCCCATCGCGCGCATGATCGGCCCCTGTTCCAATTCCGATCAGCGCCCCCCGACGCAGTGCCGCGATGGGTGCTTATCGGATATCCGCACGAAGCGTGCCAAACTTTAGGCCCACGCCGAAAAAAAATCCGCGACGGCCCCGGCGGCGAGCCGGCCGGCGGGAACCTGCCCATGCCTTCTTCCTTCCACAGCCACGACGTCATCGTCATCGGTGGCGGCCACGCCGGTACCGAGGCCGCGCTGGCCGCGGCCCGCGCCGGTGCGCGCACCCTGCTGCTGACCCACAACATCGAGACCGTGGGCGCGATGAGCTGCAACCCGGCCATCGGCGGCATCGGCAAGGGCCACCTGGTACGCGAGATCGATGCCCTGGGCGGGGCGATGGCCCATGCCGCCGACCTGGCCGGGATCCAGTGGCGCACCCTCAACGCCTCCAAGGGTCCGGCGGTACGCGCGACCCGCTGCCAGGCCGACCGTGGCCTGTACCGGGCGGCGATCCGCCGCATAGTCGAACACCAGCCCGGCCTGACCGTGTTCCAGGCGGCGGTCGATGACCTGCTGATCGAGGGCGACGCCGTTCGCGGCGTGATCACCCAGACCGGGCTGCGCTTCGAGGCGCCGGCGGTGGTGCTGACTGCCGGCACCTTCCTCGCCGGCAAGGTGCATATCGGCCAGACCACGTATGCGGCCGGGCGCATGGGCGACCCGCCGGCCACCACCCTGGCCGCGCGCCTGCGCGAGCGCCCGTTCGCGATCGACCGGCTCAAGACCGGCACGCCGCCGCGCATCGACGGCCGCAGCCTCGACTACGGCGTGATGGACGCGCAGCCCGGCGACGATCCGCTGCCGGTGATGTCCTTCCTCGGCAAGGTCGGAGACCATCCGCGCCAGGTGCCGTGCTGGATCACCCACACCACCGCGCGCACCCACGACATCATCCGCGCCGCGCTGGACCGCTCGCCGCTGTACACCGGCCAGATCGAGGGCATCGGCCCGCGCTACTGCCCCTCGATCGAGGACAAGGTGGTGCGCTTTGCGGAGAAGGAAAGCCACCAGATCTTCGTCGAGCCGGAGGGGCTGGACGTGGTGGAGATCTACCCCAACGGCATCTCCACCTCGTTGCCGTTCGACGTCCAGCTGGAGCTGGTGCGCAGCATCCGCGGCTTCGGGAACGCGCACATCACCCGGCCCGGTTACGCGATCGAGTACGACTTCTTCGACCCGCGCGGGCTGAAGGCCACCCTGGAGACGCGGCTGGTGTCCGGGCTGTTCTTCGCCGGCCAGATCAACGGCACCACCGGCTACGAGGAAGCCGCCGCGCAGGGCCTGCTGGCCGGCACCAACGCCGCCCGCCAGGTGCGCGGCCAGGACGGCTGGGCGCCGCGCCGCGACGAGGCCTACCTGGGCGTGCTGGTCGACGACCTGATCACCCACGGCACCAGCGAGCCGTACCGCATGTTCACCAGCCGCGCCGAGTACCGGCTGCAGCTGCGCGAGGACAACGCCGACCTGCGCCTGACCGGCACCGGCCGCGAGCTGGGCCTGGTCGATGACGCACGCTGGGCGCGCTTTGCCGCCAAGCGCGAGGCGATCGAGCGCGAGACGCAGCGCTTGCGCGCGCTGTGGGCCACGCCGGGCAACGCCATCGGCCGCGAGGTGGAGCAGGTGCTGGACGTGGCGGTGAGCCGCGAGACCAGCGCGCTGGACCTGCTCAAGCGCCCGGAGCTGGACTACCCGAAGTTGATGACGGTGCCGGCGCTGGGCCCGGCGGTGGACGATGCGCAGGTCGCCGAGCAGGTCCAGATCGGGGTGAAGTACGCCGGCTATCTCGACCGCCAGCGCGAGGAGATCGAGCGCCAGCGCCGGCACGAGCAGACCGCGATCCCGCAGGAGTTCGACTATGCGCAGGTGCGTGGCCTGTCGGCCGAGGTGCAGCAGAAGCTCGAGCGCGTGCGCCCGCTGAGCATCGGCCAGGCCCAGCGCATCCCGGGCATGACCCCGGCGGCGATATCGCTGCTGCTGGTCCACCTCGAACGCCAGCGCCGCAGCCGGGTGGCCTGAGCGGCAGCGGAGGCGCGCAGGGCGGCCGTATCATCGATGGCTCCGTCGCCGCGCCGGCGATGCCTGCGGAGTCCTGCCGATGTACACCCTGCATATCGCCAACCGCAATTACTCCTCCTGGTCGCTGCGTCCGTGGCTGCTGCTGCGGATGCTGGAGATCCCGTTCACCGAGCACCTGCTCCCGTTCCACGACACGGTCGCGTGGGAGCGCTTCCGCGCGCTGTCGCCGGCCGGAAAGGTGCCGGCGCTGGAGGATGGCGACCTGCTGGTATGGGAGTCGCTGGCGATCGCCGAATACCTGGCCGAGCGCCATCCCGGCGTGTGGCCTCAGGACCGGGCCGCGCGCGCCTGGGCACGCAGCGCCACCTCGGAGATGCACGCCGGCTTCGCCGAGCTGCGCAACCGCTGCTCGATGAACTGCGGCCTGCGCCTGCGCCTGCGCGAGATGGCGCCGGGGCTGCAACGCGACCTGGACCGGGTGTCGGCGTTGTGGAGCGAGGGCCTGGCACGTTTCGGTGGCCCGTTCCTGGCCGGCGCGGACTTCACCGCGGTGGACGCGTTCTACGCGCCGGTGGCGTTCCGCCTGCAGGGTTTTGGCCTGGAGCTGGCGGACGTGGCGGCCAACGCCTATGCGCAGCGGCTGCTGCAGCTGGCGCCGATGCGGCACTGGTACGAACAGGCCCTGGCCGAGGACTTCCGCGACCCCGCCCACGAAGCCGACCTGGCCGACAGCGGCGAGCTGCTGCAGGACCTGCGTGTGCCGGAGCGTGCCGGCCACTGATCCAAACCAGGGCTGCGCCGTAGGAGCCCAGCTTGCTGGCGACCCGCGCAGCCGCACCGCGCCGCGCCGACGCGCCCCGTGTCGCGTGCAAGCCCGGCTCCTACGACAGCGGCGTTGCACCGGCTGCAGGAGCCAGCTTGCTGGCAATCCGTGAACGCCGCAGACGCGCCGCGACACTCAGCCGCGGCGCAGGCCCTTCAACGCATCGGCCATCGCGCTGTTGAACGGCGCGGCCTGGCTCTGCGGTGCGCGCCCGCCATTGCCACCGTTCCCGCCATTGCCCCCGCGGCCGCGCTCGCCGCGCTGTGCGCCGCGGCTGTCACGGCTGTCGCGCTCGCCCCGCGCATCGCGCGCGCTGGTCTGGCCGGGCTCGTCGTCCAGGCGCCGGGTCAGGGCGATGCGCTTGCGCGCCACGTCCACCTCCAGCACCTTCACCTTGACGATGTCGCCGGCCTTGACCACGTCGCGCGGATCCTTGACGTAGCTGTCGGACAGCGCGGAGATGTGGACCAGCCCGTCCTGGTGCACGCCGATGTCGACGAACGCCCCAAACGCGGCGACGTTGCTGACCACGCCTTCCAGCACCATGCCCGGGCGCAGGTCCTTGATGTCCTCCACGCCGTCCGCGAACTGCGCCGCCTTGAACTGCGGGCGCGGGTCGCGGCCGGGTTTTTCAAGTTCCTTAAGGATGTCGCGCACGGTGGGTTCGCCGAAGCGCTCGTCGGTGAACTGCGCGGGCTTGAGCGAACGCAGGAAGGCGGCGTCGCCGATGATCTGCTTCACCGGCTTGCCGGCGGCGGCAAGGATGCGTTCCACCACCGGATAGGCTTCCGGGTGCACCGACGAGGCATCCAGCGGCTGCTCGCCGTCCATGATGCGCAGGAAGCCGGCGCATTGCTCGAAGGTCTTCTCGCCCAGGCGCGGCACCTTCAGCAGCGCCTTGCGCGAGGTGAACGCACCGTTGGCATCGCGATGCGCCACGATGTTTTCGGCCACTGTCGCCGACAGGCCCGACACCCGCGCCAGCAGCGCGCCCGAGGCCGTGTTGACGTCCACGCCGACGGCGTTCACGCAGTCCTCGACCTTCGCGTCCAGCGCGCGCGCGAGGCGGTACTGGTCGACGTCGTGCTGGTACTGGCCCACGCCGATCGCCTTGGGCGCGATCTTCACCAGTTCGGCCAGCGGATCCTGCAGGCGGCGGGCGATGGAGACCGCGCCACGCAGCGACACGTCGAGGTTCGGGAACTCCCTGGCCGCCAGTTCCGACGCCGAATACACCGACGCGCCCGCCTCGCTGACGACGATCTTCTGCGCCTTCAGTTCCGGCACCCGCTTGAGCAGGTCCCCGGCCAGCTTGTCGGTCTCGCGCGATGCGGTCCCGTTGCCGATGGCGATCAGCTGCACGCCGTGGGCCACGCATAGCTTCTTCAGCGATGCCAGCGATTGATCCCACTGCCGACGCGGTTCGTGGGGGTAGATGGTGTCGGTGGCGACCAGCTTGCCGGTGGCATCGACCACCGCCACCTTGACGCCCGTGCGCAGGCCGGGATCGAGCCCCAGCACCGCCTTAGGCCCGGCCGGCGCGGCCAGCAGCAGGTCCTTGAGGTTGTCGCCGAATACCGCGATGGCCTCGCCCTCGGCTTTCTCGCGCGCCTGGTTGAACAGGTCCAGCAACAGGTGCATGTGGATCCTGGCGCGCCATGCCAGGCGCACCGCGTTGCGCAGCCAGGCGTCCGCGGAGCGGCCGCGCGCGTCGATGCCGGCGTGCAGCGCGATGCGGCCTTCCGCGTACTGGTGGCCCGCCTCGGCATCCGCACCGGGGTCGAGGTCCAACTGCAGGAACTCCTCGCGGCGGCCGCGCAGCAGCGCCAGCAGGCGGTGCGAGGGGATCCTGGCCAGCGGTTCGGCATGGTCGAAGTAGTCGCGGAACTTCTCGCCCGCGGCCTGCTTGCCTTCCACCACCTTCGAGCGGATCAGGCCTTCGCGTGACAGCCACTCGCGCAGTTCGCCCAGAAGCGCGGCGTCCTCGCCCCAGCGTTCGATCAGGATCGCGCGCGCGCCCTCCAGCGCGGCCTTGGCATCATTGACGCCCTTGTCGGCATCGACGAAGCCGGCGGCAACGTCTTCCGGCACCAGCGCCGGATCGGCCAGCAGGCCGTCGGCCAGCGGCTGCAGCCCGGCTTCGCGCGCGATCTGGGCGCGGGTGCGGCGCTTCTGCTTGTACGGTAGGTACAGGTCTTCCAGGCGCGACTTGCTGTCGGCGGCCTCGATCCCGGCGCGCAGTTCGTCGGTCAGCTTGCCCTGCTCTTCGATGCTGGACAGGATCGCGGCTCGGCGATCTTCCATCTCGCGCAGGTAGGTCAGCCGGGTTTCCAGGTTGCGCAGCTGGGTGTCGTCCAGTCCGCCGGTGACTTCCTTGCGGTAGCGGGCGATGAAGGGCACGGTGGCGCCTTCGTCCAGCAATCCCACGGCGGCCTGCACCTGGGCGGGCTGCGCACCGATCTCCCCGGCGATGGTGGACGCGATCTTGCGGGCGAGGGCGGGCGAAAGCTCTGTCATGCGGGTCTGATGCGCCGGAACGGGGGCTCGCATTCTCGCCGCGACGCCCGCGAAACGACAGCGGCTGACCCCTGGCAATGCGCAGCGTGCTCCCGTGTCAGGCCAGCCAGTGCGCCAGGCGCCGATACACGTCCTGGCTCGCCAGCAGGTCCAGGTGGCCGGTCCCAGCCACGACCAGCCGCCGGGATGCGGGCAGGGCGAGATCGCGCCCGGGGTTCCGGTGTTCGCCAAGGGCACTGGCGACCGGCACCAAGCCGTCGCCCGGCACCGACACCCGGCTGTCGGTGGCTTCCCCACGCGCCGTCGACCCCGCGATGGCATAGATGCTCACGTGCCGTGGCAGCGGCGCTTGGCCCGCCGGCGCGCCGTGGCGCAGATCCTGGATGCCGGCGCTGCGCAGCTGTCCCAGGCGTGCGAACGGTGCGGTCCAGCGGGTGGCGCCCAACGCGCGCTCCAGCATGTTGCCGCCACGCTCCAGCGGCGCGCCGTGGTGGGGCGTCCCCAGGAAAACGAGTTGATCGAGCCTGCGAACCCACCCGTGGCGCCTTCTGGCGGCCTCGGCGATCGCCGCGCGCGCCACCAGTCCGCCCATGCTGTGGCCAAGGAGGGCGAAACGGTCGATACGCACCGGCCACGCATCGAGCAGCTGCTGCAGCAGGTGCGAAAGCGCCTTGCCGTTGTGGGCGATCGCCATCCCGCTGTTGTAATGCAGGTGCACCGGTGTAAAGCCGAGGTCCTCGGCCAGGCGCGCCCCGTGGTCGTGGCCGCCACGGCGCCACTGCAGGTCGTTCATGCACAGGCCGTGGACCTGCACCAGCAGGCGCGGCGTGGGCGGTGGGGCCATGTCGGGCCACCGGTCGCGCTCCAGCGGGGCCGCTAGCCCGCCTATCCGCAGGCGGGCCTGCAACGCCAGCGGGTTTCCACTGGCGGCCAGATGGTCGCCAAGGA
This sequence comes from Pseudomonadota bacterium, assembly GCA_023388355.1. The sequence goes on from JAEWGI010000072.1 coordinate 7,019, forward strand.
CGCCGTTGAGCGCGGCAACCAGTGCTTCGCGTCGCAGGGAGACATGCTGGGACGTCGGCGACTCGGGCAACCGGGCAAGCGCCGCCTCCAGGCCGTACCCCACCAGGCCCGTGGTCGCGCGGATGCCCTGGTACACCAGCCGCGGGATGCCACGGGTGACGCGTGCGCGCCGGCCCTCACTCGACGGCGCGGGCAGGCCCAGGATCCCGGCATGCACCTCCTCGACAAGGTCGGTGGTGGCGTCCACCCCTTGCAGCAGCAACCTGGCCAGCCCCGTCGCATCGTCGCCGAGCGAGGGAAGTTCCCGGCCGGAGTACGCCGCAGGGGATTTCGGCTTCATTTCTTTAGCCTAGCGGGTGCGAACGGAGCGATTGTTCCAATCCCTCGCGACGAGCGCAGGCCACCGGACTGGTAAAGTCCGTCCGCGCCCTTGCGGAACTGTCCGATGCCCGCCACCTCGCCCGAACTGGATCTTTTCGTGCGCGATGCGCTGGCACGCGGGCAGACGCGTCAGGCCCTGCGAGCCGCGCTGGCCGCGGCCGGTTGGGGCGAGGACCAGGTCCGCGATGCGCTGGATGCCTACGCCGAGGTCGACTTCCCGGTACCGGTTCCCAGGCCGCGCGCGTCGGTCTCGGCCCGCGAGGCGTTCCAGTACCTGCTGCTGTTCGCAACGCTCTACCTGAGTGCCTGGCACCTGGGCAGCCTGCTGTTCGACCTGATTAGCCACTGGTTGCCGGACCCGGCGCTGCCGGCGGGCCATGGCTTCCGCGACTCGATGCGGCTTTCGGTGGCGGCGTTGGTCATCGCCTTCCCCGTGTTCGTGCTGAGCGCGCGCAGGATTGCGCGCGATTTCGCCCGGTCGCCGATCAACCGGCTGTCGCCGGTGCGGCGCTGGCTGACCTACCTCACCCTGTTCCTGGCCGCGGCGGTGCTGATCGGCGACATGACCACGCTGGTCTACAGCGTCCTGGGCGGCGAGGCGACGCCGCGCTTCCTGGCCAAGGTGGCGGTGGTGGCGATGATCGCCGGCGGCATCTTCCATTACTACATGCAGGACCTGCGCCGCGAGGAGGGCGGCCCGCAGGGTCGCGGCATCGGCAGGGGGATGCTGGCGATCGCCGGGATGCTGGTGCTGGCCACCATCGCCGCGGCGGTGTGGGTCATGGACTCGCCTGCGGTCGAGCGCGACCAGCGCCTGGATGAGCGCCGGATCGCCGAGTTGTCGCAGGTGCAGGTGGTGATCGAGGACTGGGCACGCAGCCGCGGGCAGCTGCCGCCGTCACTGTCCGAGCTTGCGGCGCAACCCGGGATGGCGCTGCCGGTGCATGACCCGGTGGATGGCAGCGCGTACGGCTACGCGATCATCGACGCGCGCCGGTACCGGCTGTGCGCGGTGTTCGCCACCGACACCGCGACGGCGGACGGGCAACCGTATCCCTACGCCGGCAATCCGGCGGAGTGGGCGCATCCGGCCGGCCGCCACTGCTTTGAGCGCCGCCTGCCCGCGCTGGACCCGCCGCCCAGCAAGCCGGCGCCACCGCGCTAGCCGCGCGCGAACAAGTCGTCCTGCACGGCGCTGCCGTCGGGTGCACTGAAGCCGGACAGGCCCACGCCCGCCAGCCGATAGCGGGTAGTCGCGGGCAGGTCGACGCGCGCGCGCAGCGCGCAGGCGATCGCGGCGAGATCGGCTTCGCTGGTCAGGGGCAACGGCCCGGTGAGGCTGCGCGTGAGTACGCGGAAATCCGCGGTCTTCAGCTTGAGGACCACCGTGCGGGCGATGCGTTCGGGATGACGGCCGCGCTCGCGCAGGTAGCCCGCCCACGTCTTCGCCGCCAGCCGGTGCAGGTGCGGCTCCAGCGCGTCCAGCGGCAGGTCGGTTTCGAACGTGTCCTCGGTGGACACCTGCAGGGTGGCGCGCTGGCCCTGCACGGGACGCTCGTCGATCCCGTGCGCGAGTTCGTGCAGGCGCCGGCCCCAGCGCCCGAAGCGTGCCTCCAGCGCGTCGCCGCCGTGGGCGCGCAGGTCGCTGCAGGTCACGATGCCGAGTTCCGCCAGCTTCGCCTGCATCACCTTGCCCACGCCGGGCAACCTGGCCACCGGCAGCCGTGCAAGGAAGCCCTCGACCATCGCCGGCCGCAGCACGAACTGGCCATCCGGCTTGTTCCAGTCGCTGGCGATCTTGGCCAGGAACTTGTTCGGTGCGATCCCGGCCGAGGCCGTCAACCCGGTCTCCTCGCGGATGGCGTCGCGGATATGGGTGGCGATGGCGGTGGCGCTGCCCAGATCCTGCCTGGGCGCGCTGACGTCGAGGTAGGCCTCGTCCAGCGACAAGGGCTCGATCAGGCCGGTATGGCGTTCGAAGATGCCGCGCACCTGCCGCGACACCGCCTTGTAGCGGGGGAAGTCGGGCGGGACGAACACCGCGTCGGGGCACAGCCGTTCCGCGCGCAGCGCCGGCATCGCGGACCGGATCCCGAACACGCGCGCCTCGTAGCTGGCTGCGCAGACGACCGAGCGCGCGCCGCGCCAGGCCACCACCACCGGCCGGCCGCGCAGGGCGGGATCGTCGCGCTGCTCCACCGAGGCATAGAACGCGTCCATGTCGACGTGGATGATCTTGCGCACCGGCGCAACGCCGGCATCATCGTCTCCCGGTGCGGCAGGCGATGCCGTGATCACTTCCAGAAGACGATGCGGTCGTGGCCGGGATCGTCGCGCTCCGCGCGGCGCACCCGCCCCTCGCGCGCGGGGCGCCCGATCACCAGCTCATGCCGGCCGTGGGCAAGCCCGCGGATGTCGAGCATTGCCAGCAGCGCGGGCCTGCCGGTGCGCGGATCGTGGGTCACCGCATAGCCGGGATCCGGGATGGCGGCACCGTCCAGGGTGACCGGATGCAACGCCTGCAGGCAGGCAAGCCTGGCTTCGGCCGGCAGTGGCTGGCTGGCAGCCGCGACGATGCGGCAGTCGCCCATGCGCGCATGCAGCCGGTCCGGCCGGTACGGGACGACGAGCTTCAGGTAGGGGCCGCTGGCGACCATCGCATCGATGTAAGGCAGCGCGACACCGCGTGCCGGATCCCGCTGGTCATCGTAGTGCATCGGGTCGACGCGCTCGCCGGCATGTTCGGGAAACAACCCATAGCTGCCCATCGCGGCGGGGTTCTGCAGTGCGAAATAGCCCGCGGACACGCTGCCGATGGCCGCCAGCATGATCGCGGTGCTGAGCAGGGTGATCCCGCGGCTGCGGCCGTTGCTGGACAGGGTGGCCAGCACGCGGCTGTTGAGGCGCCCCATGCCCAGGCGACCGTAGGCGCGCAGCACGGCCGCCACCATGCGATAGGCGCGACCCGTGGGCGCGAGGCGCCCGCCCGCCACCTGGTCGACCAGGCCAGCCAGCAGGAAAGGCGCCAGCAGCAGCCCCGGCACCCAGGCGACCAGCGCCAGGGGATCGAGCGGCAGACCCGCGGCCTTGACGAGCAGGGTGGCGATGAGCAGCGCGCTGCAGAACACCACGCAGACCGCGCCCATAATCACGGCCACGCTGACGCCGAGCGCGAACACCACGCTGGCGCGGTTGTCGGCGCGCTCGATGGCTTCGTCAGGCGGCAGGTTGCGAGCGCCCTCGACCGCGCGCTGGATGGGGCCCATGCGCAGGCGGTCGAGGCGGACGCCCTGCGGATGCACCGAGTGGATGCCCACCAGTGCGATCCATTGCGCGCGCAGCAGGAGATGCAGCGCGAAGGTGGCGGCCAGGATGACCGCGGCGCTCTTGGCATAGAAATACGCCAGCACCACCATCACCCGCCATTCGCTGGAAAGCCGCGGCTCCATCGCCAGCAGCCGACCATCGAGCCACCCCGGCAGTTGCAGCATCGCGAACAGGGCGACGCCGGAGATCAGCAGCTCCACCTCCCACGTCGGGGTGGTGCGAAGCGGGAGCGGGCTGCGCGGGATCGGTGCACTCATGCGACCGCATGTTGCGGCCGCGGTTTCAGGCTGGCAAGCCTCAGACCAGCCCGAATCCGTAGTACAGCCCGATGATCACGAACACCGCCAGGGTCTTGATGACGGTGATCGCGAAGATGTCCTTGTAGGCCTGCCGATGGGTCAGGCCGGTCACCGCCAGCAGGGTGATCACCGCGCCGTTGTGCGGCAGGGTATCCATGCCGCCGGAGGCCATCGATGCCACCCGGTGCAGCACGTCCATCGGGATGCCCGCGGCGTTCGCGTTGGCGATGAAGGTTTCCGCCATCGCCGCCAGCGCGATCGACATGCCGCCCGACGCCGAGCCGGTGATGCCGGCCAGCGCGGTCACGGTCACCGCCTCGTTGACCAGCGGGTTGGGGATGGAGCCCAGCGCGTTGGCCACCACCAGGAAGCCGGGCAGGGCCGCGATCACCGCGCCGAAGCCGTATTCCGAAGCGGTGTTCATGCCGGCCAGCAGCGAGCCGCCAATCGCCGACTTGCTGCCTTCGGCGAACTGGCGGGTCACCGGCTTCCATGCGAACAGCAGCACGCAGATGATTCCCGCCAGCAACGCGCCAAGCACCGCCCAGATGGCCGAGATCCGCGCCACCTCCTGCACCACCGGCGCGGCGTTGCCGATCACCGCGGGCACGAAGCTGTGGCTCTCGCCGTACACGCCGGGGATCCACATGGTCAGCAGCTTGTTGACCACGCCCACCACCAGCAGCGGCAGGACCGCGATGAACGCGTTCGGCAGCTTGCCGTCGGCGAACGGGACCGGTTCGTTGAGCAGGGTCGCGGGGTAGCCATACCCCTCGCCCGCGCTGGTGGCCACCCGGCGGCGCCAGTCCAGGTAGGCCAGGCCCAGCATCAGGATGAAGATGCCGCCCAACGTGCCGAGCACCGGCGCGGCCCAGGTGTCGGTGCCGAAGAAGGTGGTCGGGATGATGTTCTGGATCTGCGGGGTGCCGGGCAGCGCGTCCATGGTGAAGGTGAACGCACCCAGCGCGATGGTGCCCGGGATCAGCCGCTTGGGGATGTTGCTCTGGCGGAACAGTTCGGCGGCGAACGGGTACACCGCGAACACCACCACGAACAGCGAGACCCCGCCGTAGGTGAGCAGCGCGCACACAATCACGATCGACAGCATCGCCCGTTGCGCGCCAACGACCTTGATGGTGGCGGCCACGATCGCCTTGGAGAAGCCGGACAGCTCGATCACCTTGCCGAACAGCGCACCCAGCAGGAACACCGGGAAGTAGAGCTTCAGGAAGCCGACCATCTTGTCCATGAACAGGCCGGTGAACATCGGCGCGACCAGTTGCGGGTCGGTCAGCAGCACGGCGCCCAGCGCGGCCACCGGCGCGAACAGGATGACGCTGTAGCCGCGGTAGGCGACCAGCATCAGGAAGCACAACGCGCCCAGAACGATCAGGAAATCCATGCGCCACCCCGGGCTGCCTCGTCGGGCTGGGAGTCTCCGCGCATGGCTGGCGGCGTCCCATTGTCCGAACGTCCAATGCCGATACGCGGCCTTAACAACTACCGTGCGTGCCATCGGCGGCATGGGTCCGCCCGACCGCAACGATTACCCGGGAGGAAGGGAAAATGAAGCGCAAGCAGTTGAGTACGGCGATCCAAGGCGTCCTGGCGCTGTCGCTGTTGGGCACGATGCCGGCACTGGCGCAGGAGGCGCCGGCGAGCGAGCAGCGGGCGACCACCCTCGACGCCGTCAAGGTCACCGCCCGCAAGCGCGAGGAGACCCTGCAGGAAGTGCCGGTCGCGGTCACCGCGTTCACCGCGGATGCGCTGGACAAGCTCAACATCGAGGACCTGTCCGACCTCGACGCGCAGGTCCCCAACCTCACCATCTACGCCGCGCGTGGCTCCAGCAGCACGCTGACCGCCTACATCCGCGGCGTCGGCCAGTCGGACCCGCTGTGGGGCGTGGACCCGGGCGTGGGCATCTACATGGACGACGTCTACATCGCGCGGCCGCAGGGCGCGCTGCTGGACGTGTTCGACGTGGAGCGGATCGAGGTGCTGCGCGGCCCGCAGGGCACGCTGTACGGCAAGAACACCATTGGCGGTGCGATCAAGTACATCTCCAAGGCGCTGCGCCCCGACCTCAACGGCTACGGCTCGGTGACCGTCGGCAACTACGGCCAGCGCGACATCAAGGCGGCCATCGGCGGCGGCTTTGCCGGCAGCGAGCACCTGCGCGGCCGCATCGCGGTCGCCGACCTGCACCGGGACGGCTTCGGCGAGAACCTGGTTACCGGCGAGCAGGTGAGCGACAAGAAGATCCGCGCGGTGCGCGCCAACCTGGGCGCCTATGTCACCGATGGCTTCGACCTGCAGTTCGCGTTCGATTACGTCGACGACCGCTCCGGCGTGCGCGGCGCGAAGATGCTTGCGGCCAACCCGTTCAACTCCGTGCCGGCGCTGGGCGGCACCGGTCCCAAGCCGCCGCTGCCGAGCCGCTACGACGTGCGCAACAGCATGCCGAACGTCAACGACACCACCCTGGGTGGCGCGTCGATGACCGCGAACTACCGCATGAACGATGACTGGTCCTTCAAGTACGTGCTGGCCAAGCGCGAGTCCGACACCGAGACCAACATCGACTTCGACACCACCCAGGACAAGATCGCCGACGTCAAGGCGTTCTACCGCGACGAGCAGGTGAGCCACGAGGTCCAGGCCAACTACGACGGCGGTGGCCGCGCGCGCGGCGTGATCGGGCTGTACGCGTTCGATGGCCAGGCTGGCGGGCAGGTGCTGAACAACTTCTTCAACCTGAGCTTCGGCGACACCCAGGGCACGGTCTACACCGAGAGCATCGCCGCCTACGCCGATTGGACCTACGACCTGAGCGAGCGCATGGCGCTGAGCGTGGGCGCGCGCTGGACCGACGAGGACAAGCACGCGGTAGTCAAGAACATCGGCTATACCGATGCGACCTTCACTCGTCCCAGCGGCGTGGTCGCGGCGGCGTTCGACAAGACCATCAACTTCAAGAACCTCTCGCCGAAGATCTCGCTGGACTACCAGGTCACGCCCGACATCATGCTCTACGGGCTTGCCTCGCGCGGCTTCAAGTCGGGTGGCTACAACATCCGCGCGCAGGCCACCGCGGTGCCGCGTTCGGCGGACCCGTTCCAGGACGAGCAGGTCGACAGCTACGAGGTCGGCACCAAGATGGGCCTGCTCGACCAGCGCATGTTCCTGAACCTGTCGGCGTTCCACAACAAGTACAAGGACATCCAGCTCTCGATCTTCACCGAGTACACCACCGCGCAGGGCACCAAGGCGTTCTTCGGTGACTTCACCAACGCCGGCGAAGGCACGGTCAACGGCATCGAGGCCGAATACCAGTGGCTGATGACCGACAGCTTCACGCTGTCGGGCAACCTGGCCTGGCTGGACGCGAAGTTCGACACCTACATGTTCAAGGGCTTCAACATCGCCGACCAGCAGGAGTTCACCAACGCGCCGGAGTTCTCGGGTGCGATGAACGCCGAATACCGCATGGACCTGGGCGGTGCCGGCAACCTGACCGCGCGAGTGGGTTACAGCTACCAGAGCCGCGTGGTGGCCACGACGGAGGTCGTGTACGACCCGGTGCTCAAGACCTCGGTGGCGCCCATCACCCAGGACGGCTATGGGCTGGTCGGCGCGGGCCTGATCTGGAACCCCAACGACGCGTGGACGGTGTCGCTGCAGGGCAGCAACCTCGGCGACAAGGAATACCGCACCACCGGCTACAACCTGTACTCCGCGCTTGGCGTGCACACCGGCTTCTACGGCCCGCCGCGGCAGTACAGCCTGACCGTCCGCTACAACTTCTGAGCGGCGGCACCTGCAAGGCGTTGCATCGGCGGCGGGCTTCGGTCCGCCGTCGCGTTATGCTCGCCGGCGAATGCAGCACGACGATGCGGTCTGGAGATGCCTGAGAGCGGCGCCATGCTGAGCGTCGCCGCCGTCGTCGCCGCCGCGCTACTGTGGCTGGGCGTGCTGTTCGGGACCGGGCTGTACGCCGAGCGCCATCCCGGCGTGCTGGCCCGGCACTGGCGGCATGTGTACGCGCTGTCGCTGGCGGTGCACTGCACCTCGTGGACGTTTTACGGCACGGTCACCCAGGCCGCACGCTACGGCTGGCCACTGCCGCCGACCTTCATCGGCGCGATCCTGTTCTACGCACTTGCCGTGTTCTTCATGGTCCGGCTGGTGCGGCTGGCGCGCGAGACCAATGCGACGTCGCTGGCCGACCTGATCGCGACTCGGCTGGGCAAGGATGCGTGGCTCGCCGCGACCGTCACCCTTGTGGCGGTGCTTGGATTGATTCCCTACATCGCGCTGCAGCTGCAGGCGATCACCATGAGCTTCAGCACGGTGACGGCCGGCCCCGCCGCCGATGCCGGCGCGGCGCTGCCGCTCTGGCGCGATGGCGCGCTGTTCGTGGCGCTGGCGATGGCCCTGTTCGCGATCCTGTTCGGCGCGCGCCGGGCAAGCGCCGCCGAGCACAACCGCGGGCTGGTGCTGGCGATGGCGTTCGAGTCGGTGTTCAAGTTGCTGGCGATGCTGGCGCTGGGCGCCTTCGTCTGGTTCGGGCTGGGCGAGCTGCCGTCCGCGCCGGCGCGATCGTCGCTGCCGTCGTCCGGCGGCTTCATGCCGCTGGTGATCCTGGGCGCGCTGGCGATGTTCCTGATGCCGCACCAGTTCCACGTCGGCGTGGTCGAGTGCCGCGACGAGCGTGACGTGCGTACCGCGCGCTGGCAGTTCCCGTTGTACCTGCTGCTGATCGCATTACCGACCCTGCCGCTGGCCCGCGCGGGCGCGGCGCTGCTAGGCGAGAGCGTGCCCTCGGACATGTACGCGCTGGCGTTGCCGCTGGCGCAGGGCCACCAGGGAATGGCGCTGCTGGTCTTCCTGGGCGGCCTCAGCGCCGCCACCGGGATGGTGATCGTCGGCACCCTCACCCTCAGCCTGATGATCGGCAACCACTGGTTCGCGCCGGGCCTGTTGCGTGGCGCGTGGGCGCGCGGGCAGGGCGCGGATCGCAGCGGCGATCTGCTGCTGCTGCGGCGCGTGGGGATCGTCGCGATCATGCTGCTGGGCTGGGCCTACAGCCGGCTGGTCGGGAGCAATGCGGCCCTCGCCGACGTCGGCGGGGTGTCGTTCTCGGCGCTGGCGACGCTGGCGCCCGCGCTGGCATTCGCGGTGTGGCGACCGCAGACGCCGGCGCGCGCCGCGACCGCGGGCGTGCTGGCAGGGTTCGCGGCCTGGGCCTGGGTGATGCTGGTGCCGACGCTGGCCGCCGCCGCCGGCGCTGCACCCGCGTGGTTGGAGCAGGGGCCGTTCGGGCAGTCGTGGCTTGCGCCGGAAGCGTTGTTCGGCCTCACCGGCTGGAGCCGGCTTGGGCGGGCGGTCGGCGTCAGCCTGTTCGTGGGCACCGCCGTGACCTTGCTGCTGGCCGGGGTGCACAGCCCGCCGCGGCGTCGGCAGGCGCGCGGCTCCGACCTTCACACGCTGCGCAACGCCGGGCGCCGCTTCCTGCCGGCGCAGCGAGTGGACGAATTGCTGCGGCACGCACCGGCAACGGGTCCGGTGCCGCAGGCGGTGGAATCGCGGCTGGAGCACGAACTGGCGGCCATCCTCGGCAGCGCCTCGGCGCGGCTGCTGCTGGATGCGGCCCGGCGCGAGGCCGCAGAAGAGGCGCCGCAAGGGGCCGACCGGCGCGGCGCGGACCTCGACACGGTGGCCGCGATCGTCGGCGAAGCCAGCGAGGACCTGCGGTTCAACCAGCGCCTGCTGGAGGCGGCGATGGAGAACATGACCCAGGGGATCAGCGTGGTCGACGGCGACCTGCGCCTAGTGGCCTGGAACAGCCGCTATGCCGAGATCTTCGGCTATCCGCGCGGCCTGCTGCGGGTGGGGATGCCGATCGCGGAAGCCGCGCTGTGGGCGCTGCGGGAAATCGACGGCAACGCCGACGCCGAGGCGGCGCTGCAACGCCGGCTGGCGCACATGCGGGCCGGCACGCCGCACCTGTCCGAGCGCGTGTTCCCCGATGGCAGCATCGTCGAGATCCGCGGCAACCCGATGCCGGGCGGCGGGTTCGTCGCCACCTTCACCGACGTCACCGCGTTCCGGCAGGCGGAAGCTGGCCTCAAGCGCGTCAACGAGACCCTGGAGCTGCGCGTGGGCGAGCGCACCGCGATGCTGCAGGCGGCCAAGCACGAGGCCGAGCGCGCCAATGATGCCAAGAGCCGCTTCCTCGCCGCGATCGGGCACGACCTGTTGCAGCCGCTGCACGCCGCGCACCTGTTCGCCGATGCCCTGCAGCAGCGCAGTGCCGGCGAGCAGCGTGCGCTGGCCGACCAGATCGGGGGTGCGCTGGATGTCACCACCGACCTGCTGTCCACGCTGCTGGACATGTCGCGGCTGGAGGCGGGAGGCCTCGTGCCGGAACCGCGCGCATTCCCGCTGGCCGAGGTGCTGGACCCGCTGGTGGCGCAGTTCCGGGCCATGGCCCGTGAGCGCGGTCTTCGCCTGCGCTTCGTCCCCACCCGCGCGTGGGTCCACAGCGATCCGCAGCTGTTGCGGCGGGTGCTGCAGAACTTCCTCGCCAATGCGTTGCGCTACACGCCCAGCGGCGACGTGCTGCTAGGCGTGCGGCGCGAGGACGGCCGCGTGCGGATCGAGGTGCACGACACCGGTCCCGGCATCGATCCCGGCCAGCGCGACGCGATCTTCGAGGAGTTCCGTCGTGGCGACGATGCGCCCGGGCAGGGGCTGGGACTGGGGCTTTCGATCGCCTCACGCATCGCCGAACTGCTGGGTTCCACGATCGGTCTTGCCTCCTCGCCCGGGCGCGGCAGCCGCTTCTCCGTCGCCCTGGCGCGCGCGCCGGATGCGATCGCCCCACGGCCCCTGCCGCGCGGCCTTTCCGGCATGCGGGTGCTGGTGGTCGACAACGAGGCCGCCGCGCGCGAGGCGCTGGCCAGCGTACTGCGCGGCTGGGGCTGCGAGGTGGAGGCGGTTGCCGGCGATGCCGGTGCCCGCGCCGCCCTGCAGCGAGAGCCGGCGGGCCTGTGGGTATTCGATTACCACCTTGACGACGGCGACGACGGGGTCTTGCTGTATCGGCGCCTGGGCGATGACTTCGGGGCCGCTCCCTGCCTGATCCTCAGCGCGGACCAGACCGGCGCGGTGCGGGTGGCGGCGCAGGAGGCGGGGCTTCCGCTCCTGGTCAAGCCGCTGCGCCCTCTGGCGCTCAAGTCGGTGCTGGACCGGTTGCTGGCGGCGCGCGGCGTGGGTTGAGCGCGGGCGCATAATCATCGCATCCGACCGGAGGAGTGGACGATGACGACGAAAGCCTACGGCGCCGAGGCCGCCGACCAGCCGCTGCAGGCCATGGCGATCCAGCGCCGGTCGCCCGGCCCGCGTGACGTGCAGATCGAGATCGCCTTCTGCGGCGTCTGCCATTCGGACCTGCACACCGTGCGTTCGGAGTGGGCCGGCACCTTGTTCCCGTGCGTGCCGGGACACGAGATCGTCGGCCGGGTGAGCGCCGTGGGTGGCGATGCCGGCGGCTTCCACGTCGGCGACTTGGTCGGGGTCGGCTGCATGGTCGGCAGCTGCAAGGCGTGCGGCTCCTGCTACGAGGGCCTCGAGCAGTATTGCGAGCGCGGCATGGTCGGCACCTACAACGGACCGACGCCGGACGCGCCCGGGCACACCCTGGGCGGTTATTCGCAGCGGATCGTTGTCGACCGCGATTTTGTCCTGCGCATCCACCACCCGGAAGGTCAGCTGGCCGCGGTGGCGCCACTGCTGTGCGCGGGCATCACCACCTACTCGCCACTGCGGCACTGGCAGGCGGGCCCGGGCAAGAAGGTCGGCGTCGTCGGCATCGGCGGGCTGGGCCACATGGGCGTCAAGATCGCGCATGCGATGGGGGCGCACGTGGTCGCGTTCACCACCAGCGAGGGCAAGCGGCAGGACGCGCATGACCTGGGCGCGGACGAGGTGGTCATCTCGCGCGACCCGGCGCAGATGAAGGCGCATCGCGGCAGCTTCGACCTGATCCTCGACACGGTGGCGGCCAGCCACGACCTCGATGCCTACACCTCGCTGCTCAAGCGCGATGGAACCCTGGTACTGGTTGGCGTGCCGGAGCATCCGCACCCCGTGCCCAACATCGGCAACCTGATCTTCAAGCGCCGCGCGATCGCGGGCTCGCTGATCGGCGGCATCGCCGAGACCCAGGAAATGCTGGATTTCTGCGCGCAGCACGGGATCGTGGCGGACATCGAGATGATCGATGCGCGCGACATCGACGCGGCCTACGAGCGCATGCTGCGCAGCGACGTCAAGTACCGCTTCGTGATCGACACCGCGACGATGTGAGCGCGAGCGTCAGCCCTCGAGCTGGCGCGCGGGGTCGGTGAGTTCCAGCTCGCGCAGGACCACGCCTGCCTGGGTGCGGTTGCGCACGCCGAGGCGCTCGAAGATCGCGGTGAGGTGCGCCTTCACCGTGCGCTCCTGCACGTCGAGGCGGTCTGCGATCTGCTTGTTGAGCAGGCCCTCCGCCACCAGCGCCAACACCCGGAATTGCTGCGGCGACAGGCTGGCCAGGCGCGCCGCCAACTCGGCGTCGTGCGGCGAGCTCTGCGCGCGCGAGACACTCGCGCGCAGCGCCGGCGGCAGCCAGGTTTCGCACGCGAGCACGCTGCGGATCGCATCGCGCAGCTCGTCCAGGCCCGCGCTCTTGGGCAGGTAGCCGGCGGCGCCATGGTCCAGCGCGCGGCGCACCACGCGGGGATCGTCGTTGGCCGACACCACCACCACCGCGACCCCGGGGTATTGCGCGCGCACCGCGGCCAGCCCCGCCAGTCCGTGGTTGCCTGGCATGTGCAGGTCCAGCAGCACCAGGTCGACCTGCGGCTGCGCATCGAGCGTCTGCAGCACGCCCTCCAGGCTGCCGGTCTCGAACAGTTCCACCTCGCCCAGCGCCTCGCGCGCCGCCTGCCGCAACGCGGCGCGGAACAGCGGGTGATCGTCGGCAACGAGGATCGAAGTCATCGCGGGCTTACTGCGCCGTCCAGCCGCCATCCACCGGCAACGACGCGCCGGTGATGTTGTGCGCCTCGCGCCGGCACAGGAACACCGCCAGCGCGCCGATCTCCTGCGGCAGCGTCATCCGCAGGCTGGGCTGCTTTTCCGCCAGCAGGGCGCGCACCCCGTCATCGCGCGAGCCGCCATTGCGGCGCGCCTCGATTTGCGGCTCGATCAGCGGCGTCTCCACCCAGCCGGGGCAGATGCAGTTGACCGTGATCCCGCCGGCATCGCGCGAGCCCTGCGCCGCGTACTCCAGCGCCGCGACCTTGCTCAGGCCGACGATGCCGTGCTTGCTCGCCACGTAGGGGGCCTTGTCCCTCGACGCGACCAGGCCGTGCACCGAAGCGACGTTGACCACCCGCCCGTAACCGCGCGCCGCCATCGCCGGCATCGCCGCGCGCATCGTGTGGAAGGCCGAGGACAGGTTGATGGCGATGATGTCGTTCCACTTCTGCACCGGCATCTCGTGCAGCGGCACCGCGTGCTGGATGCCGGCGTTGTTGACCAGGACGTCGACGCCGCCGCCTGACCAGTCGGCGAGCTGGCCCATCATTGCCGCGATGGCCTCCGGGTCGCGCAGGTCGGCATCGAAGTGGCGGCTGCCGCCGCTGCCGGCCGCATCCACCTCGGCAATGGCGGCCGCGATCTGCTCCGCCGTCCCGAGTCCGTTCACCGCCACCCGCGCGCCGGCAGCCGCCAGTGCGCCGGCAATGGCCAGCCCGATGCCGGAGGTACTGCCGGTCACCAGTGCGGTGCGGCCTTCCAGGAAACGATCGTTCATGCGTGGTCCGTGTCTGCAGGCAACCCGCATACGCTAGCAGGCCGGCCGCGCATTTTCGGCGTCCCCCGCGTGGTACGAAGGTACGATGCGGGCGCGGCGCCCGGCGGTTATCGTCGGCGCATGAACATCGTCCTTCATTGCGCCTCCGCCGCCGTCATTGCAACGCTTGCCGCGCTTGCGGCAGGCTGCGCGTCCACGCCTGCCCAGCAAGGGGACGCCGCCATGTTCAGCGCCCAGCGCGCCAGCGAGCACCGCGGCAATGACGACCTGCTGACCGCCGGCCTCGGCTTGGCAGGACTGCGCGCGATGGCGCCGCCGACGTTCGTTGATCCGGCGCAGCCCACCCTCGCGGAGATCCGTCGGCGCGCGCTGTGGGCCAACTGGCGCGGCATCGCCGACCTCGCGCCCGGCGGCGGCTATGGCGATCTCTATGGCAGCGTCGCCGCGGTGCCCGGCCGCGAGTTCAGCGCCTTTGCCACCGTCGCGGGCGCGCGCCAGTCGCATCGGGTGCTGGTGCAGCTGCCCGACGGCTTCGACGCCGGCAAGCGCTGCGTCGTGGTGGCCGCGTCCTCGGGTTCGCGCGGGATCTATGGCGCGATTGCGGTCGCCGGCGCATGGGGCCTGCCGCGCGGCTGCGCGGTCGCCTACACCGACAAGGGCGCAGGCACCGATTACTTCGACCTGGATGCGCGGAAGGGAATCGCCGCCGATGGGGCGGTGGCGGGCAGCGAGTCTGGCCTCGCGTTCGTTCCGTCGCCGGCCGCCGGCAGCGGTGTCGCCTTCAAGCACGCGCATTCGCAGGACAACCCGGAAGCGGACTGGGGCAAGCACGTCCAGCAGGCCGCGCAGTTCGCGCTGGCCACGCTGAACGCCCAGCTGCCGCAGCAGGCGCCTTTCACTTTCGACAACACCCGCGTGATCGCGGTCGGCATTTCCAATGGCGGCGGCGCGGTCCTGCGCGCGGCGGAGCTCGAGGGCGACTGGCTGGATGCGGTGGTGGCCGGCGAGCCCAACGTGCTGGTCGCGGGCCATGGCGCGCGCAGCCTGTACGACTACACCACCGAAGCGGCGCTGCTGATGCCATGCGCACTGACCGCGCTCGGGATTCCCGCGATGCCGGGCAGCGAGGCCCGTTGCGCGGCGCTGGCCGCCACCGGCGCGCTGCAGGGCGCCACCCCCGAGGCGTGGCGGCAGGACGCGCTGGCCAGGCTGCGGGCGGGCGGCTGGACCGACGAGGCCCTGCGCGCAGGCGCGATCAGCGTCGGCTTCGACCTCTGGCGCGCGGTGGGCGTGGGCTATGCATCGGCCTATGGCCGCTATCCCCACGATGCGCATCCCTGCGGCTACCGCTACGCGGCGATGGGCAGCGATGGCCTCGCCCGCGCCGCCACCGCGGCCGAGCGCGCCGCGTGGGGGTCCGACGCCAGCGGGATCCCGCCGGGTGCCGGTGTGGGCATTGTCGATCCGCAGCCGGCGGCGGACCTCGGGCTGACCGGGCTTCGCTGCCTGCGCGCGCTGTGGACCGGCGATGGCGCGGATGCGCGGCGCGTGCGCGAAGGCGTCGACGCCACCCGGGCAAGTGCGCCGCGTGCCGGATTGCCGGTCGTCGTGGTGCACGGGACTGCGGACGGGTTGGTGCCGATGGCCTTCAGCAGCGCGCCGTACGTGGCGGCCGCCAAGGCAGCCGGCCGCGACGTGCGCTTGTGGCAGGTCCGCAACAGCCAGCATTTCGACGCCTTCCTCGGCTTCCCGCAGTACGCCGCCGCGTACCTGCCGCTGCTGCCGTACGTCTACGCCGCGCTGGACCGGGTGGAGGCGCACCTGGATGGCAAGGCGGCGATGCCGGCGGATGCGGTGATCGCCACCACGCCGCGCTCCGGGCAGCCGTTGAACGCGGGCCATCTGGGGATCCCGCGCTGAGGTCTTGCCGGCTTCACGCCCGCTTTGGCAGGCTGTGCCGATGAAACAACGCCACTTCTCGATGCTGCGGGACTTCCATCTCGCCGACTGGTTCACCCTCGCCAATGCGTTCTGCGGCACCGGCGCGATCTTCGCGGCGATGCGCTTCCTGCAGGAGGGCGTGGTGCGCGACCTGATGGTCGGGATGGCACTGATCCCCCTGGCCTTCGTGTTCGACGCGCTCGACGGCCGCATTGCACGCTGGCGCAAGGTGGCCTCGACCTTGGGCCGCGAGCTGGACTCGCTGGCCGATGTCATCAGTTTCGGCGTGGCCCCGGCCGCGCTCGGCTACGCCTGCGGCATGCAGGGCGGCTGGGACTGGGTGGTGCTGAGCTATTTCGTCGGCTGCGGGGTGTCGCGGCTGGCGCGCTACAACGTGACCGCCGAACAGCTGGCCGGCGACGAAGGCAAGGTGCGCTATTTCGAAGGCACGCCGATTCCCACCAGCGTGCTGATCGTGTTCATGCTGGCGATCGCGGCGGCCACCGGCGCGATCGGCGCGGACCTGTGGCTTGGCATGGTGCAGCTCGGGCCGTGGCAGCTGCATCCGCTGGTGCTGGTGTACGCCCTGTCCGGATCGCTGATGATCAGCAAGACCCTGCGCATCCCCAAACCCTGACCAGCGTCCGCTGACGTGGCATCGTCATGGGTCGGTTGCTAGCATGGAGGCAGCAACGGAGGACGCATGGCTGACACGATCGATACGGGCGATTTCGAGGCACTCGCGCGCCGCTACTGGGGCATGTGGGGCGATGCGATGCGTAGCGCCGGCGCTGGCGCGATGCCTGCCTCCGATGGCTACCGCGATGCGATGGATGCGTGGATGCGCAGCGCGACGGGTGGGCCACCGGCCGTCGACGCCGTGCTGGAGAACTTCAACCGCCAGGGCAAGGCCTGGTTCGCGCGGATGCAGCAGGTGGCGGCGCAGTTCGCTGGACGCGAGCATTCGGCGCAGGACATCGCCGCGGCCTGGCGCACGGCGCTGGGCGCCGGCGGCAACCCCTTCGCCGACCTGCTCAACGGCATGGACGGCCCGGGGATGTTGCCGCTGGGCCAATGGCAGGGTGCGACCCACGACTGGCTGCAGGGCGCGCGGCACCAGGCCACCGAACTGCTGAACCTGCCGACGTTCGGCTTCACCCGCGAACACCAGGAACGCTGGCAGGAGTTCGGCAAGGCGCAGCTGCGTCTGGCGGACGCCCTGGCCCGCTATAACCAGCTGATGGCCGCCGCCGGGCAGGACGCCTATGCCCGCTTCGAGGCGAGGCTTGCGCAGCGCGAAGAACCCGGGCGCCAGCTCACCAGCGTGCGCGCACTGTTCGACCTGTGGATCGAAGCGGCGGAAGAGGCCTACGCGAAGATCGCGCTGTCCACCGACTACCGCCATGCCTATGGCGAGCTGCTGAACGCGCAGATGCAGCTGCGCGGCAGCCAGCAGGCGATCGTCGAGCAGGCCGCCAGCGCGATGGGGCTGCCGGGCCGCGCCGAGCTCGATGGCGCGCACCGCAAGCTCGCCGAACTGGACCGCCAGCTGTGGCGCATGCGGCGGCAGGCCGAGCAGGCCGCCGAAGCGGAGCCACCCGCGCGCCGGGCGCCTGCAAAGGCAGCCGCAGCACCCAAGGCTTCCGCGGCGCGCAAGCCGGCGAAAAAGGCGGCGCCCGCGAAGGCCGGGAAGCCGGCGGCCAAGGCGGTCGCCCGGCCTTCCGCCAAGCCGGCGCGCACGGCGGCCGGCAAGACCGCGCGCACGCCATCCCCCAGGAAGCGCTGACATGCACGGTCCATTGCACCTCTCCCCGGAATCGCTGGCACTCGAGGCGGGAGAACTGCGCCGCAAGCTCGCCGCCGGCATCGACACCCTGCGCCAGCTCGACGACGTCGACTTCGGCGTGACCACGCGCGAGGAAGTCTGGCGCGACGGCAAGGTGGTGCTGTACCGCTTCCGTGGCGACGCCAAGCCCACCGCCGCGGTGCCGATCCTGGTCTGCTATGCACTGGTCAACCGCCCGTACATGGTCGACCTGCAGGAAGACCGTTCGCTGGTGAAGAACCTGCTGGCGCGCGGCGAGGACGTCTACATCATCGACTGGGGCTACCCGGACCGCTCGGACCGGTTCCTCACCCTCGAGGACTACATCGAGCGTTACATCGGCGGCGCGGTGGACCACCTGCGCAAGGCGCTTGGGCTGCCAGCGGTCAACCTGCTCGGCATCTGCCAGGGCGGCGTGTTCTCGCTTTGCTACGCGGCGCTGCATCCGCGCAAGGTGCGCAACCTGATCACGATGGTGACCCCGGTCGACTTCCACACCGACGACAACATGCTGTCCAACTGGACCCGTGAGATCGACGTCGACCTGATGGTGGACACGCTGGGCAACATTCCGGCGGACATGATGAACGTCACCTACCTGATGCTGAAGCCGTGGCGGCTGTTCGCGCAGAAGTACGTGGGCATGGTCGACATCCTCGACGACCGCAAGGCGATGGAGGACTTCCTGCGCATGGAGAAGTGGATCTTCGATTCGCCGGACCAGGCGGGCGAGGCGTTCCGCGAGTTCACCACCCAGTTCTTCCAGGGCAACCGCCTGGTCGCCGGTGGCGCCAGGGTCGGCGACGAGGAGGTGCACCTGGGGTTGGTCGAGATGCCGGTGCTGAACATCTACGCCGAGCAGGACCACCTGGTGCCGCCGGATGCGTCGCGCGCGCTGCGCGATCTGGTCGGGACCGACGACTACACCGAGTTGTCGTTCCGCGGCGGGCACATCGGCATCTACGTCTCCGGGCGCGCGCAGAAGGAAGTGCCGGACACGATCCACGGCTGGCTTTCTCAGCGCTGACGCGCGCCATGCCGCGTTGGGTATTGCGGGCCCTGCAGGTGCTCGGGGCGGCCTGGACGCTGCCGAACACCGTGCTCGGGCTGTTCGTCGGGGTCCTGAGCCTGGCGTTCGGTGCGCACGTGCATGCCAGCGCGCGTGACCTTGCGATCGTGTTCCATCGCGTGCCGTGGGGGCCGGGCGGCGCGCTGACCTTGGGCAACGTGATCCTGCACACCGGGGAAAGCCTGGACTCGCAGTGCATCACCTACGCGCACCGGGCGGGACATGGCGAGGAGCCCTGGATCCTGCTGGCCGACCACGAGCGCGCACACGTGTTCCAGTACATGGTGCTGGGGGCGCTGTTCCTGCCGTTGTACCTGCTCAGCGGCGGGGTCAGCGTGCGCAACCGGTTCGAGCGCGCGGCGGATCGCTACGCGCAAACTGGGCGCGGCTGGTGGCCGTGGTCGGCCGCGTGACCACGCGTGTCCGACGAACGGTCGCCTGAACAGGGCGGCCTTGCCTGTTTCCTAACATCGGTGGGCGTAGTCTCCAATCGTCGGGGAACAACTTCGACGCCCGTGCACAACGGCCGAAGAATCGCCCCGACGCAAGACCCGGTCCCCTCCAGGTTCGAAGCCCGCGAGACCGGGTCTTTCTGTATCCGGGATTCGCCGCCAGACACGAAAAACCCGCCTTGGGGGCGGGCTGGTGCCGGAAGTGGGACTCGAACCCACACGCTTTTAAGGGCGGCGGATTTTGAGTCCGCTGCGTCTACCGATTCCGCCATTCCGGCGCGGACGCGCAGTATAGCGGAGGCGGTGGCTCAGGCGGCCTCGTCGGTGGCGAGGGTGGCGGCTTCGCGCACGAACCACTCGCCGGCTTGCGGGTGGAAACGCGCGCAGCAGGCCATCTCCGCCTGGTAGATGTGCAGCGAAATCGCGATGGCGTCGTTGCTGGCGTTGCGGATGGTGTGGAACTCGTGCGGCGGGATCAGGCTGCCGGCGCTGCCCGGCCCAGCGTGGATGCCGCCGGCAGCGCGGAAGCGGAAGCGGTCGCCCGACTGTTCCAGCAGCTCGTACTGGGTGATCTCCAGTTCACCCAGCCACACGCCTTCCACGCACCACAATCCGGAATGGTCATGCAGCGGAGTTCCCTGGCCGGGACCCCACGTCATCGCCACCACGCTGTAGCCATGGGTCGGGCAGCGGAACAGCTCGCGCCGCGCGTAGTGGTCGGCGACCGGCGCACGCACGCACGCGGGCAGTTGCACCGCGGGGTCGCGGATCAGCGCGCACAGGGTCTGCCGCAGCGCCGCGGTCACGGCGTGCTGGTCACCGGCTGCCAGCGCCGCCTCGACGCCCTGCACCAAGCGGTCGCGACCGGGGAAGTCGACGGGCGCGAAAGCGTCGGTGGCGGGCGTCGTCATGCGCCCGAGTGTACAAGACCCGCGCGGGTCACGCCGCGCGGCGGCCCCGTGCGCGCGCGCCAAGGAACTCCGCGACGGGTGGGCCGAAGCGGGCCTCGTCGACCAGGAAGGCGTCATGCCCCTGCGGCGACTCCAGGGGCAGGAAGCGGGCCTCGCAGCTGCCGGCGCGCAGCCCTTCGGCAATCTCGCGCTGCTGCTGCAGCGGGAACAGGATGTCGGTGTGCACGCCGATGGACAGGGCTTCCTCGATCTGGATCGACGCCAGGCCGGCCATGGTGTCGACGTGCAACGCCTCGCCGATGTCGAACCAGTCCATCGAGCGGCTGAGGTAGAGGTAACAGTTGGGGTCGAAGCGCCGCACGAAGCGCCGCGCGTGCGCCTCCAGGTAGCTCTCCACCTCGAACTCGAGCCCGAACGGATCCTCGTCGTTGCGGCGGTCGGAATCGAGCCGCACCCGCCCGAAACGGCCGTCCCATTCCAGCGCGGAGCGATAGGTGATCACCCCGAGCTTGCGCGCCATGCGCATGCCGGATTCGGGATAGGCATCCTCGGTGTACTGGCCGTTGTTCCAAAGCGGATCAAGGCGGATCGCCTCGCGTTGCAGCGAGCGGATCGCGATCGAGAACGGCAGCGCGCGCGCCGCCCCGGAGATGTTGATGTGGCTGCGCGCGATCCCGGGGTGGCGCTGCAGCAGCGACAGCGCGGTCATCCCGCCCATCGAGTTGCCGATCACGCAGGCCAGCTGCCGGAGTCCCAGGTTCCGCACGACCGCGGCCGCGGCGTCGGCGCCGTCCTCGATCGACAGGTCGGGGAAGGCGAGGCGATAGGGAAGGTCGGTGGCGGGGTCGGTCGACGCCGGGCCGGTGCTGCCCTTGCAGCTGCCCAACGCGTTGGCGCAGACCACGAACCAGCGGTCGGTGTCGATCGGCTTGCCCGGGCCAAGCATCCATTCCCACCAGCCCGGCGCCGGGTTGCCCGGGTTGGCCGCGGCGTGCGCGTCGGGCGACAGGCCGGTGAGGATCAGGATCGCGTTACCGCCGTGGGCGTCGAGCCGTCCCCAGGTCTCGTAGGCCATGCGTGCACCGTGCAGCGCACCGCCACGCTTCATCGGGAACGGCGAAGGCAGGTCGCACCAGCGGGTGCCGGGCGGGATGAATTCGGTCATGCCGCGAAGTGTAGCGGGCGGGCCAATCGCGGCGCGCCGGTCAGGGGCCGCCCAGCACCAGTTCGACCGTCGCGTCGTGCGGCAGGGTCACGCGCACCGACGGCGATTCGATGTCCTCCGCGTTGCGATCGGCGCTGCCGCTGGCCGAAATCCGCGCCTGCACCAGCACTTCCGCCATCTGCGAGAGGCGGGAGGTGGGCATCAGGCTGTCATCGTCGTCAAGGGTGACCGACGCCGGCAGGTCGGCAAGGCGGTGGCGTTCTACCGCGACCGGGATCGGCGGGCCGTCGACCGCGCGCGCGGTGATGAAGACCACCGCGTCGGGATCCACCCGCAGCGTGGGCGTCACGGTCAGCTTGACCGCGAGCTTCGCACCCCCCGCGCTTGCCGGCGCCTGCGCGGCCACGGGCAGGGCCGGCAGGCCAGCCTCGGCGCGCGCGGCGTCAATCTCCTTGCGCAGGCTATCGCGGGTGGCGCCATCGACTTGCGCCAGCAGCGGCTCCCATGTCGCGGCGGCCTCGGCATTGCGTCCGGCCTGGCGCTGGGCGATGCCGAGGAACCAGCGCGCGCGCTGGTGCTGCGGCTGGCGGTCGACGGCGTGCTCCAGCATCGCCACCGCCTTGTCGTCGAACAGGCGCGAGGGATGGGCCTGGGCGCGGGCCTGCGCGGCCTCGGTGAGGATGTTGGGATCGTCCGGTTGCAGGTCGGCTGCCATCGCCCACGCATCGCGTGCACCGGCAAGGTCGCCTTGCACGACCAGCGAGCGGGCCAGCAGCGCCCAGCCCTCCGGCTGGTTGGGGTTGCGCTCGAGCTCGGTGCGCAGCTCCGCCATCGCCGCCGCGAGCTGCTGCGGATCGACGCGGCCATCGCCGGATTCGGTGGCGCTGGCGGCTTTCCGATTCTCCGGATCCAGCGCGGCGGGGTTTCCAAGCAGCTGGTACATCGCGATCCCCAGCAACGGCACTACAGCCAGCGCGACCAGCCACGTGCGTGGGCGATTTCGGCGCAGCGGGGCAATCACCAGCGCGGTGACCGCCAAGGCGGCGAACAGGAACGCGAGCAGGAACACGGGCGTCATCACCACTCCTGGCCTTCATCCAGCGGATCGGGCGCCGCCCGGTTGGCGGACGCGCGGCGCCGCACGACCACCGCGACCACGGCGATGCCGCCCAGCAGAACGAGCACGGGCCCGAGCCACAGCAGCAGGGTGCCGCCGCCGAAGCGTGGACGGTAGAGCACGAACTCGCCGTAGCGCTCGACCAGGAAGGTCTTGATCTCGGCGTCGCTGCGGCCCTCGCGCATGAGCTTGAACACTTCCTGGCGCAGGTCGTGCGCGATGGGCGCGTCGGAGTCCGCCAGCGACTGGTTCTGGCACATCACGCAGCGCAGTTCCACGGTGAGGTCGTGGAAGCGCTGCTCTTCGGCGGCGTCGCGGAACTCGAGCGGCGCTGCGTTGCGCACCGCCTGCGCCGCGACCGGCGCGAACGCCATCGCCGCGAGGATCGAGAGCAGTGCGCCCAAGACGAATGAACGCATGTGCGCGCTCATTGTCCGGCCCCGGCAGCGGCAATCATCGCCTCGACCTGCGGCGCGAGGACGTCATCGACGATGGCGTCTGTCAATGGCCCGACGTGCTTCCAGCGCACGATGCCATTGGCATCGACCAGGAAGGTTTCCGGCGCGCCATAGATGCCCCATTCGATGGCGGTGCCGCCTTCGTAGTCGGTGATTACCACGAAGTACGGGTTGCCGAAGCGCTCCAGCCAGCGCAGGGCGTCCGCGGGCTCGTCCTTCCAGTTGTAGCCGACCACGCGGATGCGCTTGGTCTGCGCGTAGCGCTCCAGCACCGGGTGCTCGTCGCGGCAGGCCGGGCACCAGCTGCCCCAGACATTCAGCAGGTACGGCTGGCCGCGCAGGTTGGCGCTGCCGACCCGGTAGCTGGCATCGTGCAGAACCGGCAGCGAGAACTCGGGGGCCGGCTTGCCGATCAGCGGCGAGGGCAGGGATTCGCGGTCGGGGCGGTCGGACACCAGCACGCCGTAGAACAGCAGGCCGACCAGCGCCAGGAAGACGCCGCCAATGAGCCACGCGCGGGCCTTCATCGCGGCGCTCCCACCGGCTTGCGGAAGCGGCGGTCGGCGGCGGCGACGAAGCCGCCCAGCGCCATCAGCAGCGCGCCCGCCCAGACCCAGCGCACGAACGGCTTGACGTGCACGCGCACCGCCCACGCCTCGCCGCCCAACGGGTCGCCCAGCGCGGCGAGGATGTCGGCGGTCACCCCTGCGTGGATGCCGGCGTCGGTCATGACCTGGCCGCCGCTGGCGTACGCGCGCTTTTCCGGGTGCAGCAGCACCAGCGGCTGGCCATCGCGGAACACCTGCACCAGCCCACGGTCGGCGGAGTAGTTGGGGCCCTGCACGCGCTGCACGCCATCGAACCGGAAGGCGTAGCGACCCAGCTCGACCTGCTGCCCCGGCTCCATCGCCACCTCGCGGTGCGACTGCTGCGCCTCGATCAGCAGCGCGCCCACCAGGAATACCGCGATGCCAAGGTGCCCCAGCACCATGCCGGCCATCTCCGGCGTGAAGCTGCGGCCCTTGGCGCGCAGTCGCGTCCACACGAAGCGCAGCGTGCCGGTCGCCACCCATGCCGCCCCCGCGATGCCGGCGGCGGTCTTCAGCGGGCCCTGCGGCGCAAGGAAGTAGGCCACCACGCCCGCCGCCAGCGAAAACGCCAGCCACGGCAGCAGCATCGCCACCGGCTGCGAGACCTGCTCGCGCTGCCAGCGCGTGAGCGGGCCGAACGGCACCAGCAGCACCAGCGGCGCCATCAGCACGATGAACAGGGTGCCGAAGTAGGGCGGCCCGACCGAGACCTTGCCCAGCCCCAGCGCATCCGCGAGCAGCGGATACAGCGTGCCGAACAGCACCATCGCGCACGCCGATGCCAGCAGCAGGTTGTTGACCAGCAGCAGCGTCTCGCGCGAGGCCGCCGAGAACGGCTTGCCGTCCTCGAGCTTGGGCGCGCGCAGCACGTACAGCAGCAGCGAGCCACCAATGACGATGGTCAGGAAGACCAGGATGAAGAGCCCGCGCGCGGGATCGGCTGCGAATGAGTGCACGCTGGTCAGCACGCCCGAGCGCACCAGGAACGCGCCCAGCAGCGACAGCGAGAAGGTGGCGATGGCCAGCAGCAGCGTCCAGCTGTTGAAGCTGCCGCGCTTCTCGGTGGCGGCCTGCGAGTGGATCAGCGCCGCGCCCACCAGCCATGGCATGAAGCTGGCGTTCTCCACCGGATCCCAGAACCACCAGCCGCCCCAGCCCAGTTCGTAGTAGGCCCACCATGAGCCGAGGAAGATGCCGATGGTCAGGAACGCCCAGGCGATGTTGGTCCATGGCCGCGTCCAGCGCAGCCAGCGGTTGTCGATGCGGCCGTCAAGCAGGCCCGCGATGGCGAACGCGAACGGCACCACGAAGCCGATGTAGCCGACGTAGAGCATCGGCGGATGCACCGACATCCCGCGGTCCTGCAGCAGCGGGTTGAGGTCATGGCCCTCGAGCGGCGCCGGCAGCAGCCGCTCGAACGGATTGGAGGTGAAGATCAG
Organism: Pseudomonadota bacterium; assembly: GCA_023388355.1. Next base: position 31,858 of record JAEWGI010000072.1, read on the forward strand.
GAACGACAGGAAGCCGATCGCCACCAGCCCGATCACGCCGAGCACCCGCGCCGACACCGTTTCCGGCAGCTGGCCGGAGAAGCGCGCCACCGCGCCATTCCAGATCGCCAGCATCAGCACCCACAGCAGCAGCGAGCCCTCGTGCGAGCCCCAGACCGCCATGTAGCGATAGGCCAGCGGCAGCAGCGTGTTGGAATGGTTGGCGACGTACGCCACCGAGAAATCCTGCTGCACGAAGGCGTTGGTCAGCGCCGCGTAGGCGATCGCGACCAGCGCCAGTTGCGCGTAGGCAGATGGGCGCGCCACCCGCATCCACGCGCTGTCGCCGCGCTCCGCGCCGGCCAGCCCGGCGACGCTCTGCAGCAGGGCGAACACCAGCGCCAGACCCAGCGCGGCCTGTCCGATCTCCGGAACCACTAGCGCGCGGCCCCGGTGGCGGTCGGCGCGGGGACCTCGACGTTGTGCTTCTCGTGCGCCAGGCCCATCTTGTCGGCCACTTCCTTGGGCACGTAGGTTTCGTCGTGCTTGGCCAGGACTTCGTCGGCGACGAAGGTGCCGTCGGCGCGCATGCGGCCGGTGGCGACCACCGACTGGCTCTCGCGGAACAGGTCCGGGAGGATGCCGGTGTAGACCACGGGCAGCAGGGCGTCGCCGTCGCTGACCTGGAAGCGCGCCTCCATCGAGCCCTGGGGGCGCTCGAACGAGCCCTTGGCCACCATCCCGCCAAGGCGGAAGCGGGTGGCGCCAGAGGCGACGTCGGCGCCGGCGCGGCCGTCCAGCACTTCGGCCGGGGTGAACAGGTAGGCGACGTTGCGTTGCAGCGCCGCGGTCACCAGCACCGCGACCAGCGCCGCGGCGGCGACCAGGCCAAGCACCAGCCAGAGGCGACGGCGGCGGGTGGGATTCATCGGCCAAGCTCCTTGGGGGTTGCATCGGGGGCGGGGCGCGCGGCCCTGCGTGCGGCCAGCCGGCGCGCGGCGCGCTGCTGGCGGGCGATCGCCAGGCGCGGGGCGATCCAGTCCCACGCCAGCATCAGGGCGAACACCGCATAGGCAGCGGCGACGTACCCGCTGTAGCTCATGCCCCGGCTCCCGACGCGCGGCGCACCCAGTCCTTGCCGGCTTCGCGCTGCAGGTTGTCGGCGCGGGCGCGGGCGAGCAGCGAGCCGGCGAACCACAACTTGGTGCCGACCAGCATCCAGACCAGCGGCGGGATCATGCTGGCGTCCATCGAGGATTCGCCGAACACGCGGATGGTCTGGCCCTGGTGCAGCGAGTTCCACCACACCACCGAGTAACGGATGATCGGCAGCATCACCACGCCCACCAGCGCCAGCAGGCCCGCGGCGCGCGCGGCGGTGCGGCGATCGTCGATCGCGTGGTAGAGCCCGATCACCCCCAGGTACAGGAACAGCAGGACCAGCTGGCTGGTCAGGCGCGGATCCCAGTCCCACCAGGTCCCCCACATCGGCTTGCCCCAGATCGAGCCGGTCGCCAGGGTCACCACCGTGAACGCGGCGCCGATGGGGGCGCAGGCCATCGCCAGGATCTCGCACAGCTTGATCCGCCAGATCAGCGCTATCGCCGAATACAGCGCCATCAGACCGAACACGGCCATGCTCATCCAGGCCGCCGGCACGTGGATGTAGAGGATGCGGAAGCTGTCGCCCTGCTGGTAGTCGGCGGGAACCTGGAACAGCGCGCCATAGATGCCGATGCCCATCAGCGCCAGGCCCAGCGCGTAGCCCCAGGGCGCCCAGCGGGCGGCAAACCGGTCGAAGTAGGGTGGCGAGCCAAGCTGGTGGAACCAGCGGAGCACCGGGTTCATCTGTGGCATGTGCGGTTCGCTGTCGGGAAGCGGTGGGCCCGCGTCCGGGAAGCCTTGCCGGCATGCAGCCGCCGGGGTTCCCATTCTTTCAGGTTTGGCCCCGCGGGCCAAGCAAGCGCTTGCTGGTCGATCATGGCGGAAGCGTGCCGCCGGGCGCGGCCGCATGCACTGACCCGGGTCAACCGCGCCTGCGAATCAGGACAGGGCGATGCGGATCGCCGCGGCGGCCGCCAGCGGGGCCAGTACCGCTGCCGCAATCACGCCCGCGGCCAGCATCAGCAGGCCGCCCACCGGATCGAAGCCCTGCGTCGAGGCGGTCACGCTGCCCGCCCCGAACACCAGCACCGGCACGTACAGGGGCAGCGCCAGCAGCGCGACCAGGATCCCCGACCGGCGCATGCCGACCGTGAGCGCGGCAATGACCGCGCCGAGCAGGGCCAGCAGCGGCGTGCCCAGCAGCAGCGAGGCGAACAGCACGCCCCAGTCCGCGCGCGGCAGGGCCATGAGTTCGGCCAGCACCGGCATCGCCAATACCAGCGGCAGCGCTGTGGTGGCCCAGTGCGTGGCCACCCGCACCAGCACCAGCCAGGCCAGCGGCACGGGCGCCAGCAGCCATTGCTCCAGCGAGCCGTCCTCGGCATCGCCGCGGAACAGGGTATCGAGCGCCAGCAGGCCCGAGAGCAGCACTGCCACCCACAGGGCGGCGGGCGCGACCCGCGCCAGCATCGCGCGGTCATTGCCCAGGGCCAGCGCGAACAGCACCAGCACCAGCAGGGCGAACAGCGCCGGCTGCAGCGCATCGCCGCGGCGGCGCCACAGCAGCTGCAGGTCGCGCACGGCCAGCGCGCGGGCCGCCGACCACATCACGAGGGCCGCTCCAGCCGCAGCAGCCGGGTGCGCACCGGCGGCGCGGCGTAGGCGCCGTGGGTGGTGACCATGGCCCCGCCCCCTTCGCGCAGGTGCGCCTGGACCATGCGGTTCACCAGTTCGATGCCTTCCAGGTCGAGGTTCGCGTAGGGTTCGTCCATCAGCCACAGCGGCGCGGGCGAGAGCCATAGCCGTGCCAGCGACAGGCGCTTGCGCTGGCCCGCGGACATCTGCCGCGCCAGCGCGTCCTCGTAACCGGCCAGGCCGACGATCGCCATCGCGTCCTCCAGCGACAGCCCAGGCCGGCTGCCATGCAGGCCGCACAGGAAGCGCAGGTTCTCCAGCGCGCTGAGGTCTGCCTTCTGCGCCGGCAGGTGGCCCAGGTAGCCCACCACCCGCGCGCGCAGCGCGGCGTCCTCCGGCTTGCCCTGCAGGCGCACTTCGCCGCCCTCGGCACGCAGCAGGCCGGCCAGCACCTTCAGCAGGGTGGTCTTGCCGGCGCCGTTGTCGCCTTGGACCAGCAAGGCCTCGCCGGCGGCCACCTCGAAATTCACCGGGCCGAACACGGGGACGTCATTGCGCGTGAAGCGCAGGCCGTGGGCGGACAGCAGGGGCGGGGCGGGGCTGGCGGTCTGGGGCATCAGGCGGCACGGGCCGCGACAGCGACCGGACCGCGGCATTCTAGACAAAGCGCGCGCCGATGGCCGCACGCAAGACCGGCGGCCTGCGCCGCCGGTCGTAGGGTGGAGATGCGCGGCCGTTACTGGACCGCGATGTTGCCCTGCATGAGCGTCAGGTGGCCCGGGAACGAGCAGAAGAACTTGAACGGTCCGCCGGACTTGATCTTCGACACGTCGAAGCTCACCGAAGTGGACTCGCCGCCGCCAATCATCTTGCTTGCGGCAATGACCCGGGTATCGCCGGCCTTGATGTGCTCGGGGCTGACCGTCATGCCGTCGCGCGCGATCGCGGGCATGTCGGTCGCGGTGGAGATCACCACGTTGTGGCCCATCGCGGCCACCGGCAACTTGCCCACGTGCTTGAGGTTGATGGTGAACGTGCTGCAGCTGGCCGGCACGGTGATGGCGTTGACGTTGAACTGCATCGCGTCATTGCCCTCGATGGTGGTGGCGCAGTTGGCGACCGTGGCGGGCTTGTCACCGGCGGCGCCGCTGGTGGCCGGCGCATCGGTCGGAGCCGGGGTCGCTTCGGTGGGTGCAGCGGGGGCGGGAGCAGGCGTGTCGCTGGCCGGCATCGTGTCCGCCGGGGCTTGCGGGGCGGGCGTGTCGGCGGCGGGTGTCGTGGTGTCGGCCGGCTGGCTGCAGGCGGACAGCGCGATGACCAGTGCGCTGGCGAGAAGGGCGTGGCGGTGCTTCATGCGGACTCCTTGGGAATGCGGCTGCGCGGTTTGGCGTGCTGCCTCGGGGGTGCGCGCAAGGGTGCCGCCCGGCAGGTCAATCGCGCGTGATACGGATGCAAAGCCCGCGTTACAGGGTTTTTCGTACACTCCGGGTCCCCTTTTCGCGCAGCTCCACGATGGCCCCCGACACCAAACTGCCGAAGGTCGGCACCACCATCTTCACCGTGATGTCGCAGCTGGCGGCCGCGCACGGCGCGGTCAACCTCGGCCAGGGCTTCCCGGATTTCCCGGTGCCGCATCGCCTGGTCGATGCCCTGTCGCGGGCGATGCGCGCCGGCCACAACCAGTACGCGATGATGAGCGGGGTGCCGGCGCTGCGGCAGGCAGTCGCCGCCAAGACCGCGCGCTGCTACGGCTATGCGCCCGATGCCGACGCCGAGGTCACTGTCACCAGTGGCGCCACCGAGGCGATCTTCGACGCCGTGCACGCAGTGGTGCGCGCCGGCGAGGAAGTGATCGTGCTCGATCCCTGCTACGACTGCTACGAGCCGGCGATCGCGCTTGCCGGTGCCACCGCCGTGCATGTCCCCCTGGATCCGGCGACGTTCGCCCCCGACTGGGACGCGGTGCGCGCCGCGATCACCCCGCGCACGCGGATGCTGATGATCAACAGCCCGCACAACCCGTCCGGCGCCCTGCTGGGCGAGGCGGACATGCGCGCGCTGGTCGGGATACTCGATGGCACCGGCATCGTGCTGCTCAGCGACGAGGTCTACGAGCACATCGTGTTCGACGGTGCCCGCCACGAGTCGGTGCTGCGCCATCCGCAGCTGCGCGAGCGCGCTTTCGTGATCTCCAGCTTCGGCAAGACCTACCACTGCACCGGCTGGAAGATCGGCTATGCGATCGCGCCGCCGGCGCTGACGGCCGAGTTCCGCAAGGTGCACCAGTACAACACCTTCTGCACCTTCAACCCGGCGCAGCATGCGTTCGCGGAAATGATCGAGCAGGAACCGGCGCATTACGAGCAGCTTGGCGCCTTCTACCAGGCCAAGCGCGACCGCTTCCGCGGGCAGCTGCTCACCACCAGGCTGCAGCCGCTGCCGGTGGCAGGCGGCTATTTCCAGCTGGTCGACTATTCGACCGTGTCCGACCTCGACGACCTTGCCTTCTGCCGTTGGCTGACCGCCGAGCACGGAGTCACCGCGATCCCGCTGTCGCCGTTCTACGAGCGTCCGCCGGCGGGCCAGCGCCTCGCGCGGCTGTGCTTCGCCAAGGACGAGGCGACCCTGGACGCCGCGATTGAACGGTTGCAGAGGCTATGACGGGGCCGTCCGACACCCACCTGATGCCGAACCTGCGCGTGTCGATCGTGCAGGGCGATACCCGCTGGCGCGACCCCGCCGGCAACCGCGACTACTACGCCGGGCTGATCGCCCCTCTGCATGGCACCAGTGACCTGGTGGTGCTGCCGGAGACCTTCACCAGCGGCTTCTCGAACGATGCCGTGGGCGAGGCCGAGGACATGGACGGCCCGACCGTGGCCTGGATGCGCGCGCAGGCGGCGCAGCTGGATGCGGCGGTGACCGGAAGCGTGCAGTTGCGCACGCCGCACGGCGTGTTCAACCGCATGCTGTTCGCCCTGCCGGATGGCGGGCTTGCGCATTACGACAAGCGCCACCTGTTCTCCTTCGCGCGCGAGCACGAGCGGTACGCCGCCGGCAACGAGCGCGTGATCGTCGAATGGAAGGGCTGGCGGATCCTGCTGCAGGTCTGCTACGACCTGCGTTTCCCGGTGTTCTCGCGCAACCGCTTCAACGTGACCCGCGAGGGCTTGCCTGACTACGACCTCGCGCTGTACGTGGCCAACTGGCCCTCGGCGCGCAGCCTGCCGTGGAAGACGCTGCTGCGGGCCCGGGCGATCGAGAACCTGAGCTACGTGGTCGGCGTCAACCGCGTGGGCACCGACGGCAACGGCCTGCACTACAGCGGCGACAGCGCGGTGATCGACTTCCTCGGCCACCCGCTGAGCGAGGCTGCCGACCAGCCCGTCGTCACCACGACCACGTTGCAGGTGGCGCCGCTACTCGAGCACCGCGCGCGCTTCCCCGCGCTGCTGGACGGCGACGCGTTCGAGTTGCTCTGATCGCGAGCCCCGAAGGACACAGGGCGCCGCATGGCGCCCCGTGTCGGTGCTACAGCGACGGCTCAGCCGCCGCGCGGGCCGCGTCCGCGACCACCAGGACCTCCGCCGCCCGGCTTGCCGCCACGCGGACCCGCATTGCCCCCGGGGCGACCACCCGGGCCGCGACCGCCGGGCGCTCCACCCGGGCCACGGCTGCCGCCCGGTCCCCGATTGCCGGGACCCCGCGCGCCACCCGGCTTCGGGCCGCGCGGACGCGGGCTGTCGCCGTACGGGTTGAAGCCGCCGCCATGGGCGTGGTCGGACGGGAACACCGGGGCATTGCCCGGGTGGCCGTAGGGCTTGGGCGCACGCTGCGGCCGGGCATCGCCGGCGCCGCCGCCAAAGCCGCCGCCGGCTGACCGCGGCTGGCCGCCGTAAGGCTTCTTCGGGCCACGCTGGCCGGGGTTGCGATGGCCGCTCGGGCCCGTGGCCACGCCATCCGGCACATACCAGGTGCGCATCGCCGCCGGGTTGTCGCCACGCTGCTCGCCGGGCTTCATGCGCTGGCCAGGCTGGCGCGGGCCCTTCACCTTCAGGCGCTTGTCGCGCTGCTGCGCGGCCTGCTCGCCGCTGACGGTCAGCCCGCCATGCGGCTTGCGGTTGCCGCCACGGCGGCCACGGTCCTCGCGGAACGCGTCGAAGCGGCGCAATTCGCGGCCCTCGTCGGCGGTGGTGTGGCCGCCCACGTAGCCCGGACCGCGGGCATTTCCGGTCAGCACCGTCTTGCCGGCCTTGCGCTGGCCCAGCACCGGCATCAGGGTCAGCGCGGAGGGCGCGCCGTCCTCAAGGCCGACCGCCTTGCGCAGCGCCTCGACCTCGGCCTGCGCCATCTCCTGCGACTGCCCGCGCAGCAGCGGCTGCGGCAGGCGCACCTGGCCGTAGCGGATCCGCTTCAGGCGCGAGACCTGGCAGCCCTGCGATTCCCACAGCCGCCGTACTTCGCGGTTGCGGCCTTCCTTCAGCAGCACGCGGAACCAGTCGTGGCGGCTTTCCTCGGGCATGTTGCCGCCGCTGATGCGCTCGATCTCGTCGAACCTGGCCGGGCCGTCCTCCAGCGCCACGCCGCGCGCCAGGCGGTCGACCAGCTTGTCCGACACCGCTTCCTCGCCCTCGGGGGCGCGCACGCGGCAGACGTATTCGCGTTCCAGCTCGTAGCTGGGATGCATCATCGCGTTGGCCAGTTCGCCATCGGTGGTCAGCAGCAGCAGCCCCGTGGTGTTGATGTCCAGGCGCCCGATCGCGATCCAGCGCGCGCCCTTCAGCGCGGGCAGGGTGTCGAAGATGGTGGGACGGCCCTCGGGATCGTCGCGGGTGGTGAGTTCGCCCTCGGGCTTGTTGTACATCAGCACCCGCGGCGGATCGGTCAGCGCGCTGGCGACGAATGTCTTGCCGTCCAGTTCGATCTTGTCGCCGCCGGCAATGCTCATGCCGACCTGCGCGACCTCGCCGTTGACCAGCACCTTGCCGTCGGCGATGCGCTGCTCCAGCGCGCGCCGCGAGCCGAGGCCGGCCTGCGCCAGCACCTTGTGCAGGCGCTCGCTGGTGCGCGCGGGGGGGACGGCCTCGGTGGCGGCGGCCTCGCGCTTCAGGCTCAGCGGGCGGCGGGTGGATTCTTCTTTCTTGCTCATGCTGTCTGCTCCGACGAGGCGGCGTCCGCGTCGTCTCCGTGATGGTCCTGTGGATCCTGGGAAGGGGTGCCGGCGCCGGACATGCTGTCCTCGCCTGCATCGTCGTCGTTGGTTGCGGCATCAGGCAGGACGTCGTCCATTGCCATGCCGGCGGCACCTGCCGGGATCGCGGGCGCGAACGGCAACTGCGGTTCCAGCTCGCCGATGTCCTTGAGTTCCGACAGTGGCGGCAGTTCGTCCAGGCGCTTGAGCCCGAAGTAGTCGAGGAAG
>JAEWGI010000080.1 GCA_023388355.1 Pseudomonadota bacterium
CGCCGCCGCACCTTCGCCATCATCTCGCACCCCGACGCGGGCAAGACCACGCTGACCGAAAAGCTGCTGCTGTTCGGCGGCGCGATCCAGATGGCCGGCTCGGTGAAGTCGCGCAAGACCGCCCGCCACGCCACCTCCGACTGGATGGCGCTGGAGAAGGAGCGCGGCATTTCCGTCACCAGTTCGGTGATGCAGTTCCCCTACGAGGGCCGCATCATCAACCTGCTCGACACCCCCGGCCACGCCGACTTCGGCGAAGACACCTACCGCGTGCTCACCGCGGTGGACAGCGCGCTGATGGTGATCGACGTGGCCAAGGGCGTGGAGGAGCGCACGATCAAGCTGATGGAGGTGTGCCGCATGCGCGACACGCCGATCATGACCTTCATCAACAAGCTCGACCGCGAGGGCAAGGACCCGATCGACCTGCTGGATGAAGTGGAATCGGTGCTCGGCATCGAGTGCGCGCCGGTGACCTGGCCGATCGGCATGGGCCAGCGGCTGAAGGGCGTGGTCCACCTGCTCACCGGCGAGGTGCACCTGTACGAGCCCGGCCGCAACTTCACCCGCCAGGACTCGACCATCTTCCCATCGCTCGATGCACCGGGGCTGGAAGCGAAGATCGGCGCGCAGATGCTGGCCGGCCTGCGCGAGGAGCTCGAACTGGTGCAGGGCGCCAGCCATGCCTTCGACAAGCAGGCCTACCTCGATGGAAAGCAGACGCCGGTGTTCTTCGGCTCGGGCGTGAACAACTTCGGCGTACAGCCGCTGCTGGACTTCTTCGTCGAGCACGCGCCCTCGCCGCGCCCACGCGCCACCACCGGGCGCGAGGTGGCGCCACAGGAGGACAAGCTCACCGGCTTCGTGTTCAAGATCCAGGCCAACATGGATCCGCAACACCGCGACCGGGTCGCCTTCATGCGCGTGTGCTCGGGCAGGTTCAGCGCCGGCATGAAGGCCTTGCACGTGCGCAGCGGCAAGGAACTCAAGCTCGCCAACGCGCTGACCTTCATGGCATCCGACCGCGAGATCGCGGCCGAGGCCTGGCCCGGGGATGTCATCGGCATCCACAACCACGGCACGATCTCGATCGGCGACACTTTCACCGAGGGCGAGCGGCTCGCCTTCACCGGCATCCCCAACTTCGCGCCCGAGCTGTTCCGTCGCGCGCGCCTGCGCGATCCGCTCAAGCTCAAGCAGCTGCAGAAGGGCCTGGGCCAGCTGTCGGAGGAAGGCGCCACCCAGTTCTTCCGTCCGCTGATGAGCAACGACCTGATCCTGGGCGCGGTCGGCGTGCTGCAGTTCGACGTGGTGGCCTACCGGCTCAAGGACGAGTACGGCGTGGACGCGATCTTCGAGCCGGTGCAGATCGCCACCGCGCGCTGGATCAAGTGCGACGACGAGAAGAAGCTCGAGGAGTTCCGCGACAAGCACGCGATGAACCTCTCGATCGACGCCGCCGGCGAGCTGGTCTATCTCGCCCCCACCCGGGTCAACCTGCAGCTGGCCGAGGAGCGCTCGCCCGGGGTGCGCTTCATGGCCACCCGAGAGCACGCTCAAGCGGTCGCGGACTGATCCGCGCCGGCCGCGCGAGCCGGCGGGCCGGCTTCCTTGCCGGCGCTTGAACGCTCCCGCACCGGTCCTGCGGGCTTCCCGGCAATGCGGTAACGTACCGGCGTGAGCACCCCCCACAGCGAGTTCCGCGAAGCGCGCGAACGCGACGAAGTACGCGCCCGCCGGCATGCCGCACGCCTGGCGCGCATCCGCAACGAGATCGCCAGCGCCTGGACCCACGGCGTCGGCGCCGCAGCGGCGCTGGCCGGCGGCGCCGTGCTGATCACCCTGGCGGCGCTGCACGGCGACGGCTGGCAGCTGGGGGCGGCGATCGTGTTCGGCGTCACCCTGCTGCTGCTCTACCTGGCGTCCACGCTCTACCACGCGATCCGGCATCCGGTCGCCAAGGGCCGGTTCAAGGTCTTCGACCACTGCGCGATCTACCTGCTGATCGCGGGCACCTACACCCCCTTCACCCTGATCGGCCTGCGCGGTCCCTGGGGCTGGAGCCTGTTTGCCGCGATCTGGACGCTGGCCCTGGCCGGCGTGGTGTTCAAGCTGTTCTACACCGGCCGGTTCAAGCGTCTGTCCACCCTGATCTACGTGGCGATGGGCTGGCTGGTGCTGGTCGCGATCAAGCCGGTGATGGCCAACCTCGACGGCTGGACCTTTGGCTGGCTGATCGCCGGCGGCGTGTTCTACACCCTGGGCACGTTCTTCTACCACCGCGAGTCGATTCCCTACGCGCACGCGATCTGGCACCTGTTCTGCATCGCCGGCAGCGTCTGCCACTACGTCGCGGTGATGGCGCAGGTGGTGCCGCAGCCCTGAACACGCGGGCTTCGCGAAGCTGAATCCTCCACGCCGCTTTCGCGCCGGTGTGACGGCGCCCGCGCAAGTCTGCGGACATGCCAGCTCCGCCCCAACCCGCCGCCTCGCCCGCCGCGCCCCCGCGCTGGCGCCGCCGGCCCTCGCGACGCAGCCTGATCGTCCTCGGCGTGGTGGCGGCCGCGATCACGCTGCTGGTGCTGCTCTGGGACTGGAACTGGTTCAAGGGTCCGGTCGAGCGCGTGGTCGAAGCGCGCACCGGGCGCGAATTCGACATCGCCGGCAATCTCGACGTCGACCTGGGCCGGACCACCACCGTCACCGCCGAAGGCCTGCGGCTGGGCAACGCAGGCTGGTCCGGACACGCCGACATGGCCACCGCCGACCGCCTCGTGCTGCAGGTCGAGATCTGGCCGCTGCTGCGCGGCCGGGTGCGGCTGCCCGAGCTGCGGCTGGACGCACCCGACGTGCGCCTTGAAGCCAATCCCGAGGGCGGCCCGGGCAACTGGGACTTCGACTTCGCCGACGACGGCGACGGCGAGCCGCTGCAGCTGCGCAGGCTCTGGATCGAGGCCGGCCGGCTGCGTTTCGACGATGCGCGCGTCGATACCGGCATCGACATCCAGCTCGCCAGCCGCGAGGCCGGCGAAGGGGACGCCGCACCGCCGGTGGTGCTGGAGGGCGAAGGCCGCTGGCGCGGCAGCGAGTTCAGCCTCGAAGGCAGCGCCGCATCGCCGCTGGAGCTGCAGGATGCCGACCAGCCCTATCGCCTGGACCTGCGCGCCCGCGCCGGCGCCACCCGCGCGCACGCGCGCGGCAGTCTCACCGCCCCGTTCCAGCTGCGCGGCTTCGACCTGCAGTTCGCGCTCGCCGGGCGCAACCTCGCCGACCTCTATCCGCTGCTGGGCGTGGCCATGCCCGATACGCCGCCCTATGCCATCGACGGACGCCTGGGCCGCGAAGGCGGCACCTGGCACTACCGCGACTTCAGCGGCAAGGTCGGCCAGAGCGACCTGGCCGGCTCGGCCTCGATCGCCACCGGTGGCGAACGCCTCATGTTCACCGCCGACCTGGTATCGAAACGGCTCGACTTCGACGACCTGGCCGGCTTCCTCGGCGCCGCGCCCGACGCCGAGGGCGAGGACCTCGATCCGCAGCTGGCGCAACAGGACGCCCGCCAGCGCGCACGCGGCAAGGTGCTGCCGGCCACGCCCTACGACCTGGCCAAGCTGCGCGCGATGGACGCGGACGTGCGCCTGCGTGCGCAGCGCATCGACACGCCCGACATGCCGATCGACGACATGGACGCGCACCTGTTCCTCGACAGCGGGCTGGCACGCCTGGAACCGTTGGCCTTCGGCGTCGCCGGCGGCGAGATCCGCTCGCAGGTGCGCATGGACGCGCGCACCGACGCGATCACCACCAGGGTCAGGGCCAACGTCCGCCGGGTCGAACTCGCGCAGCTGTTCCCGGACGTCGAACTCGCCCGCGACACGGTCGGCCGGCTTGCCGGCAGCTTCAACCTGGTCGGCTCGGGCAATTCGGTCGCCGCGATGCTCGCCACCGCCGACGGCGACGTCGCCGTCGGCATGGGCCGCGGCGAGATCAGCAACCTGCTGCTGGAACTGGCCGGCATCGACATCTACGAGGCGCTGAAATTCCTGCTCGGCAAGGACCGCAAGGTGCAGGTGCGCTGCGCGTTCGCCGACTTCGGCGTGGACAAGGGCGTGATGCAGGCGCGCGCGCTCGCCTTCGACACCAGCGACACCATCATCGTCGGCGAGGGCCAGGTGGACCTGGGCGAGGAGACGCTCGACCTGGAACTGCGCCCGCGGCCCAAGGACCGCAGCATCCTCACGTTGCGCTCGCCGCTGCATGTCGGCGGTACCTTCGCCGATCCAAGCTTCCGTCCCGATTTCGCGCGCCTGGGCCTGCGCGGGGCGATCGCGCTTGCGCTGGGCAGCATCGCCCCGCCGGCCGCGCTGCTGGCCACGCTGGAACTGGGTCCCGGCGAGGACAGCGGGTGCGGCGGCCAGTATGCGAAGTAGGCTGGAGCCGTCGCACCGGCCGGTCGCGCCGCGCCGACGCGCCAGGCGGCAGGCACCGCGGCCCGGTCAGCCGGCGATGTAGCGCTGCAGCTGGTCGAGTTCGTGCTGCTGGTCCTCGATCACGGCCTTGACCAGGTCGCCGATCGAGATGATGCCCACCAGCGCATCGCCGTCCATCACCGGCAGGTGGCGGATGCGCTCGCGGGTGACCATCTGCATGCACGCGCCCACGCCGTGGTCGGGGCCGATGGTGATGACCTCGGCGGTCATGATGTCGCGCACCGGGGTGTCCTTCGACGAACGGCCCTCGAGCACGATCTTGCGCGCGTAGTCGCGCTCGGACAGGATCCCGGCCACGCGCGCGCCGTCCATCACCAGCACCGCGCCAATGCCCTTGAGCGCCATCAGCCGGATCGCGTCGATGACCGGCGCCTCCGGCCCCACCGCGTAGACCTCAGGCGTCTTGGCGTCCAGCAATTGCCGCACCGTACGCATGTTGGTTCCCTCCCGTTGCCTGCGTTGCAGCCGAGGATACTCCGCCCGGCGCCGGGCGCCAGTCGTCGACCAGGTACAGCGGCCGCTGCTTGGATTCCTCGTACAGCCGGCCCAGGTATTCACCGATCATGCCCAGCGCCACCAGCTGCACGCCGCCCAGGAACAGGATCACCACCATCATCGTCGGCCAGCCGGCCACCCGGTCGCCGTACAGCAGCGCCTTGGCCACGATCCACACCGCGTAGACGAAGGCCAGTAGCGCCGCGCCGAGGCCGACGTAGGTGGCCAGCCGCAGCGGCGCGGTCGAGAAACTGGTGATGCCCTCGAGCGCGAAGTTCCACAGTTTCCAGAAATTGAACTTGCTGCGCCCGGCCAGGCGCGCTTCGCGCCGGTACGGCACCGCGACGCGGTTGTAGCCGATCCAGCCGAACAGCCCCTTCATGAACCGGTGGCGCTCGCGCAGCTGCGCCAGCGCCGCCAGCGCGCGCGGCGAGAGCAGGCGGAAATCGCCGGTATCGGTCGGCACCGGGGTGCGCGACAGGCGCTGGATCACCCGGTAGAACGCGTGCGCGGTGGCGCGCTTGGCCCAGCCTTCGCCATCGCGCTGCTCGCGCATGCCGTAGACATCGTCGTAGCCCTCGCGCCACTTTTCCACGAAGCGCGGGATCAGTTCCGGCGGATCCTGGCCGTCGGCATCGAGCAGCACCGCCGCGCCGCGGTCGACGTGGTCCAGGCCCGCGGTGAGCGCGGCCTCCTTGCCGAAGTTGCGCGACAACCGCAGCAGGGCAACCCGGCGATCGCCGCTGGCCAGCCCGCGCATCACCTCCCAGGTGCCGTCGCCACTGCCGTCGTCGATGTACAGCACCCGGCCTTCGAGGCCGTCGGCGCGCAGGGCGTCGAGCACCGGCGCCAGCCGCGCGTGCAGCAGGGGCAGGGCTTCGGCCTCGTCGCGCGCGGCCACCACGACGGTCAGCAGATCAGGGCTCATGTCGGCATCGTATCGTTTTCGCCGATGGCGCAGGGCGCGTGCGCGGCGGGCCGGCACGCCCCGCCCGGTTCAGTCCAGGGCCTCGAGATAGGCGGTGCCGCCAATCTGGCGCATGTTGCGTTCGATCGCCCGCGTGCGCCTCTGCACGTACGGACCGGGCTGGTCCGCGCTGTAGCGCTTGGGGCTCGGCAGCACCGCGGCCAGCCGTGCGCACTGGCCGGGGGCCAGGCCGTCCGCGTCGCGGCCGAAGAAACTGCGCGCCGCCGCCTGGGCGCCGTACACGCCGTCGCCGAATTCGGCCACGTTGGCATAGACCTCCAGGATCCGCCGTTTCGGCCAGGTCAGTTCGATCAGCGCCGTATACCAGGTCTCCAGCCCCTTGCGCGCCCAGCGCGACGGCGCGCTCGAGCCCTGCCACAGGAACAGGTTCTTGGCCAGCTGCTGGCTGATCGTGCTGCCGCCGCGCAGCCGCCCGCCGCGCGCGTTGCGTTCCCGCGCCTTGCGGATCGCCTCCAGGTCGAATCCCGAATGGGTGGCGAAGTTCTGGTCCTCGGCCGCGATCAGCGCCACCGGCAGGCAGGCGGCCATGGCGTCGAGGTCGCGCCAGGCGTGGGCGATGCGGAAATCGTCCTCGCCGGCAAGCCACGCATCCGCCTGGCGGATCGCCATGAACGCCGAGAACGGCGGGTCGACGAACCGCAGCGCCACGACCTGCAGCAGGCTGAACAGCCCCAGCCACAGCGGCAGCAGCAGCCAGCGCCGCCAGCGCCGCCTCCGCGCCGGCGACCGGCCGGGCGCCGGCCCGCCCGGGCCGGCTTGCGACTGCATCATCACGCCCCCATCTGTCGTCGACGCGCACCAGTGGCGCGCCTCCTATTCGACCATGCCCCGCGCAAGCGCGCGATGACCCGATGACCGACGCCCCGACCCGGCCCGACAGCGATCGCCTGACCCGCTTCCTCCTTCCCGATGCCGGGGTGCGCGGCGTGCACGTGCACCTGCAGGGCAGCTGGACCCGGATCCGCGACGCCGACGACTACCCGCCCGCGATCGCCGAACTGCTGGGCGAAGCCGTCGCCGCCTCGGCCCTGTTCACCGGCCATGCCAAGGTCGATGGCCGCCTGTCGGTGCAACTGCGCGGCCAGGGCGCGCTGCGCACCCTGTTCGCCGAGTGCACCTCCGGGGGCACGGTGCGCGCGATCGCGCAGCTGGCCGAGGACGACAGCCTGCCGGCGACGCGGGACCTGCGCGACCTGGGCACCGGCGCGGTGCTGGCGATCACGATCGAGAACCCCGGCCTGAACGGGCGCGAGCCCGTGCGCTACCAGGGGCTGGTGCCGCTGGAGGCCGATTCGCTGGCCGGCGCGTTCGAGGACTACTTCCGCCAGTCCGAGCAGTTGCCCACCCGCCTGCTGCTCGCCTCCGACGCGCGGCACGCAGCCGGCCTGATGCTGCAGAAGCTGCCCGGCGACGAGGGCGACGCCGACGGCTGGACCCGTGCCGGCGCGCTGTTCGACACCCTGGCCACCGGGGAGCTGCTGGAACTGCCGGCGACGACCCTGCTCCGGCGCCTGTTCCACGAGGGGGGGGTCGAGGCGATGGGCGAGCGTCCGCTGGCATTCGGCTGCTCGTGCTCGCGCGGCCGGGTGGCGTCGATGCTGGGGTCGCTTGGCGCCGACGAAGCCCGCGCGGCGGTGATCGACGGCGCGGCCCGGGTCCGCTGCGAATTCTGCGGCGAGCGCTACGCGTTCAGCGGCGCCGAGGTCGAAACGCTGCTGGTCGATCACGAGTCGGCGGTCGACGCACCCGACCGCGTTCAGTAACCGTGCAGTGAAGATGTGATGGGCGTATTGTTAAATAAACATAAATGGTCTAGTCTGGTTCCGACTGACCGGAGGGAACTCCGACCGCCCGCGGCGGTCCATTGCTCGCCATGCCACGCCACCTCATGCGATTGACGACCACCCTGCTGCTGGCCCTCGGCCTGGCAGCGGGCGCGCATGCGCAGGTCAAGCGGGGCGACCAGACCGTGCTGCCGATCGTGGACAACACCAGCGGCAAGGTGCAGGCCTATCTGCTGCTGGAACCGACCACCGAAGGCACCCGCGCCGGCGCGCGCTGGCGCGCCGGCGATTCCACCCTTGATGCCACCTTCGGCCTGGAAGCGGGCGATTCGCTGGCCCTGCTGTGCAATCGCCAGAACAGCGTATTCAGCGCAGTCAGCACGCTGGCCAACAACTGCCAGCTGGCCTCGGTCGGCGATGGCGACGCCGGTCGCCGCGCCAGCGCCACGGCCGCCCTCAGCCGCCCCGGCGGCAGCTTCGGCGTCACCGTGGGCCAGGGCAAGGACCGCCTGCCCGCCTGGATGACCCGTGACGGCAGCCGCCAGCACCACGAGCTCGACCTCAACGACCTCACCGTCTTCGCCCAGAAGAACCTCGGAGACGCCGCCTACGTCGCGATCGCCGGCACCGTGGCCAAGGCCACCCTGATCCCCTTCGCCGAAGCGCCTGCCGACATCAGCGACCGCTGGCGCAGCAAGAGCCTGACGGTGGGCGGCGGCTACGGCGCCTTCAGCGCCAACGTCATCGGTCGCGTCATCGAAACCCCCGGCCAGCCCCGCTTCGAGGGCCTGGGCCTCGGCGTCACCTGGCGCACCCCCTGGAGCGGACAGCTCACCCTGGGCGCTGAAAACGTGCTCACCCGCGGCAAGAACCCCTTCTCGCCGTCCACTGAGACGAGCGACGAAGGCGCCGTTCCCTACGTCCGCTACGAGCAGGATCTGTAGGGTCGCACCGCCGGATCGGCGCCAATTCGCCTGCAATTACGGATTGCAGCCGAATTGTTAACAACACTTTAATTTCTCTCCACAGCCGAGTAGTATCGGGCGCAACCTTGCGGGTTGGCGTCCATGTTGACTCCACCGGGAGGTTCCCATGGGAAACACCCATTCTCACGTTGGAGAGAGAGAGAGATGAGACTGAAGCGAAACAAGCTGCGGGACGCGATCGCGCTGTCCCTGGCGGTGACTGCGGTCACCCTCGCGGGCAGCGGCGCTGCCCTGGCCCAGGAAACCGAAGAATCCCAGACCCAGACGCCCACCAGCCTGGACGCGATCACCGTCACCGGTACGCGCATCCAGAGCCAGACCTTCACTGCTTCGAGCCCGATCACCGAGATCAGCTCGGAGGAGTTCACCCAGTTCGGCGCGACCACGGTTGAGGATCTGGTCAACCAGTATCCCCAGGTCGACCTGAGCTTCGACAACTTCGAGAACAACGGTTCCTACGGCCACGCCACCGTGTCCATGCGCGGCCTGGGCCCGGAGCGCACGCTGACCCTGGTCAACGGCCGCCGCCTGCCGGCCAGCCGCAACGAGGTCACCGACCCCTCCATCATCCCGGCGGCCATGATCCGTCGCGTCGACATCCTGTCGGGCGGCGCCTCGGCCGTGTACGGCGCCGACGCCGTGGCCGGCGTGGTCAACTTCGTGCTCGACGACAAGTTCGAAGGTGTCTCCCTCAACTTCGGCTACTCCGCCTACCAGCACGACAACGACAACGACTATTGGCAGCAGCTCAACGAAGAAGCGGGCTTCACGGCCCCTTCGGGCAACTCCGGTTTCGACGGCATCAGCCGCAATGCCGACCTCGTCGTGGGCAGCAGCTTCGCCGACGGCAGGGGCCATGCGGTGGGTTGGGTGACCTGGCGCGAGAACGAAGCCCTCTACCACGGCCAGCGCGACTATTCCCACTGCTCGGTGTGGTACGACTTCGCCGCCTGCGGTGGTTCCGGTACCGCCAGCCCCGGCCGCTTCACGGTCAACCAGTGGGACCCCGTCGCTGGCGCGGTCGTGCCGTGGCCGGAGACCAATGACAACCACAACGACAATCTCGGTGCGAACTACATCTTCGATGGCTCCGGAGGGTACGAGCGCGGCAGCTACGTCTACAACTACGCGCCGATCAACTTCTACCAGCGTCCGGACACGCGCGTGACCGCGGGTTTCATGGGCAACTATGAAATCAACGAGCACTTCACGCCGTACATCGAGGCGATGTTCCTGGAGCGCAACTCGGACCAGCAGATCGCCGAGTCCGGCGCCTTCGGCGTGCCGATCAACGTGCCCTGCAACAACGAGTACATCGGCTCGCTGTGCGCGGATGCCGGTGTGACCACCCCCGCCACGCGCATCACCATGTGGAAGCGCAACGTCGAGGGCGGTCCCCGCATCCACATGAGCGAGGACACCACCTACCGCCTGGTCGCGGGCGTGCGCGGCGCCCTGTTCGATTCTTCGTGGAACTACGACGTGTCGATGCTGTCGGGCAAGACCAAGACCATCGACATCGGCAAGAACGACTTCCTGATCAGCCGCATCGCGGCCGCTGCGCTGGGCTGCGAAGATCCGGTCTATGGCACATTCCCCGGCTGCCTGCCGTACGACATCTGGACCGACAACATCTCGCAGGAAGCGGCCGACGCGATGGCCGGCACCAGCTTCAGCATCTACAAGACCAACTACAGGGCGCTGTCGGCGGAAGCCAACGGCTACCTGGGCTTCGGCTTCCCGAGCGCGGATGGCGAGGAGATCGGCCTGGCCGTGGGTATGGAGCGTCGCGACTACTCCTTCCAGACCGAGTACGACGGCGACTCGGCCGCCGGCAACTTCGCCGGTGCCGGCGCCGCCAGCCTCCCGGTGGATGCGTCGAACACCGTGACCGACTTCTTCCTCGAAGCCGCGCTGCCGATCATCGTGAGCGAGGGCATGTTCAACCGCCTCGACGCCTCACTGGGCTACCGCTATTCGGACGACGAGA
The DNA here is from genome assembly GCA_023388355.1 of Pseudomonadota bacterium. The sequence goes on from JAEWGI010000080.1 coordinate 10,734, forward strand.
CCTCGGGCAACTACGACACCTACAAGGTCGGCCTGAGCGGCATGTTCTGGGACAACAGGTTGCTGGTGCGCACGGGCTACAACCGTGCGGTGCGTGCACCGAGCCTCAACGACCTGTACTACACCCAGCGCATCGCCCTGAACAGCGGCGGCACCGACCTGTGCGCCGGCCCGATCCTGGACCGCGAGGGCAACGTCCGGCTGAACTACACGGCGGAGCAGTGCGCACGCACGGGCATGCCGGTGGGCATGTGGGGCTCCGTGCCGAGCAACCCGGCCAACCAGTACTACAACGTGACGGGCGGCAACCCCAACCTGGCGCCGGAAGTGGCCGACACCTACACCGTCGGCTTCGCGATCGAGCCGATCGAGAACCTGAACCTGTCGCTCGACTGGTACAGCATCGAGATCGAAGGCGCGATCGGCGGCATCGGCTACAACACGATCCAGATCCTTTGCATGGAGCAGAACCTGTACTGCGACCGCATCCACCGTGACGCCCGCGCGGGCGACTACGACCTGTGGATCGGCCTGGCGTCGGATCCGCAGACCGGCCACATCAACAACCTGCCCGACAACATCGGTGTCTACGAGCGCGAAGGCATCGACCTGGCAGCGAACTACGCCTGGAACCTGGGCCCGGGCCGCCTGACCACCAGCCTGGTCGGCAACTACGTGCTGAAGGACTATACCCAGACGCTGGATTCGCAGCCGAGCACCGGCTACGACTGCAAGGGCCTGGTCAACGACACCCGCCTGTGCCAGACCCCGGAGTGGCGCCACATCGCTTCGGTCCGCTACAGCTGGGACCGTTGGGCGGTGGGCCTGCGCTGGCGCCACATCGACGGCATGGACTACAGGGACGTGGACGGCAGCGCGATCACCGGTGCCGATCGTGTCATCTGGCTGGACGACGGCGTGCCGTCCTACAACTACCTCGACCTGAGCGGCAGCGTCACGGTCGGTCCGGCGCTGGTCTCGCTGGGCGTGAACAACGTGCTCGACAAGGAGCCGCCGTTCTCGGGCGACAGCGGCCTGTCCGCCAACGCCAACGCCCTGGGTGGTTACGACCAGGTCGGTCGCTACATCTTCGGCAGCGTCTCGCTGAAGTTCTGATCGACACGCAACACGCTTCAAAGATTGGCGGCGGGCTTCGGCCCGCCGCTTTTTTTTTGCATGCCGCGAACCTGGTGTCCGCTGCATTCCCCGGGGACCGTTTCACGCTGCGACTGGGCCACGCGGGCGCTGGACTTCCGACACGTCCGGCAGTCCCGGCATCCCCCCACGGGTATCGAAAACGGGACGTGGATGCCACGCACACGCAAGACCGCGAGCCGCGATGGCCCACGCCACCGGCGCGTGTCCACGCATGCATGACGGTCTCGTCGTTGGGCGATCGGCAGGAGCCGTCAGCGGCTCCTGCAAAGACCGGTCAGTCACCCATCGGGCGGTCGCGCACCGGCTTGGCATCCAGCTCGCGCACAAGACTCTGGGCGGCGCGCTCGCGCGCGTCCCACTGCTCCTGCGTGTGGCAGATGCGCTTGCGCATCCGGCTGCCGGTGACGTCCTCGGAGCGGCAGATCTTTTCCTGCTTGCCAGCTTCGGCACTCTCGGCCGAGGCGTTCGGAGCAGCCTCGTCCGTCTCCTGGGCCACCACCGGCCCCAGCGACAGCAGGCCGGTCACGACGGTGGCCAGCAACAGGGAGCGAAATCCCGCTGCGCGCCGGGCGCGGCGGGCGGGCCGGATCGAACGGTCGAAGCGTGCGTGCATGCGATGGTCTCCCTTGGCCGGATCCGGCCCTGCGACTGGTGACAGAATCATACTAAGCCGCTCGCGCGCCCCGACGCCACTGGCCAGGGCGCGGAATGGCTGCTCGGCCCACTATGTCCCGCGGCGCCTGCCCCTCAGGGCCGAGGCTGCATGTCGAAGGCGATCGTCAGCCGCGACTGGCGGTCGTCGAACGGCACGGTGCCGTGCCAGGTATAGGACGGGAACAGTGCAAGGTGCCCGGGCTGCGGCGGGATGACCCGGCGAGGCGGCAGGTCCAGGCCCAGCTCCTCGAGCGGCTGGCCCAACTGGAGCCAGCCGGACTGGGACGCCGGGCCCGCGGCAAGCACGCTGTCGGGGAGCGAGACGTAGAAGGCCGAGCTTGCCCAACCCTTGGGATGGATGTGGCTGGAATGACGGCCCTCGGCGGCGAGCCTTACCGACCACGACCCGACGAACCGCACGCTGCGCCGCCTGCGCGAGAGAAAAGGATGGGCGGCATCGTCGGGTAGCGTGGCAACCCAGCGTTCGACAGCCGCGCGCAGCGCCTCCTGCGCCGCCTTGATCAGCGGATCGCTGCGCCCGAACAGCTGGCCCGCCGTCTGCGTGCCGCCGCGTACGCTCTGGCTCAGCGGTTCGCGCCTGGCTGTATGCAGCGCATCCAGGGTAGCCCGCAACTCCTGCAGGAACGTCTGCAGGTCGCCGTAGCCGGGCGGCGGCTCGATCTCGACGTAGCCGACCAGCCGCTCATAGTCGTGCAGCCAGTGTTCGCGTCCGTCGCCCGCAAGCCGCCAGGCAGTGCCGAGGTGGCTCCAGCCTTCCTGGTTGTGCGGATCGACCGCGACCACTTTGCTGGCGCAGGTGGCTGCCAGCTCGAAGCGACGGCTGCGGAACGAGTGCCTGGCGTACGCGTTCAGGAATTCCGGCTGGTCGCCCAGTTCGCCACGCGCCACGTCCGAATACAGGCCCGCGGCCTGGTCGATGCGCCCCAGCGCGTCCAGAGCCGAGGCGGCGAACCATTGCAGCATTGGATTCCCGGGATCGCGCTGGCGCAGGCGCTGCACCAGATCCAGCGCTTCCTCGGCTCGTCGGGCGGCCAGCAACCTCCGCGCGAATGCCAGCTGCAACCCGGCATTGTCCGGTTGCGCGCGCGCCGCTGCGCGAAACGCGGCGAACGGGTCTTCCCCCGGTGACGAGTCGTCGTCGCCGTTGTCCCAAAGCAGGCTGGCCAGGGTTTCGTGCGCAGGTGCATGGTCGGGATGCAGCGCCACCAGCCTGCGTGCGCCGGCCAGCGCTTCTTCGGTGCGGCCGGCGTCGGCCAGTACGCCGTTGATCGCGTCTTCCACGCCCGGCTCGCTGGCGCCGCGCTGGTGCAGCAGGTCGGCGGCCCGGCGCAGCGCAACGAGCGCCTCGTCGATGCGTCCGAGTTCGCGCAAGACCACGCCCAGGTCGACCCACGCCGACGGCTGCCCGGCCGATAGCGCCAGCGCGCGTCGCAGGACGGGTTCGGCCGCCTCCCAGTCGCCCTGTCCGCGCAAATGCTTGCCGTGGCGGGCCAGCGAGACCCCGTAATTGCGCGAAACCACGGGATTGCCCGGCGACAGCGCCAGTGCCCGTTCGAATGCCTCGTCGGCTTCCTGGCGGCGGCCAGTCTCGGCCAGGCACATGCCCATCAGCTGCCAGGCGTCCGCCGCCCGCGGCGCCTCTCTGGCCAGGTCCTGCGCGATGGCGAGCGCTTCAACGGCCTGCCCGGACTGCAGCAGGCCCAGCGCCTGCCTGAAGCGCGTGGCCTGCGTCGAGTCCAGTGGCTGGCTCCCCCCCGCCACCGCGTCGCCCTCAGCGGGTGCGGCGCACGCGCACGCTCACGCCGTTGGGCATGACCAGCGCGTAGCCGCCCAGGATGGCCTTGCGCACCTGCACGACGTCGCCGGGACGCACGTGCCCCACGGTGCGCGCCTCAGTCTGCGCCCAGACCTGTCCGTTCTCGAGGGTGAACACGCGCCCCCGACCACCATGGTCCACCCGGGCCACCGGGCTTTCGATGCGTTCGGGCCGCTGCTGTCCGAGCGACCGTTCCTGTTCGGCGGCATCGAGGCCGAAGTCGGCCTGCGCCTGTTCCGTTGCCGCCTGCACGGCCTCGGCCGGCGGCGGGAAGGCGCGGTCGTAGCAGGCCAGGCGGGCCGCCGCGTCGGGCACGACAGCGCACTCATGGGATGCCGGCTGCGCAGCCGCGGGCAGCGCCAGCAGCAGGGACAGCATCGGTACGCAGGACTTCAACATCATCGACTCCAGGGGGGGATTGCGGGGAGGTTCGGTCAGGCGGCCTCGCCGGCGCTGCGCCAGTCGCGCATCGCCCCGGCGAGCGCCGTGGCCATTTCGCGCTCCGCGACGCTGAGCAGCGGGTTCCACACGTCGAACATCAGGATCACGCGCAGCTGCTGGCTGTCGTTGCGCGCCTCGTGCTCGATGGTGTCGTCGAACACCCAGCACTTGCCCTCGCGCCACGACCGGGTGTCGTAGCCGACGCGGAAGGTGCAGCCATCGGGCACCACCAGCGGCAAGTGCGCGACCAGCCGGGCGTTGGTCTCGCCGGTGTGCGGCGGGATGTGCGCGCCGGGCACCAGCGCCGAGAACATCGCGTTGGGGCACAGCCCCGCGATCTCCACCGAATCCACCAGCGCCAGCGCTTCGGCCGTGCGCGGGCACTGCGACAGGTGTTCGTGCACCGGCTGGCCGTGCGCGTAGAGGTGGAAGCCGCTCCAGTTGCGCGAATGGTTGAGCTTGTCCCACTGGTTGACCGGGTCGCCCGGCTTGTACTGGATGTAGGGGACGAATTCCTCGCCGCGGCTGGCCAGCATTTCCTGCAGCTCGGCCTTGATCACGTCGGTGCGCGATTCGAGTTCGCGCATCCAGGGGAACAGCGCGTCGTCGTAGAAGGTGAGCGCGGGCAGCCGCGGGACCTGCAGCTGGTTGCACTGCGAATGGTAGGGCCTGGTGCGTCCCGCGAGGATCGATACCGCCTCGTCCCAGCGCCCGGCCAGCGCCTGGTCGACCGTGGCGCGCTCGGCGGCCACCCGGTGCCCGAGGAAGTCGATGAGCTCCTGCGTATCGCGCTCGACCACCTCGCGCGCGTGGGCGAGGCGCTGGCGCAGCGCAGGCGGCCACTGGGGCTCGGCCGGCGCGACCTTGAGCACGTCGCGGAAGACGGCGGCCGCGTTGCGCGCCTGGCCCTGCCGTTCGAGGAACTCGCCCCGACCCAGCAGCGCCGGCAGGAAATAGGGATCGATCTCCAGCGCGGCGATGATCGCCTGCCACTCCTGCTCCGGACGCCCGTCCTCGCGATGGACGCGGCCGATGGTGAGCAGGAGCATCGGGTCGCGCGGAGCGCGCGCGCGCGCCTGGCCGAGGAACTCCAGCGCCGCCTGCAGCTCGCCGCGCTGGAACGCGTGCACGCCGAGGCTGAAAAGCGCCTGCACGTTGCCCGGGTCGAGCGCCTGCACCTGGCCCCAGAGCCGCTCGGCCTCCTGCCAGCGTCCGGCGGCGGCGGCGGCCCCGGCTGCGTTTACCAAAGACGACAGCTGTGCGTTCACGACCCTGTTCCGTCCTCGCCGGATCGGCGCTGCCCCATTCTATCGGCCATCGGCGAACGCTGCCGACGCGGCCGGGCAGCGCCGCAACTCAGTCGCGCGCCCGCCGGTACGGCTCGAACAGCTTCAGCAGCCACGGCTTCTGCGCCAGCACCAGGCTGACGCCGACGCGGTCTTCCGCAGGCAGGGCCGCGTCGCGGGCGAGCAGGCTGTCGAATTCGCGGGCGACGTCTTCGAGCCGCTGCTTCAGCTGGGTCACGCCGTCGGGGCTGAGCGAGCCGCTGAGCAGCAGCAGGCGGTCGAGCTCGCCGTCGAAGGGATCGGCGAAGTAGTCGCCCAGCAGCGCGGTGCGGAAGTGCCGCTCCATCGGGCCGTCGGTGAGCCAGCGGAAGTTGCGCGCGGTCAGCGGGCGGGCGCGGTTGCCGGGCTGCAGTTCGATGATGCCCAGCCGGTCGAGCCGCACCAGCAGGCCGGTCCACTGCGGCAGGGTGAAGGCGAAATGCGCCATCGCGTCCTCCTGCCGCCAGCGGTTGATGCTCAGGAACATCGCCAGCATCAGCGCCGGATCGTCGACCAGGGCCTGCTCCTGCGCCCGGGTCAGCCGCGCCATCGGCTCGGCGCCGCGCCCGGCCTCGGCGCCCAGCTCGGCCAGGCCGACGCCCAGCACTTCGCAGATCTGCTCCAGCCGCAGCAGGCTCATCGCACGGCGCGAGAACATGCGCTTGACCGCCGCCTCGCTCAGTCCGATGCGCTGCGCCAGCTCGCGGTAGGTAAGCCCGCGCGCGCGCAGGCCGCGCTTGAGGGCGTTGATCAGGTCGACGGATACGCTCATGGCGGACGTTGGCGGTTGAGCGGATGCGCCCGCCTCAGACCGGGACCAGCGTGGCGCTCAGGTGCTCGACGTAGGCCTCGAACTCCTCCTGCGGCATGCGCGCCTGGTGCAGCTGCAGGTTGAGCTGGAGGAAGCCGACATAGGCGGCGTAGGTGAGCCGCGCGCGGTGCAGCGCATCCTCGCGCCCGAGCCCGGTCTGGCGGAAGGAGGCGGCCAGGTAGTCGAGGCGGCGCTTTGAAATGCGGTCGATCACCGGCTGCACCGCCGGATGGTCGAGCGCCTTGAGCAGGGCGCTGTAGATCACGTGCGACTGGTATTCGTGCGCGACCATCTGGAACAGCGCGCGCAGCCGCTCGCGCGGATCGGGCACGCGCTCGAGGGCTCCGAACACGGCCTCCTCCTCGACATGTTCCCAGCGCTCCAGCGCGGCCTGCAGCAGCGCCTCGCGCGAGGGGAAGTGCCAGTAGAAGCTGCCCTTGGTCACGCCCAGGCGGCGCGCCAGCGGTTCCACCGCGACCGCGGCCACGCCCTGTTCGGCGATCAGGTCGAGCGCGGCCTGGGCCCAGTCCTCGGCGCTCAGGCGGCCGCTGCGTTCGGGCTTTCCGCGCGCGGCGGCCGGTGCATCGGCGCCGGTGCCGTCGGCGGTTGCCGGAGATTTCGCGGCGGGTCTGGGCATTGGCTCGTTGTCCATACGCTGGCGTCGGGAAAGGTATCGTCGCCGATCCGCGGCCGTGTTGACAAGCCTGCGCGGCAATTCCATACTCGACCGTACGGTCAGGCTCGTCACGATCCGCTCCCGGGCGTGACGCCACCATCGAGCTGGAGACATCGTGATGAGCGTCGTGATTCCCTTCCTCGTCCTGCTGCTGGCCGGCGCGTTCGCGGCCTACCACCGGATGCGCCTCGCGACCTGGGTCGCGATCACCGCCACCGCGCTGGTCGCCTGCTGGTTCCTGGGCGCGGACCGCACCGCGACCGTCGTCGCCGGTGCCCTGCTGGCCTTGGTCGCAGTGCCGCTGCTGCTGCCCTTCGTGCGCAAGCCGCTGATCACCGCGCCGGCGCTGGGCTTCCTGCGCAAGGCGCTGCCGCCGCTGTCGCAGACCGAGCGCATCGCGCTGGAAACCGGCTCGGTCGGCTTCGAGGGCGAGCTGTTCACCGGCGATCCGGACTGGAACAAGCTGCTGGCCTACCCGAAGCCGCAGCTCACCGACGAGGAGCAGGCCTTCCTCGACGGACCGGTCGAAGAGCTGTGCCGGATGACCAACGAGTGGGAGATCAACCACGTCCACGCCGACCTGCCGCCGGAGCTGTGGGACTTCATCAAGGCCAACCGCTTCTTCGGCATGATCATCCCGAAGGAATACGGCGGCCTGGGCTTCTCCGCGCTGGCCCACCACAAGGTGATCCAGAAGCTGGCCTCGGCTTCCAGCGTGGTCAGCTCCACCGTCGGCGTGCCCAACTCGCTCGGGCCCGGCGAGCTGCTGATGCACTACGGCACCCAGGAGCAGAAGGACCACTACCTGCCGCGCCTGGCGGTCGGCGAGGAAGTGCCCTGCTTCGCCCTGACCGGTCCGTTCGCCGGCTCCGACGCCACCTCGATCCCCGACTTCGGCATCGTCTGCAAGGGCGAGTGGAACGGCGCCCAGGTGCTGGGCGTCAAGCTCACCTTCGACAAGCGCTACATCACCCTGGCGCCGGTGGCCACGCTGATCGGCCTGGCCTTCCGCATGTACGACCCGGACGGCCTGGTCGGCGACGAGCGCGACATCGGCATCACCCTGGCCCTGCTTCCGCGCGAGACCGACGGCATCGACGTCGGCCGTCGCCACTTCCCGCTCAATTCGCCGTTCCAGAACGGGCCGGTCCGCGGCAAGGAAGTGTTCCTGCCGCTGAGCCACCTGATCGGTGGCGTGGAGAAGGCCGGCCTGGGCTGGAACATGCTCAACGAATGCCTGGCCGTGGGCCGCTCGATCACCCTGCCCTCCACCGCCAGCGGCGGCTCGAAGTACGCGGCCGTGGTCGGCGGCGCGTACGCGCGCATCCGCAAGCAGTTCGGGCTGTCGGTCGGGCGCTTCGAGGGCGTGGAAGAAGCGCTCGCCCGCATCGGCGGCAAGGCCTATGCGGTCAGCGCGCTGTCGCAGGCCACCGCGGCCGCGGTCGACCGCGGCGACGTGCCCTCGGTGCCTTCGGCGATCGCCAAGTACCACTGCACCACGATGGGCCGCGAGATCGCCAGCGACTTCATGGACATCGTCGGTGGCAAGGGCATCATCCTGGGGCCCCGCAACCTCGGCGGCCGCGCCTGGCAGGCCTCGCCGATCGCGATCACGGTCGAGGGCGCCAACATCATGACCCGCAGCCTGCTGATCTTCGGCCAAGGCTCGATCCTCTGCCATCCCTACATCCTCAGGGAGATGAAGGCGGCGCAGGATCCGGATCCGAAGGCCGGGCTCGAGGCGCTCGACGACGCGCTGTACAGCCACATGGGCGGCGCGATCTCCAACGCCATGCGCTCGTTCTGGTTCGGCATCACCGGCTCGAAGATCGGCGCCGCGCCGGGCGATGCCAACACCCGCCGCTACTTCCGCAGGCTCGACCGCTACGCCGCCAATCTCGCCCTGCTCACCGACGTCTCGCTCGGCGCGCTGGGCGGCAAGCTGAAGTTCAAGGAGTCGCTGTCCGGGCGCCTGGGCGACGTGCTCAGCCACCTGTACATGATGGGCGCGGTGCTCAAGCGCCATCACGATGCGGGCGCGCCCGACTCCGATCGCCAGCTGTTGGCCTGGGCCTTCCACAATTCGGCCCACCAGATCGAGCTGGCGCTGTCGCAGGCGCTGCGCAACTTCCCGATCAAGCCGCTGGGCTGGCTGCTGTGGCCGGTGGTGTTCCCGTTCGGCCGCCGCGCGGTGCCGCCAGGCGACCGCCTGAGCCATCGCGTGGCGATGTCGCTGATGGCGCCCAACGAGGCCCGCGACCGGCTTGCCGAAGGCGTGTTCCTGACCCCGTGCGCGAACAACATGGGCGGCCGCATCGACAGCTACCTGGCCAGGGCCATCGCCGCCGAGCCGGTCGAGCGCAAGTTCCTCAAGGCGCTCAAGAACAGCTCGATCGAGGCGCTGGACTTCAAGTCGCAGCTCGACGAGGGCGTGCGCGAGGGCTGGATCACCGCCGAGGAGCGCGTGCAGCTGGAGGAACTGCGCGAGCTGACCCTGGACACGATCACGGTCGACGACTTCGACGCGCACGAACTGCGCGCCGCCAGCTACTACGACCTGCCCCAGCACGAGCGCAAGCCGCGCGAAGCGGCCTGACGCCCGCCCGGCGCAGGCGTCGCGCCTCCCTCTCCTTTTTGCGCCCTCCCCCGCACGCGGGTGAGGGCTGGGGTGGGGGGAACCGAAGCAACGCCATTGGAAGACCTGACGCAGTCTGCCAACGCCCTCTGACCGGCGACCCACTGCAGCGCCATCCCACGCCCACACGGCCTCCCCGCATCCGACGGACGCAGCCCCAACCACCCACCGCATGAGCAGCCAGGTCCTCCGCCTCTACCGTCGCCTCGAACGTCGCCCGTTCGGCAAATGGCTGTTCTCCCGGCTGGTCTGCCACAAGGCACCCTACTTCGCCGGCATCGCCCCGCGCATCGTCGACCTGCGCCCCGGCCGCGGCGAGGCCACCATCGCCCACCGTCGACGGGTGACCAACCACCTGGGCACGGTGCACGCCATCGCCCTGTGCAACCTGGCCGAGTTCATCGGCGGGCTGACCACCGACGCCAGCCTGCCGTCGTCGATGCGCTGGATCCCGCGCGGCATGCAGGTCGAGTACCTGGCCAAGGCGGTCGGCACGATGCGCGCGGTGGCCACGCCCACGTTCGCACCGCACGAAGCGGGTGCCGGCTACGAGCTTCCGGTGGAGGTCAGGGTGAACTGCGCGTCCGGCCGGACGGTGTTCCAGGCCCGCATCTCGATGTGGATCTCGCCGCGCAAGGCCTGAGCGACACCGCGCCCGGCCGCGACTGTCACCAACAACGCCAGGGAAGACGCACCATGTCCACGCCAACGCTGCTCCTGCTCTGCGCCCTGCACAGCTTCGGCTTCGCCGCCTTCCACGTCGGGTTCTGGCGCCTGTTCGGCTGGCCGCGCACGCTGGCCGGCACCACCGCCGCCAACCGTGCCATTGCACAGATCGCCAACCTGCAGCTGGTCTGGGTGTTCGTCGCGGTGGGCCTGGCCTGCCTGCTGTACCCGGACGAGATGACCAGCACCGGCCTCGGACGCGGCCTGCTCGCGGGGATGGCGCTGTTCTGGGCGATCCGCTGCATCGCCCAGCTGGTCTGGCTGCGGATCAACCATCCGATGGTGCACGTGCTGAGCGCGCTGTTCGCGCTGGGCGCCGTGCTGTTCGCGCTGCCGCTGCTGGGGAGCTGAGCCGCTGGCCGAGGGTGCGCCAGGACGCAGACGCGGGCGATGCGGATTCGACGGCGGCTGAAGCGACGCCTTCAGCCGCCGTCCACGCTGCCCCGATCCGCCACGCGCGGCTGCCGCTCCGGTGCCAGCTTCGCTTCCTCGCGCAGCAGGCGCCAGGCGCTGAAGGTCATGGCCGAGGCGAACACGATGCCGGCGCCGAACACCAGGTTCGAGCCGAACGTCGCCAGCCCCTTGTGCACCCAGACGAAGGCCAGGTCTCCACCGCGGTAGATCACGGTGTCGATCGCCGCGCCGGCCTTGTAGCGCCATTCGCGGCCAACGCGCGTGTAGATCGTTTCGCGCGCGGGCTTGGCCAGCGAGAACTCGCCGGCGCGGGTCGTCACCTGCACGATCGCCACGATCAGCGGCAGCGGCGATGCCGCCAGCACCGAGAAGCCCAGGATCACGGCCGCGCCCGGGATCAGCAGTGCCGGCGCGATGCCGAAGCGCGACATCAGCCCGCGCGTGACCAGAAGCTGCACCACCAGGGTGACGGTATTGACCGCCAGGTCGATCCGCGAGAAGAACGCGGTGCGCTGCTCGGCATCGTCGAAGGCCGCGCGCGCGATCGCGAGCTGCTCGTTGTACAGCAGGGTGCCGCAGCCGATGCCCAGCACCACCATCAGCGCCAGCCAGCGCAGCAGCGGCTCGCGCGCGACCAGTTTCAGCCCCGCCAGCACGTCGCCGCCCATCGGCACCTCGCCGCTGCGCCGGCCCTGGCGCTGTTCGCGCAGCACCGCATGGGGGCGCAGGCGCAGGATGCACAGCACGCACAGCGCCAGCAGCACGCACGAGACCAGCATCATGTTCGCGATCCCGAGCCGCTCGACCAGCAGTCCGGTCAGCATCGGCCCGAGGAAGGCACCGACGGTGCCCGCGGCGCCGATGTAGCCGTAGTAGCGCCGAGCCTCGACGTTGTCGTACACGTCGGCCATGAAGCTCCAGAACACCGCCACCGCGAACAGGTTGAACACCGTCAGCCAGAGCACGAACGCCAGCCCGCGCCCCGGCATGCCGCTGTCGAACATTGCGTGGAACACCAGCAGGGTGGCGATGAAGAAGCCGTAGATCGCCGGCAGGAACACCCGCCGCGGGAACCGGCTCACCAGCCAGCCGTACACCGGCTGCAGCGCGAGCATGATCAGGAACACCGCGGTGAAGACGAACTGCGGCACGAACTCGCCCAGCGCTACCCCGCGCGCGGCAAAGAACTCGATCAGCGCCGGCGGGAATACCGCGCTGATGTCGCTGGAGGCCACCATCGCCTCGCGCACCGGACGCAGCACGTAGTAGCCGCTGAGCAGGCAGAAGAAATACAGGAACGACCACAGCAGCGGCGGCGAGTCGGCAAGCGCCGCACGCAGGCGCGCGACGCGTCCGGCGCCAGAGCGGTTGTCGATCGGTGCAGCCATTGCCCGCCCACGCCGGAAGCCGCGCAAACGTTAGCCCAAGGCCGCCGCGCGCGCCAGCGCGCAGAGCATATGCTCTAGCCTGCCCGCCTACGGTGCGACCATGCCCGCACGCCCCGCCTCCGCCACGCCCGCCTACGACTACATCGTGGTCGGCGCCGGCTCCGCCGGCTGCGTCCTCGCCGGCCGGCTCTCGGAAGATCCCGGCGTGCGGGTGCTGCTGCTCGAAGCCGGCCCGCGCGACTGGCACCCCTTCATCCACATGCCCGCGGGCCTGGCCAGGCTGGTCAACCACAAGCGCGTGAACTGGGACTACAGCACCGCGCCCGAGCCGCGGCTGGGCGGCCGCAGGCTGTGGTGGCCGCGCGGCAAGGTGCTGGGCGGCTCGAGTTCGATCAACGCGATGTGCTACGTCCGCGGCACCCCCCGCGACTACGACGAATGGGCCGCAGCCGGCGCCACCGGCTGGCACTGGGACGCGGTGCTGCCCTGGTTCCGGCGCAGCGAGGGCAATACCCGCGGCGCCGACGCGCTGCATGGCGGCGACGGCCCGCTCACGGTGTCGGACCTGCGCCACGTCAACCCGCTCTCGCAGGCCTTCATCGAAGCCGCGCAGCAGGCCGGCCACGCGCGCAACGACGATTTCAACGGGCCGCGGCAGGACGGCGTGGGCCTGTACCAGGTGAGCCAGCGCGACGGCGCCCGCTGCTCGGCCGCGGTCGCCTACCTCGGTCCCGCGCGGCGGCGGCCGAACCTGGAGGTGGTGACCGGCGCGCTCGCCAGCCGCATCACCTTCACCGCCGGCCGCGCCGACGGCGTGGTGTATGCCGCCGGCGGCCGCGCCTTCCACCAGCAGGCCACGCGCGAGGTGCTGCTGTGCGGCGGCGCGATCAACTCCCCGCAACTGCTGATGCTGTCGGGCATCGGCCCGGCCGACCATCTGCGCCGGCACGGCATCCAGGTGCGGCACGATGCTCCCGGCGTGGGCGCCAACCTGCACGACCACCTCGACATCTGCACCCTCTGGCACTCCACCCGCCCGTTGACCTACGACCGCGTCAGCGACCTGCGCATCGGTTTCGACTACTACCTGCGCGGCCGCCGCGGCGCGGGCAGCAGCAACATCGCCGAGGCCGGCGGCTTCGTGCGCTCGGCGCTGGCGCAGGACGAACGCGCCGACGTCCAGTTCCACTTCGTGCCGGCGATGCTCGACGACCACGGTCGCCGCCGGCTGCCCGGCGACGGCTACACCCTGCACGCCTGCTTCCTGCGTCCGCGCAGCCGCGGCCGGATCACGCTTGCCGGCAGCCAGGCGTTGGACGCGCCGCGGATCGAGGCCGGCTATCTGTCCGATCCGGAAGGCTTCGACCTGCGGATGATGGTCGAATGCGCGAAGCTCTCGCGCGAAATCCTCGCCCAGCCCGCGTTCGATCCCTATCGCGGCGCGCCGATCTTCCCCGCCGCGGCGGACCTCGACGACGCGGGCCTGGCCGGGTTCATCCGCGCCAGGGCCGAAAGCGTGTACCACCCGGCCGGCACCTGCCGCATGGGCAGCGACGAGGGCGCGGTGGTCGACCCCGTGCTGCGCGTGCGCGGCGTCGAAGGCCTGCGCGTGGTCGACGCTTCGGTGATGCCGGTCCTGCCCAACGGCAACACCAACGCTCCGACCATCATGATCGCCGAGCGCGCCGCGGATCTCATCGCCAGGGCGCGCGCCTGACGATCGCGCGCCTGGTCGCTGTCCCGTGGCCGCGTGGCTTCAGCCGCGATCGGATCCACGGATCCGACCCAACCCGATTCCCGTCGCGACCGAAGCCACCATTGCAGTCGCGCGCTTGCGCAACGCGAGCGCAGCGCTCAGACGTGCTCCAGCATCGGCGGCAGCGGGCAGTGGAACACGCCGCAGATGGTGCGCAGCAGTTCGGCCTCCGCGACCGAGATCCGGCCGTCGTGCGAAACCGCATCGGTGATCGCCTCCACCGCCACCTGCTTGGCCAGCGGGTCGAGCGCGTCCAGCGGCTCCCACACGGCGTCCAGTGCCAGCACGCCCTCGGCCGGGGGCGCATAGGGAACATGGTCGCGCGGCAGCACGCGCTGCATGCCCGCGAGGTAGGCGCGTCGCGCCTGGTCGGGGTCGTCGGGATTGCCGGCCTGTGCCACCACCGCCAGCAGGGTCGCGAATTCCCTGCGCACGTTGCCCGGCTTGCGCCGGCCGAAGCGGGCGTAGCGCGCCGGGTCCAGGGTTTCGCGCAGCTGTACTTCCAGCAGCCGCCCCAGGCAGTACTCGAACAGCGAGACGCGGCCGTCGGCGTGGACCACCGCATGCACGGTGTCGAGGAAGGTCGCCAGCTCCGGCCGCGGCCGCAGGCGAAGCGTCGGGAAGGCCAGCGACGCCAGCGGCATGCGCAGCATCGGGTGCAGCGCATGCAGCGATTCGTCGCGCAGGCGGCGCGCCTCGGCCGCGACCGCCAGGCCGAGCCGCGCGATGATCTCGCTGCGCTGCAGGTCCGCCACTTCCGGATCGGAGGACAGCAGCAGGCCCAGCAGCAGCGGTCCTGCACCATCGCGGCGCGAGGCCTGCCCACGCAGCTCCGGCGGCAGTCCGCCGACGATCGCATCGGCGCGGCGGTAGTCGTCCTCGCCGGGTTCGGCCACCTGCGAAGCGATCATCGGCGGGGTCACGTCGATGTGCGTGGAGGCCTCCGGCAGCGCGCCGCGATCGGACGGCGAGGCCAGGCCCAGGCGCAGGTCCTCCTCCAGGCCATTGGGCGCCGCGGCGAGCCACTGCGCCTTCAGCCGCTCCAGGCCCTCGGCGCGGAAGCCCGGCTCCAGCGCCTGGATCCGCTTGAGCAGCGGCGGATGGGTTGCAAACAGGCCGCTGAGTCCGGTGCCGTCGCCGAACAGCATGTGGCTTACCTCTTCGGCATCGGCACGCGCGGCCAGCTGCGAACCGTCGTGCAGCCCGCCGATCTTCTTCAGTGCGCCAGCCAGGCCCGTGGTCTGGCGCGTGAACTGCACCGCCGAGGCATCGGCCAGCACCTCGCGGCTGCGGCTGACGCTGGCCTTGATCATGCGTCCGAAGAACAGCCCCACATAGCCGACCACCAAGGCAAGCAGCGCGCCGATCAGCAGCGGCATCGCGTCGCGGCTGCGCACCGCGCCGCCGTACTGCAGGATCTTGCGGCCGATCAGGCCCAGCATCAGGATCCCGAACAGCACCCCGATCAGGCGGATGTTCAGGCGCATGTCGCCGTTGAGTATGTGGCTGTACTCATGCGCGATCACGCCCTGCAGCTCGTCGCGGTTGAGCCGGTCGAGCGCGCCGCGGGTCACCGCGATCACCGCGTCGGAGGGCGAGTAGCCGGCGGCGAAGGCATTGATGCCGGACTCGTGCTCCATCACGTAGATCTTCGGCACCGGCACGCCCGATGCGATCGACATCTCCTCGACCACGTTGCGCAGCCTGCGCAGGTGCAGGTCGGTGGTGTCCTCGGGCACCGGCACCCCGCCCATCTGCTGCGCCACCGGCTCGCCGCCGCCGCTCAGCGACGCCGTCCGGTACAGCGAGCCCACGCCGATCACCCCCAGCGCCATCAGGGTGGAGGTGATCAGCAGCGCCGGATCGGCGCCGAATACCAGGAACACGGCCAGGTCCACCGCAACCACGATCCCGACCACCGCCAGCGCGAACAGCAGCACCAGCCGCGTGGTATTGCGGCGCGCCTGTGCCTGGCGTTCGAAGAAATTCATCGCAACGGGAATGGGGACGCGGGAACCGGGAAGCGAGGGGAACACAGGCGCGGCAGGCGGGGCGGCGCGCACCCGCCGGACCATCGCGGGACCGCATGCAGCGAGTACGCGCTCCGCCCCACCGGGTCCCGGGCCCCGGGTCCCGGTTCCCGGCCCTTCAGAACTGCACCTTCGGCGCCTCGCGCACCTCGGCGCGGTCGGCCGGGATGTCGAGCAGGGCGGCCGGGGCGAAGTTGAACATGCCGGCAACGACGCTCGAGGGGAACACCTCGCGCTTGTTGTTGAAGGCCATCACCGAGTCGTTGTAGGCCTGGCGGGCGAAGGCGACCTTGTTCTCGGTGCTGGTCAGCTCCTCGGTGAGCTGCATCATGTTCTGGTTGGCCTTGAGGTCCGGATAGGCCTCCACCACCAGCATCAGCCGGCCGAGCGCGCCGTTCAGGGCGCCCTGGGTCTGCGCCAGTTCGGCCATTGCCGCCGGATCGCCGGGGCTGGCCTTGGCCGCCGACAGGCCCGACTGCGCCGCGGTGCGCGCCGCGGTCACGGCCTCGAGCGTGCCGCGCTCGTGGGACAGGTAGGCCTTGGCAGTCTCGACCAGGTTGGGGATCAGGTCGAAGCGCCGCTGCAGCTGCACGTCGATCTGGGCGAAGGCGTTCCTGAATGCGTTGCGCGCAGTCACCAGGCCGTTGTAGATACCGATCGCCCAGCCGCCGAGGAGCAGCGCCACACCGACCAGGATTGCCAGCAGAATCAATCCACTCACTGTGATTCCTCCCCTTGTTCATGCAAGTCAGGAAACAGGCGCATATGATCGCCTGAAGTCGAGAGCATACGCAGGGGGCAGTCCCGATGAAAGCGAATATCCATCGACCCCGCAGCTCCCGCCTTGGCCGTACGCTGCTGGTCGGGATGCTGTCGACGATCGCGCTTTCAAGTGCTGCCCAGACTCCGCTTGCCTGGAACCAGGACGCCAGCCGGACGGCGGATGTGACCCCGGCGCCGATCGCCGCGACGCATCCCGACGACCGCCCGGCCCCGCTGCCCGCCGACATCCAGCACATGCCGCTGGCCAGCGGCTTCGACGTGCGCGTGTTCGAGGCGATGGCTCAGGACCTGGTGGCCGACCAGCGCGTGCCCGGACTGGCGCTGGCGATCGTGCACCAGGGCCGGGTGCTCAGCGCGCGCGGCTACGGCATCACCGACGTCGACCGCGCCGAGCCGGTCGATGCCCACACAGTGTTCCGGCTGGCGTCGCTGTCCAAGTCGTTTGCCGGCACCGTGACCGGCATGCTGGTGTCCGAGGGCGCGCTGCGCTGGGACAGCCGGGTCAGCGACTACATGCCCAGCCTCCAGTTCTCCGACCCGACCGCCGCGCAGCAGCTCACCGTGGCCGACGTGCTGAGCCATCGCGTGGGCCTGAAGCGACACACCTACGACCGCGACATCGAGGCCAACGCCGACTACCACAGCCTGGTCCAGCGCCTGTCCGCGGCACCGATGATCTGCGCGCCGGGCGAGTGCTACGGCTACCAGAACGTCGCCTTCAGCCTGATTGGCGACGTGGTGTTCGCCACCAGCGGCCAGTTCTACAGCGAGGCGGTGACGCGCCGGATCTTCAAGCCGCTGGGCATGAACGACGCCAGCCTCGGCCTCGACGGCATCATCGCCAGCGCACGCTGGGCCAGGCCGCACGTGCGCTCCGGCGCGGGCTGGGCGTCGCTGATGCCCAAGCCGACCTATTACCGGCTGGCGCCCGCTGCGGGAGTCAACGCCAGCATCAGCGACATGGCGCAGTGGCTGATCGCGCAAAGCGGTCGCCGCCCCGACGTGCTGCCCGCGCCGCTGCTCGCGACGCTGCAGTCGCCGATCGTCGGCACCCCCGGCGAGATGCGCGGCGCCTCGTGGCGACGCGATCGCCTCAACGCCGCCGGCTACGGGCTGGGCTGGCGCATCTACGACTACTCCGGCCATCGGCTGGTCTTCCACGGCGGCGCGGTGCAGGGCTATCGCGGGGTGATGGCGATGCTGCCCGAACGCGACCTGGGCGTGGTGATCCTGTGGAACAGCACCAGCGGGCTGCCGTCGGGACTGCTGCCCACGATCCTCGACCGCGCCATCGGCCTGCCCTCGCAGTGGCTCGACGTCGACCCGCGGATCGAGGAGATGTTCGCCTCCGAGGACGAGAGCGAGGGGCCCGCATCCGGTGGCCCGCAGTCGAGCACGGCGACCGCTCAACCGGACTAGGGGTTCCGACCGGGCGGTTGGCGGCTGGCGACGCGGGCGCGCGTCACTTCGACGACGTTCGCAGCTGACGGTGCCCGTGCAGCATCGCGTGGCCTGCAGGAGCGGCTTCCGCCGATGTTCCACGCGGCGTCGGGCGGACGCTGCGCGCCGGGTCGCAATGCTTCGATGGGCAGTGGTCCGAACGAAGCCACTCCAGCGGCGGCGAACAACCCCAAAAGGTCCTTCTCCCATTCGCGGGGACGTTCATTCGTGACAACGGGAGGCTGCCCCCTCCCCCGCTGTGGGGGTGGGGATGGTCCGTTTGCGCGGCACTGCCGCGCGGACCATCCGAACGGCGCGCTGCGCCGGGCCGGACGGGCTGGGGTGGGGGCAAACCGGTCGCCGCGCCACTTCACGCGCGCCTGCGGCGCGCGCGCCCATCCCGACCTTCCCCCGCACGCGGGGGAAGGAGCAGAAGTTGTCACGAACAGTCATCCCGCGAATGGGAGAAGAACCAAAAAAAACTCCCCCTCCGCCTGGGCACGCGGAGGAGGAGTCTGGTTTACGGCTAATCGGGTTTTCTTAGATGAGGGGCGTCGGCATCGGCGGCATTGCCACGGCCGCGCCCTTCTTGCTGGCCTTCCTGGCCTTCTTCTTGGCGGTCTTGCGGGCAGGCTTCTTGGCGGCCTTCTTCGCAGGACGCTTGGCGGTCTTCTTCGCGGCCTTCTTGGTGGCCTTCTTCGCGACCTTCTTCTTCGCGACCTTCTTCTTCGCGACCTTCTTCTTGGCTACCTTCTTCTTGGCAACCTTGCGAGTGGTCTTCTTGGCGGCCTTCTTGGCAACCTTCTTCTTCGCGACCTTCTTCTTGGCGGCCTTCTTGGCGGTCTTGCGGGTCGCCTTCTTGGCGGCCTTCTTCGCAGGACGCTTCGCAGTCTTGCGGGTCGCCTTCTTTGCGGTCTTCTTGGCGGCCTTCTTCGCGACCTTCTTCTTCGCGACCTTCTTGGCTACCTTCTTCTTGGCGACCTTCCGGGTGGCGGCCTTCTTCGCTGGTTTCCTGGTCGCCTTCTTGGCGACCTTCTTCTTTGCAGCTTTCTTCGCGGCCATGTGATGGCTCTCCTCGTCAGTGGGACTTGCAGTACTACTGCCCAGTTCAAGCGGCGCGCGGGAGTCGGACCCGCGCACTACCGCCGGCGCGCCAGGCGCGCCGGAACGGATTCGGAAGGGACAACGCGATCGGGGATTCGCGGTCCCGGGAATGCAAAAACACCTGCGGCCCGGAGCGTCGCAGGTGTCGGTTCGGAAGGTCGTTGGTTTTCGCAGCGGAGACGATGCCTGCATCCACCTTGTAGAAGTCCGGGGCGGAGGTCTTATGTTTGCTGCACGTTTTCGCCGTGTACTGACTCACTCGTTTCTTTGCACCGTCTGTTGGGCGAAACCTAATCACGGTTTTTTCGGCTGTCAACTCCCCGCGCGAAAAATTTTCCCCGCGGCGACCGGCGCACTCGCGCCGGCGCACCCGCCCGGACCTTGCGCCTGGTGCGTCGATGTTCGTCGACGCACTCCGCGCATCGCGCAACGTCGACGACGAAAGCGCGGAAAACAAGCGTGTTTTGCAAATCGCATGCGCATGCACGCGTTCGCGCGCGCATCCGCGAAGCGTTCCGGCGATACGGCAACAACGCTTCCCCGACGCCCGGATGCGGTCGTCACCCGCGCTTGACGGAACCTGCGTTTCGCGCGCCGCACAAAGCCGATTGCGCCCAAAGTGCGCAAACTTTTCCCGCACCGGACGCACGCCGCGGACGCCGGCGCGATGCTGCGACGGGTGCGGTCGGGAGGTGCGCAAGCCAGGTTCGACGCTTGCGCGTCATGGCTGTCGAAGGTGCGGGGAAGGCGCGCGGACGATGGTCCGGCGGTCGGCGCGGATGCGGCTTCGGCATCCGCGCCGGATGGCAGACGCGTTGTGTCCGCCGCGGCCGACTCAGTGCCCGTCTTCCTCGAGCAGGTCGGCGTAGTCGTCCGGACCGAGCAGGTCGTTGAGCTGGTCCGTGTCGCTGGCCTCGACCACGAACAGCCAGCCCTCGCCATAGGCGTCCTCGTTGATGGTCTCGGGCTTGTCGGCAAGCGCGGCGTTGACCGCGGTGACCGTGCCCGACACCGGCGCGTAGACGTCGGAGGCGGCCTTGACCGACTCCACCACCGCGCAGGCATTGCCGGCATCCACGCTGTCGCCCACCGCCGGCAGTTCGACGTAGACCAGGTCGCCAAGCAGGCCCTGGGCGTGGTCGGAAATGCCGATGGTGACCTTGCCGTCGCCTTCGATGCGGGCCCACTCGTGTGACTTCATGAACCTCAGGTCGCCAGGGATCTCGCTCATGCCGGTCTCCGGATCTCGCGTGTCGGGGGAAGGGTGGCGCTAGTGTATCCAAGCCCGGGTGGGCGGCGGCAAGTGGCCGCCCCCCGGTGCGGGTTCAGGCGGGCTTGCCGTCGCGGACGAAGGGGAACTTCACCACCCGCACCGGCACGTCGCGGCCGCGGATGTCCACGCTCACCCCGGCCGACAGTTCGCCCGCCGGCACCCGCGCGAACGCGATCGCCTTGCCCAGCGTCGGCGAGAAGGTGCCGGAGAGGATTTCGCCGGCGCCATGCGCGGTGCGCACCGCCTGGCCGTGGCGCAGCACGCCCTTGTCTTCCATCACCAGTCCGATCAGCTGGCGCGGGGCGCCATCGCGCATGTGCGGTTCGAGCACCTCGCGGCCGATGAAGTCGCGCTCCGGGTCCAGCGAGACGGTCCAGCCCAGCGCCGCCTCGCAGGGGGTGACGGTCTCGTCCATGTCCTGGCCGTAGAGGTTCATGCCCGCCTCCAGGCGCAGGGTGTCGCGCGCGCCCAGGCCGGCGGGCTTCACGCCCGCGCGCAGCAGCGCATCCCACAGCGCCACCGTGCCCGGTTCGGACGCCACCACCTCGAAGCCGTCCTCGCCGGTGTAGCCGGTGCGGGCGACGAACAGTTCGCCATAGGGCGTGTCCGGCAGCTCGACCGCCGCGAACTTGCCCAGCGCCGACACCTGTCCGGCGGCATCGCCGTCGAGCAGGCCCAGCACCCGCTCGCGCGCGTTCGGACCCTGGACCGCGATCATCGACAGCTCGGGGCGTTCGCGCACCTGCACGTCGAAGTCGGCCGCCTGCGCGTCGATCCACGCCATGTCCCGGTCGCGGGTGGAGGCGTTGACCACCAGCCGGAACGCGTCGTCGCCGCGGAAGTAGACGATCAGGTCGTCGATCACCCCGCCCTGCGGGTTGAGCATGCACGAATACAGGGCCTTGCCCGGCCGCTTGAGCTTGTCGATGGAGTTGGCCAGCAGCCGCCGCAGGAACGCGCGCGTGCCGGGGCCATCGAGGTCGACCACGGTCATGTGGCTGACGTCGAACATGCCGGCGTCGCGCCGCACCTGGTGGTGCTCCTCGATCTGCGAGCCGTAGTGGATCGGCATGTCCCAGCCGCCGAAGTCGACCATGCGCGCACCGAGCGCGCGATGGCTGTCGTTGAGGATGGTCTTGCGGGTCATGGCGCGGGTCCGGACGGGGTGCCCGGATTATCCCAGATCGCCCGCACGCGAGCGTTCAGTCGTGCCGGTGCGCCTGGCCGTCGCTGCGACCGGCGTCGCAGTCGGGGCCGTGGCAGGCGCCGCTTTCCACCTGCAGGGTGGCGTGGCCGATGCCGAAGCGCTGCTCCAGCACGCCCGTGGCCACGTGTCGCAGCGCGCGCGCGTCCACGCCGTCGTCGACCACCAGGTGCGCGGTCATCGCCGCGTGGCGCGAGGCCAGCGCCCAGACGTGGATGTCGTGCACGTCGTCCACGCCCGGCAGCCCGGCCAGCGCGGCGCGCACCTGCGCAAGGTCGATGCCGTCGGGCACGCCCATCATCAGCACGTTGCCGGCCTGGCGCACCAGGGTCCAGGCGCGCGGCAGCACCCACAGGCCGATGGCCGCCGCGATGATCGGATCGGCCAGGCGCCAGCCGGTGAAATGGATCACCAGCGCCGCCGCGATCACCCCGACCGAGCCGAGCATGTCCGCCCAGACCTCGAGGTAGGCACCCTTGACGTTCAGGCTCTCCTCGCTGCCGGCGCGCAGCAGCTGCATCGCCACCAGGTTGACCAGCAGCCCGGCGACGCCAACCGCCAGCATGCCCAGCGACGCCACCGCCTGCGGCTGCACGAAGCGCTGCACCGCCTCCCACAGGATGTAGCCCGAGAGCGCGAACAGCAGCAGGCCGTTGAGCAGCGCACCCATGGCCTCGGCGCGGACGTAGCCGAAGCTGCGCCGCGCATCCGGCGGCCGCCGCCCCAGCCGCACCGCCACCAGGGCCACGCCCAGCGCGAACGCGTCGGTGACCATGTGCACCGCATCCGACAGCAGCGCAAGGCTGTTGGTGGCGAATGCGGCAACGACCTCGACGCCGGCGAACAGCGCGATCAGCGCCAGCGCCCACCACAGCGGCTTCTCGTGGCGGATGCTGGCGGCGCTGGCGTGCTCGTGGTGGTGGCCGTGGTGGCCGTGCTGGTGTGCCATGGCCCGCACGCTAGCCACGCCGGGGGCTGTTACACAATCGCGGCAGCGGCAAGGCTGCGATGCACGGCGATGCATGATCGGACGGCCGAAGCGGCGGGAACGATCGCGTGGCCCGGGCAGGGCCGCCGGCCGCATCCGGGGATCGCACTTCGCGGATGCGCGGCGCCTGCCCGGGCTACGATCCTCAAGCTGCTTCCTACACCGGCGACGCGGGCTGCGGGGGCAAGGCGGCCTGGACGTGCAGGGTCACGCCGTCGGTGCCGACGACCTCGACCGGGGTGCCGGCCGGCAGGTCCGGACCTTCGACGATCCAGAACGCGTCGCCGATCTTCACCCGACCGCGCCCGGCGACGATCGCCTGCTCCAGCGACAGCACCCGGCCAACGTGCTGGAACGCGCGCCGGTTGAGGTTGGGGCGGTCGCTCACGCGCTCGCGCCCGCGGGCGCGGATGAACTTCCGATACACCTGGATCGAGACGAAGCTCAGGACCACGAACGCCGCGACCTGCGCCAGCAGCGGGATGCCCGGCACCAGCAGTACGCCCAGGAACACGGCGACCGCGGCGAACCCCATCCACAGCATGAACGCGCCCGGCGCCAGCGTCTCGGCCGCGAACAGCAGCAGCGCCACCGCGCCCCAGCCCACCACGTCCCAGCGCAGGTCCATGGTTCAGTCCCCCGTCGGGAAGTTCGCGCGAGCGGCGGGGTTGCCGCCCCGCGGCGCGGACTGCTGCCTGCCGAGCGCTTCCTTGGCCAACTCGGCGATACCGGCGATCGAGCCGATGATGCCGCTGCTCTCCATCGGCATCAGCACGAACTTCTGGTTCGGCGCGGTGGCCAGCTTCTCGAATGCCTCGACGTACTTCTGGGCGACGAAGTAGTTGATCGCCTGCACGTCGCCCTGCGCGATCGCGTCGGATACCAGCCGGGTCGCCTCGGCCTCGGCCGACGCCAGGCGCTCGCGCGCCTCGGCCTCGCGGAACGCGGCCTCCTTCTCCCCCTCGGCCTCCAGGATCGCGGCCTGCTTCTCGCCCTCCGCGCGCAGGATCGCCGACTGGCGATGGCCCTCGGCTTCCAGGATCACCGCACGGCGCTCGCGCTCGGCCTTCATCTGCCGGGCCATCGAATCGACCAGGTCGCGCGGCGGCTGGATGTCGCGGATCTCGATGCGGGTGACCTTGATGCCCCAGGGATTGGTGGCCGTGTCGACCACGTTGAGCAGCTGCGCGTTGATTGTCTCGCGGTTGCTGAGCGACTCGTCGAGGTCCATCGAGCCGATCACGGTGCGGATGTTGGTCTGCACCAGCGCGATCGACGCCACCTCGAGGTTCGACACCTCGTAGGCCGCCTTGGCCGCGTCGAGCACCTGGAAGAACACCACGCCGTCGACCTTGACCACAGCGTTGTCCTTGGTGATGACCTCCTGACTGGGCACGTCCAGCACCTGCTCCATCATGTTGACCTTGCGCCCGACGCCGTACACCACCGGCACCAGGAAATGCAGGCCAGGATTCATGGTGTGGGTGTAGCGGCCGAAACGCTCGACCGTCCATTCGTAGCCCTGCGGCACCATGCGCACGGTCTTGAACAGGATGATGATGCCCGCTACCAGCAGCACCGCGGTCAGGAACATGCCTCCGCCCATGGAATCGGTCTCCCCTCGTGGTTGGATCGAGTATAGGCCTGGACGGAGGCGGGAGGCCGAACGTGACGCGGACGCCACAGGAGCGGCTTCAGCGCGACGGGCAAACCCGGCCGCGGGATTGCTGCCGGGGCGGTCGCGGCCGAAGCCGCCCCACGGGATCGGGCGGCATCCGTTCGGCGCCGGCCGGGCCCGCGATCAACGCCCGGGCGCGGCCACCCATTCGGCGAACACCGCATCGAGGGCCGCATCGGACACCGGCTTGCCGGCCTGCACACCGGCGGCCTGTTCGAACAGCGGCACGATCATCGCCATGCCGTCCACCCCGGTGCCCAGGCGCAGGCCGTCGGGATGCGCCAGCGCGGCGTCCCAGCGCGCCCGCACCCTCGCCCAGTAGCCGCCGGTGGCGTTCCAGTAGTCGTAGGCGGGCGTGAAGTCGAGTTCATCGGTGCGGACGTAGTCGTTGAAGCCGAACTCGCGGGCGATGGTGCGCCCGGTCGAGCCGTCGGGCCGGCGCACGACCTTGGTGTTGTCCTGTTCGTGGGTCCAGCCGCCCGGCACGATCGTGTGGCGGTTCTCGACGTTCAGTGCGTTGTAGTCGTCGCGCCGGGTGTACTCGCGCCGCGGCAGCGGACGCCAGGTGCGGTCGGAGGTCCAGGTCGAGACGCCGTAGCGGTGGTTCCAGCGGCCGGTGCCGCAGTAGCGCGGCGCGTCGCTGACTTCGTACACGCACTGGGTCCAGGCGCCCGCGGTGGCGTCGGCGGGCAGTTCGCGCATCCGCCAGGTCTGGTCGGCGACGAACTCCCAGCGCCGCGGCGCCTCGTAGTTCCAGTCCTGGCGCCAGTGCTTGGTGACGTGGCCACTCTTCTGATCGACCAGGATGTGCTGCAGCACGATCCGGCCCGGCGCATCCTCGACCACGACCACAACCTCGTCGCCGCCGCTGCGCTTGGCCGGCGCGCGCTCGTAGCCCGGCGCCAGCAGCACGGTCTCGTCGAAGGAAAAGTCGACCGCGTACTCGCCCTGCATGGCGAGGATGGCCTTGCGATCGGCCTCGACGTCGGCGGGGCTGCGCGCGTCCCGCGCAGCCGCTGTGGTGGATGCCAGGATCAGGGCCAGCAGGAGGGCGGCGTTCGACTTCATGCGTGTGTCCTCATGTTCGATGTTCGTGCGTCTGGAGGCCGCGCGGGGGAGCGGCGCGGGGGAGCCATTCCTCACCACTCCACCGACAGGCTGGCGGCGAGGTTGCGGCCAGGGGCGGTGTAGCGGTCGACGGCGGCGCTGGTGCCGGCGACCAGGGCGATGCCGCCGGCGGGCCAGACCTTGCGGTCGGCGAGGTTGGACACGCCGAGATTGAACGTCGCCCCGGGCGCGAAATCCCAGTGCGCGTACAGATCGAGCAGCCCGTGCCCGGGACTTTCGAACCATGCCGCACCACCCTCGGGCGGCGGCGGCAAGCGATCGCGGCGTGCGACGAAGCGCCCGGCCAGCTCCACGCCCCAGTGGCCGGCTTCGTAGGCGACGCCGAGCGAGGCGGTCAGCGGATCGACCGATTCGAGCGGGACGTCCGCGGTGCGGTCGTCGCCGCGCGACCAGGCCGCCGCGCCGCGCAGCATCCACCCCTGCCACCCTGGCGAAACCGCGCCCAGGTCGATGTCGCCCTTGAGCTCCAGGCCCTGGATGCGCGCCTGGGCCACGTTGACCGACTGGAACACCATCAGCCCCCCGTCGCCGATGCCGACCAGCGAGAACGACTCGATGAAGTCGTCGTAGCGGTTGTGGTAAGCCGCCAGGCTGGCTCGGACGACGGCGCCGGAGTAGCGCAGGCCCAGTTCGAAGCCGTCGCTGGTTTCGGGCCTGAGATCGGGATTGGCGATCGCGGTGTAGCCGAACATCACGTTGGTGAAACCGATATTGACGTCGGCATAGGGCGGCGCGCGGAAACCGCGCGCGTAGCCGCCGAACAGCGACCATGCGTCGGCGAAGTGCCAGACCATGCCCAGCTTCGGCGCCACGCTGGTCTCGCTCAGGGCGGCGATGGCGACGCCGGGGTTGTCCCCGGCGAAGATCGCATCCATCTCCGGCCGCAGCCGGTAGTGGTCCACGCGCAGTCCCGGCACCAGCCGGAACCCGCCGTCGGCGAAGGCGATCTCGTCCTGGACGTAGAGCGCGGCGCTGGAGGTGCGGCTGATCGGGAAGTCGCGCACCGGGAAATCGTCGGGCGGCATCGACGGCGTGCCCTGGCCGGTCAGCGGGAAGCTGCGCAGACCATCGCGCACCTGGCGGGTGCGGGTGCTCGAGAGATCCAGACCCCAGGCGATCTCGTGGCTCGCGCGGCCGGTGACGAAGGCCTTGCGCAGGTTCAACTGCAGGCCGGCCGTGCGCTGCCGGAAATCGAACCTGCGTTCGCGCACGTCGCGCAGGGTGGGCGCGGGCAGCTCGCGCTCCTCGCGCGTGTCCTGGGTGGTGCGGCTGTCCTGGACGTATGCCTGCCAGTCCATGGCGTCGGCGAAGCCGCCGCCGGCGTCGTCGACCTGGTGCGAAAGCGATATCCGCCGGCGCTGCTGGTGGTCGCGGGCGACGACCCGGGTGTTGATCGCGCCGGTCAGGGCCTGGCGGCCGAGCGAGGTCGGCATCCGCGTGTCGGCATCGTCCTCGTTGGCCTCCACGGTCAGGCGCAGCCGCTGCGCGGCGCCGGGCGCATACACCAGCCGGGCCAGCACGCTGCGGCCGTCGCGCCACTGCGGATTGGGCAGCGTGCGCGCGCTCCCGACGCCGCCGACCTCGCCCATGTTTTCCGTTTCCCGGCCCTGGCGATGGTTCATCGCCAGCAGCCCGGACCAGCGATCGCCGCCGAAGGCCGCGGTCGCGCCGCCGGACAGGCCGTTCCAGTCGCTTTCGAAGCCGAGCCTGAAGCCCAGGTGCGTGGCCTTGCCGCCGTCGAGGAAATCCTCCGGATCGCGGGTGATGAACGACACCGTGCCGCCGAGCGCATCCGAGCCGTACAGCGAACTGGTCGGGCCGCGCACCACCTCCACCGCCTTGAGCGTGTCGAGGTCGACGAAATTGCGGTTGGCGTTGGCGAAGCTGCCGATGGCGAATGCATCGGACACCACGATGCCGTCGGTCTGGATGCGCACGCGGTTGCCGCCGAGGCCGCGGATGCGGATGTCGCCGATGCCGAAGCGGCCGAAGCCGGTGGTGACCGTGATACCGGGTTCGTGCCGGAACAGGTCGCGCAGATCGCGCACCAGGCGTGCGTCCATGCGCTCGCGGTCGAGGCGGTCGACGGTGTTGGGGACATCGGCCAGCTCGCGTTCGGTGCGGGTGGCGGTCACGACGAGGCGGTCGAAATCGGTGGCCGACGGCGCAGCGTCCGGCGCCGGATCGGGACTGGTATCGGCCAGCGCGGGAACGGGCGACAAGGCCACGGCCAGCGCGGCTGCAAGCAGGGTGGGACGCATGGTTCGGTCTCGGGATCGGGAACGGCGGATCCGAGGCGGAGCTGGCGTCGGCGCAAGCGGGCTTGCCCGGGCTTGCGGGCCTGGGGAGGACGGACGCGGCCGGGCGATGCCGGCCGGTGGCGCTACTTGGTCAGGATGAGCTTGTCGTTGCGGGTGTGGCGCAGGCGGTAGTACTCGTTGCCGTGCCGGATGCGCAGTTCCCGCTGGCCCTGGAGCAGGCGCAGGCTGTCGATTTCAGGAGCCTGCACCTGGCTGCCCGCCGACTGCGTGCCGGTTTCGGGGGCGGATGCGGGAGCGGAATGGTGGGCCGGGCTCACGAACATTGCAGCAGTCCTCGCCGTTTGGGAATAGCAATGCTAATGATTCCCATTATGCTGTCAAGCGACAGACGGACCTGCTCCCTCGCCTGCGCGTGGGGGGTGAGGATGGTCCGTTTGCGCGGCACTGCCGCGCGGACCATCCGAACGCCCGGCGCGCTGCGCCGGGCCGGACGGGTTGGGGTGGGGGCAAACCGGTCGCCGCGCCACTTCACGCGCGCCTGCGGCGCGCGCCCCCATCCCGACCTTCCCCCGCTCGCGGGGGAAGGAGCAGATCCGCACGTTCCGGATAGACGCGGCGGACCACGGAACTGCGCCAGGCGGGGCTACGGAGCGGTCCTGACCGGATGTGCTCCCTCCTCCGCGCGCGGCGGGAGGGTGGAGAACAGGTCGCTACGTGCAATCGCGGTCATGCCCCCTCCCCCGCGCGCGCGGGGTGAGGATGGTGCGTTTGCGCGGCACTGCCGCGCGGACCATCCGAACGCCCGGCGCGCTGCGCCGGGTCGGACGGGTTGGGGTGGGGGCAAACCGGTCGCCGCGCCACGTCACGCGCGCCTGCGGCGCGCGCGCCCATCCCAACCTTCCCCCGCACGCGGGGGAAGGAGCAGATCCGCACCGTTCCGGATAGACGCGGCGGACCACGGAACTGCACGAGGCGGGGCTACGGAGCGGCCCTGACCGGATGTGCTCCCTCCTCCGCGCGCGGGGGGAGGGTTGTACATCCCGGCCGGTTTCGACGCCCACTATCAGCTCCCTCCCCCGCGCGCGGGGGAGGGTTGGGGTGGGGGCAAACCTGTCGCCGCGCCACGTCACGCGCGTCTGCGGCGCGCGCCCCCATCCCGACCTTCCCCCGCACGCGGGGGAAGGAGCAGATCCCCACATTCCGGATAGGCGCGGCGGACCACGGAACTGCGCCAGGCGGGGCCACGGAGCGGCCCTGACCGGATGTGCTCCCTCCTCCGCGCGCGGGGGGGAGGGTTGGACGATCGAGAGCATCGGCCCCGAGCCGGGCACCCCTCCTCCGCGCGCGGGGGGAGGGTTGAGTACAGGCCGCTACGTGCAATCGCGGTCATGCTCCCTCCCCCGCGCGCGGGGGAGGGTTGGGGTGGGGGCAAACCGGTCGCCGCGCCACGTCACGCGCGCCTGCGGCGCGCGCCCCCATCCCAACCTTCCCCCGCGTGCGGGGGAAGGAGCGCGAACTCGGAAGCGAAGTTGAGGCGGACGGGAACCTTCCCCCGCGCGCGGGGGAAGGAGACAACTTGAGGGGAGGTTTCCTAGCGCACCGCAGCTTCCAGCCGTCGCCAGACCTGCTCGTCGAAGCGCTCGGCCAGCTCCAGCGCGGCCAGGTTTTCCAGCAGCTGCGACGGGCGGCTGGCGCCCAGCAGCACGCTGGACACGTGCGGGTTGCTCAGGCACCAGGCGATCGCCAGCGGCGCCGGCGCGACCTCCAGTTCGGCCGCCGCGGCGCTGAAGCGGCGCGCACGCGCCAGCCGTGCCTGCCCTTCGGGTCCTTCGAGCGCGGTACCGCCGCCGGGCCGAGCCAGGCGGCTACCCTCTGGCAGGCCCGCATCGTACTTGCCACTGAGCAGGCCCGAGGCCAGCGGCGACCAGACCGTGGTGCCCAGGCCGTGTTCGGCGTAGAGCGACGCGTACTCCAGCTCGACCCGCTCGCGGTGCAGCAGGTTGTACTGCGGCTGCTCCATGGTTGGCGGCTGCAGGTGGTGGCTGCGCGCGACGTCGAAGGCTTCGCGGATCAGCGCCACCGGCCATTCCGACGTGCCCCAGTACAGCACCTTGCCCTGGCGCACCAGGTCGTCCATCGCGCGCACGGTTTCGGCCACCGGGGTCTCGGGATCGGGACGGTGGCAGAAGAACAGGTCCAGGTAGTCCACGCGCAGGCGCCGCAGCGCGTCGTGGCAGGCATCGCGCACGTGCTTGCGCGACAGCCCGGACTGGGTGGGGCGCGGATCGGGTACCGAGCCGAACCGGACCTTGCTCGACACGCAGAAACCGTCGCGCGGCAGGCGCAGGTCGGCGATCACGTCGCCGATCACCCGCTCGGCCTCGCCGTGGGCGTAGTTCTCGGCGTTGTCGAAAAAATTGATGCCGTGGTCCCAGGCCAGCGCCACCAGCTCGCGCGACTCGCCGCGCCCGAACCGGGTGCCGGCGGTGAGCCAGCTGCCCAGCGACAGCGCCGACAGTTTCAGGCCGGAGCCTCCAAGGCGGCGGTAGCGCATGGTCGTCTCCGGATCGGGTGCGCGCACAGTCTATGCGACCGCCGGGCGGGGCCACGCGCCGCGCGGTATCCTCGCGCGGCACTCTTCCGGTCCACGCCTTCCGCATGCAGGAACCCGCCTCGCTCAGGCGCGTGCTCGCCAGCCTCTTCGGCCGTCCCGACGAGGTGATGCTCGAACTCGGCGCCAGCGGCGAGCTGCTGGTGGCGAAGGTGCGTGCGCTGCTGTCGCTGCTCACGCTGGCGCTGCCGCTGGCGGCCGGGCTCGGCGCCGGCGACACCACGCGCACCCTGCTGGGCCTGGGCGTGGCGGTGTTCGCCAACCTGATGGCGCAGATCTGGCTCGCGCTGGCGCGTGGCCACCGCCGCCTGCACTGGCTGCCCTACGCCACCGGCACCTACGACATCAGCGTGGTCACCGCGGTCCTGGCGCTGCAGGCGCTGGTCGACGCGCCGGCCAGCCTCAACAGCGTGGTGGTGTGGTGCTTCTACCTGTTCGCGATCGCGCTCACCGCGCTGCGCCACGACGGCCGCCTGACCCTGTACGTGGGCAGCCTGGCGGTGGCGCAGTACGCGCTGCTGGTGGCCACCGTGCTGGCGCTGGCGCCGGCGCCGCTGCTGTCGATCGACCACGGCGCGGTCACCGCCGCCGACCAGGGCAAGCGCCTGGTGCTGCTGGCGCTGATGACCCTGCTCACCGCCACCCTGGTCTACCGCATGCAGCGGCTGATCGAGATGTCCGGGCGCGACGGCCTGACCGGCCTGCCCAACCGTGCCTGGCTGATGCAGCGCCTGCCGCGGCTGTTCGACGCGGCGCGCAACGACGGCCGCACGATCACGATCGGGCTGGTCGACATGGACCATTTCAAGCGCGTCTACGAGGAATTGGGCCAACTCGGCGGCGACCGCGCGATCCGCCACCTGGTCGCGCACCTGCGCGAACTGCTGGGCGAGGACGAACACCTGGCACGCATCGGCGGCCAGGAATTCGTGCTGGTGCTGCGGTGCCCGATCGGCAGCGCCTGGGAGCGCCTCGACCGCTACCGGCGCAGCCTGGCCGAGCGCCCGTTCCAGACCGAGCGCAGCAGCGACCCGGTGGCGCTGACCTTCAGCGCCGGCCTGGCGGCCTTCCCGCAGGACGGGGGCAGCGCCTCGGCCCTGCTGGGCGCGGCCGACCGGCGCCTGCAGGAAGCCAAGCAGGCCGGCCGCAACCGGGTGAACGCGCGCGATTCCTGAGCGCGCCGGCGTCGCGCAAGGTTGCCGCGGGCAGCGCCCTGCACTAGGCTGCCGCGTCAGTCGGGCGCCGGAACGGGATTCGGATGGAAGCAGTTGCGCGAATCGGTTTCGGTATCGTCGGCCTGGCGGTGCTGATCGGCCTGACCTGGCTGTTCTCCACCAACCGGTCGAAGGTCGACTGGCGGCTGGTCGGGATCGGCCTGCTGCTGCAGCTGGCGGTCGCGGCCTTCGTCCTGCTCACGCCCTGGGGCGCGGTCGTGTTCGATACCCTGTCGGCGGGCTTCGTCAAGCTGCTGGGCTTCACCACCGAGGGCGCGCGCTTCATCTTCGGCGACTTCGCCGATCCGTCGAAGTTCGGCTTCGTGTTCGCCTTCCAGGTGCTGCCGACGATCATCTTCTTCGCCAGCTTCATGAGCGTGCTCTACCACGTGGGCGCGATGCAGAAGGTCGTCCAGGGCATGGCCTGGGTGATCACCCGGCTGATGCGCGTCTCGGGCGCGGAAACGCTGTCGGTGTGCGCCAACGCCTTCATCGGCCAGACCGAGGCGCCGCTGGTGGTGCGGCCGTACATCGCCAGCATGACGCCCTCGGAGCTGCTTACCCTGATGGTGGGCGGCATGGCCACCATCGCCGGCGGCGTGCTTGGCGCCTACGTGCTGCTGCTCGGCGGCGACGACCCGGTGCAGCAGGCGGTCTACGCCAAGCACCTGATCACCGCCAGCATCATGGCCGCGCCCGCGACCCTGGTGATCGCCAAGATCCTGGTGCCCGAGACCGGCGAACCGCAGACCCTGGGCCAGGTGCGCGTGCACGTGGAAAAGACCACCGCCAACATCATCGACGCCGCCGCGGCCGGCGCCGCCGACGGCCTCAAGCTGGCGCTCAACGTGGGCGCGATGCTGCTCGCCTTCATCGCCCTGATCGCACTGATCAACGCGCCGCTGGCCTGGCTGGGCGAGATCACCGGCCTGGAGGCCGCGCTGGGCAGGCCCACCACCCTGTCGACCCTGCTGGGCTACCTGCTGGCGCCGCTGGCCTGGGTGATCGGCGTGCCGTGGCAGGATGCGGGCACGGTGGGCGGGCTGATCGGAACCAAGGTGGTACTCAACGAGTTCGTGGCCTACGTGCAGCTGGGCGACATCCTGCGCGGCAATGTGCCCGGCGTGTCGCTGACTCCGCAGGGCGCGCTGATCGCGACCTATGCGCTGTGCGGCTTCGCCAACTTCAGCTCGATCGCGATCCAGATCGGCGGCATCGGCGGCCTGGCCCCGGAGCGGCGCCAGGACCTGGCGCGCTTCGGCCTGCGCGCGGTGCTCGGCGGCTCGATCGCGACGATGATGACGGCGACCATCGCCGGCGTCATGACCTGGTTCGCCGCCTGAGCGCCGACATGTCCGGTTCCATCGTCCCGCGCGTCGTCGTCGTCGGTTCGTTCAACCTCGACCATGTCTGGCACTGCGACAGCCTGCCGCGCGCGGGCGAGACCCGCTCCGGCGCGTACCGCACCGGCCCCGGCGGCAAGGGCTTCAACCAGGCCACGGCCTGCGCCCGCAGCGGCGCGGACACCGTGTTCGTATGCGCGCTGGGTGACGACGAGGGCGGCCGCCTGGCCCGCAGCCTCGCCGCCGCGGACGGCATCGACCTGCGCGCCGAGCCCAGCGATGAAGCCACCGGCACCGCCGGCATCCACGTCGACGCCCACGGCATCAACAGCATCGTGATCGGCGCCGGCGCCAACGGCACCCTGTCGAGCGATTTCGTCGCCCGCCAGGCCGATGCGGTCATCGGAGCGCGGATCGTGCTGGCCCAGCTCGAATCGCCGGTCGACAGCGTGCTGGAGGCAATGCGCCTGGCGCGCGCCTCGGGCGTGCGCACCATCCTCAACCCCGCGCCGGCCAACGCCGACAGCTCGCGCGAGCTGCTGGCCGCGGTCGACGTCCTGACCCCCAACGAAACCGAATTCTCCGCCCTGCTGGCGCGCCACAGCAGCGAGCGCATCGATGCCCTGCAGGTGATCGACGCCGACGACGACCGCCTGCACCACCTGTGCCGCACCCTGCTCCCGCGCGGCACCGTGGTGGTGACCCTGGGGGCGGCCGGCGCCTTCGTCTCGCACCGCGAGGACAAGTGCCGCGGCGACGAGGTCGCCTTCTACCGGGTGCCCGCCTACGAAGCGGCCGTGGTCGACACCACCGGCGCGGGCGATGCCTTCAACGGCGCCCTGGCCACCTCGCTGGCGCGCGGCATCGAAGGCGGCTTCGCCGCGCACGTGCGCTTCGCCTCCCACTACGCCGCGCGCTCGACCGAACAGCCCGGCGCGGCCGCGGCGATGCCGCGATTGCCGGGCGTCGTGCCGCGGGGCGACTGAGAAGGAGCAAAACACGAACGCCGCGCTCTTGCTCCTTCCCCCGCTTGCGGGGGAAGGTCGGGATGGGGGCGCGAGCCGCGCAGCGGCTCGCGGATGCGCCGCGCGACTTCACTGCCCCCACCCCGGCCCGTCCGGCCCGGCGCAGCGCGCCGGGCGTTCGGATGATCCGCGCGGCAGTGCCGTGCAAACGGACCATCCTCACCCCCCGCAAGCGGAGGAGGGAGCAAGACACAGACGCTTCGCTCCTGCTCCTCCCCGACTGCGGTGGAAGGAGCAGCGCTTCCGTCCTGCGCAGCACGCCTTCAACGTGTACATCTGCATGGATCGGCATCGCGCCGATCGAACCGGGAGAGCGCCAATGCACCTGCCCCGAACCCTCGCCACCGCCCTCGCCCTGGCCACGCTCGCGACGGCACCCGCGATGGCCGCCTCCTGGTCCTGCAGCCCCGAATCCAAACTCACCTGCAGCGAGGGGCAGTGCAAGCCGGAGGAGCCGGAAGACTTCAGCCACGCCGAGTCCTTTTCCTACGACAGCGCTGGCCCCACCCTGCGCGCCTGCCTGTGGACCGACTGCTACGAAGGCGCCGCACACCTCGTCCAGGGCGCCGACCCGCTCATCGCCTCGGGCCGCATGCTCGGCCGCTCCGGCAACCCGGTCGACCTCACCCTCGCCATCGACGCCGACGGCCATTTCACCGCGGTCTGGCAGCTGTCGGGGCGTGGCGCAACGATCAGCGGCGGGCACTGCGAAGCCGCCGACTGAACCGGCGGACGCGCGCCCGCCGCTACAATGGCCGCATGCGCATCGGCCCCCACGCCATCGAACCGAAGCTGATCCTCGCCCCGATGGCGGGGGTCACCGACAAGCCGTTCCGGTTGCTGTGCAAGCGGCTCGGCGCGGGGCTGGCGGTGTCGGAGATGACCACCAGCGATCCGCGCTTCTGGAATACGCGCAAGTCGCTCACGCGCATGGACCACAGCGGCGAGCCCGAGCCGGTGAGCGTGCAGATCGCCGGCACCGATCCGGCGGCCATGGCCGAGGCCGCGCGCCACAACGCGGGCCAGGGCGCGCACATCATCGACATCAACATGGGCTGCCCGGCGAAGAAGGTGTGCAGCGCCTGGGCCGGCTCGGCGCTGATGCAGGACGAGGCGCTGGTGGCGCGCATCCTCGAAGCCGTGGTCAAGGCGGTCGAGGTGCCGGTGACGCTCAAGATCCGCACCGGCTGGTGCGCCGCCCACCGCAACGCGCCGACGATCGCGCGCATCGCCCAGGACAGCGGCATCGCCGCGCTCGCCGTGCACGGACGCACCCGCGACCAGCACTACACCGGCCAGGCCGAGTACGACACCATCGCCGCGATCAAGGCCGAGCTCTCGATCCCGGTGATCGCCAACGGCGACATCGACTCGCCGCACAAGGCGCTGGAGGTGCTGCGCCGTACCGGCGCCGACGCGCTGATGATCGGTCGCGCCGCGCAGGGGCGGCCGTGGATCTTCCGCGGCATCGGGCACTTCCTGGCCACCGGCGAACTGCTGCCCGAGCCGTCGCCGGCGCAGGTGCGCGACATCCTGCTCGACCATCTGCAGGCCCTGCACGCCTTCCACGGCGAACAGGCCGGCGTGCGCATCGCGCGCAAGCACCTGGGCTGGTATGCGAAGGACCGTCCCGAGAATCGCGCCTTCCTGGCGGTGGTGAACCGCGCCGAGTGCGCGCAGGCGCAGCTGCGCTCCACCCGCGACTACTTCGATGCGCTGGCCGCGGGCGTAGCGCCGGAGCTGCCGGTCGCGGCCTGAGTCGCCGCGAGGCTTGCCAGCCCGCCTCCGCCTGACCATCATGCGCCGCTGGGGAACGACCGCCGCCACGGCGGCGACAGGAACGCACCGCACATGGAACAGCACGACCCGGGCGCCGACGCCTCGCGCCGGCCGATCAGCGCGCGCGGCAACGCCGCCATCCAGCGCATCGCCGCAGCGCTCGCACGCTCGCCGCTCACGCCCAACGCGATCTCGGTCCTGAGCATTGCCTTTGCCGCCGCCGGGGCCGCGGCGCTGCTGTGGTTGCCGCCCTGGGGCGCGTGGCTGTGCGCGCTGGGCATCCAGCTGCGGCTGCTGTGCAATCTGTTCGACGGCATGGTGGCGGTGGAAGGCGGCAAGTCGACGCCCGCCGGCGCGCTGTACAACGAAGTGCCCGACCGCATCGCCGACAGCCTGCTGCTGGTCGCGCTCGGCCACGCCGCCGGGCTGCCCTGGGCCGGATGGCTGGCGGCGCTCGCCGCCGCGCTCACCGCCTACATCCGCACCCTCGGCGGCGCGCTCGGCCAGGCCCAGGATTTTCGCGGGCCGATGGCCAAGCAGCACCGCATGGCGCTGATGACCGTGGCCTGCGTGCTGGCTCCCATCGAGGCGATGCTGGCCGATTCGGCCTGGGCGCTCACCGTGGCGGTCGCGTTGATCGCCGCCGGCGCCCTGCTCACCTGCGGCACGCGCCTGCGGGCGATCGCCCGGCGGCTGGAGGCGGCGTCTTGATCGCGCGCCTGGGCGGCGCGGCCCTGGTCGGCTTCACCCGCACCCTGGTGGGCGCCCGCGCGCAGTGGCGCGCCGCGCCGCCGACCGGCCAGTGCATCTATTTCGCCAACCACACCAGCCACCTCGACACCGTCGCGATCTGGTCGGCGCTCACCCCGCAGCAGCGCGCGCCGGTGCGCCCGGTGGCCGCGCGCGACTACTGGGACAAGCCCGGCCTGCGCGGCTGGCTGTCCGGGCGCGTGCTGCGCGCGATCCTGATCGACCGCCAGCGCGAACAGCCCGACGCCGACCCGCTGGCACCGGTGCGCGCCGCGCTCGACCAGGGCGACTCGCTGATCCTGTTCCCGGAAGGCACGCGCAGCAACGAACGCCTGCCGCAGACGTTCAAGGCCGGCCTGCACAAGCTGGCGGTGGAGTTCCCGCACGTGGAGCTGGTGCCGGTCTACCTCGACACCCTGCACCGCAGCCTGCCCAAGGGCGCGCTGCTGCCGCTGCCCCTGCCGCTGTACTGCAACGTCAACTTCGGCGCGCCGCTGGCACGCGCGCCCGACGAACCGCGCGCGGACTTCCTCGAACGCGCGCGCGCCGCGGTGGAGGCGATGGCATGAGCCCGCAGACGAAGATGATCTGCGTATTCGCCGGCATCGTCGCCCTGCTGGGCGTGGCCTCGGTGGTCGGCTGGCTGCTGTCGCGGCGCGGCGACGAAGGCGGCGGCGCCACCGTACGCAACCTCAATTCGCGGGTGCGGGCCTGGTGGGGCATGGTCGCGGTGCTGGCCGCGTGCTTCGCGATCGGGCCGGTGGCCACCCTGGTCGTGTTCGCCTTCATCTCGTTCTTCGCCCTGCGCGAGTTCATCACCCTCACTCCCACCCGCGCCGGCGACCACCTGCCGCTGGTGGCCGCGTTCTACCTGCTGATCCCGCTGCAGTACTGGCTGGTCTTCGACCAGTGGTACGGCCTGTTCGCGATCTTCATCCCGGTCTACGCCTTCCTCGCCCTGCCGGTGCTTGCGGTGTTCGGCGGCGACACCACCGATTTCCTGGAGCGCAGCACCAAGATCCAGTGGGGCGTGATGATCGCCATCTACTGCATCAGCCACGCCCCGGCGCTGATGATCCTGCATCCGGGCGCGCCGGCCGGAACCGGCCAGCTGCTGCTGCTCTACCTGATGCTGGTGGTGCAGATCAGCGACGTGATGCAGTACGTGTTCGGCAAGCTGTTCGGACGCCGCAAGCTGGCGCCGACGGTCAGCCCGTCCAAGACCGTCGAAGGCCTGCTCGGCGGCGGCCTGGCCGCGGTCGGCATCGGCACCGCGCTGTGGTGGATGACCCCGTTCACCCCGCTGCAGTCGGCGGGCATGTCGGCGGTGATCGTGATCGCCGGCGTCTGCGGCGGCCTGGCGCTGTCGGCGGTCAAGCGCAGCCTCGGCGCCAAGGATTGGGGCCGCATGATCGAAGGCCACGGCGGAATGATGGACCGGATGGATTCGGTGGTGTTCGCCGCACCGGTGTTTTTTCATTTCACGCGGTACTGGTTTGCAGGCTAGCGAAGCCTTGCTCGTCTCCCTCCCCTTCAAGGGGAGGGCCGGGGTGGGGATGGTGTCCGCGACGCACGCACCGCAGGTGCCAAGGCTCCACCAACCAACACCACCGATCAACACCATCCCCTCCCAACCCTCCCCTTGAAGGGGAGGGCTTCAATCAAGCGCGGGCTTTTCTCCCTCCCCTTCAAGGGGAGGGCTTCAATCAAGCGCGGGCTTTTCTCCCTTCCCTTCAAGGGGAGGGCCGGGGTGGGGATGGTGTTCGCGATGCACGCACCACAGGCGCCAAGGCCCCACCGATCAACACCATCCCCTCCCAACCCTCCCCTTGAAGGGGAGGGCTTCAATCAAGCGCGGGCGTTCTCCCTCCCCTTCAAGGGGAGGGCCGGGGTGGGGATGGTGTCCGCGACACACGTACCGCAGGCGCCAAAGCCCCACCGATCAACACCATCCCCTCCCGACCCTCCCCTTGAAGGGGAGGGCTTCAATCAAGCGCGGGCGTTTCTTCCTCTCCTTCAAGGGGAGGGCCGGGGTGGGGATGGTGTTCGCGATGTACGCACCGCAGGCGTCAAGGCCCTAACGATCAACACCATCCCCTCCCAAACCGTCCCCTTGAAGGGGAGGGCTTCAGGGCGGCGCCGGCTCGTTCCAGATGCGGTGCCACATCTGCGGCAGCCGCCGTCGCGCTTCCCACGGCCACGCCAGCTGTTCGGCGGGGATCTCGCGCCAGCCGTCGCCATCGCGGCGCGCGACGGCGAAGTTGAAGCTGTAGTCCGGCTCGGCGCCCATGCGCAGGTCGCTGAGGATCAGCTGCCCGTCGCGTTCGGACGCTTTCATGAAGCCACGGTTGAACCACGCCAGGCGCACCACGGCAGGGAATTCGCGCACCTGCGCCAGCGCCTGCACGTCGGAGGCATGGTGGCGGAACGCGATCGGCCGGCTGTCGGCCACCAGCGAATGCTCGCCCTCGACGAAACCCTCCGGCGTCATCGCCACCACTCGCCATAGCAGCGTGTTGAACGGCATCGGCACCGAGAACCGCGGCGCATCCTGCAGCCCGATCGCGGCCAGCGAGCGCTCCGCCTCGCGCTCGACCATGGCCTTGGCGAGCAGCGACCAGCCCAGGTACATCGTGCTCAGCACCAGCCCCGCCAGCAGCGCGCGCCGCGCCAGCGGCCGCGCCCCGGCGAAGGCCGCCACCGCCACGCCCAGCAGCAGCCAGATGGTGTACAGCGGATCGATGATGAACATGCTCGACCACATCGCCGGCGGCGCGCGCAGCGGCCACGTCAGCTGGGTGCCGTAGATGGTGAACGCATCGAGCAGCGGATGCGTCACCAGCGCCAGCTGGATCGCCCAGAACCAGCCGCGCGGCGCCTGCGCCACCCGTCCGCCGCGCCGCCGGAACACCGCCCAGATCGCCCACGCCACCAGCGGCAGCACCAACAGCGAATGGCTGAAGCCGCGGTGCAGCGTCATCAACGCCACCGGATCGCTGGTGAACAGCGCGATCGGAAACGAATCCAGATCGGGCAGCGTGCCCAGCGCGGCGCCGGCCAGCATCGCCGCGCGACGATGCCCCGCCGGCACCACGGCGCCGGCCACCGCCGCGCCGAGCAGGAGTTGGGAGAGCGAATCCATGGCGCGCATTCTAGGCGCGGCCCAACGTGCGCCGCCCGTTCCCCTGTAGGAGCGGCTTCAGCCGCGATGCCGGAGGCAAGATCAGCCGGAATTCATGATCGCGGCTGAAGCCGCTCCTACACCTGCACCGGCATGTCGACGCGGTCAGCCCGTGAGCTGCGCAAAGCGATCCAGCACGTCACCTTGCGCCGCCGGCGCCTGCGCCAGCGACGCGCGCGCACGCTTTTCCCAGCCGTCGCCACGTCCGCACAGGCCCTGCCAGGCGTCGGCGAGCAGGACCGGCGCGTGATCCAGATGCCATTCGATCAGGGCCAGCGCCTGCCCGATGTCCTTGCCGTACTTGGCATGGCGCGGCCCGCGCTCCGCGGCCACCAGCAGCTTGTGCAGACCGTAGCGCGCCGGATCGGGCAGGTTGACCATGCAGGCATCGGCGCGGTCCAGCAGGACGCCCTGCCCGGGTCGCTCAAGGAGGTATTCCATGAACTTCAGCGGCACCAGCGCGACGCCGAGATCCGGCATCGGTACTTCGTCGTTGTTGCGCCTGCGCACGGTCAGGAAATCGATGCGCAAGCCCGGATCCTTCCCGCTCATGTAGTTGCTGGCCAGGCCCTTGCTGCCGCCCAGCGCCGGCAGGAATCCCATCTCCAGCGATTCCAGCGCATCGTGCAGATTGGTCTTCAGGTCCGCCGGCAGGGCCATTGCCACGTTGCCGCCCGGTCCCGCATGCGCGAAGTCGAGATCGAGCGTGCGC
Organism: Pseudomonadota bacterium; assembly: GCA_023388355.1. The sequence goes on from JAEWGI010000080.1 coordinate 51,058, forward strand.
GTGCCGCCGTCCCAGGCCACGCCCAGCTGGTTGCCCAGCGCCAGGAAGGCCTGCGTGCCCACCAGCAGCCCGCCCGCGCGGAAGAACTGGTAATCCGCGAAGCGCTTGACGATGCGAAACTGTTTGGCCGGCGTCACCTGGTTGCCCTGCGCCACCGCCGCCGCGGCCTGCCGCGACACAGCCTCCAGCGCCGGCGCCCCTTCTTCGCGCGCGCGCTCGATCGCCTCCACCGCCGGCCCTTCCGGTCCCAGGTAGTACTCGCGCTTGCGCCCGTCGATCTCCTTGAACTGCCAGTACCCGTAGCGCCGGCCCTTGATCGTCTTCCAGCCCACCTTGCCGGTCAGGAAGGCCGGCGAACGCGAGGCCTCGGCGACCTGCACCTGCTCATAGAGTTCGGCGTATGCCGCTTGGGCGGCGGCGGAGAGTTCGCGGTAGAGGGGCACGGGTGGGCTCCTTCTGGCCTCCCGCAAGTTATACCACTAGAAGATCGGGGGTGGTATAACGCAGTCCGGGACCTGTTCGGCATGCTTGCCACCTCACCCGCTACCATCCTTCCCGGGGACTCAGAGACAACGCATGCACGGCCTCCTGTTTTCTTCCGATTTCCTGCGCGAGGGCATCCGCGAGACGCGCGGCTGGCTGGACGCGGAACAGGAATTCCTGACCTTCCGCGATGCCATCGGCAGGATCTACGCCGACGTGCACGACGCCGGCACCTGGAACGAGGCGCAGACCGAAGAAGACATCATCGAACCGGTGCTGGACGCGCTGGGCTGGAACGACCGCAGCTCACAGGCCAACGCCAGCGCCCGCGGTCGCCATGACGTCCCCGACTTCCTGCTTTTCGGTTCCGCAGAGCACAAGCGCCTGGCGCGGGCCGAACGCAACGATGTCCGTCGCTATCGACACGGCCTTGCCATCGTCGAAGCCAAGCGCTGGAACCGCGCCCTCGACCGCAGCGAAGGCAGCGACCCGATGGACGCCGGCACGCCGTCGAGCCAGATGCTCCGCTATCTCAGCCGCGTCGAAGTCGCGTCCGACACCGCGGTGCAGTGGGGCATCCTCACCAATGGCCGTATCTGGCGGCTTTACTGGCAGAAGGCGCGCTCTCGCTCCGAAGAATTCCTCGAATTCGACCTGGCCGCACTGGCTGGCGTTGCCGGCACCACCGGACAGCTGTTCGCTCCCTCGTCGGCCGACGACGTGCACTTCCTGCGCGCGTTCTTCCTCCTTTTCCGCCGCAGCGCCTTCCTGCCGCAACCTGGCGACGAGGACGGCCGCAGCTTCCACGCCATCGCCCTGGACGACGGGCGGCGTTGGGAAAGCAAGGTTTCGCGGGACCTCGGCAAGCGCGTCTTCGATGAGCTGTTCCCGAGCTTGGCCGCGGCCATCGCCCGCAACGATCCGGCGGCATCGCATCCGCTCACGCGTGAAGCCCTCGATGACGTCCACCGCAGCACCCTGATCCTGCTCTATCGCCTGCTGTTCGTCCTGTTCGCGGAAGATCGCAACCTCCTGCCGGTCACCGATTCGCGCTACGACGATTACTCGCTGCGCAACCTGCGCAACGATGTCGCGCGCCGGCGCGATGCCGGCGATGTCTTCAGCACCACCGCGACCCGCCTGTGGCAACACCTGCGCAGCCTGTTCCGGGCGATCGACAGGGGCGACGATTCGATCGGCCTGCCGCCCTACAACGGCGGGCTGTTCCGCGAGGAGCCCACGGACCTCCTGGCCCGGGTCGAGCTGCCCGACGCCGAACTGGCTCCCATACTCGACGGCCTCTCGCGCCGTGAGGTCCTGTCCGGACAGGGCTTCATCAACTACCGCGACCTCGCGGTCCAGCACCTCGGCTCGATCTACGAGCGCCTGCTGGAACAGCGCCTGGTCGAACGGGACGATGGCAGCGTGGCGGTTCGGCCCTCAACGTTCGCCCGCAAGAACAGCGGCAGCTATTACACCCACGACGACCTGGTGAAGCTGATCCTGCAGGAGACCGTCGGCCCACTGGCGCGGGAGCGCAGCCATGCCTTCGATGCCAGGCTGGCCGAACTTCAACGCAAGCGCAGTTCATTCCAGCCGGCGCAACTCCACGCCCGGTTGTCCGAAGTCGATCCGGCCCAGGCATTGCTGGCGTTGAAGATCTGCGACCCGGCCATGGGCAGCGGCCATTTCCTGGTCTCACTGGTGGATGACCTGGCCGACCGCGTGCTCGAGCAGATGGCGCATGCCGAGGCCGAGGCCGAGGCGGCCGGCATCGCGCACTACCGCTCGCCGGTGAGTCGCGACATCGTCCAGCTTCGCGATTCGATCCTCGCGCGCGCCGGCCGCGCGGGCTGGACGGTCGACCCGTCCCTGCTGGACGACCGGCACCTGGTGCGCCGGATGATCCTCAAGCGGGTCGTGCACGGCGTCGACAAGAACGAGATGGCCGTGGAACTGGCCAAGCTGGCGCTCTGGCTGCACACCTTCACCGTGGGCGCGCCGCTCTCGTTCCTCGACCACCACCTGCGTTGTGGCGACTCGCTGTTTGGCGAGCGCCTCGCCACCGTCCGCACCGACCTGGGCCGCTTTGGAGACCTGTTCAACGACGCCAATGTCGCCGGCCTGCTGCTGGCTGCCGACACCATGTCGGAGCTCAACGCCATCAATGATGTCGACCTGGGCGAGGTCGAGCGTTCGCGCAGCCTGATGGACGACGCCGAGCAAAGCCTGTCGGGGCTGCACCGGGTGTTCGACCTGTGGCAGGCGCTGCGCTGGATCGCGCCCCTGGACGCGCCGCGAAGCAAGCGCACGGCCAGGCACGCCGCCGCTACCGAACTGCTATCGGGCCGCTACGGCCTGACCCTGATGGCGCTGCTGCACGGGGACGGGCGCGTCCACGGCGACGACCCCGAGGTGGATGCCGCCGTCAACGCGCTGCTGGACGAGTGCCGGGCGCTGGCCGCGCGCGAACGCTTCCTGCATTGGGAACTGGCCTTCCCCGGCGTGTGGCGCAATCCGATGGCCGGCGGCGAAGGCGGGTTCGACGCTGTGATCGGCAACCCGCCATGGGACCGGATGAAGCTGCAGGAGATCGAGTGGTTCGCCGAACGCCGGCCCGAGATCGCCCTGCAGGCACGCGCTTCGGACCGCAAGCGCCTGATCGCCGCGCTCAAACGCGACAACGATCCACTGGCGGCGGAGTATGACCACGCTGCGAAGACCGCCGAGGATGCCGCGCGCGTGGCCCGAAGCTGTGGCGAGTATCCGCTCCTGTCCGGCGGCGACATCAATCTCTACAGCCTGTTCGTTGAGCGGGCGTCCACGCAGGTACGGCGCACCGGCATGGTGGGACTGCTGACGCCCTCCGGCATTGCCGCCGACAAGGGGGCGGCCCGGTTCTTCAGCGGGATCGCCACGGGTGGACGGTTGGCGGCCCTGCTGGATTTCGAGAACAGGAAGACGTTCTTCCCGGACATCCACGCAAGCTTCAAGTTCTGCGCCCTGGTGTTCGGTGGTACCCAACGCCGCTTCGAGGCGGCACGCTGCGCCTTCTTCCTGCATGCGGTAGACGAACTGCAGCCACCCGCGTTGCCGGATGACGCGGACGAACGGGAGCGCAAGCTCGCCACCCGGGTGATCCCGCTGACGGCGGCGGACTTTGCAGCGGTCAATCCCAATACGGGCACTGCGCCGATCTTCCGCAACGCGCTGGATGCCGAGTTGACCACGCGGATCTATGCGCAGCATCCGGTGCTGGTGCGACGGCGCACCGAAACCCGGGTCCAGGGACGGAACCCGCGCGAGATTGAGGTCGAGATCGCAGAGCCGCTTTACCCGGCGCGCTATCGCCGCACCTTTGACATGACTAATGATTCGAACCTGTTTCGCACCCGCTCGGAGCTGGAGGCCGATGGCTGGTATCCCGTCGCTGGTGGACGTTGGCGGAAGGGTGAGACGGAGATGCTTCCGCTTTACGTGGGCAGGATGATCCACCACTACGATCATCGTGCGGCGAGCGTTACCGTCAATGAGGAGAATCTTCACAACGCCGCGCTCAGCGGGGCGAACGATGACGCACAGAAGCAGGATCCGACGTTCTTCCCCACGCCCCAGTACTGGGTACCCGCAAGCTCGGAGCAACTGGACACGCATTCCGGCTGGGCGATCGCATTCCGGGATATTGCTCGGGCCACTGACGCACGCACATTCATAGCAGCCATCGTTCCGCAAGCCGCAGCGGGGAATACGCTCCCGTTCGTGCTCCAGGCGACAGACACGAGCGCAACCACCTATAGCGAATGGGCGCCATTCTTCCTGGCCAACGTGTCCTCGTTCGCGCTGGATTTCGTTGCCCGGCAGAAGGTGCAGAGCACGCATTTGAACTGGTACGTCGTCGAACAGCTTCCGCTGATTTCGCAGACCCGCTACGACGCGAGGCTGGGTAGTACGAGCATCGCTGCGTTCGTGCGCGACCAGGTGCTACGCCTGAGCTACACCGCACACGATCTTGCCCATTTCGCACGGGATCTCGGCTACGACGGCCCACCCTTTGCCTGGGACCCTGAAGATCGCCGCCACCGCATGGCTCGGCTGGACGCGCTGTACTTCCGCCTGTACGGGCTGTCGCGCGACGAGGCCTCCTACGTCCTCGACACCTTCCCCATCGTCCGCGAACAGGACGAGCGCGCCTTCGGCCGCTACCGCACCCGGGAGCTCGTGCTGGGTTACATGAACGCCCTCGACGCCGGGGATACAACCACCGTCCTGGCGCTGTAATGCTCATCCGCGCCACCGCCCGCCTCCGCAAGCGCCTGCGCCAGCCCGCCAGGCCACCCGAGCCGGATGTGCCACCCGCCAACCCGCTGGGCGAGTGGTATGCCGACGTCGACTTCCTCGACCGCGAGCCGTTCGTGGTGCTGCTCAATGCTGCCACCGGCGCGGGCATGGTGCTGCCGGGCCGCGCGGCCGACCTGCGCATGCTGCATGTCCACGCCCGCGACCAGTTCTGCAAGCTGCTGCTGCACTACGGCTTCGACCCGGACAGCCCGCTGTGCGCGGCCGAGCTGTCGGCCTGGGACGAGGCGCCGACCTATGCCGCCACCCGCGACCGCAGCCTGCTGGGCAGCATGAACCGGTTCAAGGACGATGCCTGGGACCACTTCGCCTACGTCGACCGGTCGCTGCCGGAAGCCGCGGCGCGTCAGTGGGAGGGCTTGTTCCGGCACCCGGGTCTGGCGCGAACCCGCAAACGCTACGACTACAGCGCCTGGCACCGCCCGCTGGACCTGGTGGCGGCCCGGCTGGTGCCCGCCGGCCTGGTCATGCCCGGGACTGGGCAGGAGTCACGGCATTGAGCGAGTGCTCCTTCCTCCGCTTGCGGGGGAAGGAGCGATTACGCGGTGCCGGCATGCCGTGCCCCGTTCGCCACCGGCCGCGGAAGCTGTGGCCGCCCTGCACAAAGGCGGGGTGCGCCGGGGCATTCCGGGGTGTATCATCCGCACCCATCTTTTCATCCGAATTGAAGGATATAGCCGATGTCCAGCTACCTGTTCACCTCCGAATCGGTCTCGGAAGGCCATCCGGACAAGATCGCCGACCAGATCTCCGATGCGGTGCTGGACGCCATCCTGGCGCAGGACAAGCGGGCGCGGGTGGCCTGCGAGACGATGGTCAAGACCGGCGCGGCGATCGTGGCCGGCGAGGTCACCACCTCGGCGTGGGTCGACATCGAAGGCCTGGCGCGCAAGGTGATCAACGACATCGGCTACAACAATTCCAACGTCGGCTTCGACGGCCACACCTGCGCGATCATCAACATGCTCGGCAAGCAGTCGCCCGACATCAACCAGGGCGTGGACCGCAAGAAGCCCGAGCAGCAGGGTGCCGGCGACCAGGGCCTGATGTTCGGCTATGCCTGCAACGAGGCGCCCGAGTACATGCCCGCGCCGCTCTACTACAGCCACCGGCTGGTGGAGCAGCAGGCCAAGGTGCGCAAGAGCGGCAAGCTCAAGTGGCTGCGCCCGGACGCGAAGTCGCAGGTCACGCTGCGCTACAGCGGCGACGGCAACGACATCCTCGGCCTGGACGCGGTGGTGCTCTCCACCCAGCACGATCCGGACATCAAGCAGAAGGACCTGGTGGAGGCGGTGCGCGAGCACGTGCTGCGCCCGGTGCTGCCGAAGAAGTGGCTTGAAGCCCTGTCGAAGAACAAGGTGCACATCAATCCGACCGGCAAGTTCGTGATCGGCGGGCCGGTGGGCGACTGCGGCCTGACCGGGCGCAAGATCATCGTCGACACCTACGGCGGCATGGCCCGCCACGGCGGCGGCGCGTTCTCGGGCAAGGACCCGTCGAAGGTCGACCGCTCGGCCGCCTACGCGGCGCGCTACGTGGCCAAGAACATCGTGGCCGCCGGCCTGGCCGACCGCTGCGAGGTGCAGGTGAGCTACGCCATCGGCGTGGCCGAGCCGACCTCGATCTCGGTCACCACCTTCGGCACCGGCAAGGTCGCCGACGAGGTGATCGAGAAGCTGATCCGCAGGCACTTCGACCTGCGTCCGTACGGCATCATGCGCATGCTGGACCTGGAGCACCCGATCTACCAGGCCACCGCGGCCTACGGCCACTTCGGCCGCAAGCCGAAGGAGATCACCTACCTCGACGGTGCGGGCAAGAAGCAGAAGGCGACTGCGTTCTCGTGGGAGCGCACGGACAAGGCCGACGAGCTGCGCAAGGCGGCGAAGCTGAAGTAGGCGGTCGCTGCAGTGCCGTTGACGAAGGGTCGCGCGAGCGGCCCTTCGTTGTTCCGGGGCGAGCCCCTTGAAGGCAAATCTCTCCCTGCGGTCGAGATGACAGTTGTTCTGCGCGCCTGGGTGCGAGAGCGAGGTAGCCCTCCCCTTCAAGGGGAGGGTTGGGCGGGGATGGTGTGCGAGGGTTGAGATGGATCGACTCCGGTGTTCGCACGCGTGAACACCATCCCCACCCCGGCCCTCCCCTTGAAGGGGAGGGAGTAGAGCGGTCCCGGCCCTCCCCTTGAAGGGGAGGGAGTAGAGCGGCAGTCAGGCGCGTTCGAAGATCGCGGCGATGCCCTGGCCGCCGCCGATGCACATGGTGGCCAGGCCGTAGCGGCCGCCGGTGCGCTGGAGTTCGTGCACCAGCTTGACGGTGATGATCGCGCCGGTGGCGCCGACCGGGTGCCCGAGCGCAATGCCGCTGCCGTTGGGATTGACCCTGGCCGGGTCCAGCCCGAGCTGGTCGGACACGGCGCAGGCCTGGGCGGCGAAGGCCTCGTTGGATTCGATCACGTCGAGGTCGTCGACGCCCAGTCCGGCGCGCGCCAGCGCCGCGCGCGTGGCCGGCACCGGCCCCATGCCCATGTACAGCGGCTCGACGCCGGCGTGCGCGTAGGCCACCAGGCGCGCGAGCGGCCTGAGGCCGTGGCGCTCGACCGCCGCGCCGGTGGCCAGCACCACGGAGGCCGCGCCGTCGTTGATGCCGGAGGCGTTGCCGGCGGTGACCGTGCCATCGGGCTTGAACGCCGGGCGGAGGCCGGCCAGGTCGTCGGCCGACAGCTCCCGGCGCACGTGTTCGTCCACCGCGAACTGCGTTTCCCTGCCGCGGCGGCCCACCGTCACCGGCACGATCTGGCCATCGAAGCGCCCCTGGGCGATGGCGGCCGTGGCGCGGCGATGGCTTTCCAGCGCGAGCGCGTCCTGGCGCGCGCGGTCGATGCCGTGGCGCTCGGCGACGTTCTCGGCGGTGATGCCCATCAGCACCCGGTCGAAGGGATCCTTCAGGCCTTCGTTGAGCGCATCGACCAGGACCGCGTCGCCAAGCTTGCGGCCCCAGCGGTGGGTCGGCAGATGGAACGGCGTGCGGCTCATCGATTCCGCGCCGCCGGCCAGGGCCGCTTCGCAGTCGCCCAGCAGCAGCGCCTGCGCGGCCGAGACGATGGCCTGCAGGCCGGAGCCGCACAGGCGGTTGACGGTCAGCGCGGGGGTCTCGATCGGCAGCCCGGATTCGAGCGCCACGATGCGGGCCATGTAGGCGTCGCGCGGCTCGCTGGGCAGCACCTGCCCATAGACGGCGTGGCCGATGGCGGCTGCGGGAATGCCGGCGCGGGCGATGGCCTCCTTCGCAGTGGCCACGCCGAGCTGCGAGGGCGGCGTGTCCCTGAGCGCGCCGCCGAAGGCGCCGATGGCGGTGCGCACGGCGGAGACGATGAAGACGTCGGTCATGTGCTTGCGATCCTCGATGATGGACGTGTCGGAATGCGCTGCACGCCGGCAGGTCGCCGCGCGCAGGAGGCGGATGCATCGCGACGCGACCGGCTGCCGGCGCCGGTCGGCTGCGTGCGGGCCACCGGCAACGGACTCAGTCGCCGGATGCGAGCGCCCGGTAGACCATCGGCCGCAGCGCGTCGCGCGCGGGCGCGGCGGTGACCGGCATCAGCTGGGTCATGACCGTGACCGACACGCCCAGCGCCGGCGCCGACCAGAAGCCGGTGCCGGCCGCCCCGCCCCAGGCGTATTCGCCGGCCGAGCCCGGGCCGGCGCGGTCGTCGAGGCGGACGATGCCGCCCAGCGCCTGGGCGACGCTGCCCGGCGCGTAGCGGCCGAAGCGCTGCAGCGAGGGCAGCAGCGGCGCCTGCGGCTGCCACGGCGCGAACAGGGTGCGCACGGTATCGGCTTCCATCACCCGCACGTCGTCGCGTGCGCCGGCGTTGGCCAGCATGTCGGCGAAGCGGCCGTAGTCCTCCAGCGTCGAGACCAGCCCGCCGCTGCCGGCGTCGGCGTGCGGGCGCGACAGCGGCGCGCGCTCGCTGCCGTTGTCCACCGGCGCGATGCCGTCGGCACGGGCGGCGTACAGGCCGGCGAGGCGGTCGCCCTGCCCGTCCGGGACGAAGAAGCCGGTCGAGGCCATGCCCAGCGGTTCGAAGATGCGCCTGCGCAGGAAGTCGCCCAGGCGTTGTCCGCTGATGCGCTCGATGACGAGGCCGGCGATGTCCAGGCCATAGCCATAGACCCAGTCCGTGCCCGGCTGGAACGCCAGCGGCAGCCGGCCGAGGCGCTCGGCAAAACCGGCCAGGCCGTCGATCTCCGGATCGTACATCCAGGCCGCGGCCACCAGCCCGGCCTCCCGGTAGAGCGGCGCGATCGCGCTGTCGCCCCAGCTGTTGGCCAGGCCGCAGCTGTGGCTGAGCAGGTGTCCGACCAGCATCGGGCGCGCCGGCTCGAACGGCTGCGTGCCGCTGGCGACCTTGAGGTCGGCGAACTCGGGAACGTAGTGCGCGACCGGATCGTGCAGCGCCAGCTCGCCATCCTCGACCAGCAGCATCGTGCCGGCCGCGACCACCGGCTTGGTCATCGAATAGATGCGGTAGAGGCTGTCGGCGCCGATGGACTCGATGCCCGACAGCTGCGCCTGCGCCAGCACCTGGCCGTGGCGGGCGATGCGCAGCGACGCGAACGGTAGCTGGCCCTCGTCGACGAAGGCCTGCAGGCGCGCGATCGCGGCGTCGAAGCGACCGCCGGCAAACAGCGGCGGCAGGAAGCCGGCAGCGGCGAGCGCGGCGGTCGACTGCAGGAAACGACGGCGATTGATCACTGGCAAACCTCCATGCGCAACTGCGCGTAGGAGCGGCTTCAGCCGCGACCGGGAATCAGGATTGCGCGATGTCCGATGATGCGGGTCCTCCTGTAGGAGCGGCTTCAGCCGCGACCGGGAATCATGATTGCGCGATGTCCGATGATGCGGGTCGCGGCTGAAGCCGCTCCTACAAAAGATGGTGGTGGGGCGACGTCAGGCGGGCACGGCGTCGGCGGCGTTCGCCCTGGCGCTGGCGACTTCGCGCTCGGCCTGGGTGAAGCCGTACTCGGGCACCAGCTGGTCGTGCGCGTCGGACACCGCATCCCAGCGTTCGATCAGGCGTTCGCCCACGTCGTCGCCGCGACCCAGGTAGCGGCCTTCGGTGAGGGTGACGTAGGCACGCGCGAAGTGGCCGGCGCCGGCGCAGACGATCGCGCGCGTGGGCGCGTCGTCGGACACCAGGGGCAGCAGCGCGGGGCTGACCGCGGCCGGGTCCAGCGCGCGCAGGCTCTCCTCGGGCAGCACGCCGGCGGTCATGCCGGTGGACGCCGTGGGCGCGAGGCAGTTGACGCGGATTCCGTACTTCTTGCCCTCGATCGCGAGGGTCTGCATCAGCCCTACCAGCGCCATCTTGGCCGCGCCGTAGTTGGCCTGGCCGAAGTTGCCGTACAGGCCCGAGGACGAAGTGGTCAGCACGATCCGGCCGTACTGCTGGAGGCGCATCTGCTCCCACACCGCCTTGCAGCAGATCGCCGCGCCCATCAGGTGCACGTCGACCACTTCGCGGAATTCGTCCAGCCCCATCTTGGTGAAGCTGCGGTCGCGCAGGATGCCGGCGTTGCTGACCAGGATGTCGATCCGGCCCCAGTCCTCGAGCGTGCGCGCAACCATGGCCGCGACCGCGGCCTCGTCGGTCACCGATCCGGCTGCGGCGATGGCGGTGCCGCCGGCGGCGCGGATCTCGACGACCACGGCTTCGGCCGCGTCCAGGCCAAGGTCGTTGACCACCACGCGCGCGCCCTTGCGGGCGAGGTACAGCGCGTGCTGGCGGCCGAGGCCGCCGCCTGCGCCGGTGATGATTGCGATACGTCCTTCAAGCTGCATCAGTCGGTTCCCCCATCATGAAAGGCAAGGCGCGAGTGCGCGAAAGGCCCCGTTCTTCGACCTGCTCCCTCCCCCGCTTGCGGGGGGTGAGGATGGTCCGTTTGCGCGGCACTGCCGCGCGGACCACCCGAACGCCCGGCGCGCTGCGCCGGGCCGGACGGGTTGGGGTGGGGGCAGGCGGTTGCGGCGATCCTTCCGCGCGCCTGCGGCGCGCGCCCCCATCCCGGCCTTCCCCCGCAGGCGGGGGAAGGAGCGAAAAGCGGAAAGCGGAGGGGGAAGGCGGTTCTGCGCCAGGCGACGGTCAGCGGGGCTTCGCGCTTCGCTTGCAGGTCGCGCGGAAGCCCGCGGCCATGAAGGTGGCCATGCGCGCCTTGACCGCGTCGTAGTCGTCCGAGCGGCACAGGCCGCCGGACAGCCGGTCGATGCGTCCGGTGCGCGCGAGGGTCAGCATCAGCGCGCCGGTGACGAAGTGGTAGCCCCAGAAGATGTCTTCCTCGGCGCAGTCGGGCATCGCCTTCTTCAGCAGGGCGATCAGGCGCAGCACCACCGGATCGAAGTGCTGGTCCATCAGTTCGGCGCCATAGGGCGTGGTCGAGGCCAGCGCGCTGAGGGCACCGTAGTTCTTCCAGTTCTCGCCACCCTGGATGTAGAGGTCCAGGTCGGTGTCGAGGAAGGCATGCAGCGCGCCTTCGAGCGTGGGCTTGCCGCCGCAGCCGGCTTCGTAGTCGTCCAGCGCCTGCATCCGCAGCCCGCTGGTCACGGCGGCGCGGCGCGCCATCACCGCGTCGAACAGCGTCTTCTTGTCGGTGAAGTAGTAGTTGAGCAGGGTGTGGTGCACGCCGACGTGGCTGGCCACGTCCTTGAGCGTAACGCCGTACAGCCCGTGCCGGGAGAACAGCAGTTCGGCCGCGTCCAGGATCTGCTCGGTCATCTCCGCGCGCTGCTGGGCCTTGGTCGGCCTGGCGCGCGCGCTGGCCGCCTTCTTCCCGGTCCCACGCCGGGGACGCGATGTCGCATCTGCTGGCACGCTGCCGCCTCCACTGCCCCTTCGCACGGACGCTGCACGGGAACCTCATGTCCCCGTCTCCACGCGTGCGCTTCCAAACTCGGCCCTCAGGCGCATTTTGTCAATCTTCCCGGTCGCTGCCAAAGGCATGCGCTCGATCCGGATCACTTCATCGGGCAGCCACCACGAGGCCACGCGTCCACGCAACGCGTCGATCAGCGCCGCGTCGGCCAGGCGGCCGCCCTCGCGCAGTTCGACCAGCAGCACCGGCCGCTCGCCCCATTTCGGATGCTCGCGGCCGATCACCGCGGCCAGCGATACCTCCGGCAGCTCGCCGACGATCTCCTCGATCTCGACGGGATTGATCCACTCGCCGCCGGACTTGATCAGGTCCTTCGCGCGACCGGTGATCACCAGGTTGCCGTCGCTCTCGATCCTGGCGAGGTCGCCGGTGTCGAACCAGCCGTCGGCGTCCAGGGTCGGTGTGGTGTCGCCGAAGTACCGCTGCAGCGTGCTCGCGCCGCGCACGCGCAGGCGGCCTTCGACGCCGCGCTGTTCGGGCAGGGCCACGCCGTCGGAGTCGGTCAGCAGCAGGTCCACGCCGATCGACGGGCGCCCGGACAGGTGCGCGGCGCGATCCGGATCGTGCGGCACGGCCACGGTGCCGGTGGGCGAGAGTTCGGTCATGCCCCAGCTGGTCTGCACGCTCGCGCCCAGGCGCCGTTCGATGCGGCGCATCAGTGCAGGCGCCAGCGGCGCGCCGCCCACGATCACGCGCTGCAGCGTGGGCGTATCGCCGCCGCTGGCCTCCAGGTATTCGACCAGCGCCAGCCACACGGTGGCCACGCCGAGCGCCACGGTGACCGACTCGGCGTTGATCAGCGCGGCGAGACTGGCGCCGTCGAGCTGGCGCCCGGGCAGCACCAGGCGCGCGCCCGCGGCCGGAGTGGCGAAGGGCACGCCCCAGCCGTTGGCATGGAACATCGGCACCGCCAGCAGCACGCTGTCGCGGCAGGAGATGGCCATGGCGTCGGCCTGCAGCGCGCGCAGCGTGTGCAGGAAGATGCCGCGATGGGTGTAGGTGACGCCTTTCGGCGCGCCGGTGGTACCCGAAGTGAAGCACAGGCCGCAGGGCGTGCGCTCGTCGAAGTCGCCCCAAGCCACGTCGCCGCGCGCGGCCGCGATCATCGGTTCGAGCGGTTCGAGCGCGATCACGCCATCGTCGTCTTCAGCGTCGCCATCGATCACCAGCACCCGCTCCAGGCATTCGGCGCGCGCGGCGATGCAGCGCGCGATCGGCGCCAGGTCGGCCGAGACCACCAGCAGGCGCGCACGCGAGCGCTCCAGCATCGCCACCAGGTGGCCCTCGTCCAGGCGCGGGTTGAGCGTGTGGCAGACCGCGCCCATGCCCATCACCGCGAACCAGGTTTCCATGTGCGCCCGGGTGTTCCAGGCCAGGGTGGCCACGCAGTCGCCCTGGCCGACGCCCATGCCTGCGAACACCGCCGAGAGCCTGCGGCTGCGCGCGCGCAGGCCGGCGTGGTCGATGCGGTCGAGCGTGCCGTTGCCGCGCGCGGTGACCACTTCGACTTCCGGATACCACTTCGCGCCGTGATCGAGGAACCTGTCCAGGGTCAGCGCGAAGGGCTGCATGTCCCCGTGGATCACTGACATCCATCCGCCCCCTGCGGCAGCGGCGGCGAGATGACGCCGACGTTCCAGTGCCATGGCAGGTCGCCCTGTGCGCGGCGCCGGCAGACGACTTCCTCGACCAGTTCGAACATGCCCGGCATCAGGTGTTCGCCCGGCTGCGGCGCGCCGTCGAAATGCATGTAGGCGCGCGCGTCGCCGTAGGCGGGCCAGGCGGGTGCGCCGGCCGCAGACGGAACGCCCTCGCGCGCGAACGCGGTCCAGTAGCCGAGCATGGCCGCGGCCAGCCGCCGCTCCGCATCGGTGTCGGGAATCTCCGGCCAGTGCGGCGGGGTGGCGTCGACCGTGCCCAGCGCGTACGGGATCTCGCTGGCGTGGAAGGCGTGCAGCTGCTTCGCGTCGGCCGCCGGATAGCCGTGGTCGAAGTAGTACAGGTAGGACGGCTTGCCGATGGCGGTCTGGCTGCGCACCAGGCGCTCGGCGGTCCAGCCGTACATCGCGTCGCGGGTGGTGGCGAGCATTGCCTCGTCGAGGTCGGCAGCCGGATAGCGGCGCAGCATGTCATCGGCAAGTTCGCCGTAGCTGGCGCGGATCGCGGCCTCGTAGGCGGCGGCGCTCTCGGGCTGCGGCGGCAGCAGGAAGCGCAGCGAGCGGATCTCGCCCTCGTTGAAGCCGGCCAGGATCGGCACCGGCGCCTGCTCGCCGCGGTCGAACACCTCCGCAAGCTGCGCCGGCAGCACCTTCCCGTCGACGTTGCCCAGCGGGAAATAGCCCGCCAGCGCGGCCTGCACCGTGAGCGCCTGCGGATCCATCGCCCGCAGCCGCACCAGCCCGCGCACCTTCAGCTTGCGCGCCAGCTCCTCGCCGGTGGTTTCGGCCGCCGGCGTGCCGTGCGCGGCCTCGCGCAGGGCCGGGGTCGAGATCATGTACGCGCTCTGGGCGATGGCGCGGTGGAACAGCCCGCGCGCCGGCGGCGCCGCCAGCAGGTACATCACGCTCAGCGCGCCGGCCGACTCGCCGGCGATGGTGACGTTGTCCGGGTCGCCGCCGAACGCGGCGATGTTGCGCCGTACCCAGCGCAGCGCCTCGATCTGGTCGAGCAGGCCGTAGTTGCCCGACACGCCGTCGGGCGACTCTTCGCTCAGCTGCGGATGCGCCAGCCAGCCCAGCGCGCCGAGGCGGTAGTTGATGCTCACCGCCACCACGCCCTGGCGCGCCAGCGCCTGGCCGCGGTACATCTGCTCGCTGCCGCTGCCGGCCACCAGCGAGCCGCCGTGGATCCAGACGAACACCGGCGCGCGTTCGGCGCCGGCCGGCGCCCAGACGTTGAGCGACAGGCAGTCCTCGCTCATCGCCGGCGCGTGCGCCGGCGCGTAGATGCTGCCGGGGCGCGAGGGCGGCTGGTGGCAGGCGGGGCCGAATTCCGTCGCATCGCGCACCCCGTCCCAGCGTTCGGCCGCCACCGGCGCACGCCAGCGCAGCTGGCGCACCGGCGGCTGCGCGTAGGGAATGCCGCGGAAGGCGTTGACGCCGTCGAGCGCCTCGCCCTTCAGCGAACCGGCGGGCGCGTCCACCACCGGCGCATTGCCCGGGGCCTCGCCGGCAAGCGCCGACGCGCAGCACAGCGCGGCGGCCGCGGCGACGGTGCGGAACAGGGTGCGGATCATCGGCTTTCCTCCTGCGCCAGCTGGCGGCGGATGCTGCGCGCGAGCAGCAGGAACAGGCCGATCGCCAGCAGGTAGAACGGAACCAGGGTGTAGAACGCCATCTGCAGCGAGTTGTCCGGATGGGTGGCGCGGAAGAAATCGCTGGCCAGGCCGAGGTAGGTGGGGCCGAAGCCGAGCCCGATCAGGTTCATCACCAGCAGCAGCAGCGCGCCCGACAGCACCCGCTGGTCCGGCCGCACTTCCTCCTGCACCAGGGTCACCGCCGGCGAGAGGTAGAAGTAGTTCAGGCCGGTGGGCAGGATCAGAAACGCCAGCGCCAGCTGCCAGCTGCCGGCCCAGACGAAGCCGATGAACAGCGGCAGCGCCAGCAGCAGGCCGGCCGCCGGCAGGTAGGCGTAGGCGGTCTTGGAGCGGCGCGCGAGGCGGTCGATCAGGCGCCCGGACACCACCATCCCGCCCGCGGTGCCGATGCCTACCACCAGCGCGTACCACAGCGCCACTTCTTCCAGGCTCATGCCCTTCTCGCGCATCAGCAGCAGCACGGTGAAGTTGAGCATGGCGTAGGTGACGAACTGGGTCGCGCCGCAGGCCAGCGACATGTTGCGCAGCACCGGGTTGGCGAAGAAGCTGGCGCAGGTTTCGCGGAAACCGGATGCCGCGACCGGGGATGTCGCCCCGGGCTGCGGCGTCGGCGCCGCGTCCAGCCCGCCCTTGCGCGGCTCGCGCACGAACAGCCACACCCCGACCGCGGTCACGATCCCGACCGCGCCAACCGAGATGAAGGCCATGCGCCACGAATAGGCCGCCGCCACCGACGCGCCGAAGGCCACGCCCAGGGCCGCGCCGATCGGCGGACCGAGATTGAAAAGGCCCAGCGCGGTGCCGCGCGTGCCGGGCGGAAAGTAGTCGGAGATGATCGCGTACGAAGGCGGCACGCCGCCCGCCTCGCCCACGCCCACGGTCATGCGCGCAAGCGCCAGCTGCGGATAGCTGGAGGCCATGCCGCAGGCCGCGGTGGCCGCGCTCCACAGGCCGCAGGCGATCGCGAGCACCCTGACCCGATTGGTGCGATCGGCCAGCCAGCCCACCGGGATCGCGAGGATGCAGTAGAACATCGCGAAGTACAGCCCGCCGATCAGCCCGAGCTGGCCATCGCTCACGCCCAGCTCGTCCTGGATCGGCTTGGCCAGGATCGACAGCAGCTGCCGGTCGAGGAAGTTGAGCACGTAGACGAAGCACAGGATCGCCAGCACGATCCAGGCGCGCGCCCCCGGACGCGCGACCTGCGCGCCGGGGAGTGCCGCGGTGGCGGGAACGCCGGCCATCAGAAGCGATAGCCTACGCGCACGCCGACGGTGCGCGGCCGCACGACGCCGTAGCGGCCGTCGAGGAAGGCCTCGGGATGCACGTAGTTGACCGAGCGGTCGTCGAACAGGTTTTCCGCGTACAGGCCGACGGTGAAGCGCTCGAAGGCCGCCGCCAGCGAGGCGTTGACGATGGTGTAGGACTCGGTGTGGTCGTAGGTCGGGCTGACCACGCCGGGCTGGCCCGGCACGTTCGGGAACGAACCGGGGAAGCTGCCCACGTGCACCACCGCCAGCGAGGCGTTGCCGACCGAGTCGCGGATCCAGTCGAAGCTGTAGTTCACCGTCATCGAACCGCTGACCTCCGGCCCGGACAGGCGCGCGCCGTACACCGCGCCCGAGACCGCGGCCTCCTCGTCGCTGAGCGTATCGACCCGGGCGCGGTTGATCGAGCCGTTGAGCGCGAACGTCCAGTTCGCGTTCGGCATCGCCATCAGTTCGAACTCGACGCCGCGGCTGTAGGCGCCGCCGATGTTGGTGGCGAACTGGATCGAGTCCGACACGCGGTTGGCCTGCACCTGGATGTCGTTCCAGTCGATGTGGTAGAGCGCCACGTTGGCCGCCAGCCGCCCGTTCCACCAGCGGCCCTTCATGCCGAGTTCGTAGCTGATCAGCTCGTCGGAGTCGGCACCGGCCGGGATCACCAGGTCGTCCGGATCGAGCGTGCTGACCGAGCCTGCACGGGCATTGACCACCGGCGCGCGGAAACCGGTGGCGACCGCCGCATAGGTGGTGATCGAGGGCACCGGCCGCCACGAGGCGCTCAGGCGGTAGGACGGCCCGGACTCCTTCGCCTTGATCCCCTCCGCCGCTTCCACCGGCGTGATCGTCACCGGAAGCCCGCACACGGCGAAGAAGCTGCACAGGAAGGCCTGGGTGAGGTAATTGCTGTTGTAGCCGCCCTCGCGGGTGAAGCCCTGGGTCTCGATATTGCCGTAGCGCAGGCCCACGGTGGTCCAGAAGTCGTTCGTGAAGTTGTAGGTCAGCTGGCCGAACAGCGCCTGCTCCTTGACCACATCGTGGCTCTGGAAACGCAGGTAGTACTCGTCCGGCAGCCCGGTGATGCCGCTGGCGGCGAGGTATTCCTCGTTGGAGCGGTAGCCGAAGTACACGTCGCGCTCGCGCTTGTAGTGGAACGCACCGAGCACCCACTCGAACGGGCCGCCGGTGTCCGAGACCAGGCGCGTTTCCTGGACGAAGGTGGAGCTGTCCACCGGCGCGTCCAGGGCGAAGGCGAAGGCCTGATCGTAGGTGCCGGCCAGGTCGACGTTGAACGTGGCCTCGTAGTCCGACAAGGTGGTGGAGCTGGTCAGTCGCGCGAAGTCGAACTGGTATTCGAGGGTCGCGTTGTAGTTGGTCATCTGCCCGGTGAACATGTCCGGGCGGTCGGAGAAGCGCCGGTCCTCGCCGAGTTCGGGATTGACCAGCGACGAGTCCTCGGGCGTGCTTTCCTCGCGCGACAGGCGCAGCTGCGCGGAGAAGCGGTCGGTCGGCTCCCAAAGCAGGGTGGCGCGGCCGCCCCAGCTCTTGAGCCGGTTGGCGTCGTCGATGCCGGTGCCGAGGTTGTCGATATAGCCCTCCTCGTCGCGCGAGAAGCCCACCACGCGCAGCGCCAGCCTGTCCTCGGCCAGCGGGATGTTGACCATCGCGTTGTAGCGCTGGCGCAGCGAACCCGATCCGGTGATGCCCAGGTCGGCCAGGAACGAAGCCTCGTACACGTTCGGATCCGGCGCATGGGTGAGGATGCGCAGCGCGCCGGCCAGCGAGCCGGAGCCGAACAGCGTGCCCTGCGGGCCGCGCAGGAACTCCACCCGCTCCACGTCGTAGAGGCTCGGGTCGAGGATGGTGGAGTTGCCGTTGGCCGAGATCGGCAGTTCGTCGATGTAGACCGCCACCGTGCTCTGCAGGCCGGCGTTGTAGCCGTTGGTGGCGATGCCGCGGGCGGTGAAGTTGTTGAAGTTGGCGCTGGCGCGGTTGAGCACCACGCCCGGCGTCGCATGCGCCAGGCCCTCGTAGCCGACCACCCCCTTGGCGTCGAGCTCGTCCTGCGAGAGCACGCTTACGCTCAGCGGCACATCCTGCAGCGGTTCGCTGCGCCGCGTTGCGGTGACGTAGATGGTGTCCAGGTCCTCCGGCGTTTCCGGCTCGGCCCTGGCCTGGCGCTGCGATTCGAGTACTTCGGACGTGGCCTGCGCGATGGCAGCCACGGGCATTGCGAGCAGTGCGGCGACCGACGCGGACGCGATAAGACGATTCCCCATTCTCAGATCCCTCCCACAGGATGCTGGTTCAGCAAGACGTGACGGTCACGATAGTGGGCGCGTCCGGGGGCGTCTGTCAATACTCACTCACAAGCTTGTGAATATCTTTTGCGATGCAACATGACGGCCACCGTAAGCACAGCCCGGCTCTGCCCTTCCCCCGAGTCCGGCTGAACGGACCAGACATCCCCTGCGGGGCCGCCCGGCTTATAATTCCGCGCCTCCGCCGAGGGGCGCTGCGACCGTGGACGCCACGGCCAGGCTCGGCGTCCGATTCCTGCGACAACGGCGCCCGTCAACACGAATCCGGCCCGGATTCCCACGACGGAGCTCCACCATGAACGCACAGGTCAAGACTTTCTCCCAGGAAGGCGACTACAAGGTCGCCGACATCTCGCTGGCCGACTGGGGCCGCAAGGAACTGGACATCGCCGAGCACGAGATGCCCGGCCTGATGTCGATCCGCCGCAAGCATGCCGCCACCGCACCGCTCAAGGGCGTGCGCGTGACCGGCTCGCTGCACATGACGATCCAGACCGCAGTGCTGATCGAGACGCTCAAGGACATCGGCGCCGACGTGCGCTGGGCCTCGTGCAACATCTTCAGCACCCAGGACCACGCCGCCGCGGCGATCGCCGCCACCGGCACCCCGGTGTTCGCCTGGAAGGGCGAGACCCTGGAGGAATACTGGGACTGCACGCTCGACGCGCTGTCCTTCCCGGACGGCCGTGGCGGCTTCCTCGGCCCGCAGCTGGTGGTCGACGACGGCGGCGACGTGACCCTGCTGATCCACAAGGGCTTTGAACTCGAGCAGGGCGACGAGAGCTGGGTGAACTCGGCCTCGGGCAGCCACGAGGAGCAGGTGATCAAGAACCTGCTCAAGCGCGTCGCGAAGGAGCGCCCGGGCTACTGGACCAAGGTCGTCGCCGACTGGAAGGGCGTGTCCGAGGAAACCACCACCGGCGTGCACCGCCTCTACCAGCTGGCCCAGGACGGCAAGCTGCTGGTGCCGGCGATCAACGTCAACGACTCGGTCACCAAGAGCAAGTTCGACAACCTGTACGGCTGCCGCGAGTCGCTGGCCGACGGCCTCAAGCGCGCGCTGGACGTGATGCTGGCCGGCAAGGTCGCGGTGGTCTGCGGCTACGGCGACGTCGGCAAGGGCTGTGCGGCCTCGCTGCGCGCCTACGGCGCGCGCGTGGTCGTCACCGAGATCGACCCGATCTGCGCGCTGCAGGCGGCGATGGAGGGCTACGAGGTCAAGACCGTCGAGGACACCCTGGGCGAGGCCGACATCTACGTCACCACCACCGGCAACAAGGACATCATCCGCGTCGAGCACATGACCGCGATGAAGGACCAGGCCATCGTCTGCAATATCGGCCACTTCGACAACGAGATCCAGGTCGACGCGCTCAAGGCGCTGGCCGGCGTGAATATCGTCAACATCAAGCCGCAGGTGGACAAGTTCGTGATGCCGAACGGCAACGCGATGTTCCTGCTGGCCGAGGGCCGCCTGGTGAACTTGGGCTGCGCCACCGGCCACCCGAGCTTCGTGATGTCGAACTCGTTCTCCAACCAGACCCTTGCCCAGATCGACCTGTGGGCGAAGAAGGACGAGTACGCGAAAAAGGTCTACATCCTGCCCAAGCTGCTCGACGAGGAAGTCGCGCGCCTGCATCTGGAAAAGATCGGCGTGAAGCTGACGAAGCTGACGCAGGAGCAGGCCGACTACCTTGGCGTGGCGGTCGAAGGCCCGTTCAAGCCAGAGCATTACCGCTACTGATCGCACCAGGGTGCGGCAAGGAACGGGCGCCATGCGGCGCCCGTTTTTTTTGGACTCATGCAGCCCTGCGCATCGCGGAGTTCGCTGTCATGCCTGCCGCGCGCGCAGTCGTGCAGACACGGGAAACCGCCCCTGAACGCCGTGGCCGAATCGGCCTGGATTCAGCTGCGGTTCGCCGCCTGACGACGTTGCTTCCACGCGCCCGCGCGGATCGTGCCCATGCCGATCAAGGCATGCCACGACTCCCCCGCCATGCGTACGCTCCTGGCTTCCTTCCTCGCCTTTGCCACCGCCTCCGCGATCACGCTGGTGTCCATGCCGCGCAGCGCCGGTGCTGCGACCGGGGTCGCGCGCTGCGCGATGCCGGATGGCAGCTACGCGTACACCGGCAGCGCATGCAGCGCGTTGGGTGGCGAGCACGTGGCGCTTCCGGTGGAGGTCCAAAACCGGATCCGGCGCGAACGCGTCCACGAAGCCCAGCTTGCCGGTGCACCGCTGGTGGCGAGCGGGCTGCTGTCCGGACCAGCTTTCGCTTCCGCGCCACGCCCCAAGGGCCAAGGATGCGCGACGACGCCGCGGCAGCTGGCGGCCGACCTGCGCGTGTCCATGGCACAGGGAGACGTGAACCGCATCGCGGAGAGTTTCGATTGGGCGGGCATGTCGCATGACCGGGCGATCCAGGTCATGTCGCGGCTCGAGCGTCTGGGCGGCGTGGCGCTGGTGGACGCGGAGTACTTCGGTGCGGGCCCCGACGGGAGCGCTGCGGCAGCCGGTCCCGGCGGCACGCTGCAGGTGGTCCTGGACGAGGCCGGCGAGCACAGGGTCGCCGACTTCGACGTGCGCCGCGACAGCGGCTGCTACTTCCTGCGCCACGCCTGGGCGGCCTGACCCCCCAGCGCACACCAGCCCCGTCACTAACGCCAGTTGGCATTGTTCTCCCAGAACTCCACGCTGCGCCGGTAGGCCTCGCGGTCCAGCGGCACGCCCGAGCCGCCCTCCTCCACGCCCAGCGCATTGCGCATCATCGTGATCGGCGCCATCGGGATCTCCTCGGGCGTCGCGCTGTACAGGCAGCCGACGATGCCCCAGTCACCGTCGATCGGTGCGCCCTCCTTCGCCAGCTGCGCGGCGCTGTAGAGGATCACGACGAAGTACTCCGCCAACGGCGGCTCCACGCCTTCGAACCAGCGCGCCAGCACCGGCAGCTCGTCCTTCGTGCGCGCCTCGTAGGCCGAGCGCAGCTGGTGGCGGTTGGCGTCGGTGACCGGCACGGTCAGGCAGCGGGTCGAGGTCCAGTTGCGGTGCACGTGCAGGCGGCAGAACGGCGCATAGCCGGCCAGCTCGCGCAGCGGCGGCTGCGCGTTGAGGCGCTGCTCGAACTGCTCCGGGCTGCAGTCGCGGATGGTGTTGGCGCGCGGCTCGCGCGGGAACAGACGGGTACGGGCGAAGGGGGTGAGGACGATGCGCATGCGGCAAGCATGCCGGATCGCGGCGCAACGGTGGTCCGCAGCCGCCCGTAGCCCGACGGGCCCGGCGCATCGACGGCCGCGCCGTCGACACCGCCCGCGCTGCGTCCGTCGGGCTTCTGGAACGCGGGTCTTCACATCCATCGCGATAAAGAGATATTATTTCCCGGTTCCCGTCCGGCCGTCCGCGATGACCTCCATCAGCTTCGAGTTCTACCCGCCCAAGACCGACGAGCAGCGCGCGCAGCTCGACCGCACCGTGGCCAGGCTGCGCGGGCATTCGCCCGAATACGTCTCGTGCACCTTCGGCGCCGGTGGCTCGACCCTGAGCTACACCGCCGACACCGTGCGCCACCTGCTGCAGACGCACGCGCTGGACGCGGCCCCGCACCTGTCGTGCGTGGGCGGCACCTGCGAGGAGATCGCCGCCCTGCTCGAGCGCTATCGCGCGCTCGGCTGCCGCCGGGTCGTGGCCCTGCGCGGCGACCTGCCCTCGGGCATGGGCCAACCCGGCGAACTGCGCTACGCCTCGGACCTGATCGCCTTCATCCGCGAACGCCACGGCGACCACTTCCGGATCGAGGTCGGGGCCTATCCCGAAACCCATCCCCAGGCCGAGGACGCGCTGTCGGACCTGCGCCATTTCAGGACCAAGGTCGAGGCCGGCGCCGACGCCGCGATCACGCAGTACTTCTACAACGCCGACGCCTACTTCCATTTCGTCGACGCGGTGCGCGCGCTCGGCGTGCAGGTGCCGATCGTGCCGGGAATCATGCCGATCTCGAACTTCGCCCAGCTGCGGCGGTTCTCCGAACAGTGCGGCGCCGAGATCCCGCGCTGGATCACCAGGAAGATGCAGGCCCTGGGCGACGATGCCGACGGGATCCGCGAGTTCGGTGCCGACGTCGTGGCCGGGCTCTGCCGGCGCCTGCTCGACGGCGGCGCACCGTCGCTGCACTTCTACACCCTCAATCTCGCCAAGCCGACCCAGGCGGTACTCGCGCGGCTGCAGTAATCGGCGACACCCGGCAGTCGGTCAGGGAAGGTCTGAACAACTGTCATTTCGAGCGCAGCGAGAAATCTATGCAGTTGATTTCTCAAGATTCCTCACTGCGTTCGGAATGACAATATCGCTTTGTTCAGACCTTCCTTAGCGCCTGTCGTCGAGGGAATGCGGCAAATCCACACCATCCCCTCCCAACCCTCCCCTTGAAGGGGAGGGCTTTGGGGTTCAGAGCTTCCCTACGCGTGTTCGGTGCGGTTGCGCCCCGCCTGCTTGGCGCGGTAGAGCGCGCTGTCGACATCGCCGTAGAAATCGTCGGCATCATTGTGCCGGGCCGGATCGAACTGTCCGCAGCCGATGCTGACGGTCATCGCCACCGCAGGCTCCAGCGCCTGCCCGCGCCCGGCGGCAAGCGCCTCGCGGAACCGCTCCGCGCGCTGCGTCGCCTGCGCGCGCCCCGCCGCGATCACGACCGCGAATTCCTCGCCGCCAAGACGCGCCGGCAAGTCCCCCGGCTGCTGGAAATGCTCGCGCAGGCGCGCGGCCAGGGCGACCAGGCAGGCGTCGCCGGCGCGGTGGCCGAGGCTGTCGTTGATCTTCTTGAAATGGTCCACGTCGACGATCAGCAGCGAGACCGCCTGTCCGGGTGCCAGCGCCTCCACCGCACGCGCCAGCGCTTCGCCGAATTCGCGCCGGTTGGCGATCCCGGTCAGGCCGTCGACCCGGCTCTGGCGTTCGAACAGGTCGCGCTGCTGGCGCAGGTCCTCCTCCAGCTCCAGGCGCTGGCGGTACTCGCGGTGGCTGCGCCGCAGCACCATCAGCATGTACAGCATGTACACGCCCCACATGATCGAGACCCAGTGCGAGCCGTCGCGCCACAGCACCAGCTGGCTCGGCACCATCACCCAGAGGATGGCCACCACCGCCGGCGTGGTGCGCATGCACATCGTGTGCGCCAGGGCCATGCCGAACGCGCCGGAGAACAGCAGCGCCACCAGCGGCGCGGGCGCCGGCAGCGCGATGAAGGCCCAGGCACTGAATGCGCCCCAGGTCACGGTCGACGCGAGCACCACCGCCCACAGCAGGCGCAGCTTGGCGCGCGCCTCGCCCACGCCCGGTTCCGCGGATGGCCTGATCAGGCAGCGCGCGACGGCCAGCAGCAGCAGGCCACCGACCACGCCGGCCGCGTGCCACCGCCATGGCCCGGCGCCCGCGGCCATGAACGCCAGCAGCGCGGCAACCGGATAGAAGAAGCCGCCCAGCCGCGCCCGCTCGCAGGTTTCGCGCAGCTCCTGCAGCAGCAGGTTGGGTCCACGCTGCGCTGCGCGCTGCTGGACGAACTCGTCCTGCAGCATGTCCCGTTCCCCGTCCGACGTCCCCGACACGGCGCTCCCCCGCTGCCCGGCCACCAGCGTACCTGTCCGGAGTCGCGCTGCGGGCGACTGAAGATGAACGGGGCGGCGAACGCTGAACGCGGCACGCCCGCTGGCTTCCCGCCCGCCGGTGGCAACGCTAGGCTGCGGCGATGATCCGCCCCCACCACGCCTGCGCCGTGTTCGCGCTGCTGTCCGCGCTGGCGCTCGCTGCGCCGGCGCAGTCGCAGATCCGGCGCTGCGTGACCGAGGATGGCGGCCATGTCTACACCGACCGCGCCTGCGCCGACCTGGGTGCGAGCGAACGCACGCCGCGCCTGGGCCCGGGATCCTCCGGCGGCCGCGTGATCCGGCGCGACTGCAGCCGCCGCCTGCAGGACCTGGTGTTCGAACTCACCGCCGCGATCGATTCGCGCGACGTCAACCGCCTCGCCGGCATCTACCACTGGCCCGGCACGTCCTCGCGCACCGGCTACGCGATCATGGGCCGCCTGGACGCGATCGTGAACCGCCCGCTGGTCGACATCACCCCGCTGCAGCCGCCGCCGCCGCCGCTGTCCGTCTCCGTGGCGCCGGACGACGCGCTGGTCTGGCGCACCGCGCCCGCGCGCGGGACCGCGGCTGTCGCGTCCGGCGCCGATCCTTCCGCCGCGGCCGCAGGGCGGCGCGCCGACCCCGGCCCGCCCGCCGCGGACCAGGATCGCCACGCCCGCCGTCGCCCGACCGGCCTGGTCGTCGACCAGACGGTGGCCAACCGGATCACCCCGATGCAGACGGTGTTCTCGCTGCGGCGCCACCTCGGCTGCTGGTGGCTGAGCCTGTAGCCGGCGCGGCGGGATCGCGCCGGCGTGCGCAACCGCGACGCGACGCGACGGACGCGCAGGATCGGGCAGAATGACCCTTTCCGCCCCGAGGCCCCGCCATGCAGTACCCCGACTGGATCTGGCACAACGGCAGCATCAAGCCCTGGGCCGAAGCCACCACCCACGTCATGTCGCATGCGCTGCACTACGGCTCGTCCGTGTTCGAAGGCATCCGCTGCTACGACACCGCCAACGGCCCGGCGATCTTCCGTCTCGCCGACCACAACAGACGCCTGTACCAGTCGGCGAAGATCCACGAGATCGACATCCCGTATCCGCTCGAGGAGATCAACGCCGCCTGCCGTGAGGTGATCGCGGCCAACGGCAACAGCACCGACTACCTGCGGCCGGTCGCCTGGCGCGGCCTCGGCGGTTTCGGGCTGTCGGCCGAAACCCCGGTCGACGTGGCCGTCGCCAGCTGGAAGATGGGCAAGTACCTGGGCGACGAAGCGCTCTCGAACGGCATCGACGCCTGCGTGTCGAGCTGGCAGCGGTTCGCGCCGAACACGATTCCCGCCGGCGCCAAGGCCGGCGGCAATTACCTGTCCGGCACCCTGGTCGCGCGCGAGGCGCGCCGGCTGGGCTTCGGCGAGGGCATCGCCCTGGCCTCGACCGGCCTGCTCAGCGAGGGTGCGGGCGAGAACCTGTTCCTGGTCTTCGACGGCGCCCTGCACACCACCCCGGTCAGCGCGGCGCTGCTCAACGGCATCACCCGCCACTCGATCATCACCCTGGCCCGCGATGCGGGCTTGGACGTGGTCGAGCGCGACCTGCCGCGCGAGTACCTGTACCTGTGCGACGAACTGTTCATGTGCGGCACGGCCGCGGAGATCACGCCGATCCGCTCGGTCGATGGCCGCCAGGTCGGGGCGGGCAAGGCCGGGCCGGTGACGCGTCGGATGCAGGAACTGTTCTTCGGCCTGTTCGACGGCAGTACCGAAGACAAATACGGGTGGCTTGAGGCGGTTTGAGGGACTTCGCTCGGGGGTCTGGCGACCGGTGGCCCCCACCCCGGCCCTCCCCCGCAGGCGGGGGAGGGAGCAAAATCGTGCGGTCTGGACGCCCTCCCCCGCCTGCGGGGGGTGAGGATGGTTCGTTTGCGCGGCACCGCCGCGCGGACCATCCGAACGCCCGACGCGCTGCGCCGGGCCGGACGGGCCGGGGTGGGGGCCTCCTCCGCAGCAGCGCAGAAGATCGCGAGCCCGCCTACTCCCCTCCCCGATCCCGATCGGCCGCCTCGCCGGTCAGCGGCACGAACCGCACCGGGCTGACGCTGCGCTCGTGCAGCCGGCCGTGTGCGTCCTTTTCCACCACGCGCAGCTGCTGGGTCGAATGCATCGGCCCGACCGGGATCACCAGCCGCCCGCCGGGCGCCAGCTGCTCCAGCAGCGGCGCGGGAACACGCTCGGGCGCGGCGGTGACCACGATCGCGTCGAACGGCGCGCGCTCCGGCCATCCCGCGTAGCCGTCGCCGCTGCGCACGTGCACGTTGTCGTAGCCAAGCCCGGCCAGCACCTGCGTCGAGCGCTCCGCCAGCGGCGCCACGATCTCGATGCTGTAGACCTCGGCCGCCAGTTCGCCAAGCACCGCCGCCTGGTAGCCCGAACCCGTGCCGACCTCGAGTACGCGGTCGCCCTGCGCGGGGCGCGCCAGCTGGGTCATCAGGGCCACGATGTAGGGCTGGGAAATGGTCTGCTCGAATCCGATCGGCAGCGGCTGGTCGAGATAGGCCCGGGCCTCGTGTTCGGCCGGCACGAAGCGGTGGCGCGGCACCTTGCGCATCGCTTCCAGTACGCGCGGATCGTCGATGTCGCGCGCGGCCAGCTGCCGCTGCACCATCGCCTCGCGCGCCGCGGTGACCGCATCTGCATCGGCGCCGGCGGTCGTTGCCGGCTGGGCGCAGGCCGCGGCCTGGAAACAGAACAGGCCCAGCAGCCAGTGCTGCAGCCGCGTGCCGCGCCTTCCCGATCGGTTGCCGGACATCGGCCTCTCCTCCGGTCGCAGGACAACATCCGGATGGTCGCACACCGCGGGTTGCGCATCGGTCACGACGTGAACGGGCCACAGCAGCCATGGTTGCGGCTTCAGCTGCGATCGCGGCATCGGCATCGGCGAACCGGACGGAGCCGCCGCGGCCGACGCCGCTCCTGCGCACGGCATCGGTAGCGCGCGCGATTCAGTCGCCTTCGGGCGCAAAGGTCAGGGTGGCGATGACGCCGTGGCTGTCGCCCGGCACCACCCGCACGTTCCAGTCGTACAGCGCGCACAGGCGGCGCACGATCGACAGGCCGATGCCGCCGCCCTGCGAGTGCTCGGCGTGGGTGCCGCGGTAGCCGCGCTCGAACAGGCGCGCGGCGTCCTCCGCGCTCAGGCCGGGGCCGGAGTCGATCACCTCGACCGCGTTGTCGCGCAGGCGCACCACCACCTCGCCCTGGCGGGTGTACTTGACCGCGTTGCCGACCAGGTTGCCCAGGGCCACGGTCACCGCCGATTCGGGCGCGTCCACCACCACCTGGCCGTGGCCGCCGTCCAGGCGCAGGGCCAGCGGCTTGCCGCCGAGCTGGCCGCGGTGCGCGTCGAACAGCTGTTCGACCACCCTGGCGACGTCGGTCGCGCCGTGCCCGCGCTCGTTGCGCGAGAGCAGCAGCAGCGCGCTGATCAGGTCGGTGCACTGCTGCTCGGCGCGCTGGATGCGCAGCAGGCGCGCGCGCGTCTTCTCGTCGAGCTCGGGGCGCGAGAGCAGCAGCTCCACCGCGCCGCGGATCACCGCCAGCGGCGTGCGCAGCTCGTGGCTGACGTCGGCGTTGAACTCGCGGTCGCGCTGCACCACCTCGGTCAGGCGCGCGGCGTAGTCATCCAGCGCCCGCGCCAGTTCGCCCACCTCGTCGTCGGGGAAGTGCGGGGCCAGCGGCTCCGGCCTGGTGGTGCCGCCGGACCGGCCCAGGCGCGCGGCCAGTTCCGACACCGGGCTCATCACCCGCGAGGCCGACCACCAGCCGATCAACCCCGCCAGCAGGGTGAACACGACGACCGCCACGATCATGATCCACTGCACTTCGGCGCGGGTTTCTGCCGTGTTGGTCATGTCCTGGGCGAGGAAGAACCAGTATTCCGAATCCTTTCTCACCACCAGCCGGTACACGAAGGGGCGCCCACCCTCCTCGCCGGCAACGCTGTAGACGCCAGTGTCGAGTTCGGCCCAATCCGGCGGGGCGTTGTGACGCTTGTCGGGGCCGTAGACGATCGCACGCACGTCGTTGAGCGGCGCCCATTCCGCGGACGTGTCGCGATAGAAGCGTTCGGCATACTCGTCGACGTTGCGTTCGAGCATACTCCCCACCGCCTGGTCTTCGACCAGCGCGCCCACGTAGACCGCGGCCAGGGCGAACAGCGCCGTCAGCGTGAAGCTGAGCAGCACGAACGACAGGATGATCCGGGTCCGCAGCCGCCTGCGGTAGCGCCTGCCCCTTCGGCTGCGGACGCTGTCGTCCGGAGCCGCTTCCTCAGCCTGCGCCATCGGGCGCGGCGATGCGGTAGCCGATGCCGTGGCGGGTCTGGATCATCGGCACCGGGAAGGGCTTGTCGATCACCGCGCGCAGGCCGTGGATGTGCACGCGCAGCGAGTCCGAATCGGGCAGCTCCTCGCCCCAGACCCGGGTCTCCAGGTCCTGGCGCGTGACCACCGCCGGCGAGGCTTCCATCAGCGCCTGCAGGATCTTGAGCGCGGTCGGGTTGAGCTGGACCAGCTTGCCCTGGCGGCGCACTTCCAGCGTGTCGAGGTTGTACTCGAGGTCGCCCACGTCCAGGACCCGGGTCTGCACGCCCTTGCCGCGGCGCGAGAGCGCGTTCAGGCGCACCTCCACTTCCTGCAGGGCGAAGGGCTTGACCAGGTAGTCGTCGGCGCCCGAATCGAAGCCGGCCAGCTTGTTGTCGAGGGTGTCGCGGGCGGTGAGCATCAGCACCGGCGTCTGCTTGCGCGCGTCGTTGCGCAGCTTACGGCAGACCTCCAGGCCGTCCATGCCCGGCAGGTTGAGGTCGAGCACGATCGCATCGAAGTCGTGGACCACGGCCAGGTGCAGACCGGTCACCCCGTCGGCGGCGAAATCGACCGTGTGCCCCCGGTCCTCGAGGTAGTCGCCAAGGTTGGCGGCGATGTCCTGGTTGTCTTCGATGACGAGGATGCGCATGTACGGATTCCGTGTGGGCGGCCTGCTTGGACCGCGGAAACAGGACGGCGGTTCCGCCGGCGCGGGAGCACGGATTCTGTCACATGGCCCGATTACGGGGCGTGGACGCGCGCTCACAAAAGAGCCCAGACGAGGTCATCGCCTGGGCCCAAAAGGACTGCCCCGATTACCGTAATCCGTTGGCCGACCCTTGGACAAGGAAACAGGAGAGAGCGCGGAATCCGGTCGCCACACGGTAGCCGCGGAACGATTAAGTCTTCGTTAAATCCGGCCGCCCCTGGGCGTTAACCGGAGCCTTCCTCCGATTCCGGCGAGGGCGCACAGAATGCGGATTCTGGCATCCACTTACCGCCAGTTCGACGATTTTGGACGCGATATCGATGCCAGTCGCATCTTCGATCCCTTCCAGTCCCGGGGACGCATTGACCTCCAGCACCAGCGGCCCGCGCCGGGAGCGGATCAGGTCGACGCCGGCCACCCCCAGGCCCACCGCCGCGGCCGCGCGCACCGCCACCGCGTGCTCGTCGGGGCTGGCCTCGGCTGCCGTCGCGACGCCGCCGCGATGCAGGTTGGAGCGGAAGTCCCCCGCCGGCGCCTGGCGCCGCATCGCCGCCACCACCCGGTCGCCGACCACGAAGCAGCGCAGGTCGGCACCTTCGGCTTCGGCCACGAACTCCTGCAGCAGGAAGCTCGCGTACAGGCCGCGCAGCGCCTCCACCACGCCGCGCGAGGCCGAGGGTTTCTCGGTCAGCATGACGCCCGCACCCTGGGTGCCCTCGTTGAGCTTGATCACGTGCGGCGGCGGGCCGAGCAGGGCGAGCAGGTCGGCGGTGTCGTCGGGGTTGTCGCCGAACACGGTCGCCGGCAGTCCGATGCCCTGCGCCGCCAGCAGCTGGTGGCAGGCGAGCTTGTCGCGCGCGCGGGCGATGGCCGCGGCCGGGTTCGGCGTGTGGCTGCCCATCAGTTCGAACTGGCGCAGCACCGCGCAGCCGTAGCGGGTGATCGAGGCGCCGATGCGCGGGATCACCGCGCCATAGCCGTCGATCGCGCGGCCCTTGTAGCGCATCGAGAAGCCGTCGTCGCCGATGCGCATGTAGCAGCGCAGCGGGTCGAGCACGCGCACGCTGTGCCCGGCCACGCGCGCGGCCTCCACCAGCCGGCGGGTGGAGTAGAGCTTGCCGTTGCGGGAAAGGATCGCGAGCTTCATCGTCGGCCTGCGAAGCGAAAAACGGCGGCACCACCGTTTCGATGATGCCGCCGCCTTGGATTGGAGCGGGTGATGGGAATCGAACCCACGCTAGCAGCTTGGGAAGCTGCAGTTCTACCATTGAACTACACCCGCGTACGCCGCCAGTCTAAGCCTTGGCGGCGCGGGCTGGCAACGCGGCGCCGGCAAGCGGCGCCGCGTGCCGGCGGGGCTCAGAATCCGGCGCCCAGGGTGGCGAATGCGGTGGTCTGCTTGCCGCCCTTCTCGCCGGCGTTCAGGCTCACGCCGAGGTTGGCGTCGAGGCCGAACAGCGAGGTGCGCGCGCCGATGGTGAGCGTGGTCCAGCCGTCGTCCCAGCCGGGGGCCGGCACCGCGTAGGTCATCCCCGTCGACTGCGAGGTGGCGAAGGCCTGGCTGGCGCCGTCCTCGAACTCGCGGTCCACGGTCAGGCGTGCGTACGGCGCCAGGTGCGGGTTGATCGCGTAGCTCGCCTGCCAGCCGATGCTGCCGACCAGCGAATCGAAGTCCTGGTCGGCGAAGGCCAGCGAGGACGAGGACGCCGGATCGCTTTCGGCGAAGCCGTCGATCTCTATCTGCTGCGCCACCAGCCCCAGCACCGGGCCGTGGCTCAACGCGCCCTCGCCCAGGTTCCAGCCGGCATGCAGGGCCGCGGTGAGGTTGCTGCCGTCGGTGTCGCCGCGGTGCACGCGCAGCGCGGGGCCGATCGGCACCTGGCGCTGGCTGTCGATGTCCAGGCGGGTGTAGCTCAGCTGCGCGCCGATCCAGGCGCCGGCGTCGGACTGCCAGCCGACGAAGCCGCCCAGGGTGGCCTCGGTCTGGTCCCAGTCGCCGCGACGCCGGCCCCAGTCGTTGGCCTGGCGGCCGTAGCCGACGAAGCCGCCGTAGGCCAGGCCGCCGCTGCCCCAGCCCAGGCCCGCGGTCAGTGCGGGGCCGGCGCCGTCGTAGTTGTCGCCGTGGCCGTAGCGCTGGAAGTCGCCGCGCAGGTCGGCCCACCAGCGGCGTCCTTCCTGTCCGGCCAGCGACGGCAGCTGCGCGCCCACGCGCTCGGCGCGACCGCGGCCGGTCATCGCCGCCGAGCGCGGCAGCACCGCGATCTGGCGCGGGCCTTCGATCTGGGCCATGGCCAGGTCGGCGATCGCCCGATGCCCGGCCGAGGACGGATGCACGCCGTCGGCAAACAGGTGGGTCTGGTCCGCACCGGGGCTGACGTAGGTGCCGGGATTGCAGGTCAGCGACTGGGCCGTGATCTGCGGCTGGCAGGCGGTGCCGGTGACGTTGGCGAAGCCGTAGGTGGCCGGGCTGGCCACCACTTCGCGCAGGAAGGTGAAGGTGTCGAGCGGGATCACCTGCAGGCCCTGGGCCTCCAGGCCGCCGTACAGCGCGTCATTGTAGGCCATGGAAATGGCCGTGCCCTGCCCGGCAGCGGCCGGACCCTGCGCCAGGAAGGACGGAGTGATTCCGATGTCGGGGATGTTCGGCACCAGCACGTAGCGCGCACCGGCCGCCTGCAGCGCGCCGACGATGCCCACCTGCGCGGTCACCGCCGCGCCGATGATCTGCTGCGCCTGCGCGGGATTGGCCTGGATCGAGAACAGGTCGTTGGGGCCGCCCCAGACGCTGTAGAGCGCATCGGGATCGGCGCGGCCGCCGTTGCTGCCCAGGTAGGCCGTGACCTGCGTGGCGAGCGACGGCGTCAGCCCGAACGGAGGCCCGACGCGGTCGGTGGCGACCATCGCGCCGCCGGCGGCGTAGTTGTCACCGGACTGGCCGTTGCCGTTGGGCGTGGCGTCGGTGCCGTAGGCAAGCGCCAGCCATTCGGCCCAGACCAGGCCGGGATTGGTGGTGAAGCGGCCGAGGATCGCGGCCTGCGGGTTCTGCTGCACCATCAGCGGGCGGAAATAGCCGGCGTCGGTGAGGCTGTCGCCGAAGAACACGGTGCGCGAGAAGGTGTCTTCGGCGAACGCGGGCGCGGCGGCCAGCGCCAGCGCGGCGGCCAGCAGGCAGGCGGCGGGACGGGGGCGTGCGGGGGTACGGGGCATCGGGGCGACTCCAGTAAGTGGGACGGCGGCCACAATACGGGGCCGCACGGTCGACAAGTGTCCATGAACGCGGCGGCGCGCTCACGCCGCACTGCCGCACGCCAGCCGCCCGGGATGCAGCCCGCGGCGACCCGGGCGACAATGGCGCCATGGATATCGAACTCAACGGCCAGGCCACCGAGGTCGCCGCCGACATCAGCGTGCTGGCCCTGCTCGAAGCGCAGGGCCTGGGCGCGCGCCGGGTGGCGGTGGAAGTCAACGGCGAAATCGTGCCGCGCGGCCAGCACGCCACCCGCCAGCTCCAGCCCGGCGACCGGATCGAGATCGTGCATGCCCTCGGCGGCGGCTGAGAGACCGCTCCCCGCGTCTGCTGATCCGGACAGGCGGAGCGCATCCCGCGAGGCGCGGCACGATTCGGGATGCGCTTCGCTGGTCCGGGCTACGGCATTGCCGCCACCGCATTCGCAGGCCCGCGCCTTTGCGCGATAATCCTGCGATGACCACGCATCCCACCTACGATGACGGCCTCGTCATCGCCGGCAAGACCTACGCCTCGCGCCTGCTCACCGGCACCGGCAAGTTCAAGGACCTCGACGAAACCCGCCGCGCCACCGAGGCCGCCGGCGCGCAGATCGTCACCGTTGCCATCCGCCGCACCAACATCGGCCAGGACCCCGGCGAGCCCAACCTGCTCGACGTGCTGCCGCCGGACCGCTACACCATCCTGCCCAACACCGCCGGCTGCTACACCGCCGAGGACGCGGTGCGCACCTGCCGCCTGGCGCGCGAGCTGCTCGACGGCCACAACCTGACCAAGCTCGAGGTGCTGGGCGACCAGAAGACGCTGTACCCGGACGTGGTGCAGACGCTCAAGGCCGCCGAGCAGCTCGTGGCCGACGGCTTCGACGTGATGGTCTACACCAGCGACGACCCGATCCTGGCCCGGCGCCTGGAGGAGATCGGCTGCGTGGCGGTGATGCCGCTGGCCGCGCCGATCGGCTCGGGCCTGGGCATCCAGAACCGCTACAACCTGCTGGAAATCGTGGAGAACGCCAAGGTGCCGGTGCTGGTGGACGCCGGCGTCGGCACCGCCTCGGACGCGGCGATCGCGATGGAGCTGGGCTGCGACGGCGTGCTGATGAACACCGCCATCGCCGGCGCGAAGGACCCGGTGCGCATGGCGCTGGCGATGAAGCTCGCGGTCGAGGCCGGGCGCCACGCCTTCCTCGCCGGCCGCATCCCGCGCAAGCGATTCGCCTCCGCCTCCTCGCCCATCGACGGACTGGTCGGGTGACCAGCCCCTCGCCAGCCGCACACCCGACCCCCACTGCAGGAGCGGCTTCAGCCGCGACCACGCTCTCCGGTCGCCCGCGTCCGCCGGCTCCGTGCGCCGGTCGCGCATCCCCCGGGCCACGGCACCCGGCCGCGCGCCGGCGCTCCCGCGCGGCAGCCGCCTGAGGCCCGCGATGGTCGACCCGCTGCAGAAGAAGCCCTACACCGCCGAACCCGGACGGCGCGCGATCCGCAGCTTCGTGCTGCGCCAGGGTCGCTTCACCGAGGCCCAGCAGCGCGCCTTCGAAGCGCTGTGGCCGCGCTATGGCCTCGACTACACCGGTACGCCGCGCGACTTCGACGCCGCCTTCGGGCGCAGCGCGCCGCGCGTGCTCGAGATCGGCTTCGGCAACGGCGAAGCCCTGCGCTTCGCCGCCGCGCACGACCCGGGCCGCGACCTGGTCGGCATCGAGGTGCACGCCCCCGGCGTGGGCCGCCTGCTCAACGCGCTGGCCGCCGACGGCGCCGGCAACGTGCGGGTCTACCACCACGACGCGGTCGAGGTGCTGCGCAACGAGATCGCCGACGCCAGCGTCGACGAGATCCGCATCTACTTCCCCGATCCCTGGCACAAGAAGCGCCACAACAAGCGTCGCCTCGTGCAGCCCGCGTTCGCCGCGCTGCTGATGCGCAAGCTTGCGACCAATGGACGCTTGCACCTCGCCACCGATTGGCGGGACTATGCCGAGCAGATGTGGGACGTGCTCGACGCCACTCCTGGATTGCGCAACCGCGCCGGCCCGCGCGGCCACGTCCCGCGCCCCGACTGGCGCCCCCAGACCCACTTCGAAACCCGCGGCCAGCGGCTGGGGCACGGGGTGTGGGACCTGCTGTACGACCGGGTCCGCGATTCGTGATGGCCAGCCGCCGGCCCTGATGGACACCCAGCTCGCCCTCACCACGGACATGAAGATCGTCCTCGGGCTGGTCGCCCTGACGATGCTGCTGTTCCTGTTCCAGCGGGTGCGCGCGGACCTGGTGGCGCTGGTGGTGCTGGTGATGCTGGGGCTGACCGGCCTGGTGCAGCCCGAGGACCTGTTCAACGGCTTTTCCTCCAACGCCGTGATCAGCGTGATCGCGACCATGATCCTGGGCATGGGCCTGGACCGCACCGGCGCGCTCAACCGCCTGGCCGCCTGGCTGCTGCGGCGCGCGCGCGGGGTCGAGCAACGCCTGCTGCTGCTGGTCTCGGCGATCGCCGGGCTGAACTCGTCGGTGATGCAGAACCCCTCGGTGATGGCGCTGTACCTGCCGGTGGTCTCGCGGCTGTCCTCGCGCACCGGCCTGAGCCTGTCGCGGATGCTGCTGCCGCTGGCGGTGGCGATCGTGACCGGCGGCTCGCTGACCATGGTCGGCACCTCGCCGCTGATCCTGCTCAACGACCTGCTGGTGGCGGCCAACGCCAACCTGCCCTCGGGCGCGGCCACGCTCGAACCGCTGAACATGTTCGCGCCGATGCCGATCGGCCTGTCGCTGCTGGCCGCCAGCCTGCTGTACTTCCGCTTCGTGGGCGACCGCAAGCTGCGCGGCGAAGGTGATGCGAACGTCACCCCGGCGCGCACCGAGAGCTACTTCTCGCACACCTACGGCATCGAGGGCGAGGTGCATGAACTCACCGTCACCGCCGACAGCCCGCTGGTCGGCATGACCTTCGGCGAGGCCGAGGCGCTGCACAACGCGCCGCTGCTGCTGGCGCTGCAGACCGGCAGCGAATCGCGCCTGGCGCCGCCGGCCGATGCGCGCATCTGGGTGGGCAGCGTGCTCGGCGCGATGGGCCCGCGCCAGCAGGTGGCCGACTTCGCCCAGAACCAGTTCCTGCGCCTGAGCTCGCGGCTGCGCCAGTTCGCCGACCTGTTCAATCCCAGCCGCGCGGGCATTTCCGAGGCGGTGATCCCGCCCAACTCGCGTTTCATCGGCAAGACCGCCGCCGACCTGCAGCTGCGCCGCCAGTACGGCATCAGCCTGCTGGCGATCAACCGCGACAAGAACGTGATCCGCGAGAACGTGCGCAACACCGCCCTGCGCGCCGGCGACATGCTGGTGCTGCACAGCATCTGGCACGACCTGGCCAAGGCCGTCGGCAAGCGCGACTTCGTCACCGTCACCGACTATCCCAAGGGCGAGCAGCGTCCGCACAAGTTCCGCATCGCGATGACGATCTTCGCCGTCACCATGCTGATCGCCGTCTCCGGCCGCGTGCCCACCTCGATCGCGCTGATGACCGGCGTGGCCGGCATGCTGGTGTTCGGGGTGCTGAAGATGGACGAGGCCTATTCGGCGATTTCGTGGAAGACCGTGTTCCTGATGGCCTGCCTGATCCCGCTGGGCTGGGCCATGGACGGCAGCGGCGCGGCCGCCTGGCTGGCGGGCCACACCATCGAGCGCCTGCCGGCTGGACTGCCGATCTGGCTGATCCAGTTCGCCGTCGCGCTGCTGACGGCCGCGTTCTCGATGGTCATCAGCCACGTCGGCGCCACCATCGTGGTGGTGCCGCTGGCGATCAACTTCGCCCTGGCCGCCGGCGGCAATCCCACCGCCTTCGCCCTGATCGTCGCCCTGTCGGCCTCCAACAATTTCGTCACCCAATCCAACCCGGTGATGTCGATGATCACCGGGCCCGGCGGCTACCGCCCGCGCGAACTGCTCAAGATCGGCACGCCGCTGTCGCTGCTCTACACCGTCATCGTCGTGCTGATGGTGAACCTGCTGTTCTGATCGGCGTCCCCCCGCGCCCCGCACCCTCTGCAGGCGCGACTGCAGCCGCAGCCTGCCGCGCCCGCACTGCGCGATCGCGCCCCACTTGATCCAGGTCAGACGCTGCGACGGCGTCGCCGCGCATCATCGCCGGCTGCAGTGGCCGGCGGGGAGGCGGGATGGGGAACAAGCCGTGCGCATCGCGCCGGGCGGGCGCGACGCGTCGAAGACGCGACGTCGACCTCCGCACGCCGGCACCGGCGGCGCGCCGTCCAGGCCCGCGACCCGCGGCCGTGCACGCATGAGCTGGCACGACCTGCGCGGTTTCCTCTCGCGGCTGTCCGCGCGCAACGACCTGCTGCAGGTCGATGCGCCGGTCGACCCGGTGCTCGAGAGCACCGCATTGTGCCAGCGCGCGCTGCGCGAACAGGGCCCGGCGCTGCTGATGCGCCGGCCGGTCGGCTCCGACCACCCCCTGCTCGGCAACCTGTTCGGCCATCGCCGCAGGATCGAGCTCGCCCTTGGCGACCGCCCGCTGTCCTCACTGCGCGAACTGGGCCAGCTGCTGGCGAGGCTCAAGGAGCCCGACTGGCCCGGCTCGATGCGCGAGGCCCTGCACGCCTGGCCCGGCCTGGCGCAGCTGGCGCACGCGGCGCCGCGGCGCACGCCCGAGGCCGCGTTCTGCGACCAGACCGTCGAGCGCGACGACATCGACCTCTCGCGCCTGCCGATCCAGCGCTGCTGGCCGGAAGACGTCGATCGCCTGCTCACCTTCGGCCTGGTCGTCACCCGCGGCCCGCAGCGGCGGCGCCAGAACGTGGCGATCTATCGCCAGCAGCCGATCGGGCCCAATCGCCTGATCATGCGCTGGCTGCCGCACCGCGGCGGTGCGCTCGACTACGCCGCCTGGCGCCAGCAGCATCCAGACCGTCCCTTCCCGGTGCTGGTGGCGATCGGCGCCGATCCGGCGACGATGCTGGCCGCGGTCGCGCCGATCCCCGACACCCTGTCCGAGTACGAGTTCGCCGGCCTTCTGCGCGGCCAGCGCACGCGCGTGTGGCACAGCGAAGCGACCGGCCTGGACGCGCCGGCGGGCGCGGAGATCCTGCTCGAAGGCTTCATCCATCCGGGCGACACCGCGCTGGAAGGCCCGTTCGGCGACCACACCGGCTACTACAACGCGCAGGCTTCCTTCCCGGTGCTGACCGTGGAGCGCATGCGCATGCGACGCGACGCGATCTACCACGGCAGCTACATGGGCCGCGCGCCATTCGACGAACCCTCGGTGCTGTCGGCCGCGCTCAACGAGGTGTTCGTGCCGATCCTGCAGCGGGTGTTCCCCGAGATCGCGGACTTCCACCTGCCGCCGGAGGCCTGCTCGTACCGCATCGCGGTGGTGTCGATCCGCAAGCAGTACGCCGGCCACGCGCGGCGCGTGATGATGTCGGTGTGGTCGTACCTGCGCCAGTTCACCTACACCAAGTTCGTGATCGTCACCGACGAGGACATCGACGTGCGCGACTGGGGCCAGGTGCTGTGGGCGCTGTCCACGCGCGTGGACCCGGCGCGCGACATGATGCTGGTCGAGAACACGCCGATCGACTACCTCGACTTCGCCTCGCCCGTCGCCGGCCTGGGCTCCAAGCTCGGGCTCGACGCGACCCGCAAGTGGCCGGGCGAATCGGACCGCGAATGGGGCCGGCCGATCGTGCCGGATCCGCAGGCCGAGCGTCGCGTCGACGCTCTGTGGTCGCAGCTGCGCGGCGCGCATCCGGCCGCGCCGGCCACCACGCCTTTCCTTTCCGGGAGTCAGTGATGCAACTGGTATGTCCCGCGGGCAACCTGCCCGCCCTGCAGGCCGCGATCGACGCCGGCGCCGATGCGGTCTACGCCGGCTTCCGCGACCAGACCAACGCGCGCGCCTTCCCCGGCCTCAACTTCGACGAGCAGGAGCTGCGGCGCGGCATCGCCTATGCGCATGCGCGCGGCCGCAAGGTGTACCTGGCGCTCAACACCTATCCCGACAGCGTGCGCCTGCCCTACTGGCAGGCCGCGGTCGACCACGCCGCGGAGCTGCGCGTGGACGCGATCATCGCCGCGGAGATGGCAGTGCTCGACTATGCGTGTCGCACCCATCCCACCCTGTCGCGACACCTGTCGGTGCAGGGATCGGCCACCACGGCGGCGGCGCTGACCTATGCCTTTGAACGCTTCGGCATCGCCCGCGCGGTGCTGCCGCGGGTGCTGGCGCTGCAGCAGGTCGAGCGGCTGTGCGCGGCATCGCCGGTTCCGCTGGAGGTGTTCGCCTTCGGCAGCCTGTGCATCATGGTCGAAGGGCGCTGCCAGCTGTCGAGCTACGTGACCGGCGTGTCGCCCAACCGCCACGGCGTATGCTCGCCGGCCAGCTTCGTGCGCTGGGACGAGCATCCCGACAACAGCCGCAGCGTGCGCCTGAACGGGATGCTGATCGACCGCTTCGGCGAATCCGAGCCGGCCGGCTATCCCACCGTGTGCAAGGGCCGCTACGCGGTCGGCGGCGAGGTGTTCCACGCGCTGGAGGAGCCGACCAGCCTCAACACCCTGGAACTGCTGCCGCAGCTGGCGCAGGCCGGCGTGGTGGCGCTGAAGGTCGAGGGCCGGCAGCGCGGCGTGGCCTACGTGCGTGCGGTGGCGTCGACCTGGCGCCAGGCCATCGACCGCTACCGCGCCGATCCGCAGCGCTGGACCAGCGAGGCCGCCTGGCAGCAGACGCTGGGCGCGCATGCCGAGGGCCAGCAGACCACGCTCGGGCCTTACCACCGCGCATGGCATTGAGCACGCGCAGGAGAACGCATCGATGAAACTCAGTCTTGGGCCGCTGCAGTATTTTTGGCCACGCGAGCAGACGCTCGCTTTTTATCGCGAAGCCGCCGGCTGGCCGGTCGACATCGTCTACCTGGGCGAGACCATCTGCAGCAAACGCCGCGAGCTGCGCCTGGAGGACTGGCTGTCGATCGCACGGGAGCTTGCCGCCGCCGGCAAGGAAGTGGTGCTGTCGACGCTGGCGCTGATCGAGGCCGAGTCGGAGCTGGGCGCGCTTCGCCGGCAGGCCGCGAACGGCACGTTCCGGATCGAGGCCAACGACCTGTCCGCGGTGCAGGCGTGCCGCGAACGCCGGCTGCCCTTCGTTGGCGGACCGACGCTCAACGTCTACAACCATCGCGCGCTGGCGATGCTGATGGACGACGGACTGTATCGCTGGGTGCCCGGCGTCGAACAGGGGCGCACCCTGCTGCAGGAGCTGCGCGACGCGCTGGAAGCCGACGGAGGCACGATGCCGGAGCTGGAGATGCCGGCCTGGGGCCGGCTGCCGCTGGCGTACTCGGCGCGTTGCTTCACCGCGCGCGCGCTGGACGTGCCCAAGGACCAGTGCGGCTTCCGCTGCATCGAGCATCCCGACGGCCTGCCGCTGTCCACCCGCGAGGGCGAGCCGTTCATGACCATCAACGGCATCCAGATCCAGGGTACCGAAGTGGTCGACATGCTGCCCCTGCGCGACGAACTCGCGGCGCTGGGCGTCGGCATCCTGCGCATCTCGCCGCAGGCGCAGGGCATGGACGCGGTGCTGGCGCACTTCCTCGAAGGCCTGTCCGCACCGCGGCCGCCCGCACCGCTGGGCGCGCGCAACGGCTACTGGGACGGGCGACCGGGCAAGGCGACGCTGGCGCAATGAAAGAAACGTGCGGGCTACCGCCTTGCTCCTTCCCCCGCTTGCGGGGCTACGTGCCCGCCGGGGTAGAGGGCCGGGATCGGGGGGGGCGCGCCGCAGGCGCGCGTGCCAGGGTGCGCGGCGACCTGTGGCCCCCACCCCAGCCCGCCCGGCCAGGCGCAGCGCGCCTGGCGTTCGGCAGGCCCGCACGGCAGTGCCGTGCAAGCCCTCCCTCACCCCCCGCATACGGGGGAGGGAGCCAATCAATCCTGCTACGGGGTTGCGTCGCTGCGCCAGTGCGCGCCGAGGTTGCCGCGCCGGCGGCGGGCCGCGTCCAGGAGCCACAGCGCCAGGCGGCCCTGGCGGCCGAAGCTTTCGACATCGACCTGCAGTTGGCGCAGTGCCGTGGCCAGGGTGGCTCCGTCGCGGACCGGGCCAAGCGCATCCCACAGCAGCGCGCGCAGGCGCGCCATCGCCGCCGCATCCGCCGATGCGCAGGCGTCGACCCATGCATGCCCGCCACGTACCGGCGTTCGCAAACGTTCGCCTCGCAGCCGACGGCCGAGTCGGTGTCCGAATACCAGCCCTTCGAGCAGCGAATTGCTGGCCAGGCGGTTGGCCCCGTGCACGCCGCTGCAGGCCACTTCGCCCGCCGCATACAGGCCGCGCACGCTGGTGCGGCCATCGCGGTCGACGGCAAGCCCGCCCATGTGGAAGTGCGCGGCCGGGGTGACCGGAATGCGCTGGCGCGCCGGGTCGATGCCGTGCGCGCGGCAGGCCGCGTGCACGGTGGGAAACCGTTCGGGCCAGGCGTCGCCCAGCGCGGTGGCGTCGAGCCAGGCGCCGCTGCGGCGCTGCAGCGACTGCCAGACGCGGCGTGCGACCAGGTCGCGCGGCGCGAGATCGCCCAGCGGATGCAGTCCGTCCATCAGCGGGCGGCCGTCATCGTCGTACAGCCGCGCGCCCGCGCCGCGCAGCGCTTCGGTCACCAGCGGCAGCGGCCTGCCGTTGCCGCGCGCGCCGGACACCGCCAGCGCGGTGGGATGGAACTGCACGAACTCCAGGTCGCGCGCGGCCGCGCCTGCGGCCAGGCCCATGGCCAGGCCGCTGCCGTCGGCGCCGGCGGGGTTGGTGCTGGCAGAGAACAGCGCGCCGATGCCGCCGGTGGCCAGCGCCACCGCACCGGCTTCGACGACGTGCTCGGCGCCGCTGCCGTCGCGCAGGCGCAGCCCGGCGACTTCGCCATCGCGCAGGCATAGCGCCTCGACCTCGGTGTCTTCGTGGACTTCGACGTGTCCGGCCGCGCGCGCGGCCTGCCACAACCCGCGCAGCAGGATCGCGCCGCTGGCGTCGCCGCCGGCGTGCACGATGCGGTCGGCGCCGTGGCCGCCTTCGCGCCCGAGGCGCAGTGCGCTGCCGTCGTGGTCGAACGCCAGGCCCAGCAACAGCAGCCGCGCGATCGCCGCCGGCGCCTGCGCGCAGAGGTAGCGCACCGCGGCGCGATCGTTGTGGCCGACGCCGGCCTCCACGGTGTCGCGCGCATGTGCGGCCGGCGTATCGCCCGGACCGATCGCGGCGGCGATGCCGCCCTGGGCAAGCGCGGTCGCGCTTTCGCTGCCGCGTCGCCCGCGCGAAATCAGCAGCACCGGACGAGGCGCGGCGGCCAGCGCCACCGACAGCCCGGCGACGCCGGCGCCCACCACCACCAGCGGCGAGGTTCGAACCGCGCTCACACCCGGTCGCGGCGGCCCACCGCCAGCATCCGCTCCAGCGCGGTGCGCGCACGCGCCGCGATGTCGGCCGGCACCTGCACTTCGTGCTTGAGCTCGCGCAGGCAGGCGTGGATGTTGGGCAGGGTGATCCGCTTCATGTGGGGGCACAGGTTGCAGGGCTTGATGAACTCGATCTTCGGGAAGCGCGTGCGCAGGTTGTCGGCCATCGAGCATTCGGTGATCAGCGCCACGCGCGCGGGCTGCTCGCGCTCCAGCCACGCACCCATCGCGGTGGTGGAACCGACGAAATCGGCCTCGTCCTGCACCTCGGGCGGGCACTCGGGATGTGCGACCAGGCGCGCATCGAAGCGTTCGCGCGCGTGTCGCGCCTGCTGCCCGGTGAACTGTTCATGCACCTCGCAGCGTCCGTCCCACAGCACCAGCTCGATGCCGGTCTGCAGAGCGACGTGGCGGCCGAGGAAGGCGTCGGGCAGGAAGATCACCCGATCCGAACCCCACTCGGCCGCCATGGCCTCGACCACCTGGGCAGCGTTGGCCGAGGTGCAGCAGGCGTCGGATTCGGCCTTCACCGCCGCGCTGGTGTTGACGTAGGTGACCACGGGTGCGGACGGGTAGCGGTGACGCAGCGCGCGCACGTCGGCGGCGGTGATCGAGGCGGCCAGCGAGCAGCCCGCCTCCAGGTCCGGAATCAGCACGGTCTTCCCGGGCGCCAGGATCTTCGCGCTCTCGGCCATGAAGTGCACGCCGGCCAGCACGATCACCTCCGCGTCGCAGTCGGCGGCGGCCTGGGCCAGCGCCAGCGAATCGCCGGTGACGTCGGCCACGCCATGGAAGATCTCCGGCGACTGGTAGCTGTGCGCCATGATCACCGCGCCGCGCTCGCACTTGAGCCGGTTGATCGCATCGATCCACGGCAGGTGCAGCGGCCATTCCAGGCAGGGCAGCAGCGGCTCCAGGCGCGCGCCCAGCTCGGCGTATTCGGTTTCCAGCTCCGGCCGCCAGCGCGGCATGGATTCATCCACGACAGGCCTCCCGCGCGGCGCGGGCGAAGCGGGCACCGCGGTGCAGGACGATGCGCAGGCCCAGCGGCAGCGCCTCCCAGGGCATGCGGTCGAGCAGGTTGCGCACGGTCAGGCCCAGCTCGGTATCGCCGGTGAGCACCAGCCTGCGCTGGAAGAACAGCGTGTCGGCGTCCTCCAGCCGTGCGGCGAGCAGCAGCAGGTCGGTCGCGCTGCCGCGCACCGTGGCCTCGGCAGGCGCGTGCACCGCCTGCAGGCGCCCGCCCCGCCACCGCAGCACGCAGTGCAGGCCGAGATCGGACACCTCGATGCCCAGGCGTCGCCCGGCGATGTCGTCGAGCGCGCTGCCGATGTGCTCCGGCGCCAGCGCGTGCGAGAACGCACGCGCCATCGTCCGCTCGCGCAGCGGCGCCGGCACAAGCCGCAGCAGGGGCCGCCAGCGCGGCGGCGGCGGGATCAGGTGCAGCAGTGCGGTGTGTCGGGTCATGGCGCGGTCGCTTGGGAAATGCAGATCAGGGGTGTCGTGCTCGCTTCCCGGCTGCAGGGGAAGAGCCCGCAATCGGTGCGTCCTGCTGCCTCCCCCGCTGGCGGGGGTGAGGATGGTCCGTTCGCGCGGCACCGACGCGCGCTTCGCGCGCGCCCCCATCCCAGCCTTCCCCCGCAAGCGGGGGAAGGAGCAAAAGCGAGGGACGTCCTGCGCCCTCCCCCGCCCGCGGGGAAGGAGCAAGGCAGCCGGATGCCTCCACGACGACGCGCACCCATCAGGCCCCGGCCACCAGCGCAGCCAGCCGCGCCCGCAGGTGCTCGAAGTACCGGTCGATGTAGCTGATGCCGTTCTCGTGGTCGATCAGGTAGGGATTCATCAGCGTGTGGCGCAGGATCACCAGCCGGCCGGCGTCGTCGCCCTCGTCCTGCGTATCCGGATCGATGCCGAGCGCGCCGAGGATGCGCTGCATCTCCACCTCGCCCACCACGTCGCGCCGCAGGGTGGTGATCGAGGCGAAGAACTGCTTGAGCTGCAGCGGCTGGCCCGGATCGCAGCGCAACTCGTCGTGCAGCCGGCGGACGAAGGCGTTGGCGCGCGCGAGCTGGCGGTTGCCGTGCGGGTTGAGCGCCAGGCACACCAGGTTGCTGTCGGGCGGGAATGGCACCAGCGCCGCCACGGTCCCCGCCATCTCCTGCGCGAACAGCTGCGCGCGCGCCTGGAAAGCCTCGGCCGCGCGCACGGTCTGGCGCGGCAGCAGGCCGAAGCCGGCGTGGTCGAGCGGCAGCACGCGGTGGGTCACGTACACCGCGGCGGCCATCGCGCCGGACTTCGAGCCCTCCGGAACCAGCTGCCCCAGCTGCCGGTAGCGCGCCGCATAGTCTCCGGCATCGCCATTGCCGAACACGTAGTCGGCGCTCTCG
Source organism: Pseudomonadota bacterium (assembly GCA_023388355.1). Next base: position 95,501 of record JAEWGI010000080.1, read on the forward strand.
GCCAGCAGCGGCATCGCGCGCTGGTCGCGGCAGACGAAGGCGCCGGCGCCGTATGGCAGGTAGCCGAGCTTGTGCGGGTCGACCGTGACCGTATCCACCTCGGCCAGCGCGGCGAACGCGGCATGCACGGCCGGCTGGGGAAACTCCGCGAAGCCCTGGCGCACATCGTCCAGCGCCCGCAGGCTGCCGTCGGGATTGCGGAACAGCGTGGTCAGGTAGCCGCCCCAGGCCGCGTCCACGTGCACGCTGAAGCCCAGCCCGCGCGCGCGGGCGCGGCGGCGCGCGGCGACCACCGCATCGACCGGATCGATGGTGCCGTATTCGGTGCTGCCCAGCACCGCGATCGCGGCAAGCACCGGCCGACGCGCGCGCGCGCAGTCGTCCAGCGCCGTCTCCAGCGCATCGGCATCCAGGCGCATGCCGCGGGTGGGCAGCAGCTGCAGCCGGTCGCGCCCCAGGCCGAGCATCTTCAGCCCCTTGCTCCACGAGTAGTGCGCGGTGATCGGCGCCAGCACCAGCGGCACGCGCAGCGAGCGGTGGCGGTCGAAGAAGTCCACCAGGCCCAGCGCCTCGATCCGCTGCGCCTGCACCCGCCCGCTCCAGCGCGCGCGATCGGCCGCCGGCTGCGAGGCCAGCCACTGCCGCCACTGCGCGAACAGCGCGATCCCGGCCTCGGGCGCGAGGTTGAACGCCTCCCAGCTGTCATCGGGCAGCGCCAGATCCGGCACCGTCGCCGCCCGCAGCGCCACCGGGAACGCCTTGAGCGCCAGCGCCAGCCGCAGCGCCTGGTAGTTGGCCAGGGTGCCGCCGGAAGTCAGGTGGCCGAAGGCGCAGTCCGGCCGTGCCGGATCGTCGGGCCAGCCGAGCATGCGCGCCAGCTGCAGGCCGACCTGCATCTCCAGCTGCAGCGTCACCGGCGCCGCGTCGCCGCTGACGTTGTTGGGGTTGTAGGGCAGGGTCAGGATCTGGGCCGCCAGCCCGGGCAGCAGCAGGTCCGAGACCATGTGGCCGATGTAGCGCGGACTGTGGAACGGCACCGAGCGCTTGAGCGCGGCCGACAGCTGGTGCAGCTCGCGCCGCATTCTGGCCTCGAAGGCCTGGTAGTCCGGATGCAGCGCCGCGCGCGTCGGGATCGCCGGCGGATCCTCGGGGTGGAAATTGCGCCGCCAGTGCACGTGGTCGCGCAGGAACTCCACCACCAGCCGCTCCAGCAGGGTGTCGTTCTCGCCGTAGGGGCCGAGGAAGCAGGCATCGAGCGTGCGCTGCCCTTCGGCGGAGGGGTCGGGCACGGCGGGAAGGGCCGGATTCGCGGACGGAGCGGGCAGCATCAGGCGAGCCTAGCCGCCGCCGGGCGTGGCCCCCATGACCCAGATCAACCGGCGACCGGATCGGCGGGGCGCCCCGCGGCCGCCCGCCGCGCGGCCAGCCACGCCGGGTGGCCGCGCCGAGGAGTTTCTGCGGTTTCCGCGTGCGGGCGAGCCCGCCTGTGCCCTGTGCGAATCGGTCCGGAAAGCGTCGAACCCGGACGCATGACGGCGGCAGCCCACATGGGGCCTATTCCAAATCGAAACCTGCAAGCGCCACCACCCAGTCGGGCGTGGCCGGCTCGCCGGCAACCGCCTGTTTGCCCTCACCCATCGCCCAGCGGTGCAGCCAGCTCGGTCCGCGCCGGCCGTCGTAGCCCTCCGCGCCCCGCGCGTATGCGGGATCGCGCATGGCCTCTCCCAGCGACACCACCGCATAGCCTTTCGCCTGCACGCCTTCGACCAGGGCCGCAAACGCATCCATGTTGAGCTCGTTCGCGTGCAGCAACCAGACCTGCGGCAACGCCCGCCCCAGCAGGTCCTGCGACTGGCGCTCGAAATAGTCGACCTTGTCGAGCATGTAGGCCACGTAGTCGGCGCGCAGGCGCACCAGCATGCGTTTCCGCGCCGCCTCGCTGGCCAGCCCGTCGAGCACGTTGCGGTAGGCCGCGGCCCACAGCCAGTCGCTGTTGTCGACCGTCACCGGCGCCACGCGGTAGCCATGCGCGGACAGGAAACGTTCCAGCGCGGCCCGCTCGTCCTGCGTCTGCCCCGCCCGCAGGTAGGGATGGCGGAACCATTGCGGCGTGCGCCCCGATTCGGCCAGCAGCGGCCGCAGCTGGCGCTCGCCCCGCAGCACGTCCTGCTGGAAAGCCTCCAGCCCGACAGTATGCAGATCCACATGGCCGTAGGTGTGGTTGCCGAGTTCGTGGCCGCGGTCCAGCCAGTCGCGCAGCATCTGCACCCGCCCGGGCAACACCCGCCCGCCGGACTCCAGCTTGCCTTCGTTGACGAAGCCGGTGACCACGACGCCCGCGCGGTCGAGCTGTTCCATCAGCCGCCCATGCCTGGCTGCCAGGACATCCGGCGCCAGATCACCGGCCGTCACCCAGGGCAGATCGTCGATGGTGATCGCGATGGCGCGCTGCGGCGGGAGCCTGGATTCCTGTGCACACACGGCCATCGCGAAGGCCATCAGCAGCAGGCCGATCCAGCAGCGGGAAGCGCGCATGTGGGTACACCGAAGAAGGAGCCGCGAGTGTAGCCCAGGGTCCGGTGCGCGCTTCGCGGCGCGCGATGCGCAAGCCCGCCTGGAGCCCCTGTACGGGAGCCGGTTGGGGCGCGAGCGGCAAGGGCATCGACCCCTGGCACGGACGCCGCGCGCTGAGCGCGGCCAAGGCGCTCCGTGACCGGGTGGCATCCGTTGCCGGTTGCATGGGCCGGGCGGCCGGCGGGCTGCCGGCGCAGCCGGGGAAGCGTATCGGCGCGCGGGATGTTCGTTGCGCTGCGGGCCCTCGATACCCGCGTCCGCGCCTGCGGTGTGACAATGTCCGCGGGCCCGTTCCAGCCAAGGAGATCGCCATGCCTTCATTCGCCCGGATCGCCGCGTCCGCCGGCGTCGCCAGCCTGCTGCTGGGCTGTATCGCTTCGCCGGGCCCGAAGGTCGCCGGCAGCGGCCGCTGCAGCGACGAAGGGCTGTCCTGGGCGGTGGGCCAGCCCGCGAACGAGGAGAACATGCGCCGGCTTTCGCGCGAGAGCGGCGCCGGGCTGGTCAACCCGGTCGGACCGAAGACGGTCGTGCGCAGGGACAGCCGCGATGACCGCCTGCGCGTGTTCATCGACGCGGACAACGGAATCCGGTCCGTCCGCTGCGAATAGGGTTCCCCCGGCAACCCGGCAGGGACGCCTGCAGCGCGCAATGCGCGCAGGCGCCTCCCGTCGCGCCTCAGAAGCGCAGCGTGGTGAACAGCTGCGGGCCGTGGCTGTGCAGGCGGACCTTGCCTTCGTAGCTGTCGCGATGCAGGTTGACGTCGACGCTGTTGAGGGCGTAGCGCAGGGTGAGCCCGATGCGTTCGGTGGGGAAATAGTCGAAGCGCACGTGGGCGTCGAGCACGCGTCCCGACACGTTGTCCAGGTCGGCGCTGATGTAGGCGGCGGTTGCGGCCATGCGCCAGCGGTCGCCGAGCCGGCGGACGTACTCGCCGCGCAGCATGGGTGCCCATGCCTGCTCGTCGAAGCCGCTGCTGACCTCGACGATGCGGTCCTGGACGGCGATGGTGGCGTCGAGCTGCGAGCGCAGGCGATAGTCGATCACGCCCAGTCCGACGCCGAACGCGGAAGCAGGCGCGCGGTGGAAGAACCAGGACAGCGACGCGCCGCTCATGGTCGTGTCCAGCGATCCGGTGAACCGCGCGCCGGCCTGGTAGCTGTCGTCGCCAAGTTCAAACGTCCGCTCGAGCGTACGGCTGGCGTCGTCGTCGGTCTCGAAGTGGAACAGGTCGACCTGCCACTGACGCTCGCGGCCGAAACCGGCGCCGAGTATCCAGAACGGCGTGCGCAGACGCGGGCTGAAGCCCAGGTCGCGCTGGAAGTCGAAGGGCGTGCCGAGCCGGCCGGACCCGGAGTCCCAGCGGCCGGCCAGCTCATGGTTGACCGAGAAGACGCCGGCCGACAGGCGGAAACGGTCGAGGACCGGGAGCGGCGCTTCTTCCGCCGCGTGCCCGGCGCCCGGAACGGCCAGTGCCAGCGCGGCGAGGAGCGGGAGGGTTGCGGACGGCCGGGGGAGCCGTGACGCGGTGCCGGAAGCCAGGATCATGGGGCACTCCGTACTCTCGGAAAGCCGGCCGAGGTTGTGGCCCGGGCGGGCCGGGTCGAATATAGCAGGCATGCTGGCGCGCCGACCGCGCCGGGACTTCACGGTGGCCGCCCGACCAGGCGGGCCGCCGACATCCGCAGGGATCCAGCAGGAGGTGAAGTCGTCATGCGTCCAGACACCGGATTTTCCCGTGCGGCGATGTTCCTCGCCGCCTCCAGCATCGCGTGGTCCGCGAGTGCGCACGACGCGACGCTGACCAGCGCCTACCAGGTGGCGGCACCGGAGGCCCGGGCCCCCGCGATCCAGCCGGCGACGATCTTCGGCAACGTCCGGGTGTTCGACGGCAAGTCGACGACGCTCTCCGGTCCGCGCTACGTGCTCGTGCGCGGCGACCGGATCGAGCGGATCTCGGCCACGCCGCTCGCCGAACCCGGCGCGCAGGTGATCGACGGCACCGGCAAGGTGCTCATGCCCGGCCTGATCGATGCGCACTGGCACAGCATGATGGCCGCGCCACCGCTGTCCGCGATACTCAACGGCGACCAGCGCTACCTGACCGCGATCGCCGCCGCCGAATCCACGCGGACCCTGATGCGCGGTTTCACGTCAGTGCGCGACGTCGGCGGCAATGCCTTCGGCCTGAAGCAGGCGGTGGACGAGGGCGTGCTGCCCGGCCCGCGCATCTACGCCTCCGGGGCGATGATCAGCGTGACCAGCGGCCACGGCGACTTCCGCCAGGCCGACGACCTGCCGCGGACGATGGGCGTGCCCGGTCCCACCGACCTGGACGGCGACACCGCCATCGCCGACAGCCCCGACGAGGTGCGCATGCGCGTGCGCGAGCAGCTCATGCGCGGCGCCTCGCAGATCAAGCTGACCGCCGGCGGCGGCGTGTCCTCGCCGCACAGCCCGCTGGACGCGACCAACCTTCACTCCGGCGGAACTGCGCGCGGCGACGGAAGCGGCGGGCAACTGGGGCACCTACGTTACCGTGCACGCCTATACGCCCCAGGCGGTCCGCGAGGCGATCAACGCCGGGGTCAAGGTCATCGAGCACGGCAGCCTGATGGATGAAGACACCGCGCGGTTGATCGCGCAGAAGGGTGTCTGGCTGAGCATCCAGCCGTTCCCCGACGCGCTGGCCGAAGCGTTCCCGCCGGGCTCGTTCGAGCGGCAGAAGGCCGAAGAGGTCTTCGCCGGCAACAACCACGCCTACGACCTGGCCCGGAAGTACAAGCTCAAGACCGCGTGGGGCACCGACGTGCTGTTCTCCGCCGCACTGGCCACGCAGCAGGGCGCGATCCTGGCCAGCCTGACCCGCTGGTACACCCCGGGCGAAACGCTGGCCATGGCCACCGGCACCAATGGCGAACTGCTGCAGCTGACCGGCAAGCGCAACCCCTACCCGGGCGAGATCGGCGTGGTGAAGGAAGGCGCCCTGGCCGACCTGCTGCTGGTCGACGGCGACCCGGTCGCGGACATCTCCCTGATCACCCGTCCCGGGCAGAGCTTCCAGGTGATCATGAAGGACGGGGTGATCTACAAGAACACGCTGGCGACGGCCCCGGCCGATTGATGCGTTTCCCGAGGGATACCCAGGCCACCCGAAGCCGCGCGCCTATCCGCAACGTGCGGTGGTCGCGCGGGCGTGGACGCTCAAGCGGCTACGGAAAGCGAAGAAGCTGGTCTTCATTCGAAGGCTGGCCGATCGCCGGAGTTCGCCGCATGTGCCTGATCCCGTTGCCGTAGGTGAACTCCTTGATGGCGCCATTGGGGTAGTACGCCATGCCGGTGGCGAACGTCCCCGCCCGGGTGGGCTGGCCCAGGGCATTGGGGGCGTAATCGATGTCCGGCATGTTGAACTCAGGCCGGCAGGTGTGCGCCGACAGGTGTCCGGCGGGGCTCCAACGCGAAAGTGACCGCAAGGGAGCAGGACCCGGGCGCGAGGGTGCGTCAGCTGTCCTTCGCCACGAGCCGGACTGCACCGTCCACCACCGCAACCTCGACCCCTCGCAGCGCCTCGCCGCGGCACGGTCCGGCGACGCAGCTGCCGCCTCGGAGTTCGAAGCTCGCGCCGTGCACGGCGCACACCAGCAGGCCGTCCTTCGACTTGAGGAACTGTCCCGGCGCCCAGTCCAGGCGGCGGCCGGCGTGGGGGCAGACGTTGATCCAGGCGCGGATGGCGTTGCCGTCGCGGTACAGGATGATCGACTCGGGCTCGCCGCCGACAGCGGCCTCGACCTCGGCGAAGCCGCCGTCGGCAATGGCGTCGAGGGCGATCAGGGGAGTAGCCGGGTCGGGGATGTTCATCACACTCGTTTAACGAACCTGTTACACGTGGATGGCAGTCGGGGCCGATACTGAGGCACCCCGCATTGTCGCATCCCTGCCGATGTCCTCCGTCCTGTTCCGCACCCTCCACGCCCGTTTCGACGCCTCTGCGCTGCGCGGGATGTTCTCGCCGCGCAAGCCGCGCAATCCCGTTCTGCGGGTGCTGCTGGGGCTGGTCGGCGTGGCGCTGCTGGCGGTACTGCTGGTGGTCGGCCTGTTCGTGGGCGCGGCGATGGTCTCGTTCGGGCTGCTGCGCGCAGCGCTGCGCGGACGGCGCGCGGGTCCGGAGCAGCGCGGCGATGTGCTCGACGCGGAATACCGGGTCGTCACCAAGCCGGGCCAGCCCGCGCTGCGCTGAAACCGGTGCACGAACGGGTGCACGAACACGATCGCGCGCACGACGTCGTTCCCGCGACGCCGGCGTCGCGCATTCCCGTGCGCGGTGGCGCCAGCTTCCCGGTGCGCCGCATCTACTGCGTTGGCCGCAATTTCGCCGATCACGCGCGCGAGATGGGCGCGGCCGCACCGGCGTCGAAAGCCGGGCGCGGGGCGCCGGTGTTCTTCCACAAGCCTGCCGATGCGATCGTCACCGATGGCCAGGTGCCGTATCCGCCCGCCACGGCCGACCTGCACCATGAAGTGGAGCTGATGGTGGCGCTGGGTCGCGACGCCCCTCCGGGCATCGTGGCGGTGGACGCTGCCGCGGCGCTGGTGTTCGGCTACGGCATCGGCCTCGACCTCACCCGCCGCGACCTGCAGGCGGCGGCCAAGGCCGCCGGCCTGCCCTGGGACAGCGCCAAGGGCTTCGACGCCTCGGCGCCGGTCAGCGAACTGGTGCCGGCCGCCGTGGTCGGCGAACTCGCGCCGCGGCTGCTGTCGCTGGAGGTCAACGGCGAGCGCCGACAGCAGTCCACGCTCGACCGGATGATCTGGGACGTGCCCGAGATCCTGCACGAGCTGTCGAAACTCTACGCGCTGCGCGCGGGCGACGTGGTGTTCATGGGCACGCCCGCCGGAGTCGCCGCGCTGTCGCCGGGCGATGCCTGCGTTGCGCGCCTGGACGATCTGCTCGAATTGCGTTGCCAGCTGCACGCATCCAACGCATAGTGCCGACGGCCGCACGACGGCCTTTCCCCGGAAACAGGAGACAGCGATGGGCATGCTCAAGGAGTTCAGGGAATTCGCGATGCGCGGCAACGTGGTCGACCTCGCCGTGGGCGTGGTCATCGGCGCCGCATTCGGCAAGATCGTGACCTCGCTGGTCGACAACGTGATCATGCCGCCGATCGGCTACCTGCTGGGCGGGGTGGATTTCTCCGACATCGTCTGGACCCTGCGCGAGGCCACCGTCAACGCGGCCGGCGAGGAGGTGCCCGCGGTCGCGATCGGGGTGGGCGAGTTCATCAACACCATCATCCAGTTCATCATCATCGCCTTGGCGATCTTCCTGATGGTGCGCACGATCAACCGCCTCAACCGCAAGCCCGAGCCCGAACCGGAGGCACCGGCCGAGCCGTCGGAGGAAGTGCTGCTGCTGCGCGAAATCCGCGACACGCTGCGCAAGTAGCCCGACTTTCCGCACATGCACGGGGGCCGCGGGCATGGCAGGCTCGCGGCTCCCGCTTTCCGGATCCCGTGCGATGCGCCTCGCCACGCTGCTGCTCTCCGTCGTCCTGTTGCCCACCACCGCCGCGTCCGCGGCCGGGACGCACATCCCGCAGGCGGCCTTCGACACCGCCGCACAGCTGCGCGAACAGGCGCTGGCCGACGACACCGCCTGGAACCTGGTCGAATCGCTGACCACCGAGATCGGCCCGCGCCTGCCCGCCAGCGAGGCCGATGCGCGCGCGGTGGCCTGGGCGCAGGCGAAGCTGCGGGCGCTGGGCTACGACCGGGTCTGGACCGAGCCGGTGGGCTTCCCCACCTGGGAGCGCCACAGCGAGCACGCCGAAGTGCTCGGCACGCACGCGCAGCCGCTGCTGGTCACCGCGCTCGGCGGCAGCCCGGGTGGCACGGTGGAAGCCGAAATCGTGCGCTTCGACAGCATCGACGCGCTGCGCGCCGCGCCCGAAGGCTCGCTTGCGGGAAAGATCGCCTTCATCGACCAGCCCATGGAGCGCACGCGCGACGGCAGCGGCTACGGCAAGGCCGGCGCGGTGCGCAGCCGCGGGCCGTCGGAGGCCATCCGCCGGGGCGCGGTCGGCTTCCTGATGCGCTCGATCGGCACCAGCCCGCACAGGGTGACCAATACCGGCATCACCCGTTTCGATGAAGACCTCGAGCCGGTGCCGTCGGCCGCGCTGTCGCTGCCCGACGCCGACCAGCTTGCGCGCCTGCTGCAGCGCGGACCGGTGCAGGTCCGGCTGGCGCTGGACTGCGGCTGGACTGGCGCCGAGTACACCTCGCACAACGTGATCGGCGAGATCACCGGGCGCGAGGCGCCGCAGGAAGTGGTGCTCATCGGCGCCCACCTGGACTCCTGGGACCTGGGCACCGGGGCGATCGACGATGCCTCGGGCATCGGCATCACCATGGCCGCCGGACGCCTGATCGGGCAACTGCCGCAGCGGCCGCGGCGCACGATCCGCGTGGTCGCCTTCGCCAACGAGGAGCAGGGGCTGATCGGCGCGCGCGAGTATGCGCGCCGGCACGCGGACGAGGTCACGAACCATGTGATCGCGGCAGAGAGCGACTTCGGTGCCGGCCGCATCTACGGCTTCAACACCGGCGCGCCGGAACACGCGCAGGCGGCCACGCGCCGCATCGCCGAAGCGCTCGCCCCGCTGGGCATCGAACACCTGCCCGGCAAGGGCGGCCCGGGGCCCGACATCGTCCCGCTGGCCGCGATCGGCGGCGCGTGGGCGTGGCTGGGACAGGACGGCACGGACTACTTCGACCTGCACCACAACGCCGACGACACGCTCGACAAGATCGACCCGGCCGCGCTCGCGCAGAACGTGGCCGCATACGCGGTGTTCGCCTGGCTGGCGGCCGAGGCCGAAGGCGATTTCGGCAGCGCGCCGAAGGCACCCGCGGGCGCGAACGAGTAAGCTGGCGCCACCGGCAACGGGCCGGGCCAGCACCGCCGTCGGCGGATCGAGAATGCCCCAGCGCAAGCGCAGGGCCGGCGCCACGGTCACCATCCTGGACGTGGCCAGACACGCCGGCGTTTCCCCGATGACCGCCTCGCGGGTCATCAACAACCATCCCTACGTCGGCCAGGACATGCGCGAGCGCGTGGTGGCCTCGGTCAAGGCGCTGGGCTACCGCCCCAACCTCGCCGGCCGCTCCTTGCGCACCTCCGGCACCGCGCGCATCGGCGTGCTCTACAGCAACCCCAGCGCCGCCTATCTCAACCAGTTCATGCTCGGCATCCTCGAGCAGAGCAGCAGCCACGGCAGCCAGATCCTGGTGGAAAAATGCGGCGCCATCCGCAGCCAGCGCGCGGCGGTGCAGCGGCTGCTCGATGCGGGCGTGGACGGCATCATCCTGCCGCCGCCGCTGTGCGACTCGCGACCGATGCTGCAGGAACTGGAGCAGGCGAAGATCCCGGTGGTGGCGGTGGCCGGCGGTGCGCCGAGCCAGGCGGTGGCATCGGTGCGGATCGACGACTACCAGGGCGCGCGCGCGATGGTGCGCTACCTGCTCGACCTTGGCCATCGCGACATCGCCATCATCAAGGGCGATCCCAAGCACACGCCGGCCGGGCTGCGCGCGACGGCGTTCTTCGACACCATGGCCGAGGCCGGGATCGAGGTACCGCCCGAATACATCGCCCCGGGCCTGTTCACGTATCGCTCGGGCCTGTCGGCGGCCACCGCGCTGCTGCGCCAGCGCCGGCGCCCCACCGCGATCTTCTCGAGCAACGACGACATGGCGGCGGCCGCGGTCGCGGTCGCGCACGGCATGGGGCTGCACGTGCCCGACGACCTGACGGTCACCGGTTTCGACGACACGCCGGTGGCGACCACCATCTGGCCGGAGCTGACCACGATCCACCAGCCGGTGACGGCGATGGGGCGCAGCGCAGTGACCCTGGTCCTCGACCAGGTGCGCGCACGCCGCAGCGGGCGGCCGGCACGGCAGGTGCACCAGGTGATGAAGCACGTGCTGGTCAAGCGGCAGTCGTCCGCGCCGCCGCGCGGGTGACCATGGTGCACGCCGGCCCTTCGGGATCGCGGCGGCGAAGTACGCGGTTGGCGCGCCGGATTCGTCGTTGCGCGCAACGTCGCCTGGGGATGGATGTCCGGAAAGCCTGTTTTTTGCGCTTTGGTAACCTTACCATGGTGCTGTTGGGCGGCCGGCGCGCGTGCACGCCTGTTGGCGTCGTACCGGCAGCCGGCCGCACCTTCTGACTGCAGCACCGGAACGCCCCGATGGCGTTCCGGCCCGGCAACCGCCTATCCGGAGCCCACGCACGATGTCCCGACCGCCCGACGGCCAGGCCCTGCCGGATTTCGGCTCGCGCGCATTCCTGCTCGCGCACGTCGCCGACACCATGCGCTTCTACCATCCGCGCTGCATCGACCCGTCCGGCGGCTTCTTCCACTTCTTCCGCGACGACGGCTCGGTCTACGACCCCGACACCCGACACCTGGTCAGCAGCACCCGCTTCGTCTTCAACTACGCCATGGCCTGGCGCGCCTTCGGCGAGCGGGACTATCGCGACGCCGTCGGCCACGGCATCGAATACCTGCGCGAGGCGCACCGCAACCCCGACAGCGGCGGCTACGCCTGGGTGCTCCGCGGGGGACGCGCGGTCGACGCCAGCAACCACTGCTACGGCCTGGCCTTCGTGGCCCTGGCCTACGCCAAGGCGCTGGAGGCCGGCTTCGACGATGCCGCCGGCTGGCTGGACGACACCTGGCAGCTGATGGAGCGCCACTTCTGGGAACCCGCGCACGGGCTCTACGCGGACGATGCCACGGCCGACTGGACGGTGTCGCCCTACCGCGGCCAGAACGCCAACATGCACGCCTGCGAAGCCTGGCTGGCCGCGTTCGAGGCCACCGGCCAGGCGCGCTACCTCGATCGCGCCGCGCTGCTGGCCGACCGCATGCTCAACCGCCAGGCCGCGCAGACCGGTGGCCTGGTGTGGGAGCACTACCGCAGCGACTGGAGCCCGGACTGGGACTACAACCGCGGCGACCGCAGCAACATCTTCCGCCCCTGGGGCTACCAGCCCGGCCACCAGGTGGAATGGGCCAAGCTGCTGCTGATCCTGGACCGCCACGCGCCGGAAGACTGGCGCCTGCCTCGCGCGCGCGAACTGTTCGACCGCGCGCTGGCGATGGCCTGGGATCCGGTGCATGGCGGCGTGGTCTACGGCAACGACCGCGAAGGCGGCTTCTACGACGAGGACAAGTACTTCTGGGTCCAGGCCGAATCCATCGCCACCGCCGCCCTGCTCGCCGCGCGCACCGGCGAAGACGTCTACGGGGACTGGTACCGGCGGCTGTGGGAGTACAGCTGGACCCACTTCGTGGACCACGAGCACGGCGCCTGGTACCGCATCCTCGGCCGCGACAACCGCAAGTACAGCGACGAGAAGAGTCCTGCGGGCAAGACCGACTACCACACGATGGGCGCGTGCTACGAAGTACTCAACGTGCTGCCGGAAGGGGCCTGACGCAACGGCCCCGCGCGCCTGCCGGGAAGGTTACGTCCGCACCCGCTCGGTGGCCAGCAGCGCCTCCACCTCCTCGACGCGTGGCGCGTGCGCGCCGGCGCGCGTGCAGGCCGCTGCCGCGGCTGCCGCCGAAAAGTGCAGGTGCGCCGGCCAGTCGCGCCCCGGATGTTGCAGCATGCTGGCCAGGAAGCCGCCCATGCTGGCATCTCCGGCGCCGACCGTGTCGCGCACCGTGACCGACAGCGCGCGCTGGTCGACGCTGCGTCCATCCACATACAGCGTCATGCCGTCCGCGCCGCGCGTGTACAGCAGCAGCGCGCCGGACTGGAGCAGTTCGCGCACCCGCTGCAGTGCCCGCTCCGTCGACAGGTCGGGGTAGATCTGGCGCAGATCCTCGTCCGACAGCTTGAGCACGCCGGCCACACCGGCCAGGCGTTCGAACACCGGCGGGTAGTCCGCCCCCATCAGGTTGCGGCAGTTCGGATCGAAGCTGATGCGCACGCCCTGCGCATGCAGCGATTCGGCCAGCGCCGCCAGGCGCGCGCCGACGGGCTGGCGGACCAGGCTGATTCCGCCGAAGTGCGCGTACTCGCAGGCCTCGCGCCAGCCCGCGGGCAGCCGATCTTCGTCGAAGCCCAGGTCCGCGCTGCCGACGAAGAAATACTGCGGCGGATCGAGCTGGGGCACGATCGCCAATAGCGGCGGCTGCGCCACGCGCTGGGTGAAGCGCAGGTCCAGCCCGGCCGCTTCGGAGTGGCGCAGCAGCTCGTCGCCGAACAGGTCCTCGCTCACCGAGCCGCCCCAGGCCGTCGCCACGCCCAGCGTCGAGGCCACCCGCGCCACGTTCCAGCACGCGCCGCCGGGCACGCTGCGCCAGCTGTCCTCGCCGGTGCGGACGAAATCGGTCAGGGCCTCGCCGAACACCACCAGCCGCGGCAGCGCCGCACCTGCATCGCCGCCGCCGATCTTCTGCGCCTGGGCGGGCTCACCCATCGTGTCGTATTCCTGTGCAAACGGTCGCCCGGTGTCGGGCGTAAGAGGTCGGCAAAGATGTCATATCCCCAGGTCCAAGGTCCATGGCGTCGCGAAAAAATGCCCTGCCGCCGGCGCGGCAGGGCAACGGGGAAGGAATCCGGAAGCGACGACGTCCGGCGCCTTCCTGTCACGCGGAGGAAGGCGCCGCCCAGTCAGAACCTGATGCGCGCACCGAGGTAGTAGCGGCGCTCGTACACGCTCATGTCGTAGAAGTGGTTGCTCCACTGCGCGTAGCGGCGCTCGCTCTCGCCGGTCAGGTTGGTGCCCTGCAGGTAGACGGTCACGTTCGGCGTGATGTCGTAGCTGAGTGACGCATCCAGGTAGCCCACGGCCTCGTTCCAGATGGCCAGCGGATCGCCCCAGGCCGCCGAGTTGGTCTCGCCGAAGCGCCGGCTGCGCCAGTTGTAGGCGATGCGCGCCTGCGTCCGGTCGCCCTGGTACCAGAGCACGGCGTTGACCTGGTGCTTGGAGTTGTCGCCGATCGGCAGCACGTTGCCGTCGATGTCCTCGCCGCCGGTGGCGGCCTCCGAATAGGTGTAGTTGAGGTTGGCGCCCAATCCGCCCCAGACGCCAGGCAGGAAGTCAAAGGCCTGCTGGTAGCCGACCTCGAAGCCCTTGATCGTGCCGCCGCCGCTGTTGACGATGCGCTCCACCGGGCCGCCGTCGCGCACCACGCCGTCGGCGTCGGGCTGCGGCTCGTTCACGGTGGTGCCGCCCGGGAACGATTCCACGTCCATCAGGAACACGCCCAGGTTGAGCAGCGAGGCGTCGGCGAAGTACCACTCCCAGGACGCGTTGAAGTTGTCCGAGCGGAACGGCTCGAGCTGGGGATTGCCGGCGCGGCCGTTGAGGAAGATCTGCGCGTCCGGCGGCAGTTCCGGATGGCGCGCCTCGGTGCCCGAGCCGTTGGCGGCGTAGAACACCACCAGGCCGCGCCCCAGGTCGGGCAGGTTCTGCCGCGCCACGCCCTTGTTGTAGCCAAAGCGCAGGATCTGCTCGCTGGACAGTTCGAAGGCGATGTTGGCCGAAGGCAGCACGTCGGTGTAGCTGTTCTCGATCTGGTTCACGCCCACCGCCGGGTTGACGCCGTTCCAGTTGTGGCTGCCGATGAAGACCGAATCCACCGTCTGGTACTGGTCGATGAGCAGCCTGGTCTCGACCACGCGCACGCCCAGGTTGGCCCGCCAGGGGATGCCGTTCTGGCCGGTGCCGCCCTCCAGGTTCACCTTGAGGTAGGCCGCGCGGCTGCGCTCGCCGACCGCGAACGAATCGGGCGCGTGCGCGTAGGCGACGTTGCCCGGATAGAGGCTGTCGAGATAGGCCACCGGATTGCTCATCACGTCCGGATCGACCGCCGGCAGCCCGATGCCGCCGAGGCCATCGACCACCACCGGCGAGAAATCGCTGAAGTGGCGCCAGTACTCCGGCACCGAGGTGAACGGCAGGATGCGCGCCTCGGAAAAGCCGGTGCAGCTGTCGACGATCAGTGGATCCTTGAAGTAGTACAGGGCCAGGTTCGGGTCCGCACACGGGCCGGGCGAGATCGGCGAGAGGTAGCGGTAGGCCTGGTAGTCGTAGTCGCGCTCGCCGTGGCGTACACCGAACTCGAGCGATTGCAGCACGCCGGAGTCCTGGAACTCCCACGTGCCGTCGGCGCGCAGCACGTCCATCGACGCTTCCATCCGGTTGCCCTGGGCCCAGGTGGACATCAGTTGCCAGTTCTCCGGATTGGTGACGTCGGTGATCATGTCGACGTGCGGATAGCCGCCGCGAAAATCGATCGAGGCGTCGATCCGCTCCAGGCCGTTGAGGTTGGCATAGCGCACCGTGCCGTCCGGCAGGGTGATCGGATCGCCGCGGGTCACGACGGAGTCGGCGCGGGCCTCGTCGTAGACCCGCTCGGACTTGCCGTGCACGTAGCGCACGCTGCCGCGGAACGGGCCGCCATTGTCGAAGCTCAGCTCGACGTTGGTGTTGAGCGCGTCGGAGTTGCTCAGCCCGGCCAGCGAATGGGCCTGGAAGCGGCCGTAGTTGAAGATGCCGTACTCGAGCACGCCGTTGGGGTCGACCACCGATCCGGGCTGCAGCTGGTTCATGGCCCAGCTGGTGTGCAGCTGTGCGGCGACCGACTTGTCGAGGTTGTCCATGTCGGTATAGGCCACGTCCGCGTTCAGCCGCACCGAGTCGGTGAAGTCGAACTGGAACGCGGCGTTGACGCCCAGGCGCTGGCGTTCGGTGTAGCGGTTCTCCAGTTCGGTGGCGACCCAGTTGTAGAAGTATTCGCGCGGCTGGTTGGCCGGATCGTAGTTGCCGCCGATCACGCCATCGCCGTTGAAGTCGAAGCCGACGTCGGACTCGCTCGACTTCTGGGCGCCGTTGCTCCACACGCTCGGACGCTTGTTGGCCAGCGACGCATCCGAGTAGGACACCGCCAGCAACGCGCCCCAGCGATCGGTGCGGTAGTTGGCCAGGGCCGAGTACTGTTCGTTCAGCTCCTTGACGATGCTGCCGTAATTGGCCTCGGCCTGGGCGCTGAAGGTCCATCCGGCCTGGAAATCGAACGGCCGGTGGGTGCGCAGCGCGATGGTGCCGCCGATGCCGCCGTCGAGGTCCGAGGCGGTGAGCGACTTGACCACGTCCACGCCGCGAAACAGGGTCGGCGGAATGTCGACGAAGTCCGGCTGCGCGCGGCCGAGGTTCGGCTGGCCGTACTGGTCGCCGCCGCCGGCACCCAGGAAAAGCTCGCCGTTGAGCGTGGTCTGCACCTGCGGCACGCCGCGGATGTTGACCAGCGCGCCCTCGCCTGCCGAGCGCCGGATCTGCACGCCAGTGATGCGCTGCAGCGAGTCGGCGATGGTGACGTCGGGCAGCTTGCCTATGTCCTCGGCCGAGATCGAGTCGAGGATCTGGGCCGCGTTGCGCTTGGTCTCGATGGCCTCGGCCTGCGCGCCACGCACGCCGCGCACGACCACCACCCCGAGTTCGGTCGCCGGGTCGACGGCGGCCGGCGCGGAGCCGTCGGCGTCCTGCGCCAGCGCCGGGGCGTTGGCCGCCATGGCCAGGATGGAACCCGCGATCGCGCCGGAAAGCGCGCTCACGCGATGCTTCGACTTCGTCTTCATGCTCCCTCCCAAGGGTGTTTTCGATGGACGCTCGCGTATCCGACGTCGTGTGGTAACGATACCTCCGCGACGCGGCCGCGAAGGTCGCGCGCGAGACCGCCGCGCTACCGTCGCCGGACCCGCGACCCGTGCGGCGCGGACCACACCACAGCACTGCCACCGGGGCAGTGCTGTGGTAACGTTACCCCGAAGAATCCGCGATTACAACAAGGCCCCCATCGACGCCCGCTTGCCGCGCTTGAACCGCGCCGACGCGTGCTGCAGGAGACCTTCCCTGGCAAAGCCCGCGGCCATGCGCGGAAGCCGCACCGCTGCTCACCTCCCTTCACGGGAAGGACCAGAAGCGCGGATGGTGTTTCGCACGCGTGCCCCGCGACCGGCAAGATCCTGCCGGGCCGCATAGCCCCTCCCGAGCCCTCCGCCCGAAGGGGAAGGCTTCAGAACCGGGGTATGGGCGGCGGGCAGCCGAGACAGGCCTGCGAAGTCGCCGCAACCTCCACACGTCGGGAGCCGCGGCCGAGGATCGGGGTTGTGGTGATCAGTGCCGCCGCGACAGAATCCGGGCTACCGCCTAGCCCACTGCGCCAGCAGCACTGCCGTCGCGGCAGCCACGTTCAGGCTTTCCACCACGCCGGTCCCGGGGATCGACAGGCGCAGGTCGCAGCTTGCCGCGAGCGCGTCGTTCATGCCCGAGCTTTCCGCTCCAAGCACGTACACCAGCCGCGACGGCAACGCTGCCGCAAACAGGTCCTCGCCACCGCGCACCACGGTTGCGGCCAGCGAGAATCCCGCATCGCGCAGCTGTGCGATCGCGTCCTGTGCCGCATCCAGGCGCACCATCGGCACGTGCTCGGCGCCCCCTTCGGCCACCCGCGCCGCCGCGCCCGACAGCGCCAGCGTCGACGGCCCCGGCAGCAGCAGCCCGGCCACGCCGAAGTGCGCAGACGAGCGCAGGATCGCGCCCAGGTTGTGCGGATTGCCCACGCCGTCCAGCCACAGCGCGCAGCACGGCCCGTCCGGCAGCCCGGCCAGCCAGCCGGCCAGTGTCTGCGGCGTCTCGCGCAGCACGTCGGCCACCACGCCCTCGTGGTGGGTGCTCGACGACAGCCGCCGCAGCTCATCGGCATCCTCGACCACGCGATAGCCGATGCGGTTGGCCACGCACCACTTCAGCATCGGCTGCAGCGCGCCGATCCGGTCGGGCGCCAGGTAGAGCTTGCGGATCGCCTGCGGGCGGCGCGCGAACACCGCCTGCACCGCGTTCATTCCATGCAGGCGCAGCTCCTCGCCGCGATCCGGCGGCGGCTGCGCGTCGCCGCGTGCACGTGCAGGCGCGCGGTCGTCGCGTCCACTGCCCGCGCGGTCGCGGCCGCGCGTGGCCCAGGGCGTGTCGCGCCCGGGCGACGGCGGTGGCGTGCGCCTGCTCATCTCACCTGGGCCGTCGCCAGAAGTCGGCGTTGTCGATGCCCAGCGCATCCGGATCGAAGGTTGGATCCAGGCCCTGCTGCTTCTGCCGCTCGTAGTCGCGCAGCGCCAGCAGCGCCGGCTTCTGCACGATCAGGATGGCGACGATGTTGAGCCACGCCATCAGGCCCACGCCGATGTCGCCCAGCGTCCAGGCCGCGCCCGCGCTGCGCACCGCGCCCAGGATCACCGCCAGCAGGATCGCCACCCGCAGCACCAGCGTCATCCACGGACGATGCACCTTGCGGTTGATGTAGGCGATGTTGGTCTCGGCCATGTAGTAGTAGGCGACGATGGTGGTGAAGGCGAAGAACAGCAGCGCCAGCGCCACGAATCCCGCGCCGTAGCCGGGCAGCACCGACTCCACCGCCGCCTGCGCGAAGCCCGGCCCGGCCTCGATGCCGGGAAGCGCCTCAATCAGCACCGCACCGTCGGGCATGAACACGTTGTACATGCCGGTCGACAGGATCATGAAGGCGGTGGCCGAACACACCAGCAGGGTGTCGACGTAGACCGAGAAGGCCTGCACGTAGCCCTGTTTGGCCGGATGCGAGACCTCCGCCGCGGCCGCCGCATGCGGGCTCGTGCCCTGGCCGGCCTCGTTGGAGTAGATGCCGCGCTTGACGCCCCACTCCACCGCCAGGCCCAGCATCGCGCCGAAGCCGGCCTCCATGCCGAAGGCGCTGCGGAAGATCAGCGAGATCATCTGCGGCACCTGCTCGGCGTTGAGCACCATGATCACGAACGCCACCAGCATGTACGCCAGCGCCATGAACGGCACCACCAGCTCGGCGAACCTGGCGATACGCTTGACGCCGCCGAAGATGATGAAGCCCAGCGCCAGCACCACGCCGGTGGCGGTCACGGTGGGCGGAACGTTCCAGGCGTTGTCCATGCCCGAGGCGATGCCGTTGGCCTGCACGCCCGGCAGGAAGAAGCCGGTGGCCACGATGGTGGTGAGCGCGAACAGCCACGCGTACCACTTCTGCCCCATCGCCTTTTCGATGTAGTACGCCGGTCCGCCGCGGTAGCGGCCCTCGTCGTCCTTTTCCTTGTAGATCTGGGCGAGCGTCGATTCGACGTATGAGGTCGAGGCGCCGAGGAAGGCCATCACCCACATCCAGAACACCGCGCCCGGACCGCCGAAGGCGATCGCGGTGGCCACGCCGGCGATGTTGCCGATGCCCACGCGCCCGGACAGCGACATCGCCAGGGCCTGGAACGAGGACACGCCGGCCGCCGAAGACTTGCCCGCCAGCAGCAGCCGGATCATCTCCGGCACGTTGCGCAGCTGCATGAAGCGGGTGCGGATCGAGAAGTACAGGCCTGCGCCCAGGCACAGCGCGATCAGCGCCTTGCTCCAGATGACGCCGTTCAACCAGCCGAGAAATGCTTCCAAGGACTCTTCCCCTTCGATCATGCGCACGGAAGGGCGCACGATAACGGAATCAGGGGTCGGAGTGCATTCTTCCTCCCCCTTGCCGGGAATCAGGGGTCAGCGTGCACTTTTCCGCTGGATGTCCGGCACAAGCGTGCGAACAGGGGGAAAGTACGCTCCGCCCCCGACCCGGCGGCGCCCCGCTCCGCTCAGGCCTGCCCGCCCACCGGCGCCGTCTCCGCCTCCAGTTGCTCGAGCTTCCTGGCCAGCGCCTCGGGCGAGCGCGTGAACGGCGCCAGCAGCGCGTAGAACGCCGGCACCACGAACAGCGACAGCAGGGTGGCGAAGGCCACGCCGAAAATGATCACCACGCCGATCGTGGCGCGGCTGGCCGAGCCCGGCCCGCCGGCCACCACCAGCGGCACCGCGCCCATGATCGTCGCCGCCGATGTCATCAGGATCGGCCGCAGCCGCACCGCCGACGATTCGGCGATCGCCTCGCGCACGTCCATGCCCTGGTCGCGCAGCTGGTTGGCGAACTCGACGATCAGGATGCCGTTCTTCGCCGCCAGCCCCACCAGCATCACGATCCCGATCTGGCTGAACAGGTTCAGCGTGCCGCCGGTCACCCACAGCCCGATCATCGCGCCCAGCACCGCAAGCGGCACGGTGAGCATGATCACCAGCGGATGGATGAAGCTCTCGAACTGCGCCGCCAGCACCAGGTACACGATCAGCAGCGCCATGGTGAAGGTCACCAGCACCGCGCCGCCGGCGCGCTGGTATTCGCGCGTCTCGCCCTTCCAGTCGATCTGCGCGTACTCAGGCAGCTCCTCGTTCGCCGCCCCGAGGGTCCAGTCGATCGCCTCGCCCATGCTGTAGCCGGGCGCCAGGCCCGCGCTGATGGTGATCGAGCGCAGGCGGTTGAAGCGGTTGAAGCTGCCCGGCTCGGCGATCTCGGCCAGCGTGACCAGGTTCGACAGCGGAATCATGGTGCCGTCGCGGCCGCGCACGTAGGTGTCGGCCAGGTCGGTCGGCGTCATCCGGGTTTCGCGCCCGGCCTGCAGCATCACCTCGTACTCCTCGCCGTTCTCGACAAAGGTGGTGACCCTGCGCGAGCCCATCATCGTTTCCAGCGTGCGTCCGATCTCGGTCACCGACACGCCAAGGTCGGCCGCGCGCGCGCGGTTGATCTCCACCCGCATCTGCGGCCGGGTTTCCTTGTAGTCCGAGTCCGGGTCCATGATCCCCGGGTTCTGCTCCATGCGCGCCAGCATGCGGTCGCGCCATTGCGCCAGCTCGGCGTAGTCCGGCCCGCCCAGCACCAGCTGGTAGCGCTGGCCGCGGCTGCCGACCAGGCCGCCGGGCACGCTGGCGCGCACCTGCACGCCCGGCAGTTCGGCGAACTGCGCGCGCAGGTCGGCCACCACCTGGTCGGTGGGCGTGGTGCGCGTGCTCCAGTCCTCGAGGAAAACGATGATCTGGCCGGTATGCATTTCCTCGCTGCCGCCCCAGCCGCGCGGCACCCGCGAATTGGCGCGCTGGACCGGTCCGCCGTCGCCCACCTGTTCGAGCACGATGCCCTCGACCTGCTGCATCCGGGTGACGGTGTAATCGAAGCCAGCGCCCTCCGGGCCGTCCATCATCAGGAAGAAGCGGCCGCGATCCTCGGCAGGCGCCAGCTCGCTGGGCACGCGCAGGAACAGCAGCACCGCCACCGTCGCGCAGCCGGCCATCACGGCCAGCACCAGCACCAGCAGGCGCGCCGAGGGCAGGTTCACCATCCGCCCGACGCGCCGCCCGTAGCCGGCACTGACCCGTCCCAGCTGCCGGTTCATCCACGCGTTGAAGCCGGTTTCCTTCACGTGCGGACGCAGCAGCTTCGAGCACATCATCGGCGTGAGCGTCAGCGCGATGAATGCCGACAGCGCCACCGCTGCGGCCAGCGCCACCGACAGTTCGCGGAACAGGCGTCCGGAGTTGCCCTCCATGAAGCCCACCGGCAGGAACACCGACACCAGCACCGCGGTGGTGGCGATCACCGCGAACGCGACCTGCGCGGTGCCGCGCCGCGCCGCCACCAGCGGCGGTTCGCCCAGGTCGGTGCGGCGCTGCGCGTTCTCCAGCACGATGATCGCGTCGTCCACCACCAGGCCGATGCACAGCACCAGCGCCAGCAGGGTGAGCAGGTTGATCGAGAACCCGAACGCATACAGCGCGATGAACGACGCGATCAGGCACACCGGCACCGTCACCGCCGGGATCAGCGCCGCGCGCAGGCTGCCCAGGAACAGCCAGATCACCAGGAACACCAGGCCCATGGCCTCGGCCAGGGTCCAGTACACGCGATTGATCGAGGCCTCGATGAAGGTGGTGCCGTCGTAGGCGACGAAGATGTCGGTCCCTTCCGGCAGGGTCTGCTGGATCACCTCCGCCTCCGCCCGCGCCGCGCGCGCCACGTCCAGCGCGTTCGCGGTCGAAGTTCGCACGATGCCCAGGCCAACGTTGGGCACGCCGTTGCTGCGCAGGTAGGCGCGCCGCTCCTCCGGCCCCAGCTCCACCTCGGCCACGTCGCCCAGGCGCACCACGTAGCCATCATCGCCCTTGCGCAGCGGGATCTGCGCGAACTGCTCCGGTTCGCGGTAGCCGCGCTCCACGCGCAGGGTGAAGTCGCGGTCTTCCGACTCGATCCGCCCGGCCGGCAGCTCCACGTTCTCGCTGCGCAGCGCGGCCTCGATGTCGGACGCGGTGATCCCGCGCGCCGCCATCGCGTTGCTGTCGAGCCAGATCCGCATCGCATAGCGCTGGCCACCGCCCAGCCGCACCCGGGCCACGCCATCGAGCGCCGACAGGCGGTCGACGATGTAGCGGTCGGCGTAGTCGGTCAGCTCCATCGTGTCCATCACGGTCGAGCGCATGTTCAGCCATACGATCACGTCGGCGTCGGCCTCGACCTTGGAGATCTCGGGCGGGTCGGTCTCGTCGGGCATGCGGTCCATCACCCGGCTGATGCGGTCGCGCACGTCGTTGGCGGCGGCCTCGATGTCGCGGGTGAGATTGAACTCGATGGTCACGTCGGAACGGCCGTTGCGGCTCTGCGACTGGATGGTGTTGATGCCCTCGATGCCCGAGATGGAGTCCTCCAGGATCTGGGTGACCCGGGTTTCCACCACCGCCGCCGACGCGCCCGGGTAGGACACCTCGACCGAGACGATCGGCGGGTCGATATTGGGCAGCTCGCGCAGGGTCAGGCGCAGGAACGACATCAGCCCCAGCACCACCAGCAGCAGGCTCACGACGATCGCGAAGACCGGGCGCCTGATCGAGAGGTCGGACAGCTTCATCGGCGGTCAGCTCCCGTCCCGGGGTCCGCCTGCGGCCGCCGGTTCGCCGGCTGCTTCCGCGCCGACATCGCGTATCGCCATGCCCGGGCGCAGCTTGCCGGTTCCCTCGATCACGATCCGGTCGCCCGCGGCCACGCCGTCGAGGATCTCCACGCTGCCCGCTCGCCGCTCGCCGACCGCCACCGTGGCGGATTCCACCGTGTCCGCGCCGGTCACCCGCCATACGAAGGTCTCGCTCCCCACCTGCACCACCGCGATCTCCGGCACCACCAGCGCCTCGCGCGTGGCCTGGCCCAGCCGGACCTGGAGCAGCATGCCGGGTCGCAGCCGGCGGTCGGGATTGGGGAAATCGCCGCGCACGGTGATCGCGCGCGTGGCCGGATCGACCCGCGTATCGATGGTCGACACCTCGCCCGCGAACTCCGCTCCCGGCCAGGCCACGCTGGTGCCGACCAGCGGCTGCCCCTGCGCCAGGCGCGACAGGTTCACCTCCGGCACGGGGAAGTCCACGTGCACGCGCGACAGGTCGTCGAGCGTGGCCACCACCGTGCCCGGCGTGACCAGCGCTCCCGGGCTGACCTGGCGGATCCCGAGCACGCCGGCGAACGGCGCGCGGATGCGGCGGTCGCCGATGTCCGCGCGCATCTGCGCCACCCGCGCCAGCGCCGCATCACGCGTGGCGCGCTGGCTGTCAAGCTGCGAGCGTGCGATCAGCTGCTGTTGCACCAGCTCGCTGCCGCGCCGGTACTGCTGTTCGGCCTCCCGGGCCGCGGCCTCGGCCGCCTGCAGCGCCGCCTGTTGCTGCTTGCCCGACAGCGTGACCAGCGTGGCCCCCTCCTCCACCGCGTCGCCGCTGTCGAAATGCACCTGCTCCACGGTTTCGCTGACCTTGGCCGTGACCGTCACCGACTCGCGCGCCTTCACCGTGCCCAGAGCCGAAATCGTGTCGCGCCAGGGCGCAAGCGCCACTTCGGCGGTCGTCACCACCGCGGCCGGCGCCTGGCCATCGGACCCGGCGGACGACGCACCGCCACCGCAGGCGGCGAGCACCACGGCTGCGAAGGCGGAGACGGCCAGGGCACGAAACGCGGGGGTGCGGAAATCTGGGGACATCATCGACCGGGATGGCGGGAACCGGTCGATTCTAGCGATCCGGGATGAGGACGACGCATGCCATAAGATCGGTGGCCGGCTGCGGATCGATGTCAACCCGGCCGCCGTCCGTGCGTTACGCCTGCGCTCCCCTCTGCCGGCGACGGCAGGCAGCCGTCCGGTCGAGCTCGCGACAGGGAAAGGCGAGGTGGCCGATTCCTTCCATCGATACCGACACCCGGGGCCCGACGTACCGCGAAGTGGCGCCGGCTTGAATGGATGCCCGGGCGGCCCTTGCGCGTTGCCGGTGCAGCTCCGCGGGCCCGGGCCGGCCCTGCCGTCAACCCTGGGCGGCGTCCCACGTGCCCAGCGTGGCCCTGGCGTTGGCGCGGGCGCGGGCGATGACGGTGTCTTGGGCCTTGCCGACGTTGGCGGCCAGGTCGCGGGACCAGATCTTCATCGCAGCCGACTGCATGGCGCGGCCGTAGGAGAACGACAGGGTCCAGGGATGCGGGCCCATGCGGTTCATCGCGTCCAGGTGCGCGGTGGCGCGTTCGTCGTCCTGGCCGCCGGAGAGGAACACGATGCCGGGCAGGATCGCGGGCACCGTCGACTTCATGCACATCAGGGTGGCCTCGGCCACTTCCTCGACGCTCGCGGTTTCGCCGCTGCCGGTGCCGGGCAGCACCATCGAGGGCTTGAGGATGGTGCCTTCCAGCATCACGTTGTGCTGGTACAGGGCGTCGAACAGCGAGCGCAGCACCACCTCGTGCACGTCATGGCTGGTGTCGATGTCATGGTCGCCGTCCATCAGCACTTCCGGCTCCACCATCGGCACCAGGCCCTGCTCCTGGCACAACGCGGCATAGCGCGCCAGCGCGTGGCTGTTGGATTCGATGCAGGTGCCGGTGGGGATGTCGTCGCCGATGTGGATCACCGCGCGCCACTTGGCGAAGCGCGCGCCGAGCTTGTAGTACTCCTCCAGGCGCGCGCGCAGGCCGTCCAGGCCCTCGGTGACCACCTCGCCCGGGCAGCCGGCCAGCGGCTGGGTGCCCTTGTCGACCTTGATCCCCGGCAGGATGCCCTGCCCGGCCAGGTACTGCGCGAACGGCACGCCGTCGCGGGTCGACTGGCGGATGGTCTCGTCGTAGAGGATCGCGCCGCTGATGGAGTCGGAAAGCCCCGGCGCGGTCAGCAGCAGCTCGCGATAGGCGCGGCGGTTGGCTTCGCTGTTGTGGATGCCCACCTCGGCGAAACGCCGCGCGATGGTGGCGCTGGATTCGTCGATGGCGAGGATGCCCTTGCCCGCGGCCACCATCGCCCGAGCGGTTTCGGCGAGCGTTTCGATGCTCATGTCGGTGTGTTGGCCAATGCGGACTGGGGCGGATTATATCTTCCGGAGCGCGGCGGCCGGACTGGCCGGCGGCGCGCGCCCGGAGGCGGCGTGGTCGCGGCTGGGGCCGCCCCTACAGTTCGCCCAGACCTTCGGCGCGGCCGTCCTTGCCGACCTGCAGCAGACGCATGGTGTTGGTCGCGCCGTGGGTCTCCATGTGCTCGCCGCTGGTGAACACCACGCGGTCGCCCGGATCCAGCACCCCGGCCTCCACCAGCAGGCGGATGCTGCCGCGGGCGGCTTCGCGCGGGGTCTGGCCGCGGCTGTCGTAGTCGGTGGGGTAGACGTCGCGCATCAGCGCCATGCGCCTTCTCGCGCCGGCGTGGCGCGAGAAGGCGTAGATCGGCGGCCCGGCACGGAAGCGCGACAGGTGGCGCGCGGTGCCGCCCGATTCGGTCATGGCCACGATCGCGGCCACGCCGATGTGCTCGCTCACGAACATCGCCGCCATCGCGATCGCCTGGTCGGCGTGCTCGAGCCCGCGCTGGGCCTGCTCGAAGTTGGTGTCGTGCGCGAACTGGCGCTCGGCGCCCATGCAGATGCGCGCCATCGCCTCGACCGCGCGCACCGGGAAGTTGCCGGCAGCGGTTTCGGCCGAGAGCATCACCGCATCGGTGCCGTCGATGACCGCATTGGCCACGTCCAGCACCTCGGCGCGGGTGGGAATCGGCGAATCCACCATCGACTGCAGCATCTGGGTGGCGGTGATCACCACCTTGTTGCGCGCCAGCGACTCGCGGATGATCTTCTTCTGCAGGCCGGGCAGCTCGGCATCGCCGATCTCCACGCCCAGGTCGCCACGCGCCACCATCACCACGTCGCTGGCGTCGATCACTTCGGCCAGGTTCTCGATCGCCTCGGCGCGTTCGACCTTCGATACCAGCGCCGCGTCGCAGCCATGCGAGCGGGCGATCGAACGCGCTTCCTCCATGTCGGCGCCGTTGCGGCAGAACGACACGGCGATGAAGTCCACGCCGATCTGCGCGGCGACGCCGATCAGCTCGCGGTCGCGCTCGGTCAGGGCGCCCAGCGACAGCCCGCCGCCGAGCTTGTTCAGGCCCTTGCGGTCGGACAGCACGCTGTCGTTGAGCACCGTGTTGACGATGCGCTCGCCTTCGATGCGCTCGACCTTGAGCTGCACCATGCCGTCGTCGAGCATCAGCACGTCGCCCGGCGTCAGGTCGCCCGGCAGGCCGAGGTAGCTCACGCCCACTTCGTGCTGCGTGCCCGGGGGCGCGTCCCCGCTTGCCACCAGGTCGAAGCGGTCGCCGGTCTTCAGCGCCACCTTGCCCTCGACGAAGCGCTCGACCCGGATCTTCGGGCCCGGAAGGTCGGCCAGGATGCCCACTTCCACGCCCACCCGCGCCGCCGCCTCGCGAACCGCCTGCGCGCGCGCGACCTGTCCGGCCGGGTCGCCGTGCGAGAAGTTCAGCCGCACCACGTTCACGCCGGCGCGCAGGATCGCATCGAGCACTCCCGGCGGATCGGTGGCCGGGCCAAGGGTGGCGAGGATGCGGGTACGGCGGCGGTGTTCGGACATTGGGTGGGGGACCGTTGCAGACGTGAGTAATCGGGCGGGATGCCCGCATGAGCCCGCTATCCTAGCCCAGCCGCTTGACGATATCGCGCATGTGCGGCGACATCGACGCGCGATCGCCCTGCCCCTGGCATCCGCGGCCGCCGGAGACGGCGGCCGCTGCCATGCGCAAACCGGGAAGGATGCTCAGCCGCGCGCCTGGAGCGCCGCGACCGCAGGCAGGGTCTTGCCTTCGAGGAATTCGAGGAAGGCGCCGCCGCCGGTGGAGATGTAGGACACGTCGCCGGCGATGTCGTACTTGTCCACCGCCGCCAGGGTGTCGCCGCCACCGGCGATGGAGAACGCGGCCGAATCGGCGATCGCGCGCGCCAGGGTGCGGGTGCCGTTGCCGAAGGCGTCGAATTCGAACACGCCCACCGGGCCGTTCCAGACCACGGTGCCGGCGCTGGCGATCATGCCCGCATAGCGCGCGGCGGTGTCCGGGCCGATGTCGAGGATCAGGTCGTCCTCGGCCACGTCGGCCACCTGCTTGACGGTGGCTTCGGCGTCGGGGTGGAACTGGCGGGCGACGACCACGTCGGTGGGCACCGGGATGTCGGCGCCGCGCGCCTTGGCGTCGGCCATGATGGCGCGGGCGGTGTCGAGCAGGTCGGGCTCGTGCAGCGACTTGCCCACCGCCAGCCCCTGCGCGGCGATGAAGGTGTTGGCGATGCCGCCGCCGACGATCAGCTGGTCGACCTTGCCCACCAGGTTCGAGAGCAGCTCGAGCTTGGTCGACACCTTGCTGCCGGCCACGATCGCCAGCAGCGGGCGCGCGGGATTGTCGAGCGCGCGCGCCAGGGCGTCGAGTTCGGCCATCAGCAGCGGGCCACCCGCTGCCTGCGCGGCGAAGCGGATCACGCCATGGGTGGAGGCCTGGGCGCGGTGCGCGGTGCCGAAGGCGTCCATCACGAACACGTCGCACAGCGCGGCGTACTTCCTGGCCAGCGCCTCGTCGTCCTTGCCTTCGCCCACGTTCATGCGGCAGTTCTCGAGCAGCACGATGCCGCCCGGCTCCACCTCCACGCCGTCCACCCAGTCGCGCACCAGCGGCACCGGCCGGCCCAGCAGCTCGCCCAGGCGGCGCGCGACCGGCGCCAGCGAGTTCTCCTCGCTCCACTCGCCTTCCTTCGGCCGCCCCAGGTGCGAGGTCACCAGCACCGTCGCGCCGGCGTCCAGCGCGGCGCGCAGGGTCGGGATCGAGGCGGTGATGCGCTGTTCGGAGGTGATCCGGCCGCTGTCGATCGGGACGTTGAGGTCCTGCCGGATCAGCACGCGCTTGCCGGCAAGGTCGAGGTCGGTCATGCGGAGGATGGTCATGGGCATCGGTCGTTCGCTTGGCGTTGGCGTCCATTGTCGGCGCGCCGCTCCACGCAGGCAAACGTTGCGCCTGCCACCATTGGCCTCATTGCCGCGGCTTGCGCAGCAGGTTGAGCGCGAATCCGGTCACCAGCAGCGCACCCGCGACCAGCATCGCCCACAGCAGCCACGACCGCCAGTCGCGCACGGGCCGCAGCGCGGCATCGCCCGACAGCGCGCTCGCCTCGCCCAGGGTGGCGATCGGCGGCTGCCAGTGCTGTCCGCGCGCGGTCCGGATGGCCTGCAGCGACTGCGCCACCGGCGCCGCGGCGCGCGTGGCGCGGGTACTGCCGGCCACCAGCCGGTAGGACGGCGCGTCGCCGGCGACGAACACCAGCGACTCCGGGCGCCACCCCAGCAGCAGCACGGGCGGCCGCGCCGGCGCGGGCCTGCCCTCCAGCTTCCAGTAGCGGTCGCGCACGGTACCCGCGAGCGGCTGCGGCGGCGAGCGCTGGTCGGGGCCGATGCGGTAGCCCAGCCAGGGCCCGGCGCGATGCACCCACGGCGCATCGGTGCGATCGCGGCTGTACAGGCGCCACTCGCCGGTCCCGTTGCCCGCCAGCGCCAGGTCGACGCTCTCCACCGGGAAGCGGCCGTCGAGTTCGTACACGGATGCGGACGCGTCCGCGCCGGTGGCAGCCCGGGGCGACAGTTCGCGCCACTGCGTCGGCAGCGGTCGCGCCGATCCCGCGACGCGCTCGGCTTCCACGCGGGTCAACTCCAGCCCGGCGGCACCGGACAGCGGCACCAGGCGCAGGTAGCGCGCAGCCGCATCCACCGGCAGCCGATGCTGGCGCAGGCGCTGGCCGTCGCCGGCCAGGTCCAGCAGGGTCGCGCGCGGCTGCAGCACGCGCCACTGGCGCAGGTCGTCGCTGCCTTCGATGCGATAGGCCGCCTCGAGCGGGTCGGGCGCGCCGCGCCAGTCGAGCAGCAGCGCGACGATGTCGCCCTCGATCCTGCTCGCATCCACCAGCCAGGCGGTAGGCGATGGCGCCTGCACGCTGCGCGCGGCCAGCCGCGTTTCCACCCGGCGCACGCTGCCGTCGGCGTCGCGCTCCACCGCCAGCGCGATGTCGTCCGCCTGCGCACCCTGCGCCTGCGGCAGCGCGAACCACGGCAGCGGCGTGCGCATGACCGCCGCGGCTGACGGTCCTTCGGGCGCGAACAGCTGCGCGGACACCGGCTGGCCGTCGGCATCCACCAGGTCCACGTCGTCCAGGCGCGGCGACTGCGCCGCCGAATACACCTCCGTCGCAAGCACCACCCGGTACAGCCCCGCATCGGCGGCGGGCAGCGTCACCGGCCACTGGCTGGCGTAGTCGGCGCCTGACGCGGCGGCCGCGCCGGCGAGCAGCGCCAGGCACAGCAGCGTCCGCGCGCGCATCACGCCGCCGCTCCTTCGTTCGCGGCCACCGCCCGCGGCGGCGCGGGTGCGAAATAGCCCACCAGCATGCACAGCAGGCCGTAGGCGATGAACGAGCCGATGCCCAGCAGGTCGCCCAGATGCTGGCGGTCGACCAGTACCAGCTTCGCCAGCACCACGCCCATCAGCACGGCGCCGGCCAGCCACAGCGTGCGCTGGCCGCGGCGCGAGCCCGAGATCCAGCCGATCACGCCCAGCACGCTCCAGACCACGGTCAGGCTGGTCTGCGCCAGGGTGTGGTCGAACATCGCCCCGTCCCACGGCACCCCGCCCCAGTGGTGCACAGACCGCAGGGTGAGCGCGGTGACGAGCATGAAGCCCGCGCCCGACAGCAGCCCGACGCGCGCGCCCTCCAGCGCCTGCGCGTGGCCCGACCACAGCCAGCGCGCCAGCATCACCAGCAGCGCCACCTGGAGCAGCTCCAGCGGGTTGAGCACGGCCACCCACGCCAGCGGGGCCGGGTCGCCAGAAGCGAACTGGGTCGCCAGCCACCAGACCGCCAGCAGCAGGGCGACCACCGACTGCAGCACCGGACGCAGTCGATCGAACTCTGCGTCGCGCGGCATGCGCAGCAGCGGCCACCCGCGGATCGACGCCACCAGCAGCAGGACCCAGGGCGCCGCGGCCAGGGCCAGGATCCAGCCTCGTCCGAAGCCCTGGTCGTGGAACAGCCAGGTCGCCGACAGCGACAGCACCAGGGGCCACGTCATCCACCATGCGAACTGCGCCCAGTCGCCGGTGCGGTCCCCGCCACCGCGCAGGCAGACCAGGCTGCGCGCGCCCAGCAGCGCATAGGCCAGCCAGGCCAGCGCGCCTGCGCCGCCGAACGGATGTTCGTGCGCGTCCATCTGGCCGAGTGCAAACGGCACCCCGGCCGCCAGCGCCACCAGGCTGGTGACGACCAGCGCGCGCGCGGGCCGCAGCCGGTACGCCTCCGCCGCCAGCCAGCCAGTGAGCGCGGTGGCCGCGAGCAGCGCATCGATCCGGACATCGCCGTGCACGAAGCTGGTGATCTCCGCATGCAGGTTGCCGCACCACCACGCCAGTCCCCACAGGTAGTAGGCCAGGGCGATCCGCGGCTCGCCCGCCGCGCGGCATGCCCAGGCGCTGGCGAAGCCGGACAGCGCGATCAGCAGCATGCCCATGAACGCCGGGTTGGCCAGCGGCTGCAGGTCGTACACGGCGTCGGCGCCGAGCGCGTAGGCCACCGCGGCGGCCAGCTGCAGGCCCGCACCGGCGAGCTGCGGCAGGGCCCGGCCCTGGCGCAGCCCCAGCCACACCAGCGCCGCGCCCTCGAGCGCGAACACGCTGGCGGTGGCCTGCGCGGACAGCGCCAGCGGCACCGACAGCGTGGCGAAGCCCACCGCCAGCAGCGCATGCGCCTGCGACAGCAGCACATAGCCTGCGCGCCGCCGCAGCAGCCACGCCAGCAGCGCGTACAGCGCGGAGAGCCCCAGCGCGCAGTACGCCAGCGGCATGCGCGCCCCGCCCATCAGCCCCGCCTGCAGCGAGAACGCGATCAGCGGCGTGCCGAACAGCAGGCAGCCGTCGATCAGGTCGCGGCGCGAGGGCGGTCGCCGGCGCGCGTACAGGATCGGCAGCAGCAGGTAGAAGGCGAAGAACAGGACAAGGAACGGCTGCGTGCTGGCCTGGTTCGCCGGCGTGTACGCCAGCACGCCCCAGGCGATGCCGATGCCCCAGGTGAACACGAAGCCGAGCAGGTTGAGCGCGCGCCACGACTTCACCCAGGCGATGGCGAGGATCGCCGCGTTGAGCACCGCGTAATACGAGAACAGCGCGACGTGGTTGCCGCTGCCGGTCGACAGCCAGATCGGCGCCAGGAAGCCGGCAAGGATGCCCAGCACGGCCAGGGTGCGCGAATCCTGCAGCACGGCCAGCACGCCCAGCCCCGCGATCAGCACGATGCTCAGCCCGAACGCCGCGCCGGCCGGCGCCAGGCCGTACAACTTGAAGGCGGCGAACACCACCAGCAGCAGCACGCCGATCGCCCCGCCCTGCAGCGCCAGCGCAAAGGCCGGACGCTGCAGCCGCTGGCGCCAGCCGAACACCAGCCCGCCCAGCGCGGCGAGCGAGACGCCGGCCAGCCGCAGCTCGATCGGCAGCTGCAGCCAGCCCTGCTCGTTGGCGTACTTGAGCAGCGCGGCCACGCCCGCCAGCAGCACCAGCATGCCGACCTTCACCGGCACGTTGCCCACGGTGAACCAGCGCTGCACCGCACGCAGGAACGCGCCACCGCCATCGCCCGGCGGCGGACGCCGCGGCGGAGACGGAGGCAACGCAGTCTTGGAGGCCGCGTGCGCGGGCAGCGGC
The DNA here is from genome assembly GCA_023388355.1 of Pseudomonadota bacterium. The sequence goes on from JAEWGI010000080.1 coordinate 127,097, forward strand.
GGAGGCAGCGGGGGCGCGGACGTCGTACCGGGCCCGGCGCCGGCGGTCTGCGGTCGCGGAACGCCGTCGGCCGCGACGGTCGGAGCCGGTCCCGCCTGCATGTCGACAGCTCCCGATGCTGCGGCGCCCGCGCCCGCTGCCAGGTCCGCGGACTCCTGCGCATGCGCGGATGCTGCGCCGACAGGGTCGACCGGCGCCTGCTGCGGCACGGACTGCTGCTGCGCCGGTGATTGCGCCCGGGACGGCGGCTGCGCGTGCGGCGACGCCGACTGCGGCCGCGGCTGTGGTCGTACCGTGGGGGCAGCGCGAACGTCTGCCGGAGCGGTCGCGGACGCAGCGCTCGCGCGACGCCCGGCGGCCTCCAGCCCGGCCAGGCCGGCGCGCAGCTGGCCAACCGTGTCTTCCAGGTCCACCACCCGTCGCTTCAGTCCGCTGATCGACGCCAGCGCCACCACCAGCAGCACCGGAATCGCCAGCACCACCAGCACCAGCAGGGTCAAGAGTCCTTCCATCGCGCCATCCCCTCGTGCGCCCGGCCGGGCGCAATGCCGGCCACCTTAGCCGGGCGGCGGGCGAAAACAAGAAGCCCCGCGACAGCGGGGCTTCGGGTATCGCTTGTGGCTACCGCCGGCTTACTTGCCGGCCACCTCACCGCCCCATGCCCCCTCACTACCATGCTGGAAAATATCCAATCCGTATGGCACCGTCGGATTCCGCCTGTTTCGCGGCGGCGATCAGCAGACAAGCCTGTGCAGTTCGACCCCGGATGATCCAATCGTCTTCAACGTCGCCAGGGCGCGACCAGCGCGGTAGGCAGGCCTTTCGCAACCCTACCACCCACCGGCTTCTCGCGGCTTTCCCCGACGCCGTCAGTGCGATCTTCCTGATCCTGGTCTGGCAATCACCGTTAGCGATTGGCACGGAAAGCGTGTTCTCGGCCATCGTGCTCATCGTCCTTGAATTTCCCGCATTGGCGGCCTTGTCCTGCCTGTTCATGCTTCACATGGAGAATCCCTTGGCCGACAGGATCAAGGCGATCACATGCTTGTGCGGCGCACTGTATTTGGTCGGCCTGGTAGCGATCAAGGCGATGCAGGCCCTGCCGAGTGCGTGGCTGCTGGTCTCCATGCTCTCGATGCTGATGGGCAAGGCCCTGATCTACACCTCCACGCGTCGTGACAGCACCTGGACGATTGAAGGACTCAAGCTCCTAATCCATTTCGGCGTCTTCCTGACGATCTTCTCCATCGCCAACGACCTATCGTCTTCCATGCCACGCGGCGGCTTCACCGATCACGCGATGCAACATCTGTCGATCCCACAGGTCGGGTTCGATCGCCTGCCACCCACCAGCCCATGGATCCAGCCATGGTGGTTCATCCTGGCGGGTGCGGTTTACTTCTCGCTCTGCGCGGTCACCCGCTACGCCATATGGGCGCGCAAGCCAGGCGTCTAGCAGGACAACGGACGGACCCAAAACAAGAAGCCCCGCTCACGCGGGGCTCCAGGTACTGCCGGTAGCTACCGCCGGCTTACTTGCCGGCCACCACGCGCACCATTTCCAGGCACTTGTTGGAGTAGCCCCACTCGTTGTCGTACCAGGCCACCAGCTTGACGAAGGTGGGATCGAGCGCGATGCCGGCGTCGGCGTCGAACACCGAGGTGCAGGTCTCGCCGACGAAGTCGGTGGCCACCACCTTGTCCTCGGTGTAGCCGAGGATGCCCTTGAGCGCGCCTTCGCTCTGCGCCTTCATCTCGGCCTTGATCTCGTCGTAGCTGGCCGGCTTGTCCAGTTCGACGGTCAGGTCGACCACGGACACGTCGGAGGTCGGCACGCGGAAGCTCATGCCGGTGAGCTTCTTGTTGAGCGAGGGAATCACCACGCCCACGGCCTTGGCCGCGCCGGTGGACGAGGGAATGATGTTCTCGAGGATGCCGCGGCCGCCGCGCCAGTCCTTGTTGCTCGGGCCGTCGACCGTCTTCTGGGTGGCGGTGGCCGCGTGCACGGTGGTCATCAGGCCACGCTTGATGCCCCACTTGTCGTGCAGCACCTTGGCCACCGGCGCCAGGCAGTTGGTGGTGCACGAGGCGTTGGAGATGATCGCCTCGCCCTTGTAGGTCTCGTGGTTGACGCCGAAGACGAACATCGGTGTGTCGTCCTTCGACGGCGCCGACAGCACCACCTTCTTCGCGCCGGCATCCAGGTGCTTCTGCGCGGTGGTCTTGTCGAGAAACAGGCCGGTCGACTCGATCACCACGTCCGCGCCCACCTCGTCCCACTTCAGGTTGGCCGGGTCGCGCTCCTGGGTCAGGCGGATGCGGTTGCCGTTGACGATCAGGGTGTTGCCCTCCACCGACACCTCGCCCTTGAATCGCCCGTGCACCGAGTCGTAGCGCAGCATGTAGGCCAGGTAGTCCGGCTCGAGCAGGTCGTTGATGGCGACGATCTGGATGTCGTCGAAGTTCTCGACCGCCGAACGCAGGACGTTGCGGCCGATGCGGCCGAACCCGTTGATGCCTACCTTGATCGCCATGGTGCGCGGACTCCCGGAAAGGGTTGGGAAAGAGCGCCAATTCTAGCAGTACCGGCGCGAAACACCTGAAGCGCGCTGCGCCCGGCGGTGGTTGCGAATGCAATGATTGGTGGCGGCTTCGGGTAGAGTGCCGCGATGCTCCGCATCGCTGCCATCGCCGCCTGTTTCCTTGCCCTGTCCTGGCCTCTGGCCGCGCACGCGTGGGGTCCGCTCGGCCATCGCCTGGTGGCGCGACTGGCGCAGCCGCAGCTGGATGCGGCCACCTGGCGGGAAGTCGAACGGCTGCTTGCCGGCGAAGGCCTGCACTCGCTGGCCGACGCCGCCAACTGGGCCGACGAGCTGCGCGCCAGCGATCCGGGTCTGGGCCGGCGCTCCGCGCGCTGGCACTACGTCAACCTCGGCGAGCTGGGCTGCCGCTACGACGCCCAGGCCGCCTGCCGCGGCGGCAACTGCGTGGTCGAGGCGATCGACGCCCAGGCCGCGATCCTTGGCAACCGAAGCCGCAGCGACGCCGATCGGCTGCAGGCGCTGAAATTCCTGGTCCACTTCGTCGGCGACGTGCACCAGCCGATGCACGCGGGCTACGCACGCGACCGCGGCGGCAACACGGTGCAGCTGCGGTTGCATGGCCGGGGCACGAATCTGCACGCGGTCTGGGATACGCCGCTACTACGGTCGGCGCGGCTGGACGAAGACGCATACACGAAGCGGCTGCAGCTCGATTCGGCCCGGCAGCCTGCAGACACCGGCCGCCACACCCGCGCAGCCCCCCGCGCGTGGGCCGAACAGGCATGCGCGATCGCCCTGGCCCCCGGCGTCTACCCGAGCGGATCCAGGATCGACGACAGCTACCTGCACCGCCATCGCCCGACCGCGGAGCGGCAGGTCGGGCTGGCCGGCGCGCGTCTGGCCGCGCTGCTCGATCAGACCCTGGCGGAAACGGCCCGGCGTTGATCCTGTTGCCGCTTGCCGGAGCCGTCCAGGACGATGTCCGGGGCCTTCCGTCGACGGATCCCGACCGGTAGCGTCCCGATCCATGGGCCAGGGCGCTCCCCGCCCGCAGATCCACGGCGATTGCATTCGCGCAGTCCCGCCGCCACATTGCGCCCATGCCCGACTTCCCCGCACTGATCGCCCTGATGCTCGCCGGCTCGGCCGGCTATGCCTGGTGGAACGCGTCGCGCGCGGCGGCCGAGCGGGCGGCGCAGCTGGGGCGCGATGCCTGTCGTGCGGCGGGGGTGATCTGGCTCGACCAGAGCGCGCACGCCAGCGGGCTGCGGCTGCGGCGGCGGCACGATGGGCGGCTGGGCCTGGAGCGTAGTTTCCGCTTCGAGTATTCCGAGGACGGATTCGACCGCCACGTCGGCCGGCTGGTGCTGCACGGCGAGCGGCTGGTGCAGTTCATCGGACCGGCGCGGGCGACGCAGGCGGTGACGCTGCACTAGGCGCGCGCCGGGCCCGGCTGGCGACGGCGCACCGGAGCGGCCCGCGCAGGAGGCCCTGCGCTACTTGATGACGCGCAGGTGCGCACCGCGCCTGGGTGCGGAGTCGTCGTCCGGGGTGTCGTCGGGTGGCGAGGGATCGTCATCGTCCGGTGGCGGCTGCCCGGGGCCCACGTCCTCGGGCAGGGCCATGCCCTGGCCGGTTTCGCGGGCGTAGATCGCCAGTATCGCCGCCACCGGCACCAGCACGGGGTGGCTGACGCCGCCGAAGCGGGCGGTGAACCGCACCGCATCGTTGTCCAGTTCCAGCCTCGCCACTGCGCGGTCGGCGATGTTCAGGACCACCCGCCCGTCCTTGATCGTGTGCGCGGGCACGCGCACGCCGGCATGCGCCGCGTCCACCAGGATGTGCGGCGTCATGCCGTTGTCGGCGATCCACTCGTACAGCGCCCGCAGCAGGTACGGGCGATGGCTGGTCATGCCGGGGGGGGTATCGGGCATCGCGTCTACCGGGATCTGGGCGCGCAGGCGGCGGCTCCCGCCTGTCGCGGCGGCAGGGCCATCACTCCGGCAGGTCGCGCAGGTTCTTCTCCTGCGACGTCAGGCTGCGCACGAAGCCCGGGTTGCGGAAGATGCGGTTGCCGTATTCCTCGATCACCTTGCCGTCCTTGGGCAGCGGCACGTCCAGCGCCGGCAGGCGCCAGATGATCGGCGCCATCGCGCAGTCGGCCAGGCTCATTTCCGGGTTGAGGAAGAACTTGCTGGCCTTGAACAGCGGGATCGAGGCGGTGAGCAGTTCCTTCAGGCGCTTGCGCCCGGCATCGGCCTGCTGCTTGCCGCCGAACTGGATCGCCTGCACCTGCGGCACCCAGTCGTGCTCGATGCGCAGCATCGCCAGGCGCAGCCGGGCGCGCGACAGCGGGTCGACCGGCATCAGCGGCGGGTGCGGGTAGCGCTCGTCCAGGTATTCGCTGACCACGCTGGCCGCGTACAGCACCTGGTCGCGCTCGACCAGGGTCGGCACCGAGTGGTACGGGTTGAGGTCGATCAGGTCCGGCGGCGGGTTCTGCGGGTCGACCGCGACCAGGTCGTAGGTCACGCCCTTCGCGGCGAGCACCAGCCTCACCCGGTGGCACAGCACGTCGTCGACGGACGAATACAGGGTCATTGCATTGCGCATACGTGGACTCGCAGCCATCAACGGCCTTCTCCCGCGACCGGAATCCGCCGATCGCACGGTGCCGTCCGCCCATCGCGGCCGGTCACCCCGGTTCTGGCGTCCGCGCAACCGCAGGCGACGCGATCCGTTTCGCCCGGATCGGCGTGCCCCCGCGGCATCGCCGGACTAGTGCACGTCCCTCCAGTACTCGTTCTTGAGCAGCCATGCGAGCAGCGTCAGGAACGACAGGAAGAGGAGCACCCACACGCCGATGCTCTGGCGCTTGAGCGCCGCGGGCTCGCCCGCGTATTCCAGGAAGGTGGTCAGGTCCCGGATGGTCTGGTCGAACTCGGCCGCGGTCTGGGTGCCGGGCGTGGCGATCTCCAGGTGCTCGACCGGCGCCTCCCCGGTCGCGTCGGCCTCGCCGAACACCGCGCGCTGCAGGCCCTGCTGCTGCCAGAACGGGTTGGGCATCGAGGCGTTCGGGAACAGGGTGTTGTTCCAGCCCAGCGGACGGGTCTCGTCGAGGTAGAACGACTTCATGTAGGTGTAGACCCAGTCGCTGCCGCGCACCCGGGTGACCAGGGTGAGGTCGGGCGGCACCTGGCCGAACCACGTCGCGGCCTGTTCGGCCGGCATCGACGAGACGATGTGCTCGCCGAAGCTCGCGCCGGTGAGGTTGAGGTTGTTCATCACCTCTTCCTCGGTCAGCCCGAGGTCCTCGGCCATGCGCGAGTAGCGCAGGTACTTGAGCGAGTGGCAGCCGGCGCAGTAGTTCATGAACAGCTGCGCGCCGCGCTGCAGCGACGCGCGGTCGCCGATGTCGGTGCCGGCCTGCTGCAGGTTGCCGCCGCCGGCGGCAAGCGCGGAGAACGACAGGAGCATGCCGCAGGCGAGCGCGGCGATGCGGGCGAGGAGGTTCTTATTCATGCATCGTCACCCGATCCGGCACCGGCTTGGTCTTGTCCCAACTCGTCCACAGGGGCATGGTCAGGAAGAACAGGAAGTAGAAGGCGGTCAGGAAGCGGCCGATGATCGTCTCGACCGGGTCGGTGCCCGGGCCGGCGCCGATCTTGCCCAGCCAGATGAAGGCGATCGCGAACAGCCCCAGCAGCACCTTCGACAGCAGGCCGCGGTAGCGGTAGGACTTCACCTTCGCCCGGTCCAGCCACGGCACCAGGAACAGGATCGCGATCGCGCCGAACATCACCAGCACGCCCGAGAGCTTGTGCGGCACCACGCGCAGCATCGCGTAGTAGGGCGTGTAGTACCACACCGGCTTGATGTGCTCGGGCGTCACCAGGCGGTTGGCCTCGGTGAAGTTGTCGTGCTCGAGGAACCAGCCGCCCAGCGCCGGCGTGAAGAAGATGATGAAGGCCGCGATGATCATGAAGAAGCAGACGTAGAAGCTGTCCTTCACGGTGTAGTACGGGTGGAACGGAATGCCGTCGGCCGGCGCGTTGGGCGACCAGCGGTTGCCCTTCGGACCCTTCTTGATCTCCACGCCGTCGGGATTGCTCGACCCGACCTCGTGCAGCGCGCCCAGATGCAGCACCACCAGCAGCAGCAGCACCAGCGGCAGGGCGATCACGTGCAGGGCGAAGAAGCGGTTGAGGGTGGCGTCGCTGGGCAGGTAGTCGCCCATGATCCACTCGGTCAGGCCGTTGCCGATCACCGGGATCGCGCCGAACAGCGAGATGATCACCTTCGCGCCCCAGAACGACATCTGACCCCAGGGCAGCACGTAGCCCAGGAACGCCTCGGCCATCAGCACCAGGTAGATCAGCATGCCCAGGATCCACACCAGCTCGCGCGGCTTCTGGTAGCTGCCGTACATCAGCCCGCGGAACATGTGGATGTAGACCACGATGAAGAACAGCGAGGCGCCGGTGCTGTGCATGTAGCGGATCAGCCAGCCCCACTCCACGTCGCGCATGATGTACTCGACCGAGGCGAAGGCTTCCTCCGCGCTCGGCTTGAAGTGCATCGTCAGGAAGATGCCGGTCAGGATCTGGTTGGCCAGCACCACGATCGACAGGACGCCGAAGATGTACCAGATGTTGAAGTTCTTCGGAGCGTAGTACTCCGACATGTGCTTGCGGTAGAACGGCATGAAGCCCGGCGCACGCGCGGTGAACCAGTCCCACACGCCGTTGACGCTGCGTTCGATCACCTTCGACATGTCACGCCGCTCCCGGGTCGACGCCGACGACGACGGTGCTGTCGTCCGCGAAATGGTGCGGAGGCACCACGAGGTTGGTCGGCGCCGGCACGCCCTGGTAGACGCGCCCGGCCATGTCGAACTTCGACTTGTGGCAGGGGCAGAAATAGCCGCCCTTCCAGTTCGGGTCGAACGGCGCCGGGCGGATCTCGGCGACCATCTCCGGCGAGCAGCCCAGGTGCGTGCACAGGCCCACCAGGACCGAGATCTCCGGCTTGAACGAACGCAGCTGCGGGCTTTCGGCCTGGATATAGGCCGGCTGCTGGTCGGCGTTTTCGGAATTCGGGTCGCGCAGCTGGTCGTCGAGCGTGGGCAGCGCGGCGAGGATGGCCTCGGAGCGCTTCACGATCCAGATCGGCTGGCCGCGCCATTCCACCACCAGGCGCTGGCCTTCCTGCAGGGCGCTGATGTCCACGGTCACCGGGGCACCCGCCAGCTGCGCGCGCGCGCTGGGGTTCCAGGACTTGATGAACGGGACCGCCGCGAAGCCGGCGCCCACGGCGCCCACGGCCACCGTGGTGGCGGTCAGGAACCGACGCCGGCCCTTGTGATCGGGCTCCCCGCCGTCGGCGGGATCGAATACCGCTTCGTTGGCCATCCGGCTCTCCGCGAAACCTTTTCGGTAGCTGTCTAGAAAATGTGGCTGCCGCGCACCGCACCGTCCCCGGACGCGGGCGCAAAGAACGACGAAGTGTAACGGAACGCTGAATCCGGCGACAACGTCTGCCGCATGCGTGCGGTGATTTTCCACGGCGGATCAGCGGTTTGGCGCGGACGGCGACGGCTGCTGCGGGCAGCCGCAGTCGGGCCACGGACAGCGGTTCGCGCAGCCCGGACGCGCGAACGCGCGCCGCAGCGGGGTTCCGTGCGCCGCAGCCCCCCCATTGCCGTCGGTGGCTGCGGCGGTCGCGCGCGGCGCGGCGCGCGCAGGCTCAGTTCGCGGCCAGATGGCCGCGGTAGCGTTCGGCCAGCTGCCCCACGCGGACCACGTAGCGCTGGGTCTCGCTGTACGGCGGCACGCCCTTGTGGCGGTCCACCGCGCCTTCGCCGGCGTTGTAGCCGGCCGCGGCCAGGGTCAGGTCGCCGTTGAAGCGCTTGAGCAGCCAGGCCAGGTATTCCACCCCGCCGCGGATGTTCTGCCCCGGGTCGTAGGGGTTGGCCACGCCGAAGCGCCGTGCGGTGGCCGGCATCAGCTGCATCAGGCCCTGGGCGCCGGCGCGCGAGAGCGCATTCGGATTGAAGGCCGATTCGGCGTGCATGACCGCACGCACGATCGCTTCCTCGACCCCGAACTCGGCCGCCGCCGCCTTGACCTCGGCCGCGTAGGAGGCGGTGTTCAGGCGCACGTTGCCGAAGTTCACCCCCGGCAGCGGCGCACAGGCGTAGCAGGTCTCGAAGAAGCTGTAGCGGATGGTGCGCACCGCGCTGGCGCCGCCGCCGCGCGGCGGCTGGCTGGTGTAGTGGCGCACGCCGTCCTTGATGTAGGAGTACACCTGCCCCTGCTGCAGGCGGCGGGTGGAGGCGCCCGGCGTGGTCGAGGCCACGGCCGGCACCGCAGCCGCAGGCGCGCGCGCGGTGGCGGTGGAGCCGGCCCCGCCCATGAACGTCGCCGGCGGATTGCTGTTGACCGAGGCGGGCGAACCGGCCACCGCATTGGCCGGGGAAGCGCTGCCGGCCGCCGGCAGCCACGCGGCCGGCTTCGGCGCGCGGCTGGGCGCGCTGCGGTAATTGCTCACCGCCTTGCAGCTGGCGCCCTTGACCCGCTTGCTGACGTAGCTGCGGGTTCCGTCGGCCGCGTCGCAGCGGTAGATGGTGCCGGCCCACGACGGCGTGGCCAGCGCCAACAGCGCCAGCCCCAGGACCGCCCTGAAACCCCATCCCCCTTTCATGCGCGCAGTGTCCACCCTTCAAGTCCACATTCCAAGTGCTTGATTGTTAAACGGCGCACGGTTCCGGAAACGGACGTGGCGATGCCGCGGGCGCCGCCAGGGCCTACACTGGCGGCCGCCGATGGCGGGAAGGCTCCCGCGCGGCGCCACCGCACCTGCCCAGACCTCCGGCCCGGACTGACCGCCGCGCCCCCGGAACACGTCGATGACCCGATTGCCCATCCTCGCGGATTCCGCGTCCGCCGCCGCTCCCGCCGCCGCCCCGGTGGCCTCGCGCGGCAAGCTGTTCATCCAGACCCACGGCTGCCAGATGAACGAGTACGACTCGGCCCGGATGGCCGACGTGCTTGCCGCCAGCGACGGCCTGGAGCTGACCGCGAACGTCGAGGAAGCCGACGTGGTCCTGGTCAACACCTGCTCGATCCGCGAGAAGGCGCAGGAGAAGGTGTTCAGCCAGCTCGGCCGCTGGCGCCTGCTCAAGGAAAGCCGGCGCAGGGCCGACGGCCGCGAGGTGATCATCGGCGTGGGCGGCTGCGTGGCGTCGCAGGAAGGCGAGGCGATCGTGAAGCGCGCGCCCTACGTCGACCTGGTGTTCGGCCCGCAGACCCTGCACCGCCTGCCGGAGCTGATCCGCGCCCGCCGCGAGCAGCAGCGCCCGCAGGTGGACATCAGCTTCCCCGAGATCGAAAAGTTCGACCGCCTGCCCGAGCCGCGCGCCGAGGGGCCAAGCGCCTTCGTTTCGATCATGGAGGGCTGCTCGAAGTACTGCAGCTTCTGCGTGGTGCCCTACACCCGCGGCACCGAGATCAGCCGGCCGTTCGAGGACGTGCTGGTGGAGGTCGTGCAGCTGGCCGGCCAGGGCGTGCGCGAAGTCAACCTGCTGGGCCAGAACGTCAACGCCTATCGCGGCGCGATGGAGGGAAGCGATGATCTGGCCGACCTCGGCCTGCTGATCCGCACGATCGCCGAAATCGACGGCATCGACCGCATCCGCTTCACCACTTCGCACCCGCTGGAGTTTTCCGACTCGCTGGTCGAGGCCTACCGCGACGTGCCGCAGCTGGCCAACTACCTGCACCTGCCGGTGCAGTCGGGCAGCGACCGGATCCTGGCGGCAATGAAGCGCGGCTACACCGCGATCGAGTTCAAGCAGAAGATCCGCAGGCTGCGCGAGGTGCGGCCGGACATCTCGATCTCGTCCGACTTCATCGTCGGCTTCCCTGGCGAGACCGAGGCCGATTTCGACAAGACAATGAAGCTGATCGAGGACGTCGGCTTCGACCAGTCGTTCTCCTTCATCTATTCGCGCCGGCCGGGCACGCCCGCGGCCGACCTGCCCGACGATGTCTCCGACGAGGTCAGGCATGCGCGCCTGTCGCGCCTGCAGGCCGCGATCAACGCCAACGCGGCGCGGATCTCGCAGGCGATGGTGGGCAGCGTGCAGCGAGTGCTGGTGGTAGGCCCGTCGCGCCGCGATCCGGCCGAGCTGACCGGCAAGACCGAGAACATGCGTTCGGTGAATTTCGCCGCGCCGGCGCGGCTGGTGGGGCAGTTCGTGGACGTGGCGATTACCGAGGCGATGAGCAATTCGCTGCGCGGGCGCGTGGTGACGGGGAACGACGCGGACGGCTGAGGCGGCTCGCGCCGCGAACCCGGCTCAGGGCTGCTCGCGCCGCCACAGCGTGCGGCCCTGGACGCCTGCCAGCACCCACCAGCGACCGTCCGGCGACACCGCCACCGCCTGCTCCACGCCCGCGCCGGCGGGCAGCTGCACCTGCGCCAGGTGCGCGCCCAGCTCGGCGGGCGCAAGATGCGCCGGCTGCAGGCTGTCGCGGCCAAGCGGCGCGCCGCGGTCGGCATCCGAACCTTCGATCCCCTCCGGCAGCGGATCGACGCGCGCATCCACCTGCGCGCACTGCGGGTCGAGCCAGGCTTGGTGCCGGATCATGCCCACGCCGCCGCCGTGCGCGTAGCGCACCACCACCACGCCTTCGCCATCGACCGCGAGCAGGCGGTCGGCTTCCACGTCCTGCGCGCGGCAGGCCAGCGCGCCGTCGCGCCACAGCTGCGGTTCGCCCGCCGCGATCAGCCACAGCGCTCCGTCCGGCGCGAACGCCACGTCGCCGACCTCGGCCTCCACGCCCAGACGGCGCTCGCCGTCGAGGCGCTCGAGGTCGAGGACGCGCACGCCGCCGTTCTCCGCGGCCCAGGCCAGGCGCGAACTGTCGGCGTCGAACGCGGCCGCGCCGGCGCCCTGCAGGGGCCGCGGGTCGACCAGGTCCGGGCGCACCGCGGGCCCGGCCGCAGCCGCACCGTCCGGCATGGCTGCGCGCGCCTCACCGGCGGCCGGCGCGTGCGCGCCGCTGCAGGCAGCCAGCGCAAGCGCGACCAGGAGCGTCGTGGCGCAGTCCGCGACGCGCGGGCGATGCCGGCGGTGCGCGATCATCGCGCGTCGCCGGCGCGGTGGATGCAGTGGGCGCGGAGCATTGCGGTGTCCTTGCAGGATGGCCGCGACAGTGCGGCCCTCGGCACCGAGGGTAGCGCCACACGGGCCAGCGCCACAGCCGGGGCCAACCCGAGTGCGCGCCGGCGCGGCGAAGCGTTCACGCAATGAACCGCCGCCACGCGCGATCCTTCCGCGCGGGCGCCGCCAGCGCCCCGGACGCTAAAGTAGCGGCCGCATCCGTTTTCCTGCCCCGGTTTTCGCCATGTCCCGACCGCAGCGCGATTTCACCCTCGATCCGGCCGACAACGAGCGCCTGGCCAACGTCGCCGGGCCGTTCGACGCCCACCTGCGCCAGATCGAACTGAGCCTGGGCGTGGAGATCGCCAGCCGCGGCAACGTGTTCCGCGTCACCGGGCGCGAGGGCAAGGCCGTGGCACGCGCCGAGGCGCTGCTGCGCCAGCTCTATGACGAGGCCGCGGAGGAAACCTTCGACGCCAGCGCGATCCACCTGCGCCTGGCCGCGGCTGGGGGCCAGGAGGACGATGGCCGCGTGCTGCCCCAGGACGTCGCGATCCGGGTCAAGCGCGGCACCATCCGCGGCCGCGGCCCGAACCAGGCCGGCTACCTGCACGCGATTTCCATCCACGACATCAACTTCGGCGTCGGCCCGGCCGGCACCGGCAAGACCTTCCTGGCGGTGGCGATGGCGGTCGACGCGCTCAACGAATCGCGGGTGCAGCGGCTGGTGCTGGTGCGCCCGGCGGTCGAGGCCGGAGAGAAGCTCGGCTTCCTGCCCGGCGACCTGAGCCAGAAAGTCGACCCCTATCTGCGTCCACTGTACGACGCGCTGTACGAGATGCTGGGCGTGGAAAAGGTGCTCAAGCTGCTTGAAAAGAACGTCATCGAGATCGCGCCGCTGGCCTACATGCGCGGGCGCACGCTCAACGACGCGTTCGTGATCCTGGACGAGGCGCAGAACACCACCATCGAGCAGATGAAGATGTTCCTGACCCGGCTGGGCTTCGGTTCCACCGCCGTGGTCACCGGCGACATGACCCAGATCGACCTGCCCAGGCACATGAAATCCGGCCTCAAGGACGCGATCGAGGTGCTGCGCGGCGTGGACGGGGTCAGCTTCACCTTCTTCGAGGCCCGCGACGTGGTCCGCCACCCGCTGGTGGCGCGGATCGTGGACGCCTACGACCGCCGCGACGCCGCCGATGCGCAGAGCGGCCCGGCCGGCTAGGATGCCCCTGTCGGGCGCCGGGGAGCGTCCGCACCACCGGAGCCGGCCATGTTCGGACGCCGTACCGCCTGCATGCTGGCCCTGCTCCTGGCTCATGCCGCCGCTCCTGCCGGGGACGCGCCGGCACAGGCGTTCATCGAACGCACCCTGGTGATCGCGCCGCATCGCGTGGGCGAGTTCGTGCTCCAGGACAGCCGCTACGACCCGGCGCAACGGTTCGCCGGGGTCTCGCTGCGCTATGCGCTGCCCGGGAGCGACGAGACCCGCATCGACCTGTTCGTGTACCCGATCGGCCATGGCGAGACCGAGGCGACGCTCGACCGGGGCATGCGCGATTTCCGGGCCACGCTCGATGCCGCGCAGCAGGCGGGCCACTACCGCGGCCTGGCCGTGGCCGATGCGGTGGAGTTCGATATCCCGCTGCCGCCACCTGCCGACGATCGACACGCCGGCGGTCCCGGCGCCGGGCCGCTGCAGGTATCGGCCGCCGCCAACGGAGACGGGGACGCGGACGAGCGCGCCGCGATGCTCGCCACGCTCCTGGGCGCCGACCGGCGCGTGGACGGGCGCATGCTCGAGCTGGCCTACGAATACCCGGGCCAGGCGGAGGACGAGTGGCTGCCCATGCACTCGCGCGGCTACCTGCTCTACCGTCACCTGTACTTCTTCAAGGGCCGCATCAGCGCGGCCACGTCGCGGATCGACCATGACTCGTTCGCCGCGCTCGCCGACCGCGCCATGCACGCGCTGGTGCCCGCGGTGCAGGCCTACAATCTTGGCAGCTGCGGCGACACCAGCATCGAGGTCGACACGAGCCTGCCGGAGCGGGAGATGGGCGAGATGCTCATGCGCCAGCTGGTGGCGGCGCAGGCACGCAGCGATGCCAGCAACTGCCGCGCGCAGGCCGACGAGGCGGAACTGGCCGCGCTGTCGCGCGATGCGGACGTGGTGGTGATCGAGTACGGCCCCGGTGACTGGCGCGCGGACTGAACCACGCGGCGCACCCACGGCAGCGACACCCGCGACCGCCGCGCGCCCGCGGGCCGGTTAGACTGGCACCATGACCAGAGGTCCCATCCGCCTCGACATCGCCGTGGGCTATGCGGTCCCGCGCAAGGGGCTGCCGGCGGCGGTGTCGTTCCGGAAATGGGCCGCGGCGGCGCTGGCCGGCCGCATCCGCGAGGCCGACCTGGCGATCCGGGTGGTCGGCACCCGCGAGGGCCGCGCGCTCAACCGCCACTACCGCGGCCGCGACTACGCCACCAACGTGCTCAGCTTCCCGGCCGACCTGCCCGAAGGCCTGCCGCCGGGGGTGCGCATGCCGCTGCTGGGCGACCTGGTGGTCTGCGCGCCGGTGGTGGCGCGCGAGGCGCGCGAGCAGGGCAAGCCGGCGGTCGCGCACTACGCCCACCTCACCGTGCACGGCGTGCTGCACCTGCTGGGCTGGGACCATGGCAACAGCCGCGAGGCCGAGGCGATGGAGCAGCTCGAGCGCGAGATCCTGGCCGGGCTGGGGATCGAGGACCCCTATCGGCTGCCGGACCGCACCCGACCCTGACCGGCGCCCGGTCCGGCCGGCGATTTGGGCCGCCGCCCCGGACCCGGTAGACTGGGCCCGCCGCCCCCGAGGGCGATTTCAAGATCAAGCACTTACTGCAATGTCCGAGGACGACAGTAGTAGCGCCTCCGAATCTCCCGAGAAGATTCCGGAAAAAAGGCGCAGCTGGCTGGAACGGCTCAGTTCCGCCATTTCCGGCGAGCCCAGCACCCGCGACGACCTGGTCGAGCTGCTGCGCGACACCCATTCGGACGGCCTGATCGAGGCCGACACCCTGCGGATGATGGAGGGCGCGCTGGCCGTGTCCGACATGACCGTTGGCGACGTGATGGTGTCGCGTTCGCAGATGGTGGCCCTGCCTGCCGATGCCAGGCTGCTGGACCTGATGAAACGGGTGGTGGAGTCGGGCCATTCGCGCTTTCCGGTCCACGGCGAGGACAAGGATGAGATCCTCGGCATCCTGCTGGCCAAGGACCTGCTGCGCGGCGTGATCGCCGACAACGGTCCCGAAACGATCCACTCGCTGCTGCGGCCGGCGGTGCTGATCCCCGAATCGAAGATGCTCAACGTGCTGCTGCGCGAGTTCCGCCAGTCGCGCAACCACATGGCGATCGTGATCGACGAATACGGCGGGGTCGCCGGCGTGATCACCATCGAGGACGTGCTCGAGGAGATCGTCGGCGAGATCGACGACGAGCACGACGATGCCGAAGACCCCGAGGCGCTGATCGCCGCCCAGGCCGACGGCCAGTACGTGGTCGACGCGCTGACCCCGATCGACGACTTCAACGAGCGCTTCGGCGCCGACTTCGACGACGACGAGTACGACACCATCGGCGGCCTGGTCACCGCCGCCATCGGCCACCTGCCCGAGGCCGGCGAGGAGCTGACGCTCGGACGCTTCAGCTTCCGCGTCGCCAGCGCCGACGCGCGCCGGCTGCACGCGCTGCACCTGTCGATCCATGGCGACTGAGACGTGAGCACCCGCATGGATGCGGCGCAGCA
>JAEWGI010000036.1 GCA_023388355.1 Pseudomonadota bacterium
CGCTGCGCCCGCGCCGCCGCCCGCGCCCGCGGCGGCGGTCGCCGACGATCCCTGGGACCTGCTGCTGCAGCCTGCGCCCGCGCCGCGGGCGCAGGCCGCGGACCCGCTCGACGACCCGTTGGCCGGACTCGGCGGCAGCGCCGAACTCGATCCGCTGCGCCTGTTCGACCCCGTTCCCGAGGCGTCCGCCGCGGCGTCCGCCAGCGCCGGCTGGAACCACAGCGCCGCCAGCGCCGACCACTTCCGGCCGCCGCAGCCGGCGTCCCCGGCGCCGGTGCTGCCGGAGGAATGGGACCTGACCCGCGGCGACTTCGCCGCCGCGCCTGCGCCCGCCCCGCGGCCCGCACCTCCGCCGGAGCCGGCGCCCGCCGCCGCCGCGCCCGCCGCAGCCCCGCAGTCGCCGGACACCGATGCGATCCTGGCCATCGTCGTCGACGGCGTGATGGAGGTCCTGCGCGCGCGCGCCGAGATCAAGAACACCTTTCGCCTGCCGGTCACCATCATCCAGCGCAGCGAGAACAATCCGCTCAAGTTCGCCGCCACCCCGGACGAGGCGATGCGCCGCCTGCTGCAGCCCGACGGCGCCTTCCTCAGCGGCGCGACCGCGTTCGAGGACGCCTTCGACGACATCCGCTGCCACCAGATGGCGATGCTTGCCGGCATGCGCGCGGCGTTCGAATCGCTGCTCGCGCACTTCAACCCGGACCGGCTCGAACGCGAGGTCGACGCCAACGGGCGCCGCGCCTTCGCCGGCAAGGGCCGCTACTGGGAGCGCTACCGCGAGGACTTCGCGCGCGCCTCGCGCGATCCGGACGAATGTTTCCGCACCCTGTTCGGCGACGAGTTCGCCCGCGCCTACGAGGCCCAGCTGGCGCGGCTGAAGACGGCCCGGCGCCGGGCCCCGCGCTGACGGGCCCCGCGCTGAGACGAATTGTCGGGCCGCGCGCGGCACCGCTGGCGAGAATCCAGGCGGCATGGCGCGTCGACCGGCGCGCCGCGATCTCAACCCAGCGGTTCGCCCGGGGGACGCCAGTCGCGCCCGCACGGCGCGGCCGCGGCGCCGGGCGGGCAGCGAGCGGATGACGCAGAACAACAAGATCGTCTGGAGCGAGGGGCTGTTCCTGCGGCCCCAGCACCTGCAGCAGCACGAGCGCTATCTCGAACGGCGCATCGAGCTGCGCGCCGGTGGCCTGCGCGGACAGTCCTGGGGCTTCACCGAACTCGAGCTCGAGCCCGACCTGCTCGCGGTCGGCCGCATCGGCCTGCGCCGCGCGCGCGGCGTGTTCCCCGACGGCACCCCGTTCGCGATGCCCGACGACGATCCGCTGCCGGCCGCGCTCGAGATCGAACCGGGCTGCCGCGACGAGGTCGTGTACCTGACCCTGCCGCTGCGCTCGCCCTCGCAGCCCGACAGCGCCTGGCCCGACGCGCCGGCCGACCGCCTGGTGCGCTACCGCGTGCACGAGACCGAGGCCATCGACGCCTCCGGCAGCGTCGACGGCAGCGTGGCGCTGGAAGTCGGCGCCCTGGCGACGCGGCTGCTGCCCGAGTCGCGCTCGCTTGAGGGCCTGGCGCGGATCCCGCTGGCGCGGGTGGTGGAGTGCCGCGCCGACAACCGCGTGCTGCTCGACGAGGCCTTCATCCCGACCGCGCTCGACTGTCGCGCCGCGCCGCGGCTGGCCACGTTCCTGTCCGAACTGCTCGGCCTGCTGCACCAGCGCGGCGAAGCGCTGGCCGGCCGGGTGGCGGTGACCGACCGCGGCGGCGCGGCCGAGATCGCCGACTTCCTGCTGCTGCAGACGGTCAACCGCTGGCAGCCGCTGGTGCGGCACTGGGCCGATGCCGCCAGCCCGCATCCGGAAACCCTGTACGCCGCGCTGGTGGCGATGGCCGGCGAACTGGCCACCTTCACCGCGCCGGGCAAGCGCCCGCCGACCCTGCCGCCGTACCGGCACGAGGCCCAGCAGGCCAGCTTCGAGCCGGTGATCGCCGCACTGCGCGGCAGCCTGAGCGCGGTGCTGGAGCAGAACGCGCTGGCGATCCCGGTGCAGCAGCGCAAGTACGGCGTGTGGGTGGCGGTGGCGCCGGACCCGACCCTGTTCGACAGCGCCGCGTTCGTACTCGCCGCGCGCGCCGACCAGCCCGCCGAGGACCTGCGCCGCCAGCTGCCGACGCTGGCCAAGATCGGCCCGGTCGAGAAGATCCGCGACCTGGTCAACCTGCAGCTGCCGGGCGTGGGCCTGGCGCCGATGCCGGTGGCGCCGCGGCAGATTCCCTACCACGCCGGCTTCGTCTATTTCGAACTCGATCGCCAGGCTGCGCTGTGGCGCGAACTGAAGACCGCGGGCGGAATCGCCCTGCATTTCGGCAACGACCATCCGGGCCTGGACCTGCAGCTGTGGGCGATCAGGGGGTGAACGCATGAGTACGCACGGGCACGATCCGCTGGACGACGCGACCATCGTCAGCGCGCGCCGCGCAGGTCCCGGCCCGGCGCCGGTGCCGCCGCCGGCGACCGGCTACGCGCTGAACGCGAGCGAGGAGATCGGCGCCTTCCTCGGCAGCGGACTCAACCCGCTGGTGCAGGCGGCCAGCCCGCTGCTGCTGCTGGCGGTGCAGCTGCGCCACAGCACCGCCGCCGGCGACGCCGAGGCGCTGCGCGCGCAGGTGCAGGCGCAGGTGCGCCGCTTCGACGCGCGCCTGGCTGACCTGGGCGTGCCCGCGCAGGCGGCCACGGCCGCGCGCTACGTGCTGTGCGCGATGGTCGACGAGGCGGTGCTCAACTCGCCGTGGGGCGAGCACAGCGGCTGGTCCGGCCGCACCCTGCTGGTGACCTTCCACGGCGAGTCCTACGGCGGCGCGAAGTTCTTCCAGCTGCTCGAACGCCTGCTCCAGGACGTGCCGCGCCACATCGACCTGCTGGAGCTGATGTACGCCTGCCTGGCGCTTGGGTTTTCCGGCCGCTACCAGATCGAGGCCGGCGGCCGCGCGCGCCTGTCCGACATCCAGGACGACCTCTACCGCCGCATCCGCGCCCAGCGCGGCCAGCCCGACGAGGCGCTGTCGCCGCACTGGCGCGGCATCGAGGGCCGCCGCGGCCGGCTGCTGGTCCGGTTCGTGCCGTGGATCGCGGCAGGGCTCGCGGCCTGCGTGCTGCTGGCCGCGTTCACCTGGTTCCATGCGCGGCTCAACGAACAGGCCGCGCCGATCGGCGCCGAGGCCGCGCGCATCGCGCTCGAGCCGGTGCCGCCGCCGGGCGATGCACCGCGCGTCGCGCCGCGCCTGAGCCTGGCCCAGCTGCTGTCGAACGAATCGCAGGCCGGGCTGCTGGAAGTCGAGGAGCGCGCCGACGGACAGGCGCGCGTGCGGCTGTCGGCCGGAACCATGTTCGCCTCCGGCGGCGAAACCCTCGGCAGCGACGCGCAGGCCCTGGTGCGGCGCGTGGCCGATGCGCTGGAGCAGCTGTCCGGACGGGTCCTGGTGGTCGGGCATACCGACGACCAGCCGCTGCGCTCGCTTCGCTACAAGGACAACTACGAGCTGTCGACCGCGCGCGCGCGCGCCGTGGCCGACCTGCTGGCCGCGTCGCTCGGCGACGTCGACCGCATCGACGTGGTCGGTGCGGGCGCCTCGCAGCCGCTGGCCACGCCAGTGTCGCTGCCCGAGAACCGGGCGCGCAACCGGCGCGTCGAGATCCTGTACCAGCCGGGGGACTGAAGGCCATGCGCAAGGCTGTGGAGATCATGAAGTCGGGCTGGTTCCTGTCGCTGCTGGCGGTGCTGGTGCTGTGCGCGCTGGTGTGGGTGGCCGGGCCGTGGATCGCGATCGCCGGCCGCGAGCCGCTGGCGCCGGCCAGCGTGCGCCTGGCGACGATGCTGGGCCTGCTGCTGGTGTGGGCGGTGGTGCTGCTGGTGCTGGCGCTGCGCCGCCGCGCGAGCGCGCGGCGCATGGACCAGGCGCTGGAGGCGACCGCCGCCACGCGCGTGGGCGACGAACGCGACGCGGCCGCCGCGGCCGAGCGCGCGCAGCTCGAATCGCGCTTCCGCGAGGCGGTGAAGCTGCTGCGCAAGCGCGGCGGGCGGCGCAGCCTGTACGCACTGCCCTGGTACGTGGTGATCGGCCCGCCGGGCTCGGGCAAGAGCACCCTGATCCGCAATTCCGGGCTCGAGTTCCCGCTCGCCGGGCAGTTCGGCAAGGAAGCGCTGCGCGGCGTCGGCGGCACCCGCAACTGCGACTGGTGGTTCACCGGCGAAGCGGTGTTCCTCGACACCGCCGGCCGCTACACCACCCAGGATTCGGACGCGCGCGCCGACGCCGAGGGCTGGGCCGGCTTCCTGCGCCTGCTGCGCCGGTTCCGCCGCGAGCGCCCGGTCGACGGCGTGGTGGTGACGATGAGCATGTCCGACCTGCTGCTGCTCGACGAGGCCGAGCGCGACGCCCACGTGCAGGCGGTGCGTCGGCGCCTGGACGAGCTCTACGAACAGCTCAAGGTGCAGGTGCCGGTGTACCTGGTGTTCACCAAGTGCGACCTGGTCGCCGGCTTCGGCGAATTCTTCGACGATCTCAACCCCGACCAGCGCGCCCAGGTCTGGGGCATGACCTTCCCGGTCGAAAAGACCGTGGACGGCAGCGCCGCGCGCGGCTTCGCCTCCGGCTTCAACGAACTGCTCGACCGCCTCAACGCGCGCCTTGTCGACCGCCTGCATCACGAGCGCGACCGCAGCCGGCGCGCGGCCATCCTCTCGTTCCCGCAGCAGTTCGCCGCCTTCGGCGACACCGCGCGCGAGTTCGTCGAGAGCGTGTTCGCCGGCCACGCCTACGGGCCGGCGCCGCTGCTGCGCGGCGTGTACATGACCTCGGGCACCCAGGAAGGCACGCCGATCGACCGGATGATGAGCGCGGTTGCGCGCACCTTCGGCGTCGACGCCGCGCGGGTGCAGGCGCCGGGCGCGCAGCGGCGCACCTTCTTCGTGGAACGGCTGCTGCGCCAGGTGGTATTCGCCGAGGCCGGCTTCGTCGGCCGCAATCCGGCCGGCGACCGCCGCCGGCGGCTGGCGATGGCCGCGGTGGTGGCGGCGATCGGCCTGGGCAGCATCGCGCTGCTGGCGGCGATGGCCACCAGCTATGCGCGCAACGTGCGCTACCTGGCCGACGTGCGCGCCGCGCTCGACGCGCGCCCGACCGTAGCCGCGCTCGAATCGGCCGCCACCCCCGAGCAGTACACCGCGCTCACCCTGCAGCGGCTGGAGGCGCTGCGGCCGGTGGTCGACGTCGCCGACCGCCACCGCAACGAGGTGCCGTGGTCGATGCGCGCCGGCCTGTTCCAGGGCCGCGCGGTGGGCGCTCAGCTGCGCGATGCCTACCTGCGCGAGCTCAACGCCAGCCTGGTGCCGGCGCTGGGCGCGCAGTTCCGGCGCGGCCTGGCCGGCCACGCCGACGACCTCCAGGCGCTGTACTACTACCTCAAGGGCTATCTGATGCTGGGCCAGCCGCGCCACGCCGACGCCGAGGAGCTGGGCACGCTGGCGGCGATCGAGTGGCGGCGGATGTTCCCGCGCGATCCGGTGCTGCAGACCGCGCTGTCGTCGCACCTGCAGGCGCTGCTGGACGAACCCGATGCGCTGCGCGCGCTGCCGGTCGACGAGGCCCGCGTGGAGCAGGCGCGCAACACCCTGCGCCCGGCCGACCTGTCCTCGCTGGTCTACAGCAGCCTGCGCCTGTCGCTGCAGGACCAGGTGGCCGCGGAGGCGAACCTGGAGCAGGCCATGGGCCTGCTTGGCGACGTGTTCCGGCGCGACAGCGGCAAGCCGCTGTCCGAACCCTGGCCGGCGATGTACACCCAGCCGGTGTTCGCCGCCCAGGTCGGCGGCGGGATCGAGGCCGAGGTCGAACGCTTCCTCGCCGACGACTGGGTGCTGGGCACCGCGCGGGGCGATGCGCTCGGGCGCGCGCGCACCGTGCAGCAGGTGCAGGCGCTGTACGAACAGGACTACGTGCGTGCCTGGGACGAACTGCTGGCCGACCTGCGCCTGCAGCCGGCCGACGACCTGCAGCAGGCCAGCCTGGTGGCGGCCAAGGTCTCGGGCCCGGGTTCGCCGCTGCGGCTGCTGCTGCAACTGGTGCGCACGCACACCACCGGCATGCTGCGCCAGCCCGAAGCGGAGGGTGCGACCGGCGCGCTGGCGGAGAAGGCCGCCGCCGCGGCCGGCGCCGCGGCCGAACAGGCGGCCGCGCGCAACAAGGCGCTGCAGGCGGTGCTGGGCGGCGGAGCGGCGGAGGCGGCCGAGCCGGGTGCGTCGATCGAGGCCCATTTCGCCGAACTCAACCGGCTCACCGAAGGCGCCGCGGGCGCGACCCCGCTGGACCGCACCCTGGTCGCGATCGACGAACTGGGCAAGGCGCTGCTGACCATGACCTCGTTCGACGCCGGCCAGCCGAATCCGCAGCTGCTGGCCGCGCGCCAGCTCGTCTCGCAGCTGCCGCCACCGGTCGCCGGCTGGCTGTCGACCCTGACCGGCGACAGCGAGTCGCTGGTGGCCAGCGGCGCGCGCGACGCGCTGGCCGCGCAGGCGCGCGAGGCGATCGGCAGCGACTGCGCCGACTACGTGCGCGGCCGCTATCCGTTCGACCCGACCGCCGAAACGGAGATTCCGCTGCAGGACTTCGGCGAACTGTTCGCCCAGGGCGGCCGCTTCGACAGCCTGTACCGCGAATCGCTGGCGCGCCTGATCGACAGCAGCCGCACGCCCTGGCGCTGGCGCGAGGGGCCGGGAATGACCGGCGGCCCGGCCGCGCTGCCGGCCCGGATGCAGGCCGCCGACGGCATCCGCCGCGCCTACTTCCGCGCCGGGCCGCTGCCGGAAGTGCGCTTCACCCTGCGCCGACCGGTGGTGGGCGGGCTGATCGCGCGGGTGCTGGTGGACATCGACGGCCAGACCTACGACAGCGCCCAGGGCGGCGACCGGGTGGCGCCGATGCGGTGGCCCGGACCCACGCCGGGGCAGGCCTCGATCACCGCGTTCGACATCCAGGGCGGCCAGATCGGCCGCATCGTGCATCAGGGGGAGTGGGCGCTGTTCCGGCTGCTGCGCGAGCAGTCGCTGACCCAGCTGTCCGACGTCGATTTCGTGGCCCGCTACACACTTGCCGGCGGCACCGTGGCGCTGCCGCTGCAGGCCGCCAGCCTGCGCAATCCGTTCGTCGACGGCGCGCTCCAGGCGTTCCGCTGCGGAGCGCAGGCATGAGCGCGGCGCCGGGCTATTTCGGCAAGCTGCCCGGGGCCGGCGATTTCGTGCAGCGGCGGCTGCCGCCGGAATTCCTCGATCCGTGGGACCGCGCCTTTTCGCAAGCCGTGGCCAGCGCCCGCGACCGCCTCGGCGCGCGCTGGAGCGAGGCCTATCGCGGCGCGCCGGCATGGCGTTTCCTGCTGTCGCCGGGGATCGCCGGGCGCGAAGCCTGGTGCGGCGTGCTGCTGCCGGGCATCGACCGGGTCGGCCGCTGTTTCCCGATGGTGGTGGCCGCGCGCGTGGACAGCCTCGCGCATCCGGGCGTGCTCGCCGACGGCGGCGGCTGGTACGACGCCGCCGCCGCGGTGGCGTGGGCCGCGCAGGCCGATCCGGGCGTCGACGCCGCGCGCTTCGACGCCGCGATCGCCGCCCTCGACCTGCCCGCATCGCTGGACGAGCCCACCCTGCCGAGCCTGCCCGCGGGCATCGACCGGCGCAGCCGCGACCTGTGGCTGCGGTGGGACGCCGACCGGCACCTGCCCGCGGCGCTGTGGGGCCACCTGTCCGGCGAGGGCTGCTCGCTGTGGTGGCATCCGGGCGATTTCGGCGACGCCGGCGCGCTGTACCTGGGCCGCGGGCTGCCCGACGCGACCGCCTTCATCGGCTTCCTGCGCGCCGATGCGCGCGCGGAGGTGGCCTGATGCGCGCCACCGTGCCCCGCTCCTGCGGCCGCAGCGAAACAGGCAAGGTGCGTCGCTGCAACGAGGACGCGATCCTGGTGCGCGACGAGGCCGGAATGTGGGTGGTGGCCGACGGGCTCGGCGGCCATACCGCGGGCGACCTGGCCAGCCGCATGATCGTCGAGCGCCTGGCGGCGCTGCAGCGTCCGGACGACCTGTGCGACTTCATCGACGCGATCGAGGACGCGCTCGAAGCGGTCAACGCCGACCTGATCCGGATCGCCGGCGATCGCGGCATCGACCTGATCGGCTCGACCGTGGTGGTGCTGGTGCACGACCGCGACGTGGTCCTGTGCGGCTGGGTCGGCGACAGCCGCGGCTACTGCTTCGACCAGCGCCGGCTGCGCCAGATCACGACCGACCACGTGCACGGGCAGAAGGAGGACGTGACCCGTTTCGGCGGCGTCACCACCCAGCCCGACCAGCCGCCGCCGGGCGCGCTGACCCGCGCGGTCGGCGCGCAGCCGGAGCTGTTCGTCGACTGGACCATCGCCGCCAGCGGCGCCGGTTCGACCTTCGTGCTGTGCTCGGACGGGATCAACAAGGAGATCGGCGACGAGGAGCTGGACCTCGAATGCGGCCGCGCGCGCGATCCCGGGCGGCTGGTGGGGCGGCTGTTCGACCTCGCCCTCCAGCGCGCGGCGCGCGACAACGTCTCCGCGATCGCGGTGCGCTTCGAGGAGGCCCGGCCATGAACACGAATGGAGCGGACGTGACCGAACTGGTGGCCGCGCTGTGCCGCGGCGAGATGGACCTGGGCAGCGTGCTCGAGGCGATGTCGGCGCGCGGCGTGCTGCCCGAGGCCGAATACAGCGCCGGCGTGGTGACCCTGCAGCGCTTCCGCGACGAGCTCGACGACGCGACGTTGCGCACGCTGCGCACGCGCATGGACGCGCTGCGCGCCGGCAGCGACGATGCCACCGTGGTGATGCCGGTGGCTGCGCGAGTGCCGCCGCCGCAGCAGCCCGGGACCGTCGAGGACGCGACCCGGGTCGATCCGCGCGCGCCGCAGCCGCGCCCGCGCGAACCCGGCACCGGTCCCACCGCCGGCACCCGCGCCAGCACCTCGGGCAGCATGGCCAGCGCCGACTGGGCGCAGATCGCCGACGCCGCGGCCGGCGAGGTGGCCGGCGTGGGCATGCTGCTCAAGGGCCGCTTCCTGCTCGAGCGCGAGCTCGGCCGTGGCGGCATGGGCGTGGTCTACCTGGCGCGCGACGAACGCAAGGTCGAAGCCCACGACCGCGATCCCTACCTCGCGGTGAAGGTGCTCAACGACGAGTTCCGTCGCCACCCCGATTCGCTGGTGGCGCTGCAGCGCGAGTCGCGCCGCTCGCAGCAGCTGGCGCACGACAACATCGTGCGCGTCTACGATTTCGACAAGGCCGGGACCATCGTCTTCATGACGATGGAATACATCGACGGCGCCGACCTGCGCAGCCTGATCCGCGAGCGCGCCTTCAACGGCATGCCGCTGGCCCAGGCGCGGCCGCTGATCGAGGGCATGGGCCGGGCGCTGGCCCGCGCGCACGCGGCCGGCATCGTCCATTCCGACTTCAAGCCCGGCAACGTCATGGTCACCGCCGAAGGCGTGGCCAAGGTGTTCGACTTCGGCATCGCCCGCGCCGGCAAGCACAGCGGCGGCAGCGGCGAGGTCACCGTGTTCGACGCGTCCACCCTGGGCGCGCTGACGCCGGCCTACGCCAGCCTGGAAATGATCGAGGGCGGCGAACCCTCGCCGTCCGACGACGTCTACGCACTGGGCTGCGTCTGCCACGAACTGCTCACCGGCCGCCATCCGTTCGGGAAGGCCAGTGCCGAAGTCGCGCTGCGCGAAGGCCGCACACCGCCGAAGGTCAAGGGCCTGACCCGGCGCCAGGCCGCGGCCCTGCGCCATGCGGTCGCATTCCGCGCCAAGGACCGCCTGCCCTCGGTGGAAGCGCTGCTCGAAGGCCTGCGGGAGGTGCCTGCGCGCGAGCGCCTGCTGCCGCTGGCCGGCTACGGCACCGCGCTGGCGCTGGCGGTGGGCGGCGCGGGCTGGGGCGTCAGCCACTGGATGCACCAGCGCCAGCTGGCGGCGGTGGTCGCCGGCTTCTCGTCCGAGGGCGAGGACGGCTTCGCCGACGAGGCGGCGGCGACGGCGGCGCTGTCGGCGCTTGCGCCCGAGGACCGCGACGCGCTGGTGCTGCGCGAGAACCAGCGCATCGAATCGTTCCTGCTGCGCCGCCTCGACGCGCTGTGGGCCCCGGACCAGGGCCGCTACGACTACGTGCTGGCGCAGGGCGTGTTCGAACTGCGCAACCGGCTGCGGCTGTTCTCGCCCACGCTCGACGAGCGCGCGCAGCGCATGGCCGACGAGAAGCCCGAGGTGCTCAACGCGCTCGACAGCCGGCTGACCGCGCAGATCGAATCGGGCGCGATCTTCGACGTGGCCGGCGACGCGGACGCGGCCGACACCCTGCGCAACATCCGCGCGATGGATCCGGACAGCGTGCTGCTGCGCCACCCCGGGCTGGAGCTGGCCTTCGCCGAAGCGGTGGCCGCGGCCGTCGACGCGGGCCGGCTGGACCTGGCCACGGCGCGGCTCGACGAAGCGCGGATCCAGTTCCCGGACTCGCTGCGTCTGGAGCTGGCCGGTGCCGACCTGGAGGCCGCGGTCGCGCTCGAGGCCAGCCGCCGCCGCCCCGCCGACGACGCGCCGCGCGATGCGGCAGCCGCGCGCACCCTGCTGGCCGCGCGCATCGCCCAGCCGTCGAACGATCCGGGCTGGCAGGCCGACGTCGCCGCGGCGCTGGACCTGCTGCGCGAGGATGGACTGGAAAGCGGCGACGAGGCGCTGGTCGAGGCGCTGGCGCGCGCGATCGCGCACCAGGCCTCGGGCGCGCGTGAACCGCGCGAGCTGGCGCGCGCCAGCGGCCTGGTCGCGTTCGGCCTGGAACAGGCGCCGCAGGCGCCGGCGCTGCTGGCCGAGCAGGCCCGCCTGCAGGGACTGGAGCAGGCCCTGGATGCGCGCCTGGCTGCGGAAGCCGGGGCGGCCGAGGCCCGCGCCCGCGCCGAATCGCTGCGCCACGCGGCCGCGGCCGGGGACCTGGGCAAGATCCGCGAATCGCTCCTGCGCCTGCGCGAAGTGGCGCCCACCGATGCCTTCACCACCCGGCAGGCACCGGCGCTTGCCGCCGGCGCCTGGCTGGAGGCGGCCAACCGCAGCGCGGGCGGCGGCGACGTGACCGCGGCCGCGGGCCTGCTGGACCAGGCCGCGGAACTGCTCGGCGAGCGCACGGACCTGCAGCGGGCGCGCACCCGCTATGCGCTGGTCGTGGCGATCCAGGGGGCCGCGCAGACGCCGCTGGATGCGCAGGCCCACGCCGCGCTGGTGGCGCAGCTCGACGAGATCGCACGCAGCGACGGCGCCGGCCTGGAAACGCTCGAAGCCCAGCTGCGCGAACGCGGACGCCTGCCCGAAGGCAGCCTGCGCGCGAAGCTGCGCACGCTCGCGCCCGCGGCCGCCTCCGATGCCGGTTCCCCCCGCGCAGGTGCCGGCCGCCGCGCCGGCGGGAGGGCCGAGCGCGTCCCGCCGCCGACCACGGCCGCCACCACCGCCGCCGCGGTCGATCCCGACGACGTGCTGCCGCCGATTCCCGACGGTCCCGATCCCTGCGGCAGGCCCGGCCTCGCCGGGCGCGGCCGGTTCTGCTACGACGCCATCGGCGCCGGCCGCGGGCCGACCTTCGTGGTGGTGCCGGGCGTCGCCGGCGGCAAGCCCTATGCGCTCTCGCGCGCCGAGGTGACGATCAACGAGTTCAACGTCTACTGCAGCACCACCGGCCGCTGCCGGCCGCTGCCGGTGCCCAGCGCCGCCGCCGGCACCCTGCCGGCCACCGGCATTCCCGCATCGCAGGCCCGCGCCTATGCGCGCTGGCTGGTGCACGCCACCGGCGGCTGGCGCCATCGCCTGCCGACCGAAGCCGAATGGCGGCACGCCGCGCACGCGTCCGCCAACTGGCGCCAGGCGCCCGACAGCAACTGCGTGCCGCCGACCGCCGATGCCGGCAGCGACGGCGCGCCGGTGTCCGCGCGCGGACGCGCCACCAACCCATGGGGGCTGATCAACATGAGCGGCAACGTCTGGG
The DNA here is from genome assembly GCA_023388355.1 of Pseudomonadota bacterium. The sequence goes on from JAEWGI010000036.1 coordinate 12,094, forward strand.
AATGGACCGACAGCGGCGGCAGCCTGGCGGTGCAGGGCGGCAGCTATTCGAGCCTGTGGTCGGAATGCACGGTCGAGGCGCGGCGCGCCGATTCGGGATCCGCGCAGGCCGATGTCGGCTTCCGCGTGCTGCGGGAGCTGAAATGAGCAGCTGGGAGCGCGATGCGAACGCGGCGCTGCAGGCGCTGGGCGACAGCTACCAGCAGGGCGGGATCAGCCGCGCGACCTATCGCGAACGCCGCCGCAGGCTGCTGGCATCGCTGCGCGAACGCCTGGACGTGACCGAGCGCAATCCGCTGCACGTGGAGCAGGCGTCGCCCGCACGTGGCAATCTGGAGCGGGGAGCACACGAGGTTCACGACGGGCCGATCGCCGGCAGGCGCTGGCGCGTGCCGCTGCTGGCGGTCGCGGCGGTGCTGGTCGCGATCGTCGCGTCGCGCTGGATCTGGACATGAGATGGAGTCGGGACATGCCTGAAGTCGCTGCGAACGGTCGACGCCGCAGCTGGGCCGGGCGGCGCGCGCTGCTGCCGCTGGCCTGCGCCTGGGGGCTGGCCGCCGCGCCGGCGTGGGCACAGCAGGAGCCGCCGCCGGCGACCGGCTGGCAGCCGGCCGATCCGCAGGAGGCATTGCGCGAGGACGTGCCGCCGCCGACCCTGCAGGTGCCCGAAGTGGAGGTGCCGGCGCTGCGCGAGCGCGCGTTCGCGCAGGCCACCGTGCCCACCCGGGGCTTCCGCATCGGCGGCGTCGGCGAGCACCCGCGCCGCGGCATCACCCCGGCGTCGATCCAGGCCCTGCTCGATGCCAGGTTCCGCGCCCTGGCCGGGGATGCGGACGAGGTCGCGCTGGATTTCGACCAGCTGCAGGACGTGGCCAAAGAGGTCACCGCCGCCTACCGCGAGGCCGGCTTCGTGGTCGCCACCGCCTACGTGCCGGTGCAGACCGTCGGCGCCGACCGCATGGTTGCGCTGGAAGTGCTCGAAGGCCGCCTGGGCCGGGTGCTGGTGGAAGGCAACCGGCGCGTGCGCAGCGCCGCGATCGCCGCGCCGGCCAAACGCCTGGCCGGACGCAGCCTGCACCGGGACGAGGTCGATACCGCCCTGCTGGGCATGCGCGACCTGCCCGGCGTGGGCACCTCGGCGGTGCTGCAGCCCGGCCAGGCCCAGGGCGAAACCGACATGCTGATCACCGCCACCGAGGAGGCGCGGCCGTATTCGGTGAGCCTGGGCGCCAGCAACCACGGCACCGAACTCACCGGCCGCTACCGCGCCCAGGTCGGCCTGACGTATCGCAACGCGCTCGGCCTGGGCGACGTCATCAGCGCCGGCTACGCGCACGGCTTCTCGCCCGAACAGAGCAGCTCGGCCTCGCTGGGCTGGACGGTGCCGGTGTACGCGGTCGACGGCCTGTCGCTGTCGGCCGCGTATTCGCGCAGCGAGATGGAGGTGACCAGCGGACCGTTCGCCGCGCTCGGCATGACCGGCCCGACCACCATCGCCCAGCTGGGCGCGGACTGGAAGTTCCACAACCGGCCGCTGCTGCAGATGCACGGCACGCTGCGCCTGGTGCGCGAGCATTCGCGGCTGCAGGCGCTGGGCTTCACGCTCTCGGACCAGGAATTCGACGTGCTCGACGCCGGCTTCGTGCTGCGCCACGTGTCGCGCCGCAGCCGCGGGGTCAACCTGGTCCAGGCCAACATCCGCCACGCCCTGGCCGACCGCTCCGCCGATCCCGACCTGGTCACGCCGGCGCGCGACGGCAACTGGACCCTGCTGCGCGTGTCGCTGGCGCGGATGCAGTACCTCACGCCCTCGCAGCGGCTGTTCGGCCGGCTGTACGGGCAGTACACCAGCGACGTGCTGGTGCCGATGGAGCAGATCGCGCTCGGCGGCCCGGACAGCATCCGCTCGCTGCCGGTGTCCGACGCGCTCGGCGACCTGGGCTACCAGGCCACGCTCGAATACCAGGTCGACGCGCCCGGCTTCGGCGACGTCGCCTCGCCGTTCGGCGGTCGCCCCTGGCGCGAGCTGCTGCAGTTCGAAGTATTCGTCGACCACGGCCGGGTGATGGCCTCCGACGGCGGGCTGTCGCCCGCGCAGGCGCGCAGCTACCACGGCGCCGGCGCGGGCCTGCTGTTCCGCCTGCCGCATGTCCACAACCTGGAGCTGCGGCTGGCGGCCGCGGTGCCGGTGGGCGGCACCGAAGCCTCGGATGGCGACGATTTCCGCGCCTGGCTCCGGCTTGGCATGACGTTCTGAGGATCCCGACATGAACCACGTCTATCGCATCGTCTTCAATCGCGCGCTGGGGCTGGTGCAGGTGGCCTCCGAACTCGCCGCGGGCCGCGGCGTCGGCGGCGCACGCGCCCGCGGGCCGCGTCCGGGACGGCGGAGCATGCTGGCGATCACCCTGGCGCTGGCCTCCGGCGGTGTGCTGGCGCAGGAACTGCCGACGGGCGCAAACGGGATCGTCGGCGCTGACGACCCGGTTACCGTTGGCGACGTGATGACCATCAACCAGACCGCGGACCGTGCGCTGATCAACTGGGAGACCTTCGACATTGGCGCCGATGCCCTGGTCCAGTTCATCCAGGATGCCGACCAGATCGCGCTCAACCAGATCCTGGGCGGCGATCCCAGCCAGATCATGGGCGATCTCACCGCCGGCGGAACGATCTTCCTGATCAATCCCAACGGCATCGTGTTCGGGGCCGGGTCCACGGTGAACGTCGGCAGCCTGGTCGCCTCGACCCTGGCGCCGGCCGATGCGGAGGCCTTCGTCGAATTCGAGAACGGCGCCTACGTCAACAGCGAGTTCCAGTGGACCGCGGGCGGCGCCGGCGCCCTGATCGTCAACGAGGGCACGATCACCACGTCCGGCGGGCAGGTGGTCCTGCTCGGCGCGGGCGTGGAGAACGCCAATACGGGCGCGATCACCGTGGGCACGGGCCGGGCCAGCCTGCTGGCCGCGGGCAGCGCACGGATCGAGCTGGTGCCGGGCGGCCTGCAGGCGGTGGTGCCATTGACCGACGTGACCGATGCGCCGCTCGGCGCGGTCGGGATCGACAACGCCGGCACGATCAGCGCCGCGGGCGGCAAGATCGTGCTGAGCGGCGAGTTCGCCGAAGGACTGGCGGGGCTGGCGGTCAACACCAGCGGCAGCCTGGCCGCCACCGGCATCGGCGGCGATCCGGAAGCCTCGATCACCGTGGCGTCGACCGGCGCCGTGGTGGCGGGCGGCACCATCGATGCCGGCGCCGGCGGTGTCGCCATCGATGCCGGGGGCAACGTCGCCCTGGACGGGGCCATGGTCGCGGGCAGCCTGCAAGTCTCCAGCGGCGGCGGCGTGCAGCAGGGCGCCTCCGGCGCGCTGGAGGTGTCAGGAAACACCGGGGTGGAGGCGGAAGACGGCATCGCGCTGAACAGTGCGAACAACTTCTTCGAAGGCACCGTCACGCTCGACGGTGGCGTCGTTTCGATCCTCAACAACGACACGCTGTTCCTGGGCGCGGTGAACGTCGACAGCCTGACGGCGGATGCGGCCACCATCGTGCTGCAGGACGATGTCACCAGCTCCGGCAGCCAGACCTACGGCGCCGCCGTGGTGCTGGGCGATGACGTGAACCTGGACGCGGGCGGCAACGTGAGCTTCCTCTCGACGCTCGACGGCGCGCAGCAGCTGTCGATCGAGG
>JAEWGI010000083.1 GCA_023388355.1 Pseudomonadota bacterium
TCGATCCGCTGGTGCACGACCTGCGCCTGGTCGAGGACAACTGGGAGTCGCCCACGCTCGGCGCCTGGGGCCTGGGCTGGGAGGTCTGGCTCAACGGCATGGAGGTCACCCAGTTCACGTATTTCCAGCAGGCCGGCGGGCTGGAGTGCCGGCCTGTTCTGGGCGAGATCACCTACGGCCTCGAGCGGCTGTGCATGTACCTGCAGAACTGCGACAACGTCTACGACCTGGTCTGGACGGAGGGTCCGCAGGGCGTGGTCACCTACGGCGACGTGTTCCTGCAGAACGAGCGCGAGCAGAGCGCCTACAACTTCGAACACGCCGACGTGGCCGAGCTGTTCCACCGCTTCGACGCCTGCGAGGCCGAGGCGCTGAAGCTCGTGGAAGCCGGCCTGCCGCTGCCGGCCTACGACCAGGTCGCCAAGGCCAGCCACAGCTTCAACCTGCTCGACGCGCGCCGCGCGATCTCCGTCACCGAGCGCCAGCGCTACATCCTGCGCGTGCGCAGGCTGGCGCAGGCGGTGGCGCAGGCGTACCACGAGCAGCGCGCGAAGCTGGGGTTTCCCGGCTTGAAACAAGCAGCGGCATGACACTACTCCCTCCCCTTCAAGGGGAGGGCTGGGGAGGGGATGGTGTTGGCACGCTGCCATCCGAACACCATCCCCACCTAAATCCTCCCCTTGAAGGGGAGGACTTCAAAGCACGGGGTTTTTCGATGTCCGAGTTGCAACCACTGCTGATCGAACTGGGCACGGAAGAACTTCCGGTCAAGGCGCTGCCCGGGCTGGCGCAGGCGTTCTTCGACGGCGTGCTGGCGGGGCTGGACAGGCGCGGCATCGCGGTCGAGCGCGGCGATGCCAGGCCGCTGTACACGCCGCGGCGGCTGGCGGTGCTGCTGCCGGGGGTGGCGGTGGAGCAGCCCGAGCAGGCCTCGGAGGTGTTCGGTCCGTACGTGAACATCGCGCTCGATGCCGAGGGCCAGCCGACGAAGGCGCTGCAGGGTTTCGCCGCCAAGGCCGGAGTGGAGTGGACCGATCTGGAGCGCACCACCGACGCCAAGGGCGAGCGCTTCGTGCACCGCTCGGTCAGGCCAGGCGTGCGGACGCGCGAGCTGCTGCCCGAGGTGCTGGCCGAAGCCATTGCCGGCATGCCGATTCCCAAGCCGATGCGTTGGGGCGACCACGCGTTCGCGTTCGCGCGCCCGGTGCACTGGCTGGTGCTGCTGCTCGGCGGCGACGTGGTCGAGGCCGAGGTGTTCGGGGTGCGCGCCGACCGCTTCAGCCGCGGCCACCGCTTCCTGCACGAGCGCCCGGTGTGGATCGCGATGCCCGGCGACTACGTCGAGGCGCTGCGCGGGGCCAAGGTGCTGGTGGATCCGGAGCAGCGCCGCGACCGCATCGTCGAACAGGTCGAGGCCGCCGCGCGCGCCGCGGGCGGCGTGGCCCGCATCGATGCGGGCAACCTGGCCGAGGTCGCGTGCCTGGTCGAATGGCCGCGCGCGGTCTCGTGCACCTTCGAGGAGGAATACCTCGCGGTGCCGCAGGAGGCGCTGGTGGCGACGATGGAAGCCAACCAGAAGTTCTTCCCGGTGCTCGACGCCGACGGCCGCCTGGGTCCGCACTTCATCGGCGTGGCCAACATCGATCCCGACGACGATTCGGAAATCCGCAAGGGCTACGAACGCGTGATCCGCCCGCGCTTCGCCGACGCGCGGTTCTTCTTCATCGAGGACATGAAGCAGGGCCTGGCCTCGATGAACGAGGGCCTGGCCAGCGTGACCTACCAGGCGAAGCTGGGTTCGGTGGCCGACAAGGTGGCGCGGGTGGCGGCGCTGGCCGAGGCGATCGCGCCGCAGGCGGGCGTGGACGCAACGCTGGCGCGGCGCGCGGCGCAGCTGTCCAAGGCCGACCTGCAGTCGCGCCTGGTCAACGAGTTCCCGGAGCTGCAGGGCATCGCCGGGCGCCACTACGCGATGCAGGATGCCTCGCTCGGCGACCTGGCGCACGAGGACCGGGCCGCGGTCGCGAACGCGATCGACGAGGCCTGGCAGCCGCGCTTTGCCGCCGACGACATCGCGCCGTCCCCGCTGGGCCGGGTGCTGGCGATCGCCGAGCGCCTGGACACGCTGGCCGGCGGATTCGCCGTGGGCCTGAAGCCCACCGGCAACAAGGATCCGTTCGCGCTGCGGCGCAATGCGCTGGGGCTGGCGCGGACGATGATCGAGGGTGGGTTCGACCTGGATCTGCCATCCTCCCTCACCGGCGCCTGCAATCTTCTGCGTGATCCGAAGGGCATCGAGGACCGGTTCGAAAAGCCCATCCCGCAAACCGTGCACGAGCTGTACGATTTCATCCTCGACCGCCTGCGCGGCTATTACGCCGAGAAGGGCGTGCCGGCCCAGCAGTTCAACGCCGTGGCCGAGCGCAGGCCCGCATCGCTGACGGACTTCGATCGCCGCATCGCCGCCATCGGCAGCTTCGCCGACCTGCCCGAGGCCGAGGCGCTCGCAGCGGCCAACAAGCGCATCGGCAACATCCTGCGCAAGGCCAGCGACGAGGTTCCCGCGGTCGAGGACCGGGCGCTGCTGGCGGAGCCGGCCGAGTTGGCGCTGGCCGATGCGGTCGACACGGCATACGCCGATACCGACGCCCTGCTCGCGCAGCGCGACTACGCCTCGGTCCTCGCCCGCCTGGCGCAGCTGCGCCCGCAGGTGGACGCGTTCTTCGATGCGGTGATGGTGAACGCCGACGACGAGGCGCTGCGCCGCAACCGGCTGGCCCTGCTGCAGCGGCTGTCGGCGCGGCTGGGGAGCGTGGCGGCGATCGAGCATCTGTCGGGCTGAATCGGCGTCGCTCCGGCTGGCCCCCACCCCGGCCCTCCCCCGCTTGCGGGGGAGGGGGAAGGGCAGGAGCAGGCGGCTGCGTTGTGCCCCCTCCTCCGCTTGCGCGGGAGGGCCGCTACGTTCTGCACCCTCCTCGCTTGCAGGGGAGGCCACTGCGTTCTGCTTCCTCCTGCGCTTGCAGGGGAGGCCACTGCGGCTTGCTTCCTCCTGCGCTTGCAGGGGAGGCCGCTGCGGTTTGCTCCCTCCCCCGCTTGCGGGGGAGGGTCGGGGTGGGGGCGTCACAGGTCGCGACGCGCTCGTCGCAAGCATCCGTTAAACGTCCGTCCACGCCCCTTCGGTATCCTGCGCCGATGCGCATCCCCCGCCGCATTGCCGCCACCGCCGCGCTGTTCCTGCTCTCGCTCGGCACCGCGCACGCGGTCACCGTGGGCGAGGTCGCGATCCTCGGCCTGGACGAGGAGATGGAGCGCAACGTGCGCGTGTCGCTGTCGCTGGTCGACGCGGCCGGGCAGGAGGTCACGGGCCGGCGCATGGGCTACCTGGTGCGCGTGGCCGAGACCGAGGCGCGCGAGGCGCTGGAGCCGTTCGGCTTCTACTCGCCGACCATCGAGGTCGAGCGCAGCCGCGCCAACGGCGCAGTGTCGGTGACCGTCCGGGTCGATCCCGGCGAACCGGTGCGGGTGCGCAATTCGCACATCGCGATCATCGGCGAGGGTGGCCAGGACCGCTACCTGCAGGCCGACATCGACGCCTTCATCCCGTCCCCCGGCGCGATCTTCAACCACGCCGACTACGAGGCCAGCAAGGTCCGGATCAGCCGCCGCCTGACCGAACGCGGCTATTTCGGCGCCGACTTCTCCTCGCGCCGGGTGGAGGTGACGCGCGCCGAGCGGGCCGCCGACATCGAGCTGGTCTGGACCAGCGGCGACCGCTACGACATGGGCCCCACCGTGTTCACGCAGGAGCGCCGGATCGTGCGCGACGACCTGCTGGAGAACCTGGTGTACTGGGAAGAGGGCCAGTACTACCACCAGGGGCGGCTCGACCGCCTGCGCACCTCGCTGGCGCGGCTCGACTATTTCAGCGACATCGACATCACGCCGCAGCCCGAGCGCGCGGTCGATGGCCGGGTGCCGATCGATGTGCGGCTGACGCCGGCCAAGCGCACCATCTACGTCGCCGGCCTGAGCTACGGTACCGACAGCGGCCCCGGCGTGCGCCTGGGCGTTGAGCGGCGCTTCGTCAACGACCGCGGGCACAAGGCGCTGGCGCAGCTGGACTACGCGCGCAAGCGCCAGACCCTCACCCTGCAGTACCGCATTCCCGCCTTCGCCTGGCGCGACGGCTGGTACACCGTCAGCGCGCAGGTCTACGACGAACAGACCGACTACATCGATACCCGGCGGATCGAACTGGTCGGCAGCCGCAGCGGCCAGTTCAGCCGCCAGCTCAACCTGGTCGCGTCGATCCACGCGCTGCGCGAGCGCTGGCTGTACCTGGACGAGGTCGGGAACGGCGATCCGGCGAGCCGCCTGCAGTACCGCTACGCCAGCTTCACCTACCCTTCGCTGCGCGCCCAGTACCTCAACGTCGACGACGTGGTGTTCCCGCGCAGCGGCGTGGGCGGCTCGCTGACCCTGCGCAGCGGCGTGGAGGGCGCCGGCTCGGACGCCAGCTTCGCCCAGCTGCACGCGCGCGCCACCACGTTCAAGGGCATGGGTGCGGACTCGCGCCTGATCCTGCGCGCCGAGGCCGGCTACACCTGGACCAGCGCGCTGGTGGACATGCCGCCAAGCCTGCGCTTCTACGCCGGCGGCGGACGCAGCATCCGCGGCTACGAGTGGCGCGAGGTCGGCCCGCGCATCACCCGCTTCGAGGAGGACGAGGACGGCGTGCCGCGCGAAACCGGCTACCTCGCCATCGGCGCGCGCAATGTACTCACCGCCAGCGTGGAGTACGAGCGCTACTTCCTCGGCAACTGGGGCGCGGCCGTATTCGTCGACAGCGGCAGCGCCTTCGACGGTACCTCGCCCGACTGGCATACGGGCGTGGGCATCGGCGCGCGCTGGCGTTCGCCGGTGGGTCCGCTGCGGCTGGACATCGCGCGCGGGCTGGACGACCCGGACTCGCCGTTCACCGTCGGCCTGAGCATCGGCGCGGAGTTCTGAGATGGCTTTCCGCCGCGGCCCGCGCCCGCCAGACGACATCCCGCCCGATGAGCGCGAACGGCGCATCGCCGAACTGCGCGAACGCCGCCGGCGGCGCCTGCGCGTGCTGGCGGTCCGCAGCACGATCGGCGCCGGCGCGCTGCTGGTACTCGGCGCGGTGCTGCTGTACTGGCTGCTGGCGACCTTCGGTGGCCGCGACTTCCTGCTCGCGCGCGTCGCCGGCCTGCTGCCGGACGGCACCGAACTGACCTGGTCGCGCGCGGAAGGGCCGGCCTCCGGCCCGCTGGTGATGCACGACGTGCGCTACGTGCAGCGCGGCTGCCCGGACGTGGACGGCGAGCCGGTGGCGTACGGCGGCTGCGCCAAGCCCACCGTGCTCACCTTCAGCGCGCGCCGGGTGGTGCTCGACCCGGAGATCACGCCGCTGATCGGCCGACGCCTGCGCCTGGAAGCGATGGACGTGGAGCAGGCCGCGCTCGATCTGCCGGTCGACAACGCCCCGTTCGAGATGCCGACCTGGCCGGAGGTGCTGCCGCGCATCGAGCTGCCGCTGGCGCTCGAGTCGGACACGATCCGGGTCGACGGCCTGCGCGTGACCCGCGCCGGCGCGCCGCTGATCGACATCGCCAGCATCCGCGGCGGGATCGACGCGCGCCAGGGCGAGCTGGCGGTGCACGACCTGGTGGTGGACAGCGACCGCGGCCGCTTCACGGTCGACGGCAGCTACGCGCCGGACGACCACTACCGCACCGACCTGACCGCGACCGCGGTGCTGCCGGCGCCGTTCCCGCGCCCGCGGCCACGCGTGGGTCTGGTCGCGCGCGGCGACCTGGACCTGATGGACGTGGCCATCGTCGGCCACGTGCCCGACCCGCTGCGCGTGCAGCTGGCCCTGCGCGGCGAGCGCTGGACGCTGCGCGCGCAGTCCGACGCGCTCGACCCGGCCCTGCTCTCGGGCAGCGGGGAGGCCGGCACGCCGCTCGCGTTCTCGCTCGCGGCCGACGGCCGGGGCGGCGCCGCCGAGGTGCACGGCGAGCTGCGCCAGGGCGACCTGCACGCGGTGCTGCAGCCTTCGAAGCTGCGGCTGCAGGAGAAAGTCCTGGAGCTGCAGCCGCTGGTGGTCGACGTGTTCGGCGGACGCATCACCGCCAACGGCAGGGGCGATTTCAGGCAGCCGCGCCAGGCCGATTTCCGCTTCACCGTGGGCGCGCGCGGACTGCGCTTCGGCGGCGATCCGGCGGCCCCCGATCCGCAGCCGGCCGACCCGGCGCCGGTCATCGGCGTCGATGCCGACCTCGAACTGGCCGGCCGCAGCCGCGACTGGACCGTGACCGGCGAGGCCACCCTCGTCCGCGACGAACTGCAGGCGAAGCTCGAACTCGACGGACGCGGCGACATGGAGCGCCTGCAGCTGCGCAGCCTGCGCGCCAGCATGCCCGGCGGCACCCTCGACGCCCGCGGCGAAGTGGCCTGGGCGCCCGCATTGGGATGGAGCATCGACGCCACCCTGGCCGGCTTCGACCCGGGCTATTTCGCACCGGGCTGGACCGGCGCGGTCGACGGCCAGCTGACCAGCACCGGCCGCAGCCGCGACGACGGCGGCCTGGACCTGGAGGTGGACGCGCGCGAACTGGGCGGCACCCTGCGCGGCAGGCGCCTGCGTGGCCAGGCGCGCTTCGCCATGCAGGGCAGCGCGCCGGGGCGGCCGCGCACCGATTTCGAAGGCGCGGCCGAACTGAGCCTGGGCGACAGCCGGGTGCAGGCCGAGGGCTTCATGCGCGACCGGCTGCAGCTCGATGCGCGCTTTGCCCCGCTGCAGCTGGCTGACCTGCTGCCCGACGCCGCCGGCAGCCTGCGCGCCACCCTGCGCGCGCGCGGCCCGCGCAACGGCCCCGACATCGAGGCCGACCTGGAGGGCAGCGGCCTGCGCTGGGCCGGCTACGCCGCGTCGTCGCTGCGGGTGGACGGACGCCTGCCCTGGTCGCGGACCAACGGCGCGCTGGTGCTGGAGGCCAGCGGAGTCGAGGCCGGCGTGGCGCTCGACACCCTGCGCATCGACGCCCGCGGCGCGGTCGAGAACCTGCGCCTGGAGGCCACCGCGCGCAGCGAGGCGCTGGGCACGCTCAGCCTGCAGGGCAGCGCGCGGCGCCGCGGCAGCGCCTGGAGCGGCGAACTGGCTGCGCTGGACCTCGCACCTGCGCGCGGCGCGACCTGGCGGCTGCAGGCGCCGGCGAGCTACAGCGTCGACGGCGCGAACTGGACCCTGTCGCGCAGCTGCTTCGCCGCCAGCGACGGCGGCTCGCTGTGCGCCGACGCGCAGTGGCCAAGCCGCGGCCTGCGGGTGGAGGGCGTCCAGCTGCCGCTGGCGCTGGCTGTGCCCTACCTGCCCGAGCGCGAGGACGGCCGCAGCTGGGCGCTGCACGGCGAGATCGACCTGGACGGCGAACTGCGGCCCGCCGGCAGCGCCTGGCAGGGCCACCTGTCGCTGCGTTCGGCCGAAGGCGGCCTGCGCAACAGCCGGCGCTCGCGCAGCAACCTGCTGCAGTACCGCGACCTGCGCCTCGACGCCGAATTCAGCCCGGCGCGCATCGAGGCCAGCGTGGCCACCGTCCTCAACGAGGACGGGCAACTGCGCGCGCGCATCGCCACCGGCTGGAGCGCGACCTCGCCGCTGTCGGGCGAGATCCACGCCAACACCGACGAGCTCACCTGGCTGGAGCTGTTCTCGCCGGACATCGTCGAGCCCACCGGACGCCTCACCGCCGACATCGAACTGGGCGGAACGCGCTCGCAGCCCGCACTCGGCGGCCAGGCGCGGCTGGCCGGCTTCAGCACCGAACTGCCTGCGCTGGGGATCGTGCTCGAGGACGGCGACGTGCGCCTGCTGGCCCAGCCCGACGGCGGCGCGCGCATCACCGGCGGCGTCCGCTCGGGCGATGGCCTGCTCGCGATCGAGGGCAGCCTCAACTGGCGCGACGCCAGCGCCCCGCTCGTGCTGACGCTGCGCGGCGAGGACGTGCGCCTGGCCAATACCCGCGACCTGCAGGTGGTGGCCGACCCCGACATCGAACTGCGCTACGCCGCGGGCCAGCCGATGCGCGTCACCGGGACCGTGGTCGTGCCCAGCGCGACGATCGAGCTCGAACGCCTGGAACAGGGCGTCTCCACCTCGCCGGACGTGGTGGTGCTCGATCCGGTCGATCCCGACCGCAGGCCGGCCTCGCCGCTGGAGCTCGACCTGACCCTGACCATGGGCGAGGACGTGCGCCTGCGCGGCTTCGGCCTCGACGGCACCCTCGGCGGCAGCCTGCGCGTGCGCGCCCAGCCGGGGCGCGAGATGGTCGGCAGCGGCACGCTCGACGTCGGCGGCGTCTACAGCGCCTACGGCCAGCGGCTGCAGGTCACCCGCGGGCGGCTGAGCTTCAACGGCCCGGTGTCCGACCCGCGGCTCGACATCCGCGCCGAGCGCAGGATCGAGGCCCACGACATCACCGCCGGCATCAGCGTCACCGGCCGCGCCTCCGCACCCCAGGTGCAGGTCTGGACCGACCCGGCCAGCGACGATTCGCAGGCGCTGTCCTGGCTGGCGCTGGGCCGGCCGCTGTCGAACCTGAGCGCCAACGAAGGCCGCCAGCTCGACGCCGCCTCGGCCGCGCTCACCGCTGGCGGCAGCATGCTCGCCGGGCAGCTGGGCGCGCGGCTTGGGCTCGACAACGCCGGCGTGTCCGAATCGCGCGCGCTCGGCGGCAGCGTGCTCGGCATCGGCAAGCAGCTCTCGCCGCGCCTGTACCTGGGCTTCGGCGTCTCCCTGCTCGGCACCGGCCAGGTGATCACCCTCAAGTACCTGCTGCGCCGCGGCTTCGACATCGAGATCGAAACCAGCACCGTGGAAACCCGCGGCTCGATCAACTACCGCCACGAAAGCGACTGACGACCGCGCCTGCCCGTTGCACGGCGCCTCCCGCCTTTGCGGGAACGACGAGCGTTGTCCGGACCTTCCCTAAAGAACCCCCGCCCCCGGCCGCTAACGGGGCCAGGGCCCACCCGGGCTCCGCTTTCAACGGGAGACACCGATGACCGCACGACCGACCGTGCTGCTGTGCGACGACTCGCGGGCGCTGCGCATGCTCGCGGCCGGGCAGCTGGATGAAGCCGGCTTCCAGGTAGTGGGCGAGGCCGGCAACGGCCTGCAGGCGGTGGACCAGTACCAGGCCCTGCGGCCGGACCTGGTCCTGCTCGACCTGGTAATGCCCGAATGCGACGGCCGCCAGGCGCTGGCCCGGATCCTGGATCACGACCCGCAGGCGCGGGTGGTGATCCTCAGCTCGCTCGGCGCACAGAGCGACATCGAGGAATGCCTGCGCCTGGGCGCCCGCTCCTACCTGCAAAAGCCCATCGACCCCGAGGCGATGGAACGCGTGCTCCACCAGGTGCTCGCCTGAGCGGCGACCGCCCCGACTTTCATTCCAGAGGGCACGAGATGGCAGCGAAATTCCTGGGCCAGTTCCTGTTGGAGCGCGGCGTCGTCACCGCACCGCAGCTGCTGGCCGCGATCGAGGCGCAGCGCGCCTCCAACCCGCTGCTGGGCGAACTGGCGGTCAGCCAGGGCATGCTGGACGAGGCCCAGGCGCGCCGGATCAACCAGCGCCAGCGGGTGGAGGACCGTCGCTTCGGCGACATCGCCCTGGACATGGGCGTGCTGGACCAGGCGCAGCTCGACTCGCTGCTGCAGGCACAGAAGGCCGGCCGCAAGATGATCGGCCAGGTGTTGGTGGAACAGGGCGTGCTCGACGCCGCGCAGCTGGAAGCCGAACTGGCCCTGCACCGCGCCGGCCAGGAGCAGGCGCGCAACGCGCTCGACCGCGTGGTCGCCACCCACCCGATGGGCGCACTGGCCACCAGTGCGATCGGCCTGTGCGCGCGGCTGTTCCCGCGCATGCTGGGCAGCCAGTGCCAGGCCGCCACCGTGCTCGCGCCGCAGCAGCTGAACATGTGGCCGTGCGTGGTCCACGTGCGGGTGGAGGGCGAACACCCGCTCGACATCGGCCTGGCCTGCGACCTCGACAGCGCGCGCGCGCTGGCCTGCGCCCTGCTCGGCATCGAGGCGGACGCCTGCGACGACGCGCTGGCCCTGGACGCGCTGGGCGAGATGGTCAACGTACTGATGGGCTACGCGGTGCGCGAGGTCCTGCCCGACGAGGACGCGTCCTACCGCGCGCTGCCGCCCGACGCGACGATCCCGGCCGCGACCCTGGCCGCCGACCGCGAGCGCAGCATCGCGGTGCTGATGGGATCGCAGCTCGGGGATTTCGTGCTGCTGCTGGCGCGACCTGGCTGAGGCGGGACTTCGCGGGCCCCGTGCACGCCTGCTGCCGGTCGTTCCCGCGAAAGGCGGGAACGACCGGACAACTCACGCCACCGACCGCGCCTGCCCGCGGTGCCGGCCCTCGTCGATCTCCTCGACCAGCTTGGCGCAGAAGGCCGGCAGGTCGTCTGGCGTGCGGCTGGTGATCAGGCCCTGGTCGACCACCACGTCCTCATCGACCCACTTCGCACCGGCGTTTTCCATGTCCTGGCGGATATTGGGGACCGAGGTCACCGTGCGGCCCTTGAGCACATCCGCATTGGCCAGCACCCAGGGGCCGTGGCAGATCGCCGCGACCGGCTTGCCGGCCCTGAAGAATTCACGGGTGAAGGCCAGCGCCTGCTGGTCCACCCGCAGCGCATCGGGGTTGAACAGGCCGCCGGGAATCACGAGCGCGTCATAGCGCCCGGCATCGGCCTGCGCCAGCTGCACGTCGACCGACACCTGTTCATCCTTGTCGAAGTGCTTGAAGCCCTGCAGCTTGCCATCCCTGGGCGAAACGATGTCGACGTCGGCACTGTGCTCCTTCAGCGCCTTCAGCGGCTCCTGCAGTTCGGACTGCTCGAACCCGTCGGTGGCGAGGATGGCGACGCGTTTTCCGGTGAGATGGCTCATCGATCGACTCCTGTGGGGAAGGAGTCGGACACGCTAGCGGCCGGGACGCTCATGTGCCGCGAAGGAAACGTGGTGTTGACGTCAAGAGGCGCGCGCAGCAGCGATACTGAAGCCCTCCCCTTCAAGGGGAGGGTTGGGAGGGGATGGTGTAGCTGTCCGACGTAGCGGTGCGCGTCAACACCATCCCCACCCCGGCCCTCCCCTTGAAGGGGAGGGAGCAGGGCGAAGCGACGTCAAAGCCCTCCCCTTGAAGGAGAGGGCGCAGGGCAAGGCGACGTCAAAGCCCTCCCCTCGAAGAGGGGGAGAATGCGGTCAGGACAGCTGCACCGGCGCCGCCAGCCGCTGCTGCACGTCCTCGCGCAGCCTGGCCAGCTCGGTCTCGGCCTGGCGGCGCTGCTGCATGCCGTCGCGGTGGATCTCGCGCACTTCCTCCACCGTCTGGATCAGCTGCTCGTGCACGTGGCGCAGGGTGGCCACGTCGATCACCGCGCGCTGGTTGGCCTTGGCGGTCTCGACCGAGGTCTGGCGCATCAGGTCGGCGTTCCTGCGCATGATCTCGTTGGTGGCGTCGTCGATCGCGTTCGACAGCTCGACCGCGTTCTTCTGCTCGCTGAGCGACAGCTGGATCGCGAACTGGCGCTTCCACGACGGGATGGTGATGTTGCGCACCGCGTTGAACTTCTCGATCAGCTGGATCGCATTGGCCTGGATGATGCGGATCATCGGCAGCGACTGGTCGGCCGCGTGCTGCATCACCGCCAGGTCGCCGACGCGCTTGTCGAGCAGGCGGATCGCGTTCTCGATCTCCGAACGCCTGGTGCGCGAATCCGGATCCTCCAGCCCGACCAGCGCCTGCTGCTCGCCCGCCAGCTCGGCCAGTCGCTGGCGGCCGGCGGCCACGTGCAGGCCGAGCGCGCGGCGCTCGTCGAGCACGATGTCGTACATGCGGTCGAACTCGCCCACGCGCTGGTTCTGGGTGCCCTGCTGGCGGGCCACGTCCTGCAGCAGCTGCTCGATCTGCTGGTTGGTGTCGCTGAATTTCTGCACCAGCTCGCCCTTGGACGCGCGCATGCGGTCGATCAGGCCGCCGATCACCGGCAGCTTCGACTTGGCGGCGAAGCTGTCGAGGTTGAGCGAGCGCGCGATCCGCACCACCTCGCCGAGCTTGTCGCCGGCCGCGTCGAGGTCGCGGTTGCGCACCTGGTCGAGCAGCTGGCTGGAAAAGGCCGAGGTCTTGCCTGCGGCCTCGCGGCCGAACACGTGCAGGTTGCCGGGGGTGATGTCCTGCAGCGCCCTGCCGACCTCGGCGATCGCGCCGCGGTCGGCCTCGACCAGGCCGAGCGACTTGAGCGCCTGCTCGTCGAGCGCGTCGGTGGCGGGAACAAGGGCGCTGCCGCCGGTGGTGTCCTGGGTCATGGGTCTGCTCCGGTGCCTGCGGGGGCGTGTCGGGAATCGAGTGTACCGGCCATCGCGGCGACTTCCGCCTCGATGGCCGCGTGGGCGTTCGCGGCCTCGGCCGCGCGCCTGCCGCCGGCCTGCGCCGCTTCACCCAGCGCATGCTGGCGCCACACGGGCAGCAGCACGTCGCGGATGCGCTGGTAGCGGGCCAGCAGGTCGAGCGACTGGTCGCGCAGCAGGGCCAGCTGGGCGACGCCGGTCGTCCAGGACGCGCGCACGGTATCGAGCTGGGCCAGGCGCTGGACCAGGCGCTCGCGCGGCGAGGCGACGATGCCGGGCGCGGCGCCGGCATCGGGGTACGCGTCGAGCCAGGCGCGGGCCTGGGCGATGCGTGCGGCGATGGCTTCCATCGCCCGGGCCATGTCTTCCAGCAGCGCCTGCTGCACCGCGCTGCGCGCGCGCAGGCCGTCGGCGTCGGCGTCGGCCTGCGCCAGCAGCACGCCCAGCCGCTCGCGCAGCTGCCGGGCCTCGACCTCGGCCTGCACGTCGCGCCCGAGCAGGCGTCCGAACAGGCCGGTGCCGCGGCGCGCGGCGCGCGGGCTGTCGGCCTGCAGCGCGCGCCTGAGCTCGTCCAGGTGCGCGACCAGCGCCTGCGCCGGTGCGTGGTCCAGCGCATCGGCCAGGCGCGGCTCCAGCGCCTCGTCCAGCGCGTCCGCGCCATAGCCGACCACGGCCAGCGCATCGTCCAGGTCCACCGGCGGCGCATCGCGCATCACGGCTTGTCGGGCTTGTGTTCGTCGGCGCGGAAACGCAGCTGGCGCAGCAGTTCCTCCAGCTCGATCTCCTGCGCGGTCTGCGGCCGCGCGCGCCTACCCGCGGCCCTGGCCGGCGCCGCCGGCGCCTCGGCCAGCCTGGTGCGCAGCAGGTCGAGGATCTGCACCAGGGCCGAGTTCAGCTGCGCCTGCCGCTCCTGGCCGTCGGCGAGATGCGCAAGCACCGGCTCGAACGCGCCGCGCATCGCCTCGGGCAGCGACTGCAGCCACTGCGCCGCGCCTTCGCCCTCGTCGCGCCGCGTGGCGACGCTCTCGCGCAGCGAGGTCAGCAGGCGCTCCCACGGCACCTCGGGAGCAGCCTGCACCGGCGTCGCGCTGCGCAGCGCGCCCAGGCCTTGCGCGATGTCGGCCAGCTGCGCCACCACGCGCGCGCCGGTATCGGCATCCTCGCCGCCCATCGCCTTGTTGCGCAGGAAGTCGCGCTTGATCTGCGCCCACCGCTCTGCCTGGGTTTCATCCATGGTGCCGCGCATTTCGGCCAGCTTGAGCAGGTTTTCCTCCGCGCCCGTGGTCAGCAGCTGGGCCTCGCCCAGGTAGTGGTCGGCGATCAGCTGCTGCAGCTCGGCGGCGTTCATCACCGGCGAGATCTTCTCGGCCAGCTTGTTCATGTTGCGGTAGCTGCCCTGCAGCTTGAACGGCGGCTCGGTGCGGTAGCGGTCGGCCTGCGCGGCGCTGGCGATGTACTGCTGGTTGACGCGATACACCACGTCGCGCACCTGCATCATCGTCTTCAGCGTGGCGACGATCTCGTTGACCTCGGCGCCGCTGTAGGCGTGGCCGAGCGCATTGGTCGAGACATCCCTGCCCTCGGCCCGCTCGGCCAGCAGGTAGAGGTCGGCGAGGTCGCGCGTGGCCAGCGGCGCCAGCACCGGGTTGGAGGTCAGGCTGTTCTCGATGTAGCTGAGCCTGAACGCATCCTCCATGCCGCCCAGCACGTCGCCCAGGTTGTAGATGTCGGCGCGGTTGGCCAGCATGTCCGGAATCTTGAACACCTCGCCCGACTCGGTGTACGGATTGCCGGCCATGACCACGCAGAACTTTTTGCCGCGCATGTCGTAGGTTTTCGTGCGGCCCTTCCACACGCCCTCGATGCGGCGCGTGCCGTCGCACAGCGAGATGAACTTCTGCAGGAACTCCGGGTGGGTGTGCTGGATGTCGTCCACATACAGCATGGTGTTGCTGCCCATCTCCAGCGCGAGGTTGAGCTTCTCCAGCTCCTGGCGCGAGGTGGCGTCGGGTGCCTGTGCCGGGTCGAGCGAGCGCACCTCGTGGCCCAGCGCCGGCCCGTTGATCTTCATGAAAACCAGGCCCAGGCGGCTGGCGACGTATTCCATCAGCGTCGTCTTGCCGTAGCCGGGCGGCGAAATCATCATCAGCAGGCCCATCAGGTCGCTGCGCTTGTCCTCGCCCACCGTGCCCATCTGCTTGGCCAGGTTGTCGCCGATCACCGCCAGGTAGACCTCGTCGATCAGGCGGTTGCGCACGAACGAGCTCAGCGGCCGCGCGCGGAACTCCGACAGCCGCAGCGCCTCGCGCTCGCGCGCGGCGATGCGCTGGCGCAGCGCCTGGTAGCGTTCGAAGCCGGGCACGAAATGCGTGCGGTGGCTGCGGAAGCGGGCCAGGAAATCGTCGACCGGGATGGTGAGCCTGCCGCCGTCGATGCGCGGATGCTCGCCCAGCAGGCCGTCGACCTTCGCCACCAGGGTGGCCTCGACGCTGCGGTGGCGCAGCTCGCGCGCGGCCAGGCGCAGCGCCACCGCCTCGGGCACGTAGCCGGCCAGCGCCGCGTGGCGCGGGTCGCGCACCATCGCCTGCAGCCATTGCGACACCTGCGACCACTGCGCGGCCTGCGTGGTCGCCTGGCGCAGCGAGCGCTCGAACCCCTCCGCCATGCCGGCCGACTGCAGCTGCGCATCGAGCGCGTCGAGCAGTTCGCGCGCGTACTGGCTGAAGCCGAAGGTCGGCTCGCCCTCGCGCAGTTCGGCGAACAGGTAGTCCGCGGCGGCCTGCGCCTGGTCGGCGTCGAAGGGAAGCCGGCTTTCGGCGATGAATTCCGACAGCACCGCCGCCATCTCGGCGCGCAGCGCATCGATGCCGTCGCGGGTGGCGAACAGCCGCCGCACCGCCTCCGCGCCGAGCGCGCGCTCCGGCCAGGCCTGCACCTCCTCGCGGCGCTGGTGGCGCGCCCAGAACATCAGCGCCAGCGCGCGCGCCGCCGGCGCGTGCACCAGCGCACCGGCGCCCAGGTACAGCGGCACCAGCGCCTGCAGCAGGCGCGCGGCGTCGTGGTCGTGGATGCCCTTCTCGTAGCCTTCGCGGTAGCGCGGCGCGGCGAAGTCGCGCACCAGGCGGTCCAGCGCGGCCGGGTCCGCCAAAGCGTGCTCAAGCGCGGCCACGTCCAGGCCGTCGCGTCCGTGCACGGCGGCATCGAGGATCAGCCCGGCCAGGTATTCGCCGCGATACAGCGTCGGCGATTCGGAATCGAGCGAGACCTGCCACCAGTCGCGCAGCGCGTCGAGCTCGGGGTCGTGGATCGCCTCGTAGTAGTCGGTGCCGGTCAGGTGCACGGCCAGGCCGTCGCCGCGCGGCAGGATGGTCAGGTCCAGCGGCTGGGTGTTGACGCTGAAGCGGTGGCGCGGGCCGAGGCGGATGACGCTGCCGCCGGCCTCGAACAGCTCGCTGCGGTCGCGCAGGCTGCGCACCGCCTGGTCGCGCACGCCCTTCAGGCGCGCCTCGATGTCGTCGGCCTTGACGCTGTCGCGGTACTCGCGCAGGCGCCCGGCCAGCTCGCGCAGCTTGAGGATCAGCGGATCGCCGGCGAAGAAGGCGTTGAGCTCGTCGAGCGTGGTGAAGCGCTCGGTGCGGCGCACCAGGCCGTCGAGGATGCGCGCGGCGGCGTCGAACACCGACTGCGCCTTGCGCTGGCGCTCGTCCAGCAGCGCCTGGCGGTGCGCGTCGAAGGTGTCGAGCAGCTCCTCGCGCTTGGCCAGGATGTCGCCGAGGAACTGTTCGTGCTCGCCGAACTGGCTCTCCAGTTCCTCCAGCTGCACCATCAGCCGAGACAGCTGCTCGTCGGCGCGCTCCGGATCGGTGGCCAGGCCCAGCGCGCTGGCGATGGACTGGCCGAACAGCGCGAACTGCGCACCGAACTGGGCCACGGCCTCGGCCGAACCCAGGCTGCGCCGCTTCTGGTCGGCGCGCGCGCGGGCCTGGTTCAGGCGCGCATACAGCGCCGAGATCGCCTCGACCACGCGCGTGCGCCGGGTGGCGTCGTCGACCTTCAGGCTGGCCATCAGCTCCGAGAGCATGTCCAGCTCGGCCGACATCGCCTGCATGGCCGACAGCTGCTCGACCAGAACGCGCGCCGTGTCGGCCTGCTGCGCGGCGGCGTCGAGCTGCTGCAGGCGCGCATGCAGCGGCGCCAGCGCCCTGTCGCCGCCGAGGAATTCGCCGGTGGCCGCGCCCACCTGCTCCTGCGCCTGCTGCAGCGCCTGGCCCATCGCGTCGATCGCGGCGGTGTCGATGTAGCGGTAGTCGCGGATGGTCAGCAGCTGGCCGCGCTGGCGCGAGATCTCGCCCAGCGCCGCGACGAATTCCGCGATGTCGCTCCAGTTCTCCGGCTGCAGCTTCGTCAGCAGCGCGCGGTGGGCGGCGGTCGCCTCGCGCATCGCCGCGTCGGACTGGCGGCGGATGTCCTCGACCTTCTCGTACTCGTCGAGCACCGACTCGCCGGTGGCGCTGATCTCGTGCAGCAGCGAGGCCACGCCGTCGCAGTTGCCGTCGTCGAGCCAGTGGTGGGCGTCGAACATGCGTCGGGTGCCGTGCACCAGCAGCTCGTAGCGCTGCGCCGAGACCTGCGCGCTGTCGATCCCGCGCGCCAGCTCGATCAGGTCGCTGATGCCGCGCACCAGGGCGGCGTTGCCGATCCGGCCCATGAAGCTGGTGCCGGCCGGCGCGCGCGCGGCGAATTCCTCGCTGGTGAACGGCGTCTGCCAGACCTGCATCGGATGGATCCGCGTCGCACTGTCGCCCTCGGCGTGGAACAGCACCATGCGCCCGTCCTGCAGGAAGGCGTAGCCATGGCCGAACAGCGGGTTCTGCAGCTCGCGGCGGATGGTGTTGTAGACGAACAGCGCGGACCGACCGGCCTCGCGCTCGTAGAACACGTACAGCACGTCCTCGCCGTTGGGCGAGCGCAGCGCGCGCTTGTACTGCATGCCCTGCATGGCCGCGTCGAAGGCCTTGTGCTCGCCATTCTGCAGGTAGTAGCCGCCGGGAAAGATGATCCCGTGGTCCTCGGGCAACTGCACGCAGGCCTGGACGATGGCGTCGTTGCGCAGTACCGCACCGGTGATGGTGTTGTAGATCAGCCCGCGCCACTGCTGTTCGCGATAGGGCAGCACCTTGAGCAGGATCAGCGAACCGACCCGGGCGTAGTCGATGGTGGCGTCGTCCAGCGACTGGGTGCTGTCCTCGACCGGCTCGCCGTACACGCCCTGGCCGGTATCGGTGTTGTTCTCGACCTTGATGGTCAGGTCGCCGCCGGTGGTCTCCACGAACAGCGTGTCGAGGATGTTCAGGTGCGGGTGGCGGCCGGCGACCATGAGGTCGCGGGTCGCGCGGCTCCACTCGAAGTCGAACGGCGGCGGCAGGGCGATGTCGCGCTCGCCGCGCGAATCGATCCATTCCAGGGCGCCGTCGCTGCCGATCGCCCAGCGGAACACGCGCACGTCGCTGCTGCGCTCGCCGATCTGGAACGCAGCCAGCAGCTTGCCGTCGCGCTTGATCAGCTGCAGCAGGCGCGCGTGGCGGTAGTAGGCGTAGAGCTCGGTGAAGTCGTGGACGAAGCCGGGCTGAGCGAGGAAGCTGTCCCTGAGGTCCACCGGGACGACGTCGTAGCCGTCCGGACCCTCGACCATGCGATACAGGCCGAAGACGTCCTCGACCCGGGTCGTGGTCTTGAGCCCGAGGAAGACGTTGTAGCCGAACAGCAGCAGGTCGTCGCCGACCTGGACGATGTCGCGGCCCATGCAGTTGTGTTCGGTGCGCACGCGGAAGCGGCCGGCGACCTCCAGCCGGCTGTCGCCGAACTCCTGCAGCCGGCGCGCGTTGAGGCCTTCTGCCAGGCCGCGCAGGCGCGCGCCCTGCTCGACCAGGCGCCGGCGCAGCACCTCGTAGGCGCCGCCCTGGGCGACGGCCTGGTCGACGGTGCTGGTATCGGCGTCAGTCGGCTCCGTGTTGTCGTGCTTGGGATCGGTCATCGCCGCTCGTCATCCTGCGTGGCTTGTGCTCCTTCCCCCGCGCGCGGGGGAAGGTTGGGATGGGGGCGGGGACGCAGCGTCGATGCATGACGAAGAGCGCCCCCTCCCCGGCCCTCCCCCGCGAGCGGGGGAGGGAGCAAGGCGAGAGGCCTCAGCTCGCGCCGGCATCCGCATCAGCCTTCGGAAGCGCGCGGCCCACGCCCAGGTACTTCTGCATCAGCTCCTGTACCACCGGGCTCTTGTCGGCCAGGCCCTCGATCGACTTGCCCAGCGAGATCGCCCGCACCAGGCTGTCGAACATGCCGCCGTCGCCGCCGACCATGTCGATGTCGGCGTTGCGCAGCGCGGTGGCGACGACCTCGGCGTTCTCCTTCGAGATTTCCTTGCCCGCCTCGATCGAGGCCAGCGCCTGCTTGAGGCTGGTGTCCAGCGCCATGCGGTACTCCTCGTGGCTGCGCGCGTTCTCGCTCAGGGCATCGATGGCCTGGAACTTCCTGGTCAGGCCCTCGGCCTCGGCGAACAGCTTCTTCTCGACCACCGCCGCCTCGGCCAGGCCGATCGACTCGGTGGCCGTTGCCTTCGCCCGGCCCATCTGCTCCTCGCCCTGGGCCTGCGCGCCCAGCTTCTCGGCCAGCACCCGGGCCTCGGTGGAGCCCTGCTTGAGGTTGGCCTCGGCCATCGCGTCGACCACCCGCGCCTCGGCGATGCCGACCTTCTCGATCGCCACCGCGCCGGCTTCCTTGACCTGCGCGTCGGCCAGGCCCGGCGCGGCGCGTTCGGCGCGCACGCCCTCGGCGATCGCCTTCTTGGCCTCGGCCTGGCGGTTGGCGGCCTCCAGCTCGGCCTGGGCCAGGGTGGTGATCTCGACCGCGCGGTGCTTTGCCGCCGCCTCGTCGGCCTCGGCCTTCTTCACCGCCTCCAGCAGCGCCTGCTGCGCGCGGGCCTCGGCTTCGAGGATCACGATCTGCTTCAGGCGGTCGGCCTCGGACACCTCGCGCACTTCCTTGATGCGCTCCTCCTCCTGGGCCACGGTCTTGTCGATCGCGATGCGCTCGCGGGTGATGTTGGCCACGTCCATCTTGCCCTGCTCGACCACCTTGTCGCGCTCCACGCCCTGCAGCTGCACTTCGCGGTCGGTGGTCACCTGCTCGAGCTGGCGCGCGCGCGCCACGCGCTCGGCCTCGATCGCCACCGCGCGCTCGCGATTCTGCTCGGCCACCTCCACCTCGCGCATCCGGTTCTGGTCGCGGATGTCGATCAGCTGCTGGGCCTCGATGCGCGCCGCCTCGGCCAGCTGCCGCTGCTCCTCCTGCACGCGCGCGGTTTCGGCGCTCTCGCGCGCCTGGATGGTCTCGATCTCGCGCTTCTGCCGCGCCTCGGCCTCGGCCTGCTGGCGCTCCAGCGCCAGGGTCGCCTCGCGGGTCTCGACGTTCTTCTTGGTGATCGCCAGGTGCTCGTTCTGCGACAGCTCGTTGGTGATCACGTTCTGCGAGGCGGTCAGCTCGGTGATCTTGCGGATGCCCTCGGCGTCGAGGA
>JAEWGI010000003.1 GCA_023388355.1 Pseudomonadota bacterium
CCGCAGCTGCGCGGCTGCGCGCGCCGCCGCCGGGCTGGTGAACAGCACCACGTCCGCCTCCAGCGCCTCGCGCAGCGCGGTGCGGGTGGCGGCGTCGCGGCGCTGCGCGATCCGCCACGGCGACAGCGCCAGCACGCGCGCGCCGTGTGCCGACGCGGCGCGGCGCATCGAACCGTGCTGGCCCACGGGGCGCAGCGAGATCACGTAGCATTCGCGCAGTTTCAGCGGGGGCGTGGACGGCATGGCAGCAGCTTGGTGCCTGGCCACGCGCCCCGCAAGCCGCCACTGTGCATCCGAGGCCCGATGACCGATCTTCCCGAACGCGCGCTTGAAGCGATGCAGGCGCAGCTGCTGGCGATGCCGCCGGCGCGCGCGCTGCAGCTGCGCATCACCGGCGGCAGCCGCGACCGCCTGCGGCTGGAGGCGCCGCTGGCGGCCAACGTCAACGACAAGGGCAGCGCCTTCGGCGGCAGCCTGGTATCGCTGATGACGCTCGCCGCCTGGGGCCTGGTCGTGCTCGAGATCGAACATGCGGGACTGGAGGCCGAGGTCTACGTGGCCGATTCGCGGATCCGCTACCTCGCCCCGCTGCGCGCCGATCTGGTGGCCGAGGCCTGGCTGGAGGACGAGGGCGGCTGGGATGGCTTCCTCGGCACCCTGCGCAGGCGCGGCCGCGCCCGCGCCACCCTGGCCGCGCGGGTGCTGCTGCCCGACGGCGGAGTGGCCACCGAATCTGTGTCGCGCTACGCGGCGATCCTCAAGCCGGCCTGACCGCCGCTTGCGCAGCGCGGTTGGAATGACATTTGCCCGGTGGTTGCCTAGCATGGCCACGACGATTTCGGGGAGCGGCGCGATGCGGCAGTGGCGGGCGGTCTGGATGGCGTGCGCGGGCGCGGTGGTCTTCATGCTGGCGGGCTGCGCCAGCACCGGCACCGACATGTCGGCGCTCGAACGCGCCCAGTACGACTGGTCGGCGGCGATCCGCTGGGGCCAGTTCGAAGGCGCCTGGAACCTGGTCGATCCGGCCGTGCGCGAGGCCAGGCCGATGTCGGACCTGGAGTTCGAGCGCTACCGCCAGGTGCAGGTATCGCACTACCGGGACATCTCCTCGCGCCGCGGCGAAACCGAAGCCCTGCGCGAAATCGAGATCGGCGTGATCAACCGCCACACCATGGCCGAACGCACCCTGCGCTACACCGAGCAGTGGCGCTACGACGCCGAAGCGAAGACCTGGTGGAACACCGCGGGCCTGCCGGATTTCTGGCAGGGCGAATAGCCGTCCCAGCAGCGCCTGGAGCCCTTCCCCCGCCGAGGCAGGGTTCGGAGGGGGGCAAACGAAGCCACGTAGCCACCCGTCGCTCCGTGCGGCGAGCCGCCAACCCGCCCCCAGCCACCAACTTCCCGACCTCCGGCCCCACGCTCCAGGCGAGCCCGCCAGCAGGGGACACCGTCCACCTGTGCGACAATCCCGTCCCCTTTCCCAGCCCCCCTCCGCCGTGGACTTCCAGGAACTGCTGGCCTTCGCCGGCCGCCACCAGATGCTGTCGCTGGTCTTCGCCGGCCTGACCGGGGGCATCGTCCTGAACGAGATCTTCCGGCTGCTGCGCCCGTTCAAGAGCGTGCGCCCGGCCGAGGTCAGCGCCCTGGTCAACCGCGAGAACGCCCTGGTGGTCGACCTGCGTGCGATCGCAGACTTCGACAAGGGCCACATCCCCGGTTCGAAGAACGTGCAGATGAGCCAGTTCGACCCGGAAAACAGGAAGCTGGCCGCGGCCAAGGCGCTGCCCGTGGTGCTGGTGTGCAAGACCGGCTTTACCGCCAGCGACGCCGCCAAGCGGCTGAAAAAGGCCGGATTCGAGCATGTCTACGTGCTCGACGGCGGCATCGGCGGCTGGCAGCAGGCCGACCTGCCGCTGGCCAAGGGCCGCGGCTGAGCCCGAAGTGCGATAATCGCCCCTTTCCCAGACCCGATAACCGGAGCAGTACCAGGATGTCCGAACAAGCCCCCAACGGCGGCGCCGTGCCCGCGCAGCAGCCCAACGGCCCGCAGTTCAGCGTCGAGAAGATCTACGTCAAGGACGTGTCGTTCGAGTCGCCCAAGGCGCCGCACGTCTTCAACGAGCAGAACCAGCCGCAGATCAACATGAACCTCAACCAGCGCGTGCAGCGTCTGGCCGAGAACGCCTACGAAGTGGTGCTGGGCGTGACCCTGACCTGCACCGCGGGCGAGGGCGACGGCAACTCGGTGTACGTGGTCGAGGTGCAGCAGGCGGGCGTGTTCGGCCTGGCCGGCTTCGAGCCCAACGTGGCCGACGCGCTGCTCGGCACCCAGTGCCCGAACGTGCTGTACCCCTATGCGCGCCAGCTGATCGGCGA
Organism: Pseudomonadota bacterium; assembly: GCA_023388355.1. The sequence goes on from JAEWGI010000003.1 coordinate 2,377, forward strand.
GCTGATCCAGGCCGGCGGCTTCGCCCCGTTCCTGCTGCAGCCGATCAACTTCGACGCGCTGTATGCCGAAGGCCTGCGCCAGCGCCAGGCCCAGGCGGGGGCCGACGGCGGCGACCTGGCCAACAGCGAGACGGCCGGCAACGCCTGAGTCATGTCGACCCCGACCGTCGCGGTCCTCGGTGCCGGCTCCTGGGGCACCGCGCTTGCGGCACTGATCGCGCGTCACGGCTTTCCCACCACGCTGTGGGGCCGTGACGCGGCGGTTGTCGAGGCGATCGACCAGGGCCACGAAAACCCGCGCTACCTGCCTGGCATCCCGCTGCCGGACGCGCTCCGCGCCACCACCGACATGTCCGCCGCGGTCCGCGACGCCGGCCTGGTGTTGGTGGTGGTGCCCTCGCACGCCTTTACCGAAACCCTGCACGCGCTGGCGCCGCTGCGCCTGCCGCAGGCCGGCGTGGCCTGGGCGGCCAAGGGTTTCGAACCCGGTTCCGGGCGATTCCTGCACGAAGTGGCCGCCGACGTGCTCGGCGCCGACGTGCCGCTGGCGGTGGTCACCGGACCATCGTTCGCCAAGGAAGTCGCGCGCGGCCTGCCGACCGCGCTGACCGTGCAGGGCGAGGACTCGGGATTCGTGCAGCAGGTGGCCGACGTGCTGCACGGCCCCGAGTTCCGCGCCTACACCGGCAGCGACATGCGCGGCGCCGAGCTTGGCGGCGCGATGAAGAACGTCCTGGCCGTGGCTACCGGCGTGGCCGACGGCATGGAGCTGGGTCTCAACGCCCGCACCGGGCTGATCACCCGCGGACTCAACGAAATGCTGCGGCTCAACGCCGCGATCGGCGGCCGCCCCGAAACCCTGATGGGCCTGGCCGGCCTGGGCGACCTGGTGCTGACCTGCACGGGCGATCTCTCGCGCAACCGGCGTCTGGGCCTCGCACTGGGGCGCGGCAGGTCGGTGGACGAAGCGGTGCGCGAGATCGGCCAGGTGGTCGAGTCGGTGCAGACCGCCGACGAAGTGATGCGCCTGGCGGACCGTTGCGGCCTGGAACTTCCGATCTCCAGCAGCGTGCGCGACGTGCTGCACGGCGATATCACCCCCGCCGAAGGCCTGGCCCGCCTGATGGCGCGCGAGCGCAAGCCCGAGTACGCCGGAGCGCTGTTCCAGGCTGCGCAGGACTGAGCGCCAGGCGATGGGTGGCGCGCGCGAAGCGCGTGATGGATGACGACGCGACCTGAGGCCGCCCCCCCTCCCGGCCTCCCCCGCTGTGCGGAGGGAGGGGAAAAGCGGAGCGTCGCTGCTTCCGCTTCCGTGTCCGTGTCCGCGTCTGCTTCCGCTTCCGCTTCTGCTTCTGCTCCTGCCCCTTCCCCCGCCCGCGGGGGAAGGTTGGGATGGGGGCGCGCGCGAAGCGCGCGATGGATGGCGACGCGATCTGAAGCCGCCCCCCTCCCAGCCTCCCCCCGCTGTGCGGAGGGAGGGGAAAAGCGGAGCGTCGCTGCTTCTGTTTCCGCGTCCGCTTCTGCTCCAGCCTCCCCCGCTGCGCGGAGGGAGGAGCAAAGCGGAGTGTTGTCGCCAACGAAGGTCCCCGCGAACGCGAGAAGAACCATAAAAAAACCCGGCCGTTGCCGGCCGGGCGATATCGCGACGTCGGAGAGAGAGGGAGGGCGACGTCGCGTCTTGCACTACGGTAGATGGGGGCGTCGCCCGGAATTGCCAGCCAGGGTCGTGCCTTGCCGTGGAACGCTGCGTCTGCGGTGGTTCCCGGCTCCAGCGCATGACTGGACGCGCGGGGTGCGCTGCGGATCGATCCCGATCGCGGCCGCGCCGCTTCCACAGACAGGGATTGCCGCGCATCCCCGTGGCGGGGAGCGCGGCAATCCTGGAATGAAGACGTCGCCCGGGGGAGGGGAGGGAGCACACCGTCGGGGAAAACGGGCCACCCGGGCGACGGACGTATTTTGCCAAGCGGGGCACAACGCCGCCTGAATAATGTACCCGGCGGTTCAGGAAGTTTCCGGCGCCATCTGCGCGCGCCGCCGCTCCACGGGCACGGGCGGCGGGACCTGGCCCTCGGCCCGTACCAGCGCCCGGTAGTCGCGCGGCGGCATTCCCACCGTGCACTTGAACTGGCGCGCGAACGCGCTCTGGTCGGAGAAGCCGCACAGCTGCCCGATCGCGGCAATGCTTGCGTCGCCGTGCAGCATGCGCATCGCCGCTTCGATCCGCAGCTTGGTCAGCATCTGCTGCGGGTTGATCTGGAACACCCGCTTGAACAGCCGCTCCAGCTGCGAAACCGACACGTCCGCGATGTCGGCCAGCATCTGCACCCGCAGCGGATCGCTGAAATGCGTCTGCATGTGGTTGACCGCGCGCTGCAACCGGCTGAACGAGGAGTGCTGGCTGTCCGGCTGGCCCAGGTCGCGGGAAATCCCGACCAGGCCCGCGATGCGCCCGTCCTTGTGGATCGGCTGCTTGAGGGTCAGGCACCAGCCGCGCCTGCGGTTGGGGTAGAGCTGCAGTTCCAGCAGGTTCTCGATCACCTCGCCCGCCAGCACGCGCCGGTCCTGGGTAATGTAGGCGGCCGAGAGGCTGGCCGGATACAGCTCCAGCACGCTCTTGCCGATGATGTCCTCGCGCCGGGGCAGGCCCAGGCGCTGGATCAGCGTCCGGTTCACGTGCGCATAGCGGCATTCGGCGTCCTTGACGAAGAACACCACGTCCGGCAGCGGATCGAACAGGCTCTGCAGTTGCCCGGCTTGCAGGGTGATGTCGATGGCTTCGATCTCCGGTCCGACGGATTGGCGCGCGCCCGGGCAGCGACGGGAAGTGCGCGGACTGTCGCCGAATTATGCACGTTTCCGCCTGAAGGCACCGCCTCCCGGCCGCCTGATCGGCTGTCGAGCGCCGATCACGTTCCTACCAGCGAAACGGCTATGCGGATTGCCGCATCGGCAGGCCGCCATGGCGGCCCCGCCGGGCGGTCATGCGCAGCCTTCGAAATCCAGCTGCCGCCAGGCCTCGTACGCCACCACCGCCACCGCATTGGACAGGTTGAGGCTGCGGTTGTCGGGGCGCATCGGCAGGCGCAGGCGCTGCCGGTCGGGAATCCCCGCCAGCACCTCGTCCGGCAGTCCGCGGGTTTCCGGGCCGAACAGGAAGGCATCGCCGGCCGCATAGCGCGGCTGGTCGTAGCGCAGGCTGTTGCGCGTGCTCAGCGCGAACAGGCGGGTGGGCGCGATCGTGGCCAGCGCGGCGTCGAGCGAGTCGTGCACCTGCAGGCTCGCGTACTCGTGGTAGTCCAGGCCGGCGCGACGCAGGTTGCGGTCGTCGAGGTCGAATCCGAGCGGTCGCACCAGGTGCAGGCGTGCGCCGGTGTTGGCGCACAGGCGGATCACGTTGCCGGTGTTGGGCGGGATCTCGGGCTGGTAGAGCAGCAGGTCGAACACGGCAGGGGGGCGGGGGCAGGGTCCGGCATTGTCGCGCAAGCGCGCGGACGGCCCCCGCGCGATCTCACCAGGGCATGGGCCCGCCGTTGCGATCGAGGAACCGGCCGCTGTCGGCAGCCACGAGTCCCGCCGCCGTTCGCAGCAGCGCGGCAACGGCGTCGGCCGGTTCGAGCTCGCCGCCTTCGCCGCCCATGTCGGTGCGTACCCAGCCCGGGTGCAGCGCGGTCACCACGATGCCGCGGTCGGCCAGGGCGTTGGCCAGCAGCACCGTCGCCATGTTCTGCGCGGCCTTGCTGATGCTGTAGCTCGGGGTGCCAAAGCGGGTGATCGTGCCGACCGAGCCCAGATCCGAGGACAGGTTGAGCACGCGCGCGCCGTCGGCCAGGTGCGGTGCCAGCGCCTGGGTCAGCAGCAGCGGGCCGGCGGCGTTGATACGGAAGCTGTCCTCGAAGTTGGGCAGGGTGAGCTGTCCGAAGCGTTCGCCCGAATGCAGCACGCCGGCGTTGTTGACCAGCAGGTCCAGGCGGCCGTCCTCGCCGAGCACCAGCGGCAGCTCGCGGGCCAGCTCGGCCTGCGATTTCGGCGCGGCCACGTCCAGCGGCAGCACGTGCAGCCGGCCCGGATGTTCGCCGGCCAGGGTGTTGAGCGCGGTGGCCCTGCCGGGCTGGCGGCAGGCGGCGACGACATGGCCGCCGGCGGCCAGCAGCTGGCGGACGAATTCGAGGCCGAGGCCGCGATTGGCGCCGGTGACCAGGGCGTGGCGGATGGTGGACATGGCCGCAGTGTACGGCGCGCGCGGGTGCAGGCGCCGTCGGTGCCGGCAGGCCGGGCCGGGACTTCCGGCCCGGGAGCCCGCCCCGGGCGTCCCGCTAAGATGGCCGTTCACCCTCCAGCAAAGGAAAGCCGCATGTCGTCGACCGTCCCGATCCGTCGCCCCCGGCGTCGCATCCTGCTGTCCGTCGTCCTCGGCCTTGCCCTGGGAACCGGCCTGGTGGCCCTGCCCGCCACTGCGGCAGCCCAGGCGCCGGTCGTCGACATCGCCTACGAGGCCTTCACCCTGCCCAACGGCCTGCGCGTGGTGGTGCACACCGACCGCAAGGCGCCGATCGTGGCGGTCAACATCTGGTACCACGTCGGCAGCAAGGACGAGCCGGCCGGGCGCAGCGGCTTCGCCCACCTGTTCGAACACCTGATGTTCCAGCGCAGCGAGAACCACGACGGCGAGTTCTTCGACCCGTTCCGCGCGGTTGGCGCCACCGACCAGAACGGCACCACCAACACCGACCGCACCAACTACTTCCAGAACGTGCCCACCACCGCCCTGGACATGGCGCTGTGGATGGAGTCCGACCGCATGGGCCACCTGCTCGGCGCGATCGACCAGGCCGCGCTCGACGAGCAGCGCGGCGTGGTCCAGAACGAGAAGCGCCAGCGCGAGAACCAGCCCTATGGCCAGGTGTGGGAAAAGCTCACCCGCGCGCTGTACCCGGTCGAGCATCCCTACGGCCACAGCGTGATCGGCTCGATGAACGACCTCAACGCCGCCTCGCTCGACGACGTCAAGCAGTGGTTCCACGCCTGGTATGGCCCCAACAACGCGGTGCTGGTGCTGGCCGGCGACATCGACCTGGCCACGGCGAAGGAGAAGGTGGCGAAGTACTTCGGCCACATCCCCGCCGGCCCGACCATGGCCCAGCCGGCGACGGACATCGGCCGCCGCGCCCAATCCACGCGCGAGGTGATGCACGACAAGGTGCCGCAGCCACGCATCTACCGGGTCTGGAACGTGCCGCCCGCCGGCAGCGTCGAACTCGACCACCTGCAGGTGCTCGGCTACCTGCTTGGCGGCGCGCGCTCCTCGCGCCTCGACACGCGCCTGCTGCACGGCGAGCAGCTGGTGGACAACATCAGCGCCGCCGTGGGCCCCTCGCAGCTGGGCTCCAACTTCTACATCATGGCCACGGTCAAGGAAGGCGTGGATCCGGCGAAGGTGGAGGCGATCATCGACGAGGAGATCGCGCGCTTGGTGGCCGAAGGCCCCACCGCGGACGAACTCGAGCGCGCCCGCACCATGATCCGCGCAGGCTTCATCCGCGGCATCGAGCGCATCGGCGGATTCGGTGGCAAGGCCGACGTGCTGGCCGAATGCACCGTCTACGAAGGCGACCCGGGCTGCTTCCGCACCCAGCTGGCCAACCTGCGCAGCGCCTCGGCGGGCGACATCATGCAGGCCGGCAAGCGCTGGCTGGGCGAGGGCAGCCACACCATCGTGGTCGCCCCGGGCGAGCGCACGCCGCTGGCCGAGGCGCCGGCGGTCACGCCCGAGCCGTTCAACCTGCCCGCGCCCGATCCGAAATACAGCACCACGCCGTCCACCGTCGACCGCAGCCAGGGCGTGCCGCAGACCACGCAGTTCCCCGAGCTGAAATTCCCGGCCCTGCAGCGCGCCACCCTGTCCAACGGCAGCGAGGTGATCCTGGCCGAGCGCCACGACATCCCGGTGGTGCAGCTGAGCTACGAATTCCACGGCGGCAGCGCCAGCGACCCGGACGGCCACGCCGGCACCGCCGAGTTCGCCATGAACCTGCTCGACGAAGGTGCCGCCGGGCTCGGCCCGCTGCAGTTCGCCAACCGCGCCGAAGCGCTGGGCGCCAGCCTCGGTGCCGGCGCCGCGCAGGACGGGGCCAACGCCTGGCTGTCGGCGCTGAAGGAGAACCTCGACCCGTCGCTGGCGCTGTTCGCCGACATGGTCCGGCGGCCCGACTTCGCCCCGGACGAGATCGAGCGCGTGCGCGCCACCTGGATCGCCGGCATCCGCCAGCAGAAGGCGCAGCCGGCGGGCGTGGCGATGCGCGTGCTGCCGGCGCTGCTGTACGGAGCGGAGCATCCCTACGGCGCGCCGAACAGCGGCACCGAGGCCTCGGTGGCCGCGCTCGGGCGCCAGGACCTGCTCGACTACCAGCAGCGCTGGGTGCGGCCCGGGGAGGCGACCGTGATCGTGGTGGGCGACACGACGCTCGACGAGATCGTGCCCGCGCTGGAGCGCCACTTCGGCGACTGGACCGGGCAGGGCGAGGCCGCCGCGGCGGTGCAGCCGCCCAAGGTCGCGCTGCCCGACGCGCCGCGGGTGTTCCTGATCGACCAGCCCGGCGCGGTCCAGGCCAACATCTTCGCCGCCCAGCTGGCCCCGCCCACCACCGACCCGGGCGCGGTGCGGCTGGAGATGGCCAACGGCGTGATCGGCGGCGACTTCACCGCGCGCCTGAACATGAACCTGCGCGAGGACAAGCACTGGTCCTACGGCGCCCGCAGCTCGCTCAACGGCGCGCTCGGCCAGCGGCGCTGGATGGTGTCGGCGCCGGTGCAGATCGACAAGACCGCCGAGTCGATGGCCGAGATCCAGCGCGAGCTCAGCCAGTTCGCCGGCGGCGAGCGGCCGGCGAGCGAAGCCGAGGTCGAGCGGGTGCGGGCGATCCAGACCCGCAGCCTGCCCGGCGCCTACGAAACGGCCTGGTCGGTGATGGGCACCATCGGCGGCATCGTCCGCTTCGGGCGCCCGGACGACTACGTGGTCCGGCGTATGGCCGAGGTCGAGGCCATGACCCCGGCCCAGGTGGCCGAAGCGGCCAGAACCCTGCAGCCCGACGCCCTGACCTGGGTGGTGGTGGGCGACCTGGCCCAGACCGAGGCGCCGGTGCGCGCGCTGGATCTGGGCGAGGTGCGGGTGATCGATGCCGACGGCAACCCCGTCGCCGAGTAGGCGGCCGCACCTGCCCCTGCTTTGAGCCCTTCCCCCGCCTGCGGGGGAAGGTGGTCCACCGGCACGGCCGCGTCCGCGGCGGCGATGCGTCGGCCCTTCCCCCGCCTGCGGGGGAAGGTGGTTCACCGGCACGGGCGCGTCCGCGGCGGCGGTGCGTCGGCCCTTCCCCCGCCTGCGGGGGAAGGTGCCCCGAAGGGGCGGATGGGGGCCAGCGAAGCGACACGCATGAAACCACGGTCGTCCCCTTCGAGGCCGCGCTCCCCCGCCCCAGCCTGAACGCCCCTGCTACACCCCCATGCCCGGCCCCCGGCCCGCGGCACCCATCCCGGCCACAATGACCGGCATTCGTGTTCCCCACCGGCCCCATGAGGAAGCCCCGATGCGCATGACCCTGATCGTCCCGCTGGCCTTCGTCCTGTCCGCCTGCACCTGGGTGCACATGGCGCCCGGCGCCAGCGCGGTGAGGGTGGCCGCCACGCCTCCCGCGGGCTGCGAGAAGCGCGGCGAGGTGGAGGTGGCGGTCAAGCACTCGATCGCCTTCATCGAGCGCAACGAACTCAAGGTCCGCGACGAACTCGAGACCCTGGCCCGCAACGAGGCCCCCGGCCTCCAGGCCGACACCATCCACCCCCTGACCGACCCGACCGGCGGCAGCCAGCGCTTCGCGGCCTGGCACTGCGGTCGCTGAAGCGGGCCGCCCCGCCGCGCCAGCGGGGGAGAGGCCGGGAAGCGCGGCTCCAGGCCGCATCGCGCCGCCTTGCCCCCACCCCAACCCTCCCCCGCCCTGCGGGGGAGGGGGTACGCCCCCGCCGCCGCGCGGTGCTCCTCCCTCCGCGCCAGCGGGGTGAGGTTCGGGAGGGCGCGGCTCCAGGCCGCATCGGCGCCGCCTTGCCCCCACCCCAACCCTCCCCCGCCCTGCGGGGGAGGGGGTACGCCCCGCCGCCGCGCGGTGCTCCTCCCTCTGCGCCAGCGGGGGGAGGCCGGGAGGGGGGCGGCCCCAGGTCGCCTCGCGATCCGGCGCATTCCCCGTTCATCCACCCCCATGCACCCCGGGACCGAAGGGGGTACCCTATACGGCTCCGTCTGTTACCCATGGCACGCCCATGCTCTTCCAACACGTCGCCATCGCCGGCCTGGCCCACATCGATGCGCCCCGCCGGCTGTCCTCGGCGGAGATCAACGCGCGCCTGAAACCGACGCTCGACCGCCTGGGCATCCGCACCGACGTGCTCGGCGACATCGCGGGGATCCATTCGCGCTATCTCTGGGATGAGGGCGTGCAGGCCTCCGAGGTCGCCACCCTGGCCGGCGTGAAGGCCCTGGCCGATGCCGGCATCGACCCGGACAAGGTCGGACTGCTGGTCAACACCTCGGTCAGCCGCGACTACCTGGAGCCGTCCACGGCCAGCATCGTCAGCGGCAACCTCGGCCTGCCCGACACCTGCCAGAACTTCGACGTCGCCAACGCCTGCCTGGCCTTCATCAACGGCATGGACATCGCCAGCCGCATGATCGAGCGCGGCGAAATCGACTATGCCCTGATCGTCGACGGCGAAACCGCCGACCTGGCCTACGAAAAGACCCTCGAGCGCCTGGCCAGCGCCGACGCCACCGAGGAGCAGTTCCGCAACGAGCTGGCCACCCTGACCCTGGGTTCCGGCGCCGCCGCCATGGTCCTGGCCCGCGCCGAACTCGCTCCCGGCGCGCCGCGCTACCGCGGCGGCGTCACCCGCGCCGCCACCGAATGGAACAAGCTGTGCCGCGGCAACCTCGACGGCATGGTCACCGACACCCGCATGCTGCTGATCGAGGGCATCAAGCTGTCGCAGAAGACCTTCGGCGCCGCCAAGCAGGCGCTGGGCTGGGTGGCCGAGGAGCTCGACCAGTTCGTCATCCACCAGGTCAGCAAGGTCCACACCGCGGCCTTCACCAAGGCGATCGGCATCGACCCGCGCAAGGTCCTGACCATCTTCGGCGAGCACGGCAACATCGGCCCGGCCTCGGTGCCGATCGTGCTCTCCAAGCTGCGCGAGATGGGCCGGCTGAAGAAGGGCGACCGCGTGGCCCTGCTGGGCATCGGGTCCGGCCTGAACTGCTCGATGGCCGAAGTGGTCTGGTAACGCGCGCCAGCGGCGGTTGATGCAAGGGCCGGCCTGTCCGGCCCTTGTTGTTTTCGGGCCAGGGACATGTCCACGAACGGGGTGGAATCGAGCATGTGGATCCCGACATGCTCAGAACGGCCCGTTCTTGATACATGTTGGCGAACGCCCGCGTCGCCGCTTCCGACGGGTGACGGAAAGCCGGAATTGCTGAATCGGCGCTCATGTCGAAAATCCATTCCAGTTTCGATATGAAACGGGCGTCATGTCGATCCCGTCGACATGAGCGATCCGCATGGACCCGCGGCAGCCCTTCAACGACCTCCCCCCGCTTCCGCCGGCTGTCGAGCTGGAAACGCGCGATCTGCTGAAGGCCTGCATCGAGGCGCACAAGGCGCTGGCGTCGCTCCGGCAGGCCACCGGTCACCTGCCCAATCCCGCCGTCCTGATCAAGGCCACCCTCATCCTCGAAGCGCAGGCCAGCTCCGAGTTCGAGAACATCGTCACCACCACCGACGAACTGTTCCGCTATGCCGACCACATCGGGGGGCCAATCCGGCCGTCAAGGAAGCCCTGCGCTACCGCAGTGCGCTCCACGAGGCCTTCGAGTCGCTCAGCCAACGGCCGCTGTGCACCACCACTGCGGAAATCGTCTGCACGCGGATCAAGCACGTGCAGATGCAGGCTACGTGGCGCTGCAGCTCGACCCGGACCTCAGCCATGGTGAAACGCCGCTTCGCCTGATCAGGAGGGAGCCGGCGCCAGCGCCCGACCGGCCTGGGGCCCTCAATGCGCCCCGCAGCACTTCTTGTGCTTCTTGCCGCTGCCGCAGGGGCAGGGGTCGTTGCGGCCGGGCGCGGGGTCGCGGCGGATCGGGGTGCGCGGGGTCAGGGCGGCCACGCGGTGGTGGTTGAGGTCGGCCAGCATGCCGGGCAGGCTGACCACGATGCCGAGCCGTTCGCTGTAGCCGATCGGCGCCGGTGCCGCGGTGGGATCGTCCGCGTTGATGGCTTCGCCCGTGGCCAGACGGTCGAGCATGTCGAAGATCTCTTCCATCCAGTCGTTGTCGTCCAGCCACTGGTCCCACTCGGCCTCGCGCAGGGCGACGCCGTCGAAGAAGCCCAGCGCCCAGTCCTGGCCGACGTCGAGTTCGTCCTCGTGCAGGGCTTCCTCGCCGGTGAGCGTGGGGTCCTCGGGCAGCCACATCAGCGGCGCCAGGTGGTCGGGCAACGCGTCTTCGTCGTAGTGCGCGCGCGCGGCGCACATGTTCCAGTGGCCCATCAGCAGCTGCTGCACCTGCAGCGCCTCGTCATCGCTGTCCCAGCGCGGCGGCTTGCCGCCCCAGACCAGCGGTTCCCACTCGCTGGGCATCACCAGCGAGGGCGACACCACCAGCGCCGACAGGAAGCCGTCCAGCGCTTCGAGGTTGAACCCCTTGAACGGCACCGCGCGCCGCTCCAGCAGTTCGGAAAGGCGTTCGATCTGATCGTCGTCGAGGAAGGACGGTGGCGCGGCGGGAGCGGACATGGTGGCAGCGATCTGGGAACAGGCGTGCATGGTAGTCCGTTGCCGCGGCGCGGGCGCGAAAACGCGTGCTATCGTCCGGCCTCCGCGACCGGCACAACCGAAGGAACACCCGATGCCCGAACGTCTTCCCGCCCATCTCCAGCTCGCCCTCGCCGCGGTGCCGGTGTTCACCGACGATGGCAAGCTCGATCTGGCCGAACTGGAGTCGCTGCTCGCCAAGGCGCTGGCCGACCATCGGCTCGACGACGAGGAGAAGCGGGTGCTGGCCAACGTCATCGACCGCGCCGAGGCCGACGGCGTGAGTCCCGACGTGCAGGTGCGTATCGACGGGATCCGGCGGGAACACCTGGCGGGCTGAGCCTGCAGTCGCTGCAGCGCTCCGCCATGCTCCTTCCCCCGTTTGGCCCGTCGGGGGAAGGGTTGGGATGGGGGCCGGAGCACGATGCAAATCGGCAAATAGGCTGGGGTGAGCAAAGCGAACCCCAGCGCCGGCAACTTGCAGCAGGCCCGCCATCCGACCCTTGCCTCATGGCGAACGTTGGGGTTCGCTTCGCTTACCCCAACCTATGCGACTGAGCCTGCAATCGCTGTAGCGCGCTGCTCTGCTCCTTCCCCCGCCTGCGGGGGAAGGTTGGGATGGGGGCGCGCGCGAAGCGCGCGGAAGTAACGTCGGGACTGCTGGCCCCCACCCCAGCCCATCCGGCCAAGCTCGCGTGAGGGGGCAGGTTTGGGTGGCGGCGCGTTGTTCGCCCGGCTATCCGGCTCGCATCGGACCGCGCACGCGGTGCGCGGCGGGCGAGGCGGTAACGGTCGCGTGGTCGGCGGGGGCATGCGCCGCTTCACCCAGCGCGCCGCCGATGAGGATCACGCCGGGCGGGCCGGACTGCAGCTGCGCGGCGGCGTCGGCCAGCGCGCCAAGCGTGGTGAGCAGCCGCTGCTCCCCTGGCTGGCTGGCGGCCTGGACCACGGCCGCCGGAGTGTGTGCGGGCAGGTGGCGCAGCAGCGACTGTGCCAGCGCGTCGATGCGGCGCATGCCCATGTAGATCGCGAGCGTGGTGCCGGTGGCGCACAGCGCGGCCCAGTCGGGTTCGCCGTGGTCGGCGGTGTGGGCGGTGACGAAGCTGATGCCGTGGCAGTGCTCGCGATGGGTGAGCGAGACGCCGAGCGACGCGGCCGCGGCGAAGGCGGCGCTGACGCCGTTGACGATGCGCACCGGCACGCCGGCCGCGCGCAGGAAGGCGAGTTCCTCGCCGGCGCGGCCGAACAGCAGCGCGTCGCCGCCCTTCACCCGCACCACGCGCAGGCCCTGCAGGGCGTAGCGCCGCATCAGCCGGCAGATGAAGTCCTGTGGCGTGGAGCGGCAGCCGCCGCGCTTGCCCACGCGCACCACGCGCGCGCGCGGTGCGAGTTCGACGATGTCCGGATCGACCAGTTCGTCGAGCAGCAGCACTTCGGCCGCCTGCAGCGCGCGCACGGCCTTGAGGGTGAGCAGTTCGAGGTCGCCGGGGCCGGCGGAGAGCAGCACCACTTCGGCAATCGGGCGCGGCGCATGCGGATCGTTGCTGGCTTGGCGGCTCATGTCGGGCTCCGTTGGCGAATCGTCATGCGCGCACCGGTTCGCGGACCAGGCGCACGAGCTGTGGGGTGCAGGAGCCGCAGACGGTGCCGCAGCCAAGCTGCGCGCGAAGCGCGTCGAGATCGGCGCCCTCGCGTACGGCGGCGCGGATCCGCGATTCGGTGACGTGGCGGCAGACGCAGACCACCGGATCGCGGGCGATGGCGGCGATGGCCGAGAATGCGGCCAGGCGCGGGCCGGTCCAGGGCCGGTCGTCGAGCGCGGTGCGCAGCAGTGCGTCGCCGCCGGGCGTCGCGTCGGCCCAGAGCAGGCCGTCGATCAGCGCGCCGGCATCGGCGTCGCGCCAGGCCACGCGCTTGAGCTGGCCGCGGCGCGGATCGCGGTATTCGAGCGTGTCGACGTCGGCAGCCAGCGACAGGGCCGTTTCCAGGCGCTCCATCCATGCGCTGGGCATTGCTTCGTCCGCGGCCGCGCGCAGCAGCACCCAGGCCTGGCCGTCCGCGGCATCGGCGGCGCAGGGCAGCAGCGACAGCCCGGCGTAGCCGCACTCGCGCAGCAGCGGCTGCACCGCCTCGCGCAGCGCCAGCGCGTCGCCGCGGCGCGCGGCCAGCAGGTGCCAGCCGAACTGCGCGGGCTCCACCCGCACCGCGGCGTGCTTGAGCTCGGGCTGCAGCGAACGCGCGTCCACCGCCGGCTGGCTGACTTCGTTGATGCCGCCGCTCGACAGCGACTGCCCGCTCCAGTGCATGGCCGCGAACACGGTGCCGGACACGACTTCGTCCGACAGCTCCAGCGGCAGCACCAGCTGGCCGCGCTTGCTGGCCACGCGCACCAGTTCGCCGGCCTTCAGTCCGCGCCGCGCGGCATCGTCGGGATGCATGCGCAGGCCGGGTTCGGGGCTGTGCGCGGACAGGCGCGGCACCCGGCCGGTGCGCGACATGCCGTGCCACTGGTCGCGCAGCCGGCCGCTGAGCAGGCGCAGCGGGAAGCGTGCCGAGGTCGGTTCCGCCACCGGCCGGTAGGCCGTGGGGTGGAAGCGCGCGCGGCCGTCGGCGGTGGCGAACACGCCGTCTTCGTAGCGGCGCGCGTGGCCGTGGGTGGCGCCGGCCGGGAACGGCCACTGCTGCGGACCGTCGCGCTCCAGGACGCCGTAGTCGAGGCCGCCGATGTCGAGATCGCGGCCGATCGTGAGCGCGCGGTGCTCGTCGAACAGCGCCGACGGCGTGGCCGCTTCGAACAGCGGCGCCGCGCCCGGCACGGCCAGCCGCGCCTCCAGCCTGCGCGCGACCTCGCGCGCGATCCACCAGTCCGGCTTCGCCTGTCCGGGCGCGTCCACCGCGGCGCGCACGCGCGAGATGCGGCGTTCGGAGTTGGTCACCGTGCCTTCCTTCTCGCCCCAGGTGCTGGCCGGCAGCAGCGCATCGGCGTAGGGCACGGTGTCGGTGCCGGCGAAGGCTTCCTGCACGATCACGTATTCGGCCCGGTGCAGCGCCTCGCGCACCACCCCGATATCGGGCATCGAATGGACCGGGTTGGTGCAGGCGATCCACACCGCCTTGACCCGACCGCCGCGCAGCGCCTCGAACAGCTCCACCGCGGCCAGGCCGGGCCGGGCGGGAAGCGTGCCCGGCGCCAGGTTCCACAGCGTTTCCACCTCGGCGCGATGCGCGGCGTCGCCGAGCTCGCGGTGCGCGGCCAGCATCGTCGCCATGCCGCCGACTTCGCGCCCGCCCATGGCATTGGGCTGGCCGGTGAGCGAGAACGGGCCGGCGCCGGGGCGACCGATCTGGCGCGTGGCCAGGTGCAGCTGGATCAGCGCCAGGTTCTTGTCGGTGCCGTGCGCGGACTGGTTCAGGCCCATGCAGTACAGCGACAGCGCGGCGGGGCTGCGGCCGAACCATTCGGCGGCGGTGACCAGGTCGTCGGCGGCGATGCCGCAGATTTCGGCCGACATCCGCGGCGTGTACTCGCGCAGCAGCGCCTTGAGTCCGGCGAATCCGCTGGTATGCGCGGCGATGAAGCCCTCGTCCAGCAGTCCTTCCCAGACCAGGTGGTGGAGCATGCCGTTGAACAGCGCCACGTCGGTGCCCGGCTGGATCTGCAGGTGCAGGTCGGCCATGGCCGCGGTGTCGGTGCGGCGCGGATCGACCACGATCCAGCGCACGTCCGGATCGCGCGCCTTCGCCTCTTCCAGCCGCCGGAACAGCACCGGATGGGCGTAGGCGGCGTTGCTGCCGGCGAACAGCACGGTCTTCGCGTGCTCCAGGTCCCCGTAGCAGGTCGGCGGGCCGTCGGCGCCGAGCGCCAGCTTGTAGCCGGCCACCGCGCTGGACATGCACAGGCGCGAGTTGGTGTCGATGTTGGCGGTGCGCAGCAGGCCCTTGGCCAGCTTGTTGAAGACGTAGTAGTCCTCGGTGAGCAGCTGGCCGGAGAGGTAGAACGCGATCGAGTCCGGGCCGTGGCGCTCGACGATGTGGGCCAGGCGCTCGGCCACGGTGTCCAGCGCCAGGCCCCAGTCGACCGCGCGTCGCGCCTCGCCCCGGCGCGCGCGCAGCTCCGGCTGCAGCGCGCGCCCCTGCAGGCTGCGCGCGCTCTCGGCCAGCGCCATGCCCTTGCTGCACAGGCGGCCGAAGTTGGCCGGATGGTCGGGATCGCCTTCGACGCCGGTGATGCGGGCCTGGCCGCCCGCGTCGCGCGTGCTGTGGATCAGCACGCCGCAGCCGACGCCGCAGTAGCAGCAGGTGGAGCGCGTGGTGTGGCGCCCGTGGAGGCGGGCCTGCGTGCCGGCATCAGCCATCAAGGCGCTCCACCACGCGCCCTTTTCCCCGCGCCCCGGCGTGCATCATGCCGCCTGCTCCGCCATGTCGGCTGCCGCCGCATCCGCCTGCGCCAGCGCCATCAGCGACAGCCACACGTGGCCATCGCGCAGCTGCACCGGGTAGCGCCGCGCGCAGCCCACGTCGGGCGCACAGGCCTGGCCGCTGTCGAGGGCGATGTTCCAGCCGTGCAGCGGACAGGTCACCGTATCGCCCGACACGATGCCCTGCGACAGCGGCCCGCCCTTGTGCGGGCAGCGATCAGCCAGCGCGAACACGCGGTCGGCGGCGGGGCGGAAGATGGCGATGTCGCCGCCTTCCTCGCGCCGCAGCACGCGTGCGCCGAGCACCGGGATCTCGTCGATCGCGCACACGCGCAGCCAGGCGTCGATGGCATCCATGTTCAATCCTCCAGTGCCAGGGCGATCGCGCGTTCCGGCGCGGCGGGTCCGATCTTCAGCGGTGCGTACTCGCGCGGCTGCGCGCCGGCGATGCGCGCGGACCAGGGATCGGGCAGGCCCTCGAGCGCGAACAGCAGCCGTTCGTACAGGGCGCGCCGGCTGTCGGCGTCCTCCACCACCTTGCGCTTGATGTAGTCCAGGCCCACGCGCTCGATGTAGTGCACGGTGCGATCGAGGTAATAGGCCTCCTCGCGGTACAGCTGCAGGAAGGCGCCGGTGTATTCCTTCACCTCGTCGGCGGTCTTCACCTTGCACAGGAAACGCGCGACCTCGGTGCGGATGCCGCCGTTGCCGCCGACGTGCAGCTCCCAGCCCGAGTCCACCGCGATGATGCCCACGTCCTTGATCCCGGACTCGGCGCAGTTGCGCGGGCAGCCGGACACCGCCAGCTTCACCTTGTGCGGGCTCCACATGTTGGCCAGCATGGTTTCCAGGTCGATGCCCATCTGGGTGCTGTTCTGGGTGCCGAAGCGGCAGAACTCGCTGCCCACGCAGGTCTTCACCGTGCGGATCGACTTGCCGTAGGCGTGGCCGGACTTCATGCCCAGGTCGCGCCACACGTCGACCAGGTCCTCCTTCTTCACCCCGAGCAGGTCGATGCGCTGGCCGCCGGTGACCTTCACCATCGGCACCGCGTACCGGTCGGCGACGTCGGCGATACGGCGCAGCTCGCTGGCGTTGGTCACCCCGCCCTTCATCTGCGGGATCACCGAGAAGGTGCCGTCCTTCTGGATGTTGGCGTGCGCGCGTTCGTTGATGAAGCGGCTCTGCGGGTCGTCGATCGCCTCGCGCGGCCAGGTCGAGAGCATGTAGTAGTTGATCGCCGGCCTGCAGGTCGCGCAGCCGTTGGGGGTGCGCCACTCCATGAAGGCGTAGGCCTGGGCGTGGCTGACCAGGTGGTGCTCGCGGATCGCCTGGCGCACTTCGCCGTGGGTGCGGTCGGTGCAGGTGCAGATCGCCTTGGTCTTGGGCGTCTCCTGGAAGTTCGAGCCCAGGCAGTTCATCAGGATCTGCTCGACCAGGCCAGTGCACGAACCGCAGGAGCTGGCCGCCTTGGTGTGCTTCTTGACGTCGTCGACGGTGAACAGGCCCTGCTCGCGCACCGCCTTGACGATCGTGCCCTTGCACACGCCGTTGCAGCCGCAGACCTCGTCGCTGTCGGCCATGCTCGCGGCGCGGTCCTGGCCGCCGGTGCCGGCGTCGCCCAGCGCGGTTTCGCCGAAGGCGAGCGTGTCGCGGCGGTCGCCGATCGCGCTGCCGTCCTTGATCTGGCGGAAATACCAGGCGCCGTCCCCGGTGTCGCCGTACAGGCAGGCGCCGACCAGGCGGTCGTCGCGGATCACCAGCTTCTTGTACATGCCGCCGGCCGGATCGGACAGCACGATCTCCTCGCTGCCGTCGCCGCCCATGAAGTCGCCGGCCGAGAACAGGTCGATGCCGGTGACCTTGAGCTTGGTCGACACCGACGAGCCGCGATAGATGCCGATGCCGAAGCTGGCCAGGTGGTTGGCACAGACCTTGGCCTGCTCGAACAGCGGCGCGACCAGGCCGTAGGCGATGCCGCGGTGCGCGGCGCATTCGCCCACCGCGTACACGCGCGGATCGTAGGTCTGCAGCGAATCGTTGACCACGATGCCGCGGTTGCAGTGGATGCCCGCCTCCTGGGCCAGGGCGGTGTTGGGACGGATGCCCGCGGCCATCACCACCAGGTCCGCCGGAATCTCGCTGCCGTCGGAGAAGCGCACCGCCGTGACCTCGCCGGCGTCGTTGCCGACGATTTCGCTGGTGGAGGTGTTGAGCCGGAACTTCAGGCCGCGCTCGACCAGCGACTTTTCCAGCAGCGCGCCGGCAACCGGGTCGAGCTGGCGCTCGAGCAGCCAGCCGGCGAGGTGCACCACGGTCACGTCCATGCCGCGCAGCATCAGGCCGTTGGCCGCCTCCAGCCCGAGCAGGCCGCCGCCGATCACCACCGCGTGCTTCTTCACCCTGGCGGTGTCGATCATCGTCCGGGTGTCGTGGATGTCGCGGTAGCCGATCACGCCGTGCAGGTCCTTGCCGGGCACCGGCAGGATGAAGGGCAGGGAGCCGGTGGCCAGCAGCAGGCGGTCGTACTCGGCCTGCGTGCCGTCGGCGGCGATGACGCGGCGATGCACGCGGTCGATGCGCGCGATCTGCGTGCCCAGGCGCAGCTGGATGCCGTTGTCCTCGTACCACGACAGCGGATTGAGCACGATGTCGTCGAAGTCCTGCTCGCCGGCCAGCACCGGCGAGAGCAGGATGCGGTTGTAGTTCGGATGCGGCTCGGCGCCGAACACGGTGATGTCGTACATGCCGGGCACCAGCTTGAGCAGCTCTTCGAGCGTGCGGATGCCGGCCATGCCGTTGCCTACCACCACCAGTCGTGGCTGTTTCATCGCGTGGTCTCGTCTTGCGCGCCGCCCAGGACGCAGGTCATGAAAGTGCTGCAGGGATCGGCGCGGTAGTCGCCGAACGGCCCGCATTCGACGAAGCCGAAGCGCGCGTACAGCGCGCGCGCCGGCGCGAACTCCGGCTGGGTGCCGGTTTCCAGGCTCAGTCGCCGGTAGCCGCGCTGGCGCGCTTCGGCCATCAGCTGCTCCAGCAGCGCGGTGGCCACGCCACGCCGCCGCGCCTGCGGCGTGGTGCGCATCGACTTGACCTCGCCGTGCGTGGCGTCGAGCGCGCGCAGTGCGGCGCAGCCCAGCAGGGTGTCGTCTTCGTACGCGCTCCAGAAGGTGATGCCCGGCGCGCGCAGGCGCGACAGGTCCAGCGCATGCACGCTTTCGGGCGGCGAGATGCGGTGCATCTCGTCCAGATGCGCCTGCAGCAGGGCGGCGATCCGGGGCCCGTCGAGCGGATCGATGGCGATCTGCATGCTCATACCCGCGCGGTGCCGATGGCCGCCCAGTGCATCCGCCAGCGCTGCTTGACCCCGACCAGGCACAGCGAGGCCGCCAGCGCGACCGCCGCGAACAGCCACAGGCCCGGCGCATAGCTGCCCAGGTGCTGCTTGACCACGCCCATCCCAGCCGCCAGCACGAATCCGCCCACGCCGCCGGCCATGCCGATCAGCCCGGTCATCAGCCCGATCTCGGCGCCGAAGCGCTGCGGCACCAGCTGGAACACCGCACCGTTGCCCGCGCCCAGGCACAGCAGGGTGAGCACGAACAGCGCCACCGTCGCCACCGCGCCGCCCAGGCCCAGCGCCGCGGTCGCCACCAGCGCGGTCACCGCCAGGTAGACCATCTGCAGCGTGCGCGTGCCACCGATGCGGTCGGCGATCACGCCGCCGATCGGCCGCATGGCCGAACCGGCCAGCACGCAGGCCGCGGTGGCCCAGCCGGCGATCTTCGGCGCGAATCCGAACTCGTCGTGGAAGTAGCCCGGCAGCGCGCTGGCGAAACCGGCGAAGCCGCCGAAGGTGATCGCGTAGAAGAACATGAACCACCACGAATCGCGGTTGCCGACCAGCACCACGGCGTAGTCGCGCAGGCGCTTGCGCGCCACCGGCACCGGCGCGTCCTTCGCGCACAGCGCGAACACCGCCAGCACCACCAGCAGCGGCAGGCAGGCCAGCCCGAACACGTTGCGGAAGCCGAACGCCGCCGCCAGCGCCGGCGCGAACAGCGCCGCCAGCACGGTGCCGGAATTGCCGGCGCCGGCGATGCCCATGGCCGTGCCCTGGTGCTCGGGCGGATACCAGCGCGAGGCCAGCGGCAGCGCGACCGCGAACGAGGCTCCGGCCACGCCGAGCATCAGGCCCAGCAGCAGCACCTGGCCGAAGCTGTCCACGCCCAGCCGCCAGGCCGTGGCCAGCGCCGCGATCACCAGCGCCTGGGCCAGCAGTCCGGTACGCCTGGCACCGATGCGGTCGGCCAGCAGGCCGAGGAACAGGCGCAGCACCGCGCCGCACAGGATCGGCACCGCCACCATCAGCGCCCGCTGCTGGGTGTCGAGCAGCAGCGCCTCGGCGATCTGCAGCTGCAGCGGACCGAGCAGGTACCAGACCATGAAGCTCAGGTCGAAATACAGGAACGCCGCCAGCAGCGTGGGCGTGTGTCCGGCCTGCCAGAAGGAACGATTCATCCGCGCGCTGTCTCCTTGGGCTGCCGCCGCGGGCGCGGCGGGAGGGCGAAAACAAAAAAAAGGCGCCTCCCGGGGGGAGGTCCGGAGAGACGCCGTTGTCGGCCACCTGGGGCCGCCGTTGGCTCCTGGTCGCAATCAGGGTGTGGGCGCGGCTTTGCGCCCGACGGTTATTGCATCGCAACACGCGTGCCAGCTTTGCGGGAGCGGCGTGGTGGCGCACCGGGCGGTGGCCGGTATGGCGAGAAAAAGCGTGCGAAATCAGCCGTTTGAATGGCGATGTCGGGGGAAGCGCGCGATTTCGATCGGGCCGCCGAGGCAACTCTCCGGGGTGCGGTGTCGCTGTCCCGTGGCACCTGATTGGTGCGTCGAAAGCACCTTCTTGGCGCAGCGGTGGGCGCCGTGCCGCGCACTGCCGCAGTTCCTTCCGCCGCAAGCGGAGGAGGGAATCGGCCGCCGGGAACGCGGCTGTTCCGCCCCTTCCTCCGCCGGCGCGGCATTGCGCCTTTCACGGGATGGAGCGGGGTGGGTGCGCGCCGCAGGCGCGCGGCGGGAGGCGCGACGGTTGGCACCATGACCCGCCGCCCCGACCGGGGGCGGCGGTGGGGACAACAGGCGTCGCCTCTACCCGAGCAGATCCGCCATCGACAGCACCCGCCTGGCCACGTCCGCGAGCTTCAGGTTCTGCCGCATTGCCTGCTGGCGCAGGGCCGCGTAGGCGTCGCGTTCGCTCATGCCGCGCTTGTCCATCAGCAGGCCCTTGGCCTGATCGATCAGCTTGCGGTCCTGCAGCTGCTGCTGCGCGCCCTCAAGTTGCTGGCGCAGTCGGGAGTCCTGCTCGAAGCGCGCCAGCGCCACCTGGATGATCGGACGCAGGCGCGCCGGCGCCAGGCCGTCGACCACGTAGGCGGCGACGCCGGCGCCGACCGCGGCCCGGATCAGCCGTTCGTCGCCGTTGGCCGAGAACATCACCACCGGGTGCGGCGCATGCCGGTGCAGCAGCGCCAGCTGTTCGAGCGCATCGGGCGAGGGCGATTCCACGTCCAGCACCACCACGTCCGGCCGCTGCGCCTCCACCGCCCGGAGCAGCGCGCCGATCCCGCCCTCCGCATCCAGCACCTCGTGCCCGCACGCCTCCAGCGCGGCGCGCAGGTCGCCGGCCGGTTGGGCCGAATCGCGGATGAGGAGGATGCGCGGCATGCCTGTGGGGGGCGCCTTGCTGGCGATCGGATCGTGTTTGGGGGTATGTTGCCTTGCAACATAATCGCTGGCGACCTGGTTTGCCAAGGAGTTCCGATGCCGCTGTACCCCCTGTTCGCCGATCTGGCCGGCCGCGAGGTGCTCGTGGTCGGCGGCGGCGAGGTGGCGCTGCGCAAGATCGAGGCCCTGCTGCACGCCGGCGCGCGGGTGCGGGTGCATGCGCACGAGCTGCATCCGCAGCTGGCCGGGCAGGTCGCGGATGGGCGGCTGGAGCGTCTCGAGGGCGACTACGACCCGGCCTGGATCGACGCCGCCTGGCTGGTGGTGGTGGCCACCGACGATGCCGGCCTCAACGCGGCCCTGGCGGCGCAGGCGACGGCCCGGCGACGGCTGGTGAACGTGGTCGACGATGCGGCGCTGTCGAGCTTCCAGGTGCCGGCGGTGATCGAGCGTGCGCCGCTGCAGCTGGCGATTTCCTCCGGCGGCGCGGCGCCAATGCTGGCCCGGCGCCTGCGCGAACGGCTGGAAACCGAGCTCGATCCGGCGCTTGGCGCCCTGGCCGGGCTGTTCGCGGCGCAGCGCGAGGCGATCCGGGCGCGGCTGCCGGACCTGTCGCGCCGCCGCCGCTGGTTCGATGCGGTGATCGACGGCCCGGTGCTGGCGCTGCTGCGCAGCGGTCGCGCACAGGATGCCGCGCAGGCCTTTGCCGACCAGCTGCACGGCGCCGATGAACTGCCCTTCGGCGGGCGGGTGAGCCTGGTGGGCACCGGTCCCGGCGATCCCGGCCAGCTCAGCCTGGCCGCGCTGCGGGCCATGAACCTGGCCGACGTGGTGCTGGTGGACGCGGGCGTGGGCGCCGAGGTGCTGGCGCTGGTGCGCAAGGACGCCCCGCGCGAACCGGCACCCATCGATCCGCAGGCCTGCGTCGAGCGCGTGCGCGAGCATGCCGAGGCTGGCCGCCACGTCGTCTGGCTGCGCCCGGGCGACGGCTTCCGCGAAGCACCCCATGCGGCTCTCGCCGCCGCGCTCGCCGACGCCGCCTGGCCCTGCGAACTGCACCCCGGCATCGCCGCAGCACCCCCGCTTCCGTAGGAGCGGCTTCAGCCGCGACCGGGAGCGCGGGTTGCGCGGTGCCTGTCCGCGCCGGTCGCGGCTGAAGCCGCTCCTACAAGGGGGAGGGAGCGCGGCGGCTACAATGCCTAGCCCTGCCCGCGATACGACCGCGTGTCCTTTCCCGACTACGACTTCGCCAGCCACCGTTTCCAGGTCCGGCCCGGCATCCGCATGCACTACCTGGACGAGGGTCCGCGCGACGGCGAGGTGGTGCTGGCGCTGCACGGCAATCCGTCGTGGAGCTACTACTGGCGGCACCTGGTGCATGGCCTGCGCGACCGCTACCGGGTGATCGTGCCCGACCACGTCGGCATGGGCCTGTCGGACAAGACCGACGACGACCGCGACGCGCTGCCGCGCTACGACTACACCCTGCAGTCGCGGGTGGACGACGTGCAGGCGCTGCTCGAACACCTGGGCATCGACGGCCCGCTGAGCCTGGCCGTGCACGACTGGGGCGGGATGATCGGCTTCGGCTGGGCGCTCGAACACGGCGCCCGGGTGCGCCGGCTGGTGGTGCTCAACACCGCCGCGTTCCCGATGCCGGCCGGCAAGCCGATGCCGTGGCAGATCGCGCTCGGTCGCGACTACAACGTCGGCGAGCTGGTGATCCGCGGCTTCAACGCATTCTCCGCCGGCGCCTCGCGCCTGGGCGTGGAGCGGAAGATGCCGCGCGACGTGCGCCGCGCCTACGTCGCGCCCTACGACAGCTGGGCAAACCGCATCTCCACCGTGCGCTTCATGCAGGACATCCCGCTGGCCGAAGGCGACCGCGCCTGGCCGCTGGTCGAAGCCTCGGGCCAGCGCCTGCACGAATACGCCGACCGTCCCGCGTTCATCGGCTGGGGGCTGAAGGACTTCGTGTTCGACCGCGCCTTCCTCGACCGCTTCCGCAGCACCTGGCCGCAGGCCGAGGTGCATGCCTTCGAGGATGCCGGCCACTACGTGCTCGAGGACCGGCACGAGCTGCTGGTGCCGGCGATCCGCGACTTCCTGGATCGACACCCGCTGTAGCGGCGCGCGCGTCTTCGCTCAGGCCGCGATCGGCGGCAGTCGCGGCGCCGGCGGCGGGTTGCCGCTGTCGTCGGGGCGGTCGTGGTCGTTGTCGGCGTCCTCGCGCCAGCGCCAGTCGGCGGCGGTGAGCAGGGCCATGCCGTGGGCGCTGCGGGACTCGTCGCACTGGCGGCTGGCGCGGCCGTGCTCCCAGGACGCTTCCACCTCGCGGCACACCGACGGGCGCCGGGGGTGGATGGTGCAGCGCGAGGACTCGCCAATGCGCGCATCCAGCGCCACGCAGCGCACCGGTTCCGAACGCGTGCCGCGCATGCACAGCCGGTGCGCGTCCAGGCGTTCGGTGAGCGCTGCGGGCACGCCGTCCGCGGTCGCCTCGTCCGATTCGAGCCAGTGGAAGGCGACGCGGTAGCGCGCGCAGCAGGCGCCGCAGGACAGGCAGGGGTGGGGCATCCGCGGTCGCGCCGTTGGAATCGGGCCGCGATTGTTTTCCGCGGTGGCGCGGCGCGCAAGGGGCGTGGCTGCCGCTGCACCGGCGCGAACCGGAAAGTTCCGGGGCCCGGGGGCATGGTCCCGGGCCTGCATGGCCCGGGACGCTCGTGCAGGCGAGCGTGGCAGGCTGCGCAGGCGCCTCAGCCGCGCGCCGCGTCCAGCCCCTGCTGCCAGAACCCGGCTTCCAGCCGTGCCGCCTTGCGGAAGATCCCGGCCAGCTCGTCGAAGCGCCGGTCGCTGGCGTAGCGGCGGCCCAGGTCGTCCAGCCAGGCCTGGGCGGCGACGCCGGCCTGCTGGAAGGCCGGGCCCGAGTACTCGGCGATCCAGTCGCGGTAGGGATGGCTGGCGGGGATGGCATCGATCCCGTCCGGCGCCAGGCGGCGGCCGATCTCGGCATAGCCCAGGGTGCAGGGCACCAGCGCCACCTGCAGGTCGAGCAGGTCGCCGGACATGCCGGTGTCCAGCACGAACCGGGTATAGGCCACCGTGGCCTGCTGTTCCCCGGTGGCCTCGACCGCGGCCGCCGACAGCCCCCAGCGCTCGCACACCCGCAGGTGCAGCCCCATCTCCTCGAGGATCGCGTCCAGCCCGCCGCGCGCCTGGCGCATGTCCGCCAGGCTGCGGCTCTTGTACGCGGCCAGGGCGTGGGCGCGGGCGAACTGGATCAGGAACAGGTAGTCCTGCACCAGGTAGTTGCGGAACGCGGCCTGCGGCAGGCTGCCGTCGCCCAGGCCGCGCACGAAGGCGTGGTCGACGTAGGCGTTCCAGTCGTCGGGGGCCGCGGACTTGAGGCGTTCGAACAGCGACATGGCGGGGCTCGGCTGGCGTGGCGGCCGCCGATTGTCGGCCATTGCCACCGCCGCGGCCACGGCGCGCGCGTGGCCGCGGCGCGCCGACCGGCGATAATCCGCGCATGACCGATGCCTGCAACATCGCCGCCGCGCTGCCGCGGCTGGCGGCCGATGCGCCCGACCGCGTGGCCATGCGCTGCCCGGGCCGCGACGGCGGCTACGGCGTGTCGCTGACCTATGCCGAACTCGACGCGCGCAGCGATGCCATCGCCGCCGGCCTGGCCAGGCGCGGGGTCGTCCGTGGCACCCGCACGGTGCTGATGGTGCGGCCGACGCCCGAATTCTTCCTGCTGATGTTCGCCCTGTTCAAGGCCGGTGCCGTGCCGGTGCTGGTGGATCCGGGGATCGACCGGCGGGCGCTGCGCCAGTGCCTGGACGAGGCGATGCCGGAGGCCTTCATCGGCATCCCGCTGGCGCAGTTCGCGCGCGTGCTGCTGGGCTGGGCGAAGTCGGCGCGGGTGCGCATCACCACCGGCCGCCGCGCGCTGCTGGCCGACGCCACCCTGGCGCAGGTGGAGCGCGAGGGCGCCGGCGCCGGCGCGCAGCTGAGCGATACCGCGCCCGACGACGTGGCCGCGATCCTGTTCACCAGCGGCTCGACCGGCGTGCCCAAGGGCGTGGTCTATCGCCACCGCCACTTCGTGGCCCAGATCGACATGCTGCGCGGGGCGTTCGGCATCGAGGCCGGCGGCGTCGACTTCCCGACCTTCCCGCCGTTCGCGCTGTTCGATCCCGCGCTGGGGCTGACGTCCATCATTCCGGACATGGATCCGACCCGTCCGGCCAAGGCCGACCCGGTGAAGCTGCACGCGGCGATCGCCCGCTTCGGCGCCGACCAGCTGTTCGGCTCGCCCGCGCTGATGCGGGTGCTGGCCGAACACGGTGCGCCGCTGCCGACGGTCAGGCGGGTGACCTCGGCCGGCGCGCCGGTACCGCCGGAGGTGGTGGCCAGGATGCTGGAGCTGCTGCCGGACGATGCGCGCTTCTGGACGCCCTACGGCGCCACCGAATGCCTGCCGGTGGCGGTGATCGAAGGCCGCGAGCTGCTGTCGCTGCGCGAACGCACCGAGCGCGGTGCGGGCACCTGCGTGGGTCGGCCGGTGGCGCCGAACGAGGTGCGGATCGTCCGTGTCACGGATGAGCCGATTGCGGAATGGTCCGACGACCTGCTCGTGGCCGCGGGTGAAGTGGGCGAGATCACGGTGGCGGGGCCGAGCGTGACCGACAGCTATTTCAATCGCGATGCGCAGACGCGGCTGGCGAAGATCCGCGAGACGGTGGATGTGGCGGCTCCGGTGGCCCCCACCCAACCCTCCCCCGCGAGCGGGGGAGGGCTTTCCAGCCGCGACGTCCTGCTCCCTGCCCCGCTCGCGGGGGAGGGCTGGGGTGGGGGCCAGCCGCAGCAACGCACCGTCCACCGCATGGGCGACCTCGGATACTTCGACGCCCAAGGCCGTCTCTGGTTCTGCGGCCGCAAGTCGCATCGGGTCGAGACCGCCGACGGCCCGCTCTACACCGAGCAGGTCGAGCCGGTGTTCAACGTCCATCCCGAGGTGCGTCGCACCGCGCTGGTCGGCGTGGGCACGCAGGGCGCGCAGCGGCCGGTGCTGTGCGTCGAACTCAACGCAGGCGTCGGCGCCGCGCAGCACGCAGGCATCGCGCAGGACCTGCGCGCCATCGGCGCGCGCCATCCGCACACCGCGCACATCGACACCGTGCTGTTCCATCCGCGCTTCCCGGTCGACATCCGCCACAATGCCAAGATCGGGCGCGAGGCGCTGGCGCTGTGGGCGGCGCAAAGGAGCGGTGCATGAAGATCCTCGTCACCGGCGGCGGCGGTTTCCTCGGCCAGGCGCTGTGCCGCGGCCTGGTCGAACGTGGCCACGAGGTCGTCAGCTTCAACCGCGGCCACTACCCGGCGCTCGACGCGCTTGGGGTTCAGCAGAGGCAGGGAGACCTTGCCGACATGGATGCGGTGTCCGGCGCGATGGAAGGCGCGGAAGCCGTCTTCCACTGCGGCGCCAAGGCCGGCGCCTGGGGCAGCTACGCGAGCTACTACGAGGCCAATGTCACCGGCACGTTCAACGTGCTGCTGGCCTGCGCCAGGCACGGCGTCGGTCGCCTGGTCTACACGTCCACGCCCAGCGTCACCCACCGCAAGACCCGTCCGGTCGAAGGTGGAACCGCCGACACCGTGCCTTACGGTGAGGGGTTCAAGGCGCCGTATGCGGAAACCAAGACGCTGGCCGAGAAGGAAGTGCTGGCGGCCAACGGAAGACCGGTGCGCAACGGCGGCCGGCTCGCCACCGTGGCCCTGCGCCCGCGCCTGATCTGGGGCCCGGGCGACCAGCAGATCCTGCCGCGCCTGGTGGAGCGCGCGCAGGCCGGGCGCCTGCGCTTCGTCGGCGGCGGCGACAACCTCATCGACACCACCTACATCGACAACGCCGCGCAGGCGCACTTCGACGCCTTCGAACACCTCGCGCCGGACGCGGCCTGCGCCGGGCGCGCCTACTTCATCAGCAACGGCGAGCCCATGCCCACGCGCAGGATCGTCAACGCGCTGCTGGAGGCGGCGGGTGCGCCGCAGGTCGAAGGTTCGATCCCGTTCGCCCTGGCCTACGCGATCGGTGCCGCCTGCGAAACCCTGTGGCCACTGCTGCGGATCAAGGGCGAGCCGCCGATGACGCGCTTCCTGGCCGAACAGCTGAGCACCACCCACTGGTACTCGATGGAGCCGGCCAGGCGCGACTTCGGCTACGTGCCGCGGGTCACGATTGCCGAAGGCCTCGAGCGCCTGCGCGCGTCGTATCCGCATCGCGCCTAGGCGAAGGCACGCCCCTGCTGGTTCCGCTTCCTGGTGCAGGCGCCTTCCTGCACGAGGCCTGGGCGAAGCCTGCGGCGCAGGGCGATCCCCGGCCGACGGGCGCGGCGTCAGCCCGAACCGGCAGGCCGGGCCTGTTTCCAGTGCGCCGGTCGCAAGCAGGGCCGCCCTTTTCACGACCGCCTCACTCCGCAATCACCCGTCCGCGACCGCGGCTCACGTAGCGTTTCGCGTGAATCCCCTCAACCCTAGGCGGCCCTGCGGCCGCCGCCCCGGAGATGCTCCCCATGCTCAGATATGCCGTCATCTTCTTCGTCATCGCCCTCATCGCGGCGGTACTCGGCTTCAGCGGCGTGGCCGGTGCCGCCACCAACATCGCCTGGATCCTGTTCGTGGTGTTCGTGATCCTGGCGATCGTCTCCCTGCTGCGCGGAAAACGCGTCTAGCGCACGGGCCCACGGGCCGACGCGACACACCGCAGGGGCCCGCCGCGAGGCGGGCCCTTGTGCTGTCTGCAAGGCGCACGAGCAAACCGGCATCCCGTGCAGCCCATAGGTTGGGGTGAGCGAAGCGAACCCCAAAAAACGCCACACCGACCGGCCACCCCAAGCTTCCCGGAGGCGGTGAGGAGTTGGGGTTCGCTTCGCTCACCCCAACCTATTCGGAGCGGCGACGTCGTCGCTGGAGGTCTTGCGCGAGCCGCGCCAGGCCCGCCGCGAGGCGGGCCCTTATGCTGTCTGCAAGGCGCACGTGTGAACCGGCATCCCGTGCAGCCCATAGGTTGGGAGTGAGCGAAGCGAACCCCAACGCCACGCCGGCCGGCCACACCGCGCTTCCCGGAGGCGGTGAGGAGTTGGGGTTCGCTTCGCTCACCCCAACCTATTTGGAGCGGCGACGTCGTCGCTGGAGGTCTGCGCGAGCCGCGCCAGGCCCGCCGCCGCGCACGCCGCGCGCCACCCTGCCGCTACAATGCGGCATGGCCCCGCCATCGCCTTCCCCCTTCGATGCACTCAAGCCGGTGGCCGGGCGCGCCCTGGAAGCCGCGCTCAACCGCGCGCTGGCGCTCGATCCCGACACCCGCGACGCGCTGGCGCGGCTGGACGGGCGCCGGATCAGCCTGACCCTCGATTCGCCTCCGCTTGCGTTCTCGCTGCAGGTATCGGGCGAACGCCTGGCGGTGGGCCCGGTCGATGCGGGCGACGAACCCGATCTGGCCGTGCGCACCACCCTGGCCGGGATGCTTGGCCAACTGCCGTTCCTGCGCCGCGAGGAGGCTACGCCGCCGGGACGCGTGCGCGTGTCCGGCGACGCCGAGCTTGCGCGCCAGCTGCAGCGCATGGCGAGCCGCTTCGATCCCGACTGGCAGCAGCCGTTCGTATCGGTGTTCGGCGAGGTGCTGGGCGGGCAGCTGGCCAACGCGGTTGCCGGCGCGCTGCGCCAGGCGCGCACGCTGGGCGTTGGGCTGGCCGAGGCCGCAGCCGAATTCGTGACCGAGGAATCGCGCGACGTGGTCGCGCGCGCCGAACTCGACGCCTTCCTCGACGACGTCGACGTGCTGCGCGAGGATGCCGACCGCCTCGCCGCGCGCGTCGCGCGCCTGCACGCCCGCCCGGGGAGCACGGCTTGAGCACCCTCCTGCGCGCCGCACGCATCGGCCGCGTGCTGCTGCGCTATCGCCTCGACGACCTGCTCGACGACACCCCCGCCGAGCGCTGGCTCAAGCTGATGCGGCCGTTCGTGCCGCGTGCCAAGGCCGCCATCGCCGCCCATTCGCGCGGCGCGCGGCTGCGCCTGGCGCTGCAGGAGCTGGGCCCGATCTTCGTCAAGTTCGGCCAGATCCTCTCCACCCGCCGCGACCTGCTGCCGCCCGACCTGGTCGACGAACTGGCGCTGCTGCAGGACCAGGTCGCGCCGTTCGACGGCGACGCCGCGCGCGCCATCGTCGAGGCCGAGCTCGAAGCGCCGGTGGCCACCCTGTACGCCTCGTTCGACACCGTGCCGCTGGCCTCGGCCTCGATCGCCCAGGTCCACGCCGCCACCCTGCACCCGGCCGGCGACGCGCCCGCGCGCGAGGTGGTGGTCAAGGTGCTGCGCCCGGGCATCGAGAAGCAGATCGCGGGCGACGTGGGCCTGCTGCGCAGCCTCGCCACCCTGGTCGACCGCACCCATCCCAATGCCGACAAGATCCGGCCGCGCGACGTCGTCGCCGAGATCGAGAACACCCTCGCGGCCGAACTCGACCTGCAGCGCGAAGGCGCCAACGCCTCGGTGCTGCGCCGCAACTGGCTGCACTCGCCGGACCTCTACGTCCCCGAACCGATCTGGACCCATACCGCGCAGCGCGTGCTCACCCTGGAGCGGGTGCGCGGCATCAACAGCGACGATATCGCCGCGCTCGACGCGGCCGGCATCGACCGGCGCGCGCTCGCGGCCAAGGGCGTGCGCGTGTTCTACACCCAGGTCTTCCGCGACAACTTCTTCCACGCCGACGCCCACGCCGGCAACATCTGGGTCGACCCCGGGCGCCGCGACAACCCGCGCTTCATCGCCCTGGACTTCGGGATCATGGGCCAGCTCTCCAGCGAGGACCAGTACTACCTCGCCGAGAACTTCATGGCGATCTTCAACAAGGACTACCGGCGCGTGGCCGAGCTGCACGTGCAGGCCGGCTGGATGCCGGCCCACATCCGCATCGACGAGCTCGAGGCTGCCGCGCGCTCGGTGTGCGAACCCTACTTCACCCGGCCGCTGTCGGAGATCTCGCTGGGCGAGGTGCTGGGCAAGCTGTTCCGCACCGCCCAGCGCTACGAGCTGACCCTGCAGCCGCAGCTGATCCTGATGCAGAAGACCCTGCTGACCATCGAGGGCATCGGCCGCCTGCTCGACCCGAAGATCGACATCTGGGCGGTCGCCCGTCCGGTGCTCGAGCGCATCCTGGTCGAGCGCTACAGCCCGCAGCGGCTGGCCTCCGAGTTCCGCAAGCGCATGCCCGAGATGGTCACCCGCGCGCCGGAGGTGCCGCGCCTGCTGCACGCCTGGCTGCAGCAGCAGGTCGAGGGTCGGCACGAGCTGCGGATGCGCTCGCAGGACATCCTCGAGATCACCCAGACGCTCAAGACCATGCAGCGGCGGATCGTGGCCGCGATCCTCGGCGTCGGCCTGCTGATCGCCGCCGCGGTGCTGTACGCGCTGGAAGCGGGCGGCCCGGCCTTCCTCGGCGTGCCGCTGTCGTCCTGGGTGGCCGGCATCGGCGGGCTGTGGGCGATCCTGGCGGCGTTCCCGCGGCGGGGCTAGCAGCTCCCCGCGGCGTTGCCGCGTCGCGGCGCGCGCGCCCGTCCATCGGATGGCCGGCCGCATCGCGTTCCCGGTCACATCCTCCGCCCGCTGCCGTCATTGGCAGTCGAGCGGCACGGGAAACTGGCATGATGGACGGCCCGGCCCGCCGCTCGCGGTGCCGGCGCAAGGGACGCCGCGCGGCACCATCGCCGGCATGAGGGGATCGGGGCAAACGTGACGCTATTCCTGACAACCAGCCTGGGCTATCCGACGCTCGCCTGGAGCATCGTGCTCGGCGGCCTGCTGCTGTTCTGGCTGGTGGCGGCGCTGGGCATGCTCGGCATGGACGCGCTCGACATCGACCTGGGCGACGGCGACGCGGGCGGCATGGTCTCGCGGCTCGGCCTGGATGGCCTGCCGACGCTGGTGGTGCTGAGCGTGCTGGCGTTCTTCGCCTGGATCCTCACCTACTTCGTGCAGCTGTTCGTGCTCGCGCCGCTGCCGGCGCTGCTGCGCTACGGCCTGGGCACGCTGGTGCTGCTGCTCTCGCCGGTGCCGGCGATCCTGCTGACCGCGCTGGTGCTGCGCCCGCTGCGGCGGCTGGTGCTGCGCATGCGGCCGGCTCCGGCGGCCTCGCTGCTGGGCCGGGTCGCGGTGGTGCGCACGCCCGAGGTGGACGCGCGCCACGGCATGGCCGAACTCGACGACGGCGGCGCCGGGCTGATCCTGCAGGTGCGCCACGATGGCGGGGCGCCGATCCTGCGCGGCGAGCGCGTCGTCCTGCTCGAACACGATCTGCAGGCCAACACCTGGAAGGTGATGGCCGAACGCGACTACCGCACCCTCTGACACCACCGGAACGTTCCCCAGGAGCCGCTACATGGAACTTGCACTGCTTGGCCCCTTCCTCGTCGGCGCGATCGGCCTTGCCGTTCTGCTGCTGGTGCTGGCGATCATCTTCAAGTCCTTCTACAAGAAGGTCGACCAGGGCACCGCGCTGATCGTCAACGACATGAGCGCGCAGCCGAAGGTGCACTTCACCGGCGCGCTGATCATCCCGGTGCTGTATCGCGCCGAGCTGATGAAGATCAGCCTGATCACCCTGCAGATCGACCGCCGCGGCAAGGAGGGCCTGATCTGCCGCGACAACATGCGCGCCGACATCGCGGTGGCCTTCTACCTGCGCGTCAACGAGACCCAGGCCGACGTGCTGCGCGTGGCCAAGGCGCTGGGCGCCGACCGCGCGTCGGACAAGAACGCGGTGGACGAGCTGTTCAACGCCAAGTTCTCCGAGGCGCTCAAGACGGTGGGCAAGAAGTTCGAGTTCACCGACCTGTTCGAGAAGCGCCAGGAGTTCCGCGACGAGATCATCAAGGTCATCGGCAACGACCTCAACGGCTACGTGCTCGAGGACGTGGCGATCGACTATCTCGAGCAGACGCCCAAGCAGGTGCTGGATCCGAACAACATCCTCGACGCCGAGGGCATCCGCAAGATCACCGAGCTGACCGCCTCGCAGAACGTGATCACCAACGAGCTGTCGCAGAACGAGCACCTGGCGATCACCAAGAAGAACGTCGAGACCCGCGAG
>JAEWGI010000012.1 GCA_023388355.1 Pseudomonadota bacterium
GAATGCAAGTCGCAAGCCGCATACAGTGGCATGGTCGTCTCCTCGTCGCATGGCGTCCGTTCGGTGTGTGGAAACGCGAACGTACCGCCATCGCCGGGGAGGCGGCGATATGAGTCTTCAGGTTCATCTCCTGCATCGGTGCCCGACCGCTGACTGCTCGCAGTTGGCATGGGGCTATCCGGGGCTCGGTGTTCCGCTATCAGATTTCCCGAAATTCTGCGCCACCCCAAAGTGCATTTCTTGAGAAGGGCCAGCCCATGCAGGGCCACGGTGACGGCTTGTTCTTCCGGCTCTGTTCCATCAGCCTGCCCAGCCACTATTGTTCTTTGGGGGCCGGAACGAGGTGACGGGGGAATCCACAGGCATGCGCGGCAAGGTCGCACTGCTCACCTGCGTGGCGATGCTGGCGTTCGCCGGCAATTCGCTGCTGGCGCGGATGGCGATGGGGACGACGTCGATCGATGCGGCGTCGTTCACGGCGATCCGGATCGCGTCTGGCGCGCTGACGCTGCTGGCGATCCTGGGGTTCCGGCGGGAGCGACCCGGTCGGTTGCGGGACGGATGGCTGCCGGCGGCGATGCTGTTCACGTATGCGGCGGCGTATTCGTTCGCCTATCGCCACATGGATACCGGCGCAGGCGCGCTGGTCCTGTTCGCCGCAGTACAGCTGCTGATGATCTCCTACGGCATCGCCCGGGGCGAGCGCACGAGCTGGATCGGCCTGCTGGTGGCGTGCGCGGGACTGGTCGTGTTCCTGGCGCCCGGTGCCTCGGCGCCGCCGCTGGGCGCCGCGGCGCTGATGGCGCTGGCGGGATTCGCCTGGGGCGCATTCTCGCTTTCGGGGCGTCCGGGCGGGAACCCGCTGGCGGGCACGGCGTCGAGCTTCCTGCTGGCCGTTCCCCTCACCTTGGTCCTGATGCTGTTCCACCACCGCAGCCTGCACCTGGACACGACCGGCGTGGTGTACGCCCTGGTGTCGGGCGTGCTGACCTCGGGCATCGGCTACGTCATCTGGTACTGGGTGCGCGTGCGCCTGTCCGCGATCAGCGCTAGCTCGGTGCAGCTGTCGGTCCCGGTGATCAGCGCAGTCATGGGCGTGCTGGCCCTGGGCGAGCAGATCAGCGCCAGGTCGGCCGTCTCCGCGCTGTTCGTGCTGGGAGGGATCGGTGCGGTCCTGCTGACGGCCAGGCGAAGGTAAGGCGCTCCTCTTCGCGGCGCCGTTCCGGCCGGTCGATGGACGCAGGTTGACTCCCCTGCCGCCGGACGACCCGGAGCCCTCCGGACCGCTGGACGTACGGCGCGACGCGACGCACGGGATGGAACCGGCCGTTCAGTGCAGAGGAATCAGGGCGCGACGCCCATGACGTCATACACCACCACGCGCTCCCACAGGTGTTCGCAGTCGGCGACGAACTGCTTGTGGATGGGATGGACCTGGTACGCGTTCTGTCCTTCCACGTCGTCGAAGAACAGGATCTCCGAGGCGCTGTAGCTGCCGTCGACGACGCCGCGCTGCTCGGTGTCCGCCGGCACGCCGATGTGGATACCGCGCACGGTGTCGATGCCCGCCAAGGTCTGCAGCCCGGCGAGCAGCTTGGCGAGATCCTCGCTGGAATCCGGATTCTTCAGCCAGAAGAACACGTGGTGCACGACCGGCGGGAACGATGCCTTGCTGGCAGGCATGGAAGCGGCCGCGCGGGAGCCGGTGGCGGTCACGCCGACAGCCAGGGCGGTGGCGGCGAGGATGACATCTCGGCGGCTTCGATCGGTCATGATCCGGGTCCTACGGTTGATGGCCAGCGGGCCCACGAGTATAGGGCGATATCGTCGATGCTCCGGAACAAAGGGGACGAGGGCAGTTGATCCGCCCTCCCCTCTACTTCCCTGGACCGCACGGAACATGGGGGCTGGGAAATGGTGTCAGAGACATTCATCCAGGCGGCTTACCATCGGCAGCAAGCCGGTCAGGCCAAGGCGGCCTGACTCAAGCCGAATGGCCTCCAGGAAGGCCGGGGCGATTCAGTGCCAGGGACAATTCCGCTTACCCAACTGTTGCGATCGCCGCAGGATCCGGCGCGCAACCGCCCGCCACCATGACGGCGGTCATGGTGCCCTCCGGCCAATGCGGAGCGACAGGAGGCTCGCTAGACTTTACGTTCCTGCATCCCCGTCTGCCGTCATGCGCCTTGCCATTCTGCTGCTGTGTTGCCTGCTGCCACTGTCCGCCAGCGCACAGGATCCGGAGTTCAGCACCGATCCCGACGCGGCCCGCCTGGTCACCGGCGATCTCGAACGCTTCTGGCAGGCCTGGGATGCGGCCGCGGAGATCGACAGCGCGGACGCGCGCGCCAGGATATTCCGGGAGCGCTATCTGGCGCCCGGCTCGCCGGGCCTGGCCAAGTTCACCGAACTGCGCATCGGCGATGCGGACAAGCTGGTCGCCGCGATCGACAGGCATCCGCGCTACTACGCGTCGCTGCGCACGCGCACGTCCACGCTGGATGCGCGCCTGCCGGCGATCCGCGATGCGCTGCGGCGGATGAAGGCACTGTACCCGGCCGCCGTCTTCCCCGACGTGTACTTCCTGGTGGGACGCATGAACTCCGGCGGGACGCTCGACCGGTCAGGCCTGCTGATCGGAGTGGAGATGTTCGGACGCGGCGACGACGTGCCGATGGACGAACTGGGCGACTGGCATCGCCAGGTGATCGGCGAGTTCGACAACCTGCCGGCGATCGTGATCCACGAATGGGTGCACTACCAGCAGCGTTCCGACACCGCCGGCCAGCCGACCTTGCTGCAGGCCGCCATCGGCGAGGGCGTGGCCGACTTCATCGCCGAACTGGGCATGGGCCGGCACATCAACCACCAGGTGCACGATTGGGCGGAGCCACGAGCGGCACAGCTGTGGACGGAATTCCGCACCGCCATGCATGGCACCGACTATGCCGGCTGGCTGTACGACGGCGGCAATGCCGAGACCGGCCGCCCCGCCGACCTCGGCTACTGGATGGGCTACCGCATCGCGCGCGGCTACTACGAGCGCGCCGCGGACAAGGCGGCGGCCATCCACGACATGCTCCATATCGAGGATTTCGAGGGCTTCCTGGCGGCCAGCGGTGTCGAGCAGGCGCTCGGCGGTTGAATCGGGGCAGCGGGAGGCCTTCGGCACAGAAGAGATGCCAGGGATGGTTTCCACGCTATTGGACGAGCACACCATGAACGCATCGCCACCTCTCCGATCCGTGGTCCGCCTGGCCGCCTACACCTTCGCGACCCTGGTGGCAGGGCTTGCCCTGACCATTGCAGCCGTCGCCTGGTGGACGACCGCCGGGCCAGGCTCGCCTTGCTGGGAACTGCGGCACGCTCCTGATGCGGTGTGCGGGTCGGTCCTCTGGTACTTCGGTCCGTCCCCGGCCATGGCCGCACTCGTTCTGGCTGTACTCTTCGCCACCTGCATGCTGGTGGCCTGGATATGGCGGCGACGCCGGGACCGGTGAGCGCGGACTGCGACTTTGAACTGCCCATCGGTAATGGCGAGGGGCAGATAGGGGGGCCAGGTGCAATGCCCAGCAACTCGTGTGGATTCCTCGCAGCAGCACGCTGATTGATCGCAGGAAGGAGGCAGGTTCATTTTCTCGAAGGATTGAACCTGACCCAGCTTTCCGGGAAGAGCGGATCGCATTGGGACGCTGGCTGTTCTCCGCTTCCTTGCCTTCGATGACACCTCTTGCAACGGGCTGACCAATGTCGCGCGGCCATCGCCAGATCAGCGCTACAGGCTTTTACGTAGCGATCGCACTGATCGCCTATGCGTTGATAGGTGCGGCCACCAACGACCTGTACCTTCCAGGTCGGCATGGTCGCGGCGTGCATCTGCGCTACGAGACCATACCGCCGGCCTTGCTCGCCATCACCCTGTACGCCCTCACCTTTCCGCTGTCCCATTTCCGCGAGTCGATCTGGCTTGCTCGCACCACGCGCGCGCTCAAAGTCGGGGCAGCGGCATCCGTGCTCCTGTGCGCCTACTTCATCATTGCGCCTACCGGCAAACGCCTCGCATCAGTCGAGGAGTGCCAGGCTACCTTCCTGAAGCTTGAGAAGTTCACGGGCGAGATGACGGAGGACAACGGCATCCGGGCATTGCTGCGCGAGCGCGGTTCGGAATGCACCACGACACCCATATTGAAGGCGTATTACGCTTGCGTGGATCGCGCAGAGCTGCCTGCGGACGTCAACGCCTGCCACCGCGAAGCGGAGGCGCTCTACGAGCGCGGGAATTCCAGCCGGCGGGGCCGTTGACCCCAGTCATCTCCGTCCGTCAGGGTGCAGCCCCGAGCACCCCATCAAGGCGGGTGTAGCTGTGTTCCATGCCGTCGGTCATGCCGGTGGAAAGCGCCTCGTCACGCGCGTCCTTCGACGCGAACATCAGGCTGCAGACGAGCGTCGTCACGCCGTTCTGCTCGCTGAGTTCCAGCGACACGATGCACGGATCGCCGGTTGGCATGGCGTAGTCCATGTCGCCCGGATCGAAGTACTGGTCGTGGACAAGCCTCGACGGGCAGTCGACTTCGGTGAAGGTGCCGAAGAAGCCGAACGCCTTCCCGTCCTCAAGGTGTTTCCACTGCCACCTGTACTTGCCGCCGACGCGCAGGTCCATGTCGCACACGGGCATGTCCCAGCCTTCATAGCCCTGCCACCTGCGCACGAGATCGGGCCTGGTGTGCGCCTCCCACACGAGCTGGCGCGGTGCGTTGAAGGTTCGCGTGACGCGGACTTCGCGATCGCTGGGCAATGTGACTTCTGCGGG
This sequence comes from Pseudomonadota bacterium, assembly GCA_023388355.1. Next base: position 4,811 of record JAEWGI010000012.1, read on the forward strand.
CCTTGGCATGGTCTTCTCCTCGGTGCTTCGTCGTGGTTGCGCGCAGGGGCGGGGCCGGCTGCACGCCGGGGGTCCGGGCTATCTTTTCGTTCGTTTGCGCCCGGGCGGGGTAGCCTGGAGTTCGTCGAGCAGCGCGTCGAGGCGCCGGTAGTTCTGTTCGAAGGCCTCGCGGCAGCGCTCGATCCAGTCCATGGCCTCTTCCAGTCGCCCCGGCTCCAGTTTGCGTGGACGGCGCTGCGCGTCGACGCCCATGGAGATGAGGCCGGCGCGCTCGAGCACTTTCAGATGCTTGGAGATGGCGGGCTGGCTCAGGTCGAACGGTGCGGCGAGTTCGGTCACGGAGGCTTCGCCCGTCGCCAGCCGCGCCAGGATGGCGCGGCGGGTGGGGTCGGACAGGGCCGCGAAGGTGAGGTCGAGATGTTTCGGGGCGTCCATAGCTTTCTAGCTGTATAACTAGCTGGCAATATATGGCGGCAAATCGACCCGGTCAAGCCTTGTGCCGACGGGCTGCCGGGCCGGGGCGGGAACAGTCGGACCGGAACAAAAGCCTCAGGCCGAAGCCTTGTCGAACACCTCTTCCACCAGCAGCCCGAAGGCGTCGGCGATGCGGAAGGCCAGCGGCAGCGAAGGATCGAAGCGGCCGTTCTCGATGGCGTTGATCGAGTTGCGCGAGACGCCGACACGCTCCGCCAGGTCGGCCTGGCTCCACTCCTTGCCGGCACGCAGCACGCGGATATTGTTCTTCATGCCATTCTCCGCCGCGTCACGACTGCCCACCGATGACCCGCCGCGCCCACCAGATGCCGGCCGCGAACATCACCAGCGTCTGCAGGACGACGACCAGCATGAGGCCCAGCGAGATCCCGAGCCTGACTGCCTTCTCCGGCGAGCCGCCGAAGGACTGGGCCAGCCCGACCAGCGCATCCATCGATGGCGGGAAGAGCATCACCAGCACCGCAATCGCCCATCCGATCGTCATGCCGTGGGTCTGGGCGAAGCGCTGGCCGGCGACCTCCACTTCGTCCAGGCGACGGTTCACGCGTTCGGCGAGGACGAAGGAATAGAGCAGCACGAATACCGACGCTGCGCCAACCACGCCGAACACAACGCCCTGGTCCTGCTGCCGCAGCCAGGGCAGCGAGGCGAAGACTGCGGCGGGGACGATGACGATCGGCGCGAACCACAGCAGGGTCCGACCTAACTTCCTTTGGGAGCGCATGGTCATGGGAGGTTCCTTTCTTTGCGGGCGGGAAAGGGGAACCGCGATGGACTCCGGCTGGCCGCCACGACGCAGGCGACGGCTGGAGGGATCCCAAGGCGGAGGGCGGCGGCGATGGAAGCTCTACTTGTCCAAATGACAAGTAAGCTTTGCATACTCTGGGGTGAATGACAAGTGTCCTTTGCACCCTCGCGAAGCGGGTCGGAGCGGGCTGATCGTCGGCGTCCGGGAACGTCCAACCGCCACTTGCTGCACACTCGACGGACATCCGGCCTCCCAGCGACGGGCTACCCACGGACCATGCTCTCCAGACGCGGCTTCCTCCAGGCGCTTGGCGCTTCCGCCGCGGCGCTGTCGCTCGACCCGTTGGCCACCGTGAGCACGAGCGGCGACCTCTACCGCAACCGGCGCATTGGCATCGAAGTGACGAAGCCGCCCGGCTGGGAGTTCAGTTCGATCGCGGACTTCGCGGCGCTGCGCGAGCAGACGCTGCTGCTGGACGAGTTCAAGGACGAGGACTTTCCCGAGGAGCTGCACCCGCTCAAGGAGCCCGGGAATCTGCCGGTGTTCCTGTTCGAGGATCCGCGCTGGCGCTCGGGTCCCTTCGTGCCCGCCATCGCGCTGTACGACGAGCCACTGGACGGCACGCCGCCCGGGAACGAGCGCAGGGCGCACGCCCGCATGGTGTCCGGTTTCTCGTGTTCGTATGCCGACTGTCACGTGCTGGAGGCGCCGTCGCAGCTGTCGCTGCGTGGCGCCACGGGCACCCGGTGCCGCTGGACCTACCTGCATGAGATCGCATCCGGCGAGCGCGTCGCGCTGGATGTGCAGAGCCTGCTGGTGTTCCGCGCACCGCGGGTTCACACCTGGTACTTGATCGACCGGCATCCCGACCGCCACGTGGCCGATGCGACGTGGAGCCGGGTGATCGACTCGATCGGCTACACGGGCGAGACCCGGACGCCACGGTGAAAGCGCGTCATTCCGGGCACAGCCCGGGCGACCTGACTCCGGATACCGGCGTCAGGTGATATCGCATCAGCGTGACTCCACCTTGCGTTCGAATGGCCGCACGGGTTGCTCCGATTGTTTCAAAGAGACCGGGGGCCGCTTCGGAGGTCGTTTCCGATTGCCCTGCCCGCTCGATCAGGAGCCCAGGTGCAGTGCACAGTTCAGAAGGAAAGGCGCCACGGAAGGCGGATCCGCAGCAGCTGTCGCGGATGTTTTCCCGCTTCTGGCGCAGCGCCCATCGGCGCGACCAGGGCGCCGGCCTCGGCCTGGCCATCTGCCGTGCGGCGCCGCGGTCACGCGCTGTGGACAAGGGCATGCACCACACTCGGGGCCCCCCACCTACGGAGCCCCGTCGATGAAGACTTCCCGCATTCCCCTCACCATTGCCCTGTCGTCTGCGCTTGCGCTCACCGTCGGCTGCGCGGCCGATCGCGACACCCAAGCTGCAGCCGACGCCAACGCCGACATGACCCCGGCCACGACGCCAGCCGACCCGGTAACCGCCGATACGATCGGAGCCGACCCGGCCACGGACACCACCGCGGGTACGGGCCTGGGCGACGGGCAGAATTCGGATCAGCCGATCGACGACACCTGGATCACCACCAAGGTGAAGTCGTCCCTGCTGGCCGAGCCGGACGTATCCGGCCTGGAGATCAACGTCGATACGCTCAACGGCGTGGTCACGCTGCGCGGCCAGGTCGAGACCCAGGCGCAGCTCGATGCCGCAACGCGGATCGCACGCGATATCGAGGGCGTTGCCAACGTGGACACCAGCGGCCTGACCGTCGGTACCGCAGCCAACGAGTAACACCCCTCTCGGCGCACGGGAAGGCGGGCTTCGGCCCGCCATTCTCGCGTCTGGCCTTTTCGGGTTCTGCTCCCATTCGCGGGATGACTGTTCGTGACAGCGGATCGGATTGAGGCCTACGGGTCGGGGCGCTCTGCGCCCGGTCGGACCCGGCACGGTTGCTGGCCCCGCCGCGCCTCCAGGGGAGCCCACTCACCCGGGCGCTGCTGCCCTGCTCCTTCCCGCGCACGCGGGGAAGGTCCGGGATGGGGGCGCGCGCCGCAGGCGCGCCTGAAGTGGCGCCGGCCCCACTCACGGCGAACACCGGGTGCCACGCGCGATCGATGACTCGCGCCCCACCGGCGCAACGGCGATACTCCGGCAACACGCCGGTCGGCGGCGATGCCCCGGCGTTTTGCCGCTACACGCGGAAGCCCGCCCGCACCCACGGAGCCCTCGATGAGCCTGACCACGCCTTACGATCCGCAGAACATCTTCGCCAGGATCCTCCGCGGCGACGCGCCCTGCTACACGATCCACGAGGACGACGACGTGCTCGCCTTCCTCGACCTGTTCCCGCAGTCCGTCGGCCATACGCTGGTAATCCCCAAGCACTCGGCCGCCGTCAATATGCTGGACGTGGACACCGGCGCGCTGTGCCAGGTGATGGCGGTGGTGCAGCGGCTCACCCGGGTGATCGTCGACGAACTGCAGCCCGATGGCGTGCAGGTGGCGCAGTTCAATGGTGCCGCGGCGGGGCAGACGGTGTTCCACATCCACGTGCACATCGTGCCGCGCTACGCCGGCCAGGACACGGGCGTGCACGCCGCGCAGGAGGCGGGCCACGGGGAGCTGGAGAAGCTGCAGGCAAGGCTGGTGCGGCGACTTGCCGCCTCGTCCTGACCCCCGGCCGGCGCTCCGCCGGCGGGTTGCGGGACAAGGGGTCGGGGCCGTCCTGGGCGAAGGCAAACGGACACCGCGCCCTGGCGCATGGCGCAGCAGCAACCATCCCCGGCGGAGCAACGGGGCACGATGTGTCCAGGGACAATCCCGACAACACGGTCAGGTCCACTGCCATGCCGCACAAGCACCGGTTGGGCGGCCAGGTCATCCGCTGGGTGCCTTGTAGCACTGTCCAGGAACGCTCGGGAGAGTGATCGTTCGCACGGACAAACCAGGGAGTTCTTCTCATGCAAGGGATCTCGACGCTCAGATTGTTCCTGCTGCGTGGCATGTACCTGCTGATCGCTGTTGGGCTTGGGCTGACCATCTGGCCTTCGATCCTTCGGCCCACCACGCTCTCGGCTGATCCGGACTCCGTCATTCAAGCGCTGCTCGGAGGCTTGTCCCTGATCTGCTTGCTGGGGTTGCGATATCCCATGAAGATGCTCCCCATCTTGCTGTTCGAGCTTCTCTGGAAGGTCATATGGGTACTGTCGGCGCTTCCGCTCTGGCGCGCCGGCACTCTTGACACATACGGTCAGGAAACGTTCTTCGCGTGCATGGTCGGCGTTGTCCTGGTTCCAATCGTGGTTCCGTGGGGCTACGTGTATCGGCAGTACTTCCGCGCCCCTGGCGATCCGCTCATTGCCAATCGACAAGCCAGGTAGCCGCCCGACAATCGCTCAGGACGAACCTGCTTCGCTACACCAGCAGGGTGGCTGGCAACGCCTGCTGCTGAAGCGGGATCAGGCTCATTTCCACGCCACATCAGGCTGCTGGAAGTCGACCGAGGTGACCGCCCGCAGCGGGCTCGGACCCAATGCTTGCGTGAGGAGTCGCGGAAAGCCTGGCCCGCGCCTGCGCATCGTCTAGGAAGGCATGGTCGGCCGCCACCATGTTCTCCCAGGTCCAGGCTGTACAGGTACAGGCCGGCAACAGCCGCCAGCATCACGGCCACGATCGCCGCGCCCAACGACATCCGCTTGATCCAGCGTCACATGTCCTGCTCCCGGGCCGCGCCCGCGTTCGATACCGGGCACGTTAGAACGGGCAATGCAGAACGAGGATCAGTCCGGGCCGCGAACATCACCTGCCCAGGGCAGGCGGCAGGGTCGGAAGCCGGGGTTTCCCCCACGCCTCCCTATCCCTTGCGCTGCAGCCTCAGGTCCACGCACTGGTAGTAGAGATCATCGGCGTTCGCGGCGGTCGGCTCGTAGGGCGCCTTGGAGAGTTCGGTCATGACCTGGATGATCTGCAGGGTGCAGTGCTCGCATTCCACGTCCGGCAGCTTGACGTCGACCGCATAGCGCTTGCCGCTGGGCGCGTCCTCATGCCGGCCGAAGTCGTCGATCAGGACGGTGTCGTTGTTGTAGAAGTCGCCGTCGCCGCAGTTCGGCTCGCCTGCAGCACAGGCGCGACCCGCGGGTGCGATGTTCGCGGGATTCTCGAAATCGTCGTCCCCATCGTCGTCGAAGGCGATGCGGTAGTAGCCGGGATGCCCGACGTACTCGACCCACGACAGGTTGATCGTCTCGCCCGGCGCGTACGTGTACACGTTCTCGCCCCGCTCCCCGTCCGGGCGTCCGCAGGGCGCGCTCTTGATCTCGCCGGGTCCGTAACGCGACTGATGTGTATCGCTCATGTCCACCGCGAAGTGGGCGTGGGTGCTGCTTGTGCACATGCCGAGCAGGACGAACAGGCAAGCAATGGCTCGCAGGTGCATGCAGGACTCCCCCAGGTGGTCGCGAGAGCGGAACATTACACAATTCCGCCGAGCGTGGAGAACGTGGGCGCATGGTCCGGTAGCGTTCCGTTCAACGGCGCCCACCGGCGACAGAAGGTATCAAGTGCAATTGAAGCGTGTGCAGTTGGAGCGCCCACACGGTCCGTAGCAGGCGGACGGTGCGCACGCCGCCGGGCAGCGCGACCGTGTCCCGGGTGCCGCGACCATGATGGTGGCAAAGGCTTGGCCGAAAGCCGTCGGCCGCGGCGCGCGGGTCCGGCATGTGGCAGGGTATCGGGCTGCTTTTGCCCCGAGACGATGGAGGAAGGATGTCGCCATTCTGGCTGATCGGCTGGCTGGTGCTGCTGGCGATACCGATGCTGGCGCTCGTCGCCGCGCTGGTGTCCCGGCGCACGGGTGGGGCGCGGGTAGCGCAGGTCGCGGGTTCGGGCCTGCTGTACGCCGTGCTGGGGCCGCCGCTGGGCGCGCTGCTGATCGCGGTGCCCGGCCTGCTCGTCGCCGACGATCCCGAACCGGTCACGATGCTGCTGTTCCTGGTGGCGATGTCGTATGTGCCAGGGCTGGTCCCGGCGCTGGTGGGCGGCGCCTGCATGGGCCTGCTGCGGCCGATGCTGGGCACCGCGGCGCGGCTGGGCGCGGCGGCGCTGCTGTGCGCGCTTGCGGCCGCAGCATTCGGAGCCGGCGTGCTGGATCTGCGCATCGGCAGCCTGCCGGTGATGGCCGGCCTGGGTGCGGCGTCCGGGGCGATCCTTGAAGCGGGTTGGCTGTGGCGCGAACGACGGCGGAGACCGGCGTCCGCCGCGTGATGGCGGCAACCGGGGCCAAAGTCGACTTTCAGCAGTCCAGGCCAAAGGCTGCTTCGGTCCCGGTTTTTCCGGTACCGTCACTGCCCTGCCACATCCACGACGGCATGCCCTTGCACATTGCACTCCTGGAAGACGAGTCCGCCATCGCCCGCAGCTTCGAGCTGATGTCGGTGCTGCGCCCGCACCTGCAGCGCGAGAGCTACGTGGCCACGGTCTTGCGATTGATGGACACCGGCTATCGTCTGGTGGGGCTGGAAGACGGGGGCCTACGCGCACTTGCGGGTGTCCGGACCGGGGAGTGGCTGCATGCCGGCCGCTATCTGGAAGTCGAGGAACTGGTGACAGGCGAAGCCGATCGCTCGCGCGGCTACGGACGTGCCCTGCTGGCCTGGATCGCGGACCATGCCCGCAGCCAGGGCTGCCGGCAGGTCCGCCTGGTCTCGGGCGTGCGCCGCGTGGACGCGCACCGGTTCTACGAGCGCGAAGGCATGGTGTGGGAGGCGAAGTACTTCTCGATGGACGTCGGCACCTGACCCGCCAGCAAGCGGGGTCGGGGCCGACTTTCCTGCCGGGACTCGCGACGGGGCTGGCACGCCCGGGCTACTGCGGTCTGTCGGCTAATCGCGCGCCGCGAGCTCCTTGGCAAGGAAGTCGAATACGGCGCGAATGCGCCGGCTGGTACGCAGCTCCCGGTGCACGAGCAGCCACATGTCCATGCAGAACGGCTGCAGTCCGGGCAGAACGCGCACGACCTTCGGTTCGGCGTCGCCCAGCGCTGCGGGCATGAAGCCGATGCCCAATCCCGCCTTCGCGAGTTCCCACTGGACAAGGCTGCTTTCCGCGCTCACGCAGAAGTTGCCAGGAGAGACACCGATGCCGCGCTCGCCCAGCATCGCGACATGCCGGTCGACGTTCCTGGGGCCGATGAAATCGGCGCGATCGAGTCCCGACGGTGCGTCCGGATTGCCGATCTTCGCGAGATATTCCGGGGTCGCGTAAAGATGGCCTTCGATCGTATCGAGCTTCCTGCCGATGAGATACGACTCGGTGGGACCGGCGCGATGGAACCGCAGCGCGATGTCCGCCTCCCTGCGCTTGAGGTCGCTCATGGCGTTGGAGGCGACCAGATCGATCCGGATCCGTGGGTGCTGCAGACGCAGCTTGCGGATGAGCGGCGGAAGCAGCAGGGCGCCGACCACCTCCGACGTGGTGATCCGCACGACTCCTTCCAGCGCCTGCGAACGTCCGCTGGCGGCAAGGGAGAGATCATTGGCGCCATGGCCCATCGCGCGCACGTGCCCGAGCAGGGCCATGCCGCCGGGCGTCAGCTCCAGCCCGCGCCCGCCACGCTCGAACAGCGCGATGCCCAGTTCCTTCTCCAGCGCCGATACCTGTCGACCCAGCGTGGGTTGCGACATCCCGAGCGCCCGCGCTGCCCGCGATAGCGAGCCTTCCTCGGCGGTGACGAGGAATGCCCGCGCCCGGTTCCAGTCGAATCTGATCGCGCGCCAATCCATGCAGATCTGCATACCAGGGCTGTCCGGATCGGGATTCTAGCGGAAGGGCCGCGTCACTATCCTTCGACCATGACCGGCCCCTCCGATGGCGGCGCCGGACCGCCTTCCGGACATCCGGGCGCATCGCTCCGCCGCTTCTGCCAAGCCTTCCTGCCAACGAGGACCCGACGAATGGCGTTTCCCGGCATGACCGCACCAAAGCTCGACGACCTCCCCATCGGCGTCAGGCCGAGGCTCGCAGCGCTCTGGACGGGCCTCATGTTCTGCTTCATCTACGCCGACATCCTCGGACTCTACGATCCCTGGCTCATCGGCGAGATCCTGAAGGGAAACATGGGGCCGGTGGGACCGATCACGCAGGAACTGAAGTTCGCCGTGGCGATGCTGATGTCGATCCCGGCCATCATGGTCTTCCTGTCCGTCGTCCTGGAGCGCAGGCCGAATCGATGGGCGAACATCATTGCCGCAATGCTGTTCGCCGTGGCCACCTGCATCACCCTGTTCATGGATCCTTGGGCCTACTACATCTACTTCGCGGTTCTGGAACTCGGGTTCATCTGCCTGATCGTGTGGCATGCATGGGCGTGGCCGCTTGCCGGAACCGCGCAGGCGTACTGCCGGCGCGGGATCGGGAAGGAAGTTTCGGAATGAGCTGCTCGGCAGAGCGACGATCGCATTGCAGATGGAGTCGGGGGCTTTTCATCGCCGCAGGCTTGCTGATGCTCGTCCAGGTCGTTCTCATCGGGTTGAGAACGTACGGGGTCGGTTCGTTCCCGGAAGCGTGGATCGCACCGTTCGCGATCTGTGCCGTCGTGGCCGCCCTCGCGGCGCTGACCGGGCTGTCTCCCGGCCTCTCGCATGCCGCGCCCAGGCTGGCGAAGGCGGGCGCGGCCGTGGCGCTTTTCGCCATCGTGCTCCTGTGCACGGCCGCCGCCTGGCTCGTCGTTGGCGCGCACCTGGGCGGGCATGCGGGGCCGGTGCCCGCCTGGTTTCCCGGCTTTGCTGCAATCTTCATGTCCGCCTTCGTGCTCGCCTTCCTTCTTGCGGCTGCGGCGAGCCTGAAGGCGGGGTCGCGCGCGATGGGCTGTCTGCTCCTCGTGCCTGCGGTGGCATGGAGCGTCATCGTCCTGGCTGGGGCGGTCATGGGCATCGGCGCCGCGCTGCGGCTCGATCTGTATACCAACGGCGCGATCGCCTGTGCGCTTCTCGCGCTCGGGTACGTCGCGGGAAACCGGAGTGGCCGAACGCACGGCGTGTATGATTCCGGCCGTGGGGGCGGCGCGGGGTGAAGCCGGAGATCGCCTCGAACAGCCTGACGCGAACCGGGCGCAGCACGCGGCGGGCAGGATCGACACCGTGCAGCTCCGCCGCCTGCACCGCGCCGGATGCGTCCTGCCTTCACGTCCGCTCCCGGAACATTTCAAGGCAGGCATCGAGATGGGCTTCGCGAAGATCAGCCACACGCTTTTCGATGTCATGGCGCAGTTGTCGCGCCGTTTGCGCGCGCACGGCTCGCCTGGTGTGCGCCGTATCCGGCGAGTGCAGGACACCGGCCTGGCGCGCATGCCGTGGCTGGCAATGTCCGCATCGGCCTGCCTCGCGCTGGCCGCGCCGATGGCGGTCTGGAGCGCCGATCCAGCCACGCCCGCGAGTCGCGCCGAGGCGGTGCAGGTCATCCGCGAACTCCGGAAGATCGTGTCGCCGCAGGGCGTCGAGCGCTACGAGATGGTGCCAATCGGCGGCATCGCGCAGTACGTGAGCATCCGCGGCCAGGACCGGCGCAACCCGGTGCTGCTGTTCGTGCACGGCGGCCCCGGCTTTCCCACGTCCACCATCGGCTGGTGGGGCACGCGCGGACTGGAGGAGTACTTCACCGTGGTGCACTGGGACCAGCGCGGTGCCGGGAAGACGCATCTGGCCAACGATCCGGCGACGGTCGGGCCCACGATGACGCCGGAGCGCTTCGTCGACGATACCGGGGAACTGGTCGCGTGGCTGCGCACGGAGTTCGACAAGGACAAGGTGTTCCTGCTCGGCACGTCCTGGGGCAGCTACGTGGGCCTGCAGTTCGCGCAGCGCCGCCCGGAATGGCTTCACGCCTACATCGGCATGGGCCAGGCCGTGGACGTGCCCGAGAGCGAGCGGCGCGGGTACGCGTTCGCGCTCGATGTCGCGCGGAGGGCCGGTCACCGGCAGGCCGTCGCGGACCTGGAATCGATCGCACCGTATGCGCAGTCGGGCGGCGCGATACCGCTGGCCGACATCGCGCTGGAGCGGACGTGGTCCGATCATTTCGGCGGGGTGATGGCGTACCGGACCGGCCAGGTCGACGGCATCGCCGTGCGCCTCTCGCCCGAGTATTCCGACGAGGAGGCCCGGCGCGCGTACGAGGGCAACGGCTTCTCGCAGGACTACCTGCTCAGCGACGTGCTGGGCGTCGACCTGAGCGGGGTGAAGGCGCTGGATTGCCCGCTGATCGTGCTGGCCGGGCGGCACGACCGCAGCGTGAATTCGTACGTGGCGCGGGAATGGTTCGATGCGGTCGACGCGCCGGCGAAACATTTCGAATGGTTCGAGCATTCGGCCCACGAGATCATCGCCGAGGAACCGGGCAAGCTGCTGGTGACGCTGGTGACCCACGCCCTGCCCCTCGCCGCCCGCAGCGGCGACGTTGCGCCTGGGGTCTCCGGCAAAAGACCAGGTGACATCCTGGACTGACCCCCTTTCCGGCGACAGGGAAGCTCCATGGGCACAGCGGCATTTCCGCCTCCGGACCATTATCCTTTCTGCCCGATCCGACCCCGGACCGGGCAGCGTGCCTCGTGTCGTTCCGGGATACGCGGATTGCGTCCTTTCATCCATGGGGTTGCGATGTTCCTGTCCTGCGTTGCCGGCCTGGCGGTGTCCTTCGCGCTGGCCGCCAGCGCGCCCTCCACGCCGACCGGGGCATCGGTGACTGATCCGCAGGCGTGGAACCTGCGCACGCCCGGCTGGGTGATCGGCCACGCGCTCGATGCCGGGAACGGCGAGCGGCTTCACGCCTGCCGCAGGCGCGGCGGGGGGGCCAAGCACGCCTTGGTCCATCGTGACGACGGACAGCTGGCCGAAGCGTTCCAGGAGCTGCGCCGCAGGGGCGACCACACGCAGGCGGAGCGGCTGATCCTGTGGCCTGGATCGATCGGTGCGAAGCCGGCGGTGGCGGACGGCAAGCTGATCTTCGGCGGCACCGACGGACATCTGTACGCGCTGGAGCTTGCGGGCGCCGCCGGAACCCCGGCTCCCGCGGCACCGTAGGCGGGCGCCCGGTTCCAGGCCCTGCCCATGATCCACTGCATCTACCTCGCCGGCCCCGACGTGTTCCGGCCCGACGCACGCGAACGCGGTCGCGCGCTGAAGGCGATGTGCGCCGAGGCCGGGTTCGAGGGATTGTTCCCGCTCGACCAGGAGGCGCCGGCGCACCTCGACGGGCCCGCTGCACGGGCGGAGTGGATCTACCGGGCCAATATCGCGCTGATCGAGCGCGCCGATGCGGTGCTGGCCAACCTGGACTTTTTCCGCGGGCCCGAGCCCGACAGCGGCACCTGCTTCGAGGTGGGCTACGCGGTGGCGAAGGGCAAGCCGGTGTTCGGCTACATCCCCGAGCACGGCAGCTTCGCCCAGCGCATCCGCCAGCGCCATCCGCAGGCGATCGGGCCCGACGGCGTGCTGGACACGCAGGGCTGGAGCATCGAGGAGTTCGGCTTGCCGCTGAACCTGATGCTGTCGGTGCCCGCGCCGCTGGTGGTCGGCGACGCGCGCGCCGCGCTGGCGCAGCTGGCGCGCCATCGGGATGCGTACTGAGCCGGCGGCCAGCGTGCGCCACGCTCGACGATTCTTTTCCGAAGGCGGTTGGCCGAAGCGGCACCCGCCGCGCCAATGACGCTACCCTTGCCCGGACCCCGCGAGGAGCCGCGCATGACCGCCCACCGCATTCCCCCCGCCTTGCGCCTGCTGCTCGCGTCGGCGCTGCTGGCACTCGCCCTGCCCGCCGCGGCCGGCGACGCGGCGCAGCCGCGCCTGTACCCGCTCACCGCCGACTCGCAGCGACACGCCGACGTGCCGCAGGGCCGCCTGGAAGGACCGTTCGAGTTCCACAGCCGGGTCCTCCCCGGCACCGTGCGCCGCTACTGGATCCACCTTCCGGCCAACCACGACGCGAGCCGGCCGGCGAACCTGCTGGTGTTCCACGACGGCCAGCGCGCGACCAATCCGGACGGTTCGCTGCGCGTGCCCGACGTGCTGGACAACCTCATCCACCGCGGCGACATCCCGCCCACCATCGGCGTGTTCGTGACCCCGGGCCATCGCGCCGCGCACTACCCGGACGACCTCGGCATGTCCAACCCGGACCATCGTGCGCAGGAGTACGACGCGCTCGACGATCGCCATGCGCGCATGCTCGTCGACGAGCTGCTGCCGCAGGTGGCCGCGCGTCATCGCATCAGCGACGATCCGGCGCGACGCGCGATCGGCGGCACCAGCAGCGGCGCGATCGCGGCCTTCACCGCGGCCTGGCACCGGCCCGAGGCGTTCGGCAACGTCATCAGCTTCATCGGCAGCTATGTCTCGATCGGCTACCGGCCGGCGCACGATGGCCAGCCGATGGTGCCGGGCGGCGACCTCTACCCGGGCATGATCCGCAAGAGCGACGTCCGCCCGCTGCGCATCTTCCTGCAGGACGGCAGCAACGACCTCGACAACGAGCACGGCAACTGGTTCCTGGCCAACCAGCAGATGCTGGCCGCGCTGCGCTGGGCCAATGCGCAGGCCGACCGCGGCGGCAGCGACGGCCCGCGCTACACGCTGGCGCACGCCTGGGGCGAAGGTGGGCACTCCGACGACCACGGCGGCCGGCTGCTGCCGGACGTGCTGCGCTGGCTGTGGATGCCCGGCGCGCCGCCGCCGGGGCAGGCGCCGGACTGAGCGGATCGACGCCGTGGCCGGCGCACGCCGCGGCCGAGACCACATCTAGGCGGACAGGGCGACGGGTGATGCGACCAGTTCGGCCCAGGCGCGCTGGCGGGCGGCAGCATCGTGGCCCAGCGCCAGCCAGGCGCGGTGCGGCTGCAGCAGCGGGTCGGGTACCGGCGAAGCGTTGCCGGCGTAGCTCGACCAGCGGTAGCGACGCGGATGGGACACCACGCCGGCGCGCACCGGATCGAGTTCGATCTGGCGCTGGCAGCGCAGGATGTCGTCGTCATCGAGCAGCGGGCGGGTGGCGCAGGGCTGGCTGATGCGGTCCGCGTGGCGCGGGCCCAGGGCCTCGAGCATGCGCGTGGCGTGGCCCGGCGCCATCGGCGTGACCAGCAGCTGGATGCGTTCGTCCATCAGCACATAGGCGTGCACCGCGCAGAATTCGCGGCGGGCGATCTCGCGCAGGTCGTGCAGGTAGCGGCTGCGGTCGGCATCGCGCAGGAAACACCGCTGGCGGCCGTGGCCGTGCTGGACGACATGCTGGGCGATGCCGGGGAGGTCGAGGCTGGGCATGGTCGCGTCCTTGCGATCGGTCATGCGCAGCGTGGCCGGGGAATGCGGGGACGGCCGTCGGGCGGCGCCATCCGCGCGCGTAGGAAAACCCCGCTACCGCTTGCCGGCGCCCCTGCGCTCAGCCGGCTGCAGCGCAGTTCGCGGGCGGCAGCGGCAGCGGCGGAAGTTCCGCCGACAGTTCGCTGTCGGCGATGCGGGTGCGGGCCTGGTCGCTGAGCCTGCGCAGGTCGGTCGCCACGTCGCGCGCCAGCCAGCGCACCGCTTCGTCGGGATGCTGCAGCAGGTCCTGCACCTGCGCCAGATGGCGCTGGTTGCCGGTGGCGCGCAGGGCCAGCAGCGCGTCGAGCACCACGCCGGTATCGCGGTCCGCCAGCAGCGGCGCGGCGAGGTCGGCGGCGGCGACGTGGCGGGTGCGCGCCAGATCCACCAGCGCCCGCTGGCGGTCGGCGGCAACGGTGCTGCGCAGGCCGGCGCCGGCCTCGGCGACGTGCAGTTCGATCAGGCGGTTGTCGCCGCGCAGCGATGCGACCTGGGCGAGAACGCGCCGGAATGCGGGATCGTCCTGTTCGAGATACAACTCGGCCAGCGCGGTGCCGGGCAGCACGTCGCGATTGCCGGCCAGGTCGAACACGCCCCTGCTGGCGATGGCGATGCCTTCGGGCCCCGGATGTTCGACCAGGAAGTCCTCCAGCTTGGCGCGCATGTCGCGGCGGTCGTTCCAGGCCAGGGTGAGCAGGTCGCGCAGCATCCGGTCGACATCGGGAGGCGCCGCCGTCGCCACCGCCGCGCCGGCTTCCCGCCCGCCCGCAGGCACCGCCCGCCGCGTTCCGGCAGGGGTGGCATCGGGCGATGCGAACGCGACCGCGGCAGGTTCCGGACGCGCCTGCGCGCTCGCCGCGTCAGTCGTGGCGGCGGCACCCTGCAGACACTGGCGGGCATCGCCGCCCGCCAGCGTCATCGTCAGCGCGCCGGCGCCGGCGCCCAGCGCCGCGGCCACGGCCAGGGCCGGCAGCGATGCACGAGTCAAGGCCATGGCCGCACGGTCCCTCAGAGGTTGCCGAAGCCGATTGCGCCGTTGCAGTGCAGCCATTCGCTGCGGCCGTTGCCGCCGCCGCATTGCCCGTTCTGGTAGACGCCCGTGTTGTAGGTCTGGTTCTCGGCCTGGCGGACGGCGCCGTCGACGCTGATGTAGTCCACCTGCACGTCGCGGTTGCCGCCGTCGTTGGTGAACTCGACCAGGGTGCCGCCGGAGGCCGATGTGTTCACCGTGTAGTTGTTCATGCCGGTGCCCAGCGTCCAGCTGGCGATGGTGGCGTTGTTGACCTTGAACGAGATCTGCTCGCCGCCGCTGGTGCCGCGCGCGCGCACCACTACCGTCTTGCCGCCACCGCCGGGAGGCGGATTGGTGCTGCCGCCGGAGCTGACCGTGATGTCGCTGCTGCCCTGGCTCTGGTAGCCCTCGGTGGCGAACACCATGTAGTCATGGTTGCCGAGGTTCAGTCCGCGGCTGGCCCAGAAGTTGAAATGGTTGGCCACGGTGATCGTGCCGGAGATGTTGCCGAATCCCTTCTTCGGCTGGCGCACGCTGAAGTACTGGTAGAAGGTGCTGCTCGGCCCTTCGATCGACGGTGCGTTGACGCGCTGGCAGCGGCGCACGCTGTAGGTGGCGCCGTCGCTCTGGAAGCTGCCGTAGTCCACGCCTCCCGAGCAGCTGGCCGGGTTGTAGGAACCGTAGCTCTCGATCACGTAGTACTCGATCAGCGGATTGCGGGTCCAGCCGTAGAGGGCGAGATACGAGTTCTGGCTGTTGTTGACGCCATAGTAGCCGGAGTAGTTGACCACGCGCGGGCCGCCGGGATTCCAGCCCTTGCCGCCCACCCAGTTGTTGGTGCCGCTGTTCCACTGCGAGCTGTAGCGGCCGTTCGGGTGCAGGGTCATGCTGGCGCCGCCGGAGTCCTTCCAGAACGTGTAGTAGTAGCCATCGTGGTTGCCGGTGGCGTTGTTGTTGAGGGTCTGCGCATGCACCGCGCCAGCGAGCAGGCCGGTGGCGCACAGCAGGGCGGTGGCGGACAGGGTGCGGGGAGTGATCCTGGTCATGGTGTAGCTCCATGTGGATGGCGCCCGGCTCGCCGCGACCACGCGCGGACGCGGGCGCGGGTTTCAGGGGATGGCACGGAGAGTGGACGCCCTGCGCGCGCAGGGCGGGCGGCGTCGCCGCGCAGTTCGCGGCAGGGGGCGAGGATCGGGATGCTTGGTCACGACAGTCCCTCCCTGGGTACTGCGGATGGCATGCACTGCTGGCCGACGCGCCGGATTGGTAGCGCTACCATCCGGCGCGGCCAGTAGAGCACCAAGCCCGGGGTCGGAATGCGACGCCGTCCGCGTTTCGGATGCCTGCAGGCGCGTCCTGCGACACGCGGGAGCGCTGATTTCACCTGCGCTGCACGCCATGTGGACGCGTTTTTCACACCACCCGCGCAGAGGCACTCGCGTCGTGCGGCGCTTCAGGCGGCCCTCGCCACCCCGTGCGATCCGGTCACGTCGAAAATGCAGAACGCGACCTCCGGCCGTACCGCCGCATAGAGCATCACGTCGATCACCCGCGACACCTCGTCCCACACCGGCGATTCGTAGAGGTAGCGGGACCGGTCGCTGACGTGGTGGAAATCGCCGTGGAGGTTGTAGACCTCGATCGGCGGCGAAAAGCCCTTGGGAACGACGACGAACGTGCCGTCGACGCATTCGAACAGGGAATACGACATGACGCCTCCTTGCGGCACGGAACTGCACGGGACCTGGGGGAGAACAATGGCCTCGCTGCAGCCCGGGTGCGGGACCACTCTACTCCGCCGACATTTCACGCGCATTAACCTTTGTCGCAGTTCGGTTGATGCGTGATGAGGCCGCGACGAACAGGGCCTCATCAAGGAGAGCGACGATCTCGGCCGCCCCCCCTGTCGCAGGACGTGCGCAAGTCGGCGAAGACCCGGGTCCCGTCCGGCCAGGGCGACCGCGAGCGCTGATCGCGCCACCGGCTGGCCGGCGCGACTGCCGCCTGCACCGCCACGCGCGCACCCGCAGGCAATGCCGCCGGCGCGCTCCCGCGCTAACGTGTGCGGATGCACGACACCCTGCCAGCCCTGCTGCCCGACACCGGGCGCGATCTCGACCCCGCCGCGCTGGAGCAACTGCGCCAGGCGCGGACCCTGCTTGAAACCCCGGGCCTGGCCGCGCAGCTGGCCAACGCGGTCGGCGCACCACTGGAATACGTGATGACCCGGCGGCTGCCGGGGCCGGTCACGCGCCTGGCCAACACCCTGGTGCGCAGGGCCCTGCAGCAGTCCCTGCGCGCGGCGGTGGCCACGCTCCGCAAGCAGGGCGCGCCGGTGCCGCGCACCCGCACGCACACCGCGGTGGCCGCGGCCACCGGCGCGGCGGGCGGCGCGTTCGGCCTGGCCGGACTGGCGCTGGAACTGCCGCTGACCACGACCGTGATCCTGCGCTCGATCGCCGAGATCGCACGCGCCGAAGGCGAGGCGCTGGACGATCCCGCCACCATCCTCGCCTGCTTCGAAGTGCTGACCATGGGTGGCCTCGCCAGCAGCGACGACGGCGCCGAGTCCGGCTACTTCGCCGCGCGCGCGGTGCTGGCCCAGCAGGTCGCGGCGGCCACCGAGTACGTGGCCGTGCACGGCCTGGTCGGCAAGGGCGGGCCGCTGATCGTGCAGCTGCTGTCGGCGGTGTCCTCGCGGTTCTCGGTCAACCTGAGCCAGAAGCTGGCGCTGCAGGCGGTGCCGGTGGTGGGCGCGATCACCGGTGCGACGCTCAACACCCTGTTCATGCGCCACTTCCAGGCCATGGCGCGGGGGCATTTCACGGTGCGGCGGCTGGAGCGCCGCTACGGCGCCGACGTGGTGCGGGGCGCCTGGCGGGCGCTGGGCGAAGAACCGGCGCGACGCGAGGCGGACCGGTCGCTGCGCTGAGCGTGGCACCCGACGCAGGCCAGGCAGGTTTGCGCCCCACCCGGGCGGATGCTAGCGTCGCCCGCGAATCACCAGGTCGCAAGGCGTGTCAGGCGAAGACATCACCCAGCTGCTCGCGCAGGCGCGCGATGGCGGAACAGCGCGCATGGATGCGGTGTTCGAGGCCCTGTATCCGGAGCTGCGGCGACTGGCCGGCTCGCGCATGGCGGGGCGTGATTCCACCCTGACCCCGACCGTGCTGGTGCACGAGCTGTTCCTGCGCATCAGCCAGGGCGCGCCGCTGACGGTGGTCGACCGCCAGCATTTCTTCGCCGCCTCGGCGCGGGCGATGCGCTGGATCCTGGTCGAGCACGCGCGCCAGCGCGCCACCGACAAGCGCGGCGGCGACCAGGTCATGGTCAGCCTCGACGACCGCATCCCAGACGCGCCGCAGGCGCGCACCAGCATGCTCGCGCTGGAGCAGGGCCTGCAGGCGCTGGAGACGATCAGCCCGCAGCGGCGGCAGATCGTGGAGCTGCGCTGGCTGGCCGGCATGGAGTTCGCGGAGATCGCAGGCGTGCTCAAGGTCTCCGAGCGCACCGTCTACCGCGAATGGGACCGCGCGCGCGCCTTCCTCCAGGCCATGCTCGACGACGAAGCGGACAATGGGGCGCGCGATGGAGCCTGACAAGCTGGCCCAGTGGCGCCAGGCCGACGCCCTGTTCGACCGGTGGCTCGACCTGCCCGAAGCCGACCGCGACGCCTGGCTGGCCGCGCAGGCCGCGCCCGAGCCCGTGCGCCGCCGCCTCGACCAGCTGATCGCCGCGCACCTGCAGCCCAGCGCCGCGCTCGACCCGGCCGGCGGCAGCCTGGCCGGCCGCCGCCTCGGCGAGTGGACGCTGGACGAAGAACTCGGCCGCGGCGGCATGGCGGTGGTCCACCGCGCCTGGCGCGAGCGCGGCACGGCGCGCCAGCAGGCGGCGGTGAAGGTGCTCACCCTGGGCGCGCTCGGCGCCGCGGGGCGCGAGCGCTTCCAGCGCGAAGCCGAGATCCTGGCGCGACTCAACCACCCCAACGCCGCCGCGCTGATCGACTCGGGCGTGGCCGCCGACGGCACCTGCTGGCTGGCGATGCCGCTGGTCGAGGGCGAGCGCATCGACCGCTGGTGCGACGCGCACGCGCCGGACGCGCGCGCGATCGTGCGCCTGTACCTGCAGGTCTGCAGTGCGGTCGCCTACGCCCACCGCAGCCTGGTCATCCACCGCGACATCAAGCCTTCCAACGTACTGGTGGACGAAGCCGGCCACGCGCGCCTGCTCGACTTCGGCATCGGCCAGTTCGCCGACGCCGCCGGCGAGCGCACGCAGACGCTGTGGCGCGCGCTCACGCCCGGCTACGCCGCGCCCGAGCAGCTGCGCGGCGACCCGCCCGCCACCACGATGGACGTCTACGGCCTCGGCGCCCTGCTGCACCGCCTGCTCACCGGCCGCACCCCGCAGGCCGGGGACGCCGCCGGCGAGACCACCACCCGCCCCTCGCTGCTGGTGCGCGAGGCCTCCGACGCCTACCACCGCCACTACGTGCCGCTGAAAAGCGATCTCGATCGCGTGCTGCTCAAGGCCCTGGCCGAGGAACCGGAGCAGCGCTACGCCACCGCCGACGCGCTGGCCGACGACCTGCGCCGCTGGCTCGACGGCCGCCCGGTGCTGGCGCAGACGCCGGGGCTCGGCTACCGCATGCGCAAGTTCGTCGTCCGCAACAAGGCCGGCGTGGCCGCCGGCGTGCTGCTTGCGCTGACGCTCTCGGGTGGCGTGGCCGCGACGCTGTGGCAGGCCGGCGAGGCCCGGCGCCATGCTGCACTGGCCGACCAGCAGGCCGAGTTGGCGCGCAGCGAAGCGGAGAACGCACGCATGCGGGCACACCGCGCCGAAGCCGTGCGTGACTTCGTGGGCGGCATGATGATTACCGTCCGCGGCCCGGACGGCCAGCCTGCCCGGGTCACCGACGTGATCGATGCCACCGCGGAAGGTGCCCGCGGCAACTACCAGTTGGCCAGGAAGCCGGAGCCACTGACGGCTGCGGATGTCCTGCTGTTGACCGGGGTCGTCCGTTACAACCTCGGCGACCACGACCGGTCCCTCGCCGATTTCGAAGACGCCCTTGCTCTCCTGACCCCACACATCGACGTTGCCCCAGGCGAGCTTTCGCGTGTCCACTGGGAGTTGGGGCGACACGCAAAGCGGCGCGGCAAGTTGGATGAAATGCTTGACCACGCGCGCAAGAGCGTTGAGCTCAATGAACTCTGGGATGCGCCCTTTCCGGAACGCATGCGTGCGCAAACCGCACTGGGGGAAGCCTTCCTCTATTCGGACAGGGACGAAGCGGCCCGGATCTTCCGCTCGATGATCGCCGAAATCGAAAAGAGCGACCTCAAGGACACGGTCCGCCACATCAACGCCCTGAACGGCCTGTCGATTGCGCTTTCCGGCCCAGCGCACGATCCCCGCCTCCGCCTTCCCATCCAGGAGGAACGTTTGCGCATCGCCAAGCTGATCTACCACGAGGATGGTGGAGGCCTGGCCCACACCCTGAGCGATGTCACCCACACGTTCCGCGCCCTGGGCATGCTCGAGCGTGCCGAGGCATTGGCTCGCGAGGCGGTGGCAGTGGCGGACCGCACGATGCAGAACCCGCTTCTGTTCCAGGCAATGAGTCGCTGCAGCCTGGGACTGGTGCTGCAACAGCAGGGGCGCCTTGCCGAGGCGCTGGAAGTGTTCGAAGCCAGCGTCGACTTGCTGCGGGAGTCGGGCGGCCAGGGGCTTTCAGGCGAAAGCTGCTCGTCCGGCCTGGCTTACGTGGCCATGGCCCTGGGCCGATACGATCTTGCTGCGAACGCCCTCCGGTTCAGCAGCGGGATACTGGAAGCGAACGGTCGCGGGATGCACCCCGACGCGTTCAAGGTCTGTGGCCTCCAGGCATCGATGGAACTCCGTCGCGGCGGCAACCAGGCCGCTGGCGACGTCCTGGAGTCGTGCAGCCCGCCCAGTCCCGCCACCGCTCCCCCAGCCTGGCTGCAGGCGCGCGCGGAACTGCTGGTTTTCAACGGCGATGCATCCAGCGCCAGGCCACTCCTGGAGGAGCTGCGCAACAGCCTGAGTCCGCAAGCACACCAGCGCGACTGGATGCGGCCATGGACGCTTTCCTTGCTGCTCGCCCACCATTCGGGCGATGACGATATGCGCTCGGCGCTGGAACGCGACCTGGCCGCGTTCGCCGACGTTGCACCCATGTCCCTCTGCATTGCCGACCCGAGTCGGGCCAACTGCCTGGCGCTGCCGTGACCCCTGGCGCCACCCGGTGATCCTCCGACCGGGCCGCCTGTCAGTCCGCGGCCCCGGTTCGCGTGGATGTGATTCACCCGGCGCGATCCGATCCCGCGCCCCGACACCGTCCACGAGGCCCGACCCGATGCCTGCTGCCACCCCGCTCCGCACCATCTTCCGCACCGCAGGCCTGGCCCTGCTCCCGCTGCTGCTTGCCGCCTGCGGCGAGCGCGCGCAGCCCGAGCTGGCCGAGCCGCTCAGGGACGCCTACCGGATGCTCACCGGAACCACGGCAGCGGCCGGGGACAGCTGCGCCACCGCCCCGGCCCTGGCGATGGCACTGGGCGGCTGGCTGGAGGCGGTGGACGAGGCCGGGCTGCAGTCGCGGTTCGCGTCCGAAACCGCCGATGCGCGCCAGCGCGTGGACGCCATCCGCGCCCGCTGCGCCGACGCGGTGGCCGCGATGGAATCGGCCGCGACCGATGCCAGGCCGGAACGACGCGCGCGCGCATCCGGCAGCGACAGGCCCGCCTCCAACGAAGACCCGCGCCCGGCCATCACCCCTGACCTGCTCGACGCCTGGATCCGCGGCATGGAGGAGGAGATCGTGCTGATGCGCGCCACCGGCAGCCACTTCATCTCGCTGTCGAAGTACGACGAGCAGGGCCTGCAGGTGGCGGAGAAGGCGGGCCTGCCGCTGCCCGAGTATCGCGGCCTCAGGGACGCGGTCACCAAGGTGATGTATGTGCACATGATGCACGAGCGCTACGGCGGCGCCGACGGCCAGGCGCGCCTGGCGCGGCTGGAGCCGCACAAGCGCGAGCACGCCATCGGGATCCTGGCCAGCGAGCCCTTCGCCACGCTCTCGCCCGCCGAGCGCGAGGCGGTGCAGGCGCGGCTGGGCAGCCTGCGCGCGCTCTACGACCGCTACATGGAGATCGCCGCGGTCGGCGACTGATGCGGATCGCGTCCAGGCGCATGGAACAGCTGTCATCTCGACCCCGGACCCGGTCCGGGGTCGGGATGACAAGCTGAAACACTGAATGCGAATCCGCATGAACGCGCGCGCCGGCCGCTTGCCGGGGAGCTGTCAGTTGCCGCCCCGCTTTCTCGTGGATGGCAGGCCCGGATGCTCCGGGCCGGCAGGGCCGCCGTCCGGCCCGCTCCTCCAGCAAGGGCACCTCCTATGCAAGTTTCTCCTCTTTCCGCGGTATCGGCCCTGGCGCTTGCGCTGTCCGCCGCCGCCCTGGCCGCTCCCGCACAGGCCGCGCAGGCCGAGCTCTACATCGACGTCGCCACCCACGCCATGCCGGGCATGCCCGGCATGGGCGCGATGGGCCGCCTGGCCGGCGCCATGGGCGGCCAGCGCGCCAGCTACGGCATGACCCGGTACCCGGGCATGCCCGGCCGCTACATGGACGTCGCGCTGCGCAACCGCGCCGCGCCCGGGCAGCCGGCCACCCAGGCCGTGCCCAAGGGGCTGCGCCTGGGCAACAGCATCGAGCTGCTGCCGCGCGAGCGCAGCCAGAACGAGACCGGCGGCACCATCGACGGCGGCGCCACCCTCGGGCTGGCCGACGGCAGCAGCTACCGGGTCCGCTACTTCTGGGGCTGCGGCGAGCAGGCCCGCGGCCGCCAGCCGGTCGAATACTCGATGACCGTCCGCAACGGCAAGCCGGTGCAGAGCGGGCGCGCGATGGCGCCGCGCCAGGTGCCGGATCAGGGCCCCGCGATCGGCTCGCAGCACGTGCTGTGGCCCAACCCGGGCGCGCGCCGCGCGGTCTCCGACAAGGCCTCGCTGGTCGGCAGCCACCAGCTCGACGGCGAGGGCCTGCCGGGCGCGATGCAGTTCGCGCTCGGCGAGGCCGACGACTTCCTGCCGAAGATCGAGCTCGACAGCTCCGGTAGCCCCGGCGAAGGCATGAGCCTGGAGTGGACACCCGTCGACGGCGCGCGCGGCTACTTCATCCACGCCATGGCCTCGCAGGGCGACACCATCGTGATGTGGAGCAGCTCCGAGGACGGCTACGCCGGCCCCGAGCTGATGGACTACCTGCCCGAATCGCTGCTGACGCAGTGGACCGGCAAGCGCACCGTGCTCGGCGCCGACGCGCGCAGCTGCCGGATCCCGACCGAGGTATTCGCCGGCGTCGACGCCGCGCCGATGGTGCAGATGGTCGCCTACGGCAGCCAGCGCAGCATTGCCCAGCCGCGCCCGGCCGACGCCGCGCGCGACTGGTCGCCGGCCTGGACCGTGCGCGTGCGCAGCAAGTCGACCGCGATGCTGATGCCATCGGGCATGGGCGCGCCGTCGGCGCGCGAGGCCGGCAAGGAAGCAGCCGACCAAGGCGCCAAGGGCCTGCTGCGCGGGCTGCTGGGCCGCTGATCGACCGACCGGCGCTCGCGCCCTGCCACATCCCCCGGTGATGCCGGGCGCCGGTCAACTTCTTGCGGGCTCCGACACCCGCGGCAACCCGACGCCCGCTGCAGTTCCGGGATTGGGACGTCAAGGACAATCCCGCCGGTGAGCTGCAGCTCGACTTCAACCCCGACACGTCCGGCAGCCCCGGGGCCACGGCGTCCATCGCCATCGGGTACCGACCTGTTTCATGCACACCGGGAACCACCCATGACCATCCGGCACGCCTGCCTCGGCGCGGCTTTCATCGCCCTCGTGGCGTCTGCCTGCTCGCCGCCTCCGCATGCCGCGGTGGTGACATGCTCCGGCACCAACGTCGCCAACTACCACGTGGAAAAGGACTGCACGGTCACCGTCGAACGGTTCGACCGCCAGACCACGGCGACCATCCGCACCGATACCCGCAAGCGCCAGGCCATGGTGGCCGGGCATTTCACCGTGGACCGGGGCACGGTGCGGATCGAGCTGCGCAGCAGCGCGGGCACGGTTGCGGAAGCGGTGGCCAGCCCGGGCAAGCCGGGCAGCGTCGAGGGCCTGTTGCGCCTGCGGCGCCAGAACAGCGATTTCCACGTCCGCTTCCACCCCGAGGGTGAAGTGTCCGGACTGAAGGGCAGCGTGCATTTCCAGACGCGCTGATCCGGTGCGTGGACCAGGTGTCAGTTCCCGCGCCCCGTTCTCGTGGTTGGAGGGTCCAGCGTTGAAACCTGCGACGACAGGAAGCGGCGCAACCGGATCAAGCCAACCATCAAGAGAACATCATGCACACCACCAACCTTCGACACGGCCTCAAGCTGGTTCCGCTGGCGCTTGCCCTCGGCCTCGCAATCTCCGCGCCCGCCAAGGCCGACCCCGCCGGCCCCACGTGCTGGGTATTCAACGCCACCACCGGTGAGTGGGAAGCGGACACCGCCGCCGACCGCACCCTCGGGAGCGAGCACGGGGCCAAGAACAGCACCTGTCATGCCAACGCCAGCGCTTATGGTGCGCTCAATAATGCCAGTGGAGCCCGTAGCAGCGCCGTTGGCCATATGAATTCCGCCCGCGGACACGACAGCACCGCGATCGGTCAAAGCAACTACGCGAGTGGCTCCAACAGCAGCGCGTTCGGGTACTTCAACGACGCCACCGCAACCGACGCCAGCGCGTTCGGGAGCGGCAATACCGCCGCCGGCGCACGAGCCAGCGCGTATGGCTACAGGAACGACGCAAGCGGCGACGACGCCACGGCCGTTGGCCGCAGCAATACCGCCGCCGGCACCTCCAGCGTCGCGACGGGTAGATCAAACGCCGCAACCGGGGACAATTCCCTCGCAATCGGACATTTCAACGAAGCCACGGCCAACGGCTCCAACGCGCTGGGAAGCGGCAACAGCAGCGAGGCGACTTCCTCCAATGCGTTCGGCAGCGGCAACGTTGCCATCGGCTCGTCCAGCAGCGCATTCGGCGCATCCAACACCGCCAGCGGCACGCAGTCCGGCGGCTTCGGCTTCAACAACACCGCGGGCGGGGAGCATGCCAACGCCTTCGGGCGCCTGAACGTCGCCACCGGCACGGCCAGCTCCGCGTTCGGCTACAGGAACGAGGTCGAAGGGGCGAGCGGGAACGGGTTTGGTGAAGCGAACACCGTGTCGGGCGACTTTGCGAACGCCTTCGGTTCGGCCAACACCGCCAGCGCGCGCAGCAGTGTCGCCTTTGGCACGGGGAACACCTCGAGTGCGGCGAATGCCGTTGCCGTCGGCTCCGCGAACGTCGCCAGCGGGCTGCAGTCGAACGCAGTGGGCAACGGCAACACTGCCGAAGGTGAGTACGCCTCGGCCTTCGGACACGGCAACTCCGCCACCGGCGCCCGCGCCAACGCCTTCGGCTACGGCAACACCGCCAGCGGTGCCCGCAGCACCGCGCTCGGGTACGAGTCGACCGCCACCAGCGCCGACAGCGTCGCACTGGGCGCTGGTGCGAGCGTCACCGCCGATGCCGCCAACGCGGTGGCGCTGGGCTCAGGCTCGGTCGCCGACGCCGCCAACACGATCTCGGTCGGCAGCGTCGACAACCTGCGCCGGATCACCAACGTGGGCGACGCGACCGGCGATACCGACGCGGTCAACCTGCGCCAGCTGCAGGCCGCGCTGGACGGCGTGGTCGGCGGCGGCGGCGTGACCGAAGCGCGGGTGCGCGAGATCGCCGACGCCGGCGACGCCACCACCCTGACCGCGGCCAACGACTACACCGACGCCCAGATCGCCGGCCTCGACCTGGTCAGCGAGACCCGGGTACAGGAAATCGCCGACGCCGGCGACGCCGCCACCCTGACGTCGGCCAACGGCTACACCGATACCCGCGAAGCCGCGATCCGCGCCGACATGGTGGACGGCGACGAGGCCACCCTGGCCGAAGCCAACCAGTACACCGACGCGAGCAGCGCGGAAACCCTGACCTCGGCCAACAGCTACACCGACCAGGCGATCCAGGCGCTGGTGGGCTTCGACGCCGGCGGCCTCAACGACCGCCTGAACGTGCTCGAGGACCGCTTCGACGACGTCGACCGCCGCCTGCACCGCCAGGACCGCCGCATCGACCGCATGGGCGCGATGAGCGCAGCCATGCTCAATATGGCGATCAACGCCGCCGGCACCCAGAGCCCGCGCGGCCGCATCGCGGTCGGCGCCGGCTTCCAGGGCGGCGAGCAGGGCCTGTCGGTCGGCTACGGCAAGCGCATCGGCCGCACCGCTTCGTTCTCCCTCGGCGCCGCCTTCAGCAGCGGCGAGAGCTCGGCCGGCATCGGCTTCGGCGTCGATCTCTGAGTCAAGGCCGATCACCAGCCCGCCCGGGAACCCCGCCGCAGGGCGGGGTTCTTCGCCGACAGGCCGGCACCACGCGCGAGGCGGCGAAGTCCGCTGAAGCGCTTGCGCCCAACCTGACACGCGATCGGAAGCGCAGCTGCCACTCTGCTCCTTCCCCCGCTTGCGGGGGAAGGTCGGGATGAGGGCGCGCGCCGCAGGCGCGCGTGACGTGCCGCAGCGACCTGACCGGCCCCCACCCCAACCCTCCCCCGCAGGCGGGGGAGGGAGCGGATGCATTGCGCAAAACCGCCCCCTCGAATGGGAGAAGAGCCAAAAAAAACCCCGCCTTTCGGCGGGGTTTTCCGTGTCGCGGGTAACGCAGTGGCGCCGGATCAGAAATCCATCCCGCCCATGCCGCCCATGCCGCCGCCGCCCGGCATCGCCGGCTCTTCCTTCTTCGGCAGCTCGGCCACCATGGCTTCGGTGGTGATCATCAGGCCGGCGATCGAGGCCGCGTTCTGCAGCGCCGAGCGGGTGACCTTGGTCGGGTCCAGGATGCCGAACTCGATCATGTCGCCGAACTCGCCGTTGGCGGCGTTGTAGCCGAAGTTACCCTTGCCGTCCTTGACCTTGTTGAGGATCACGGAGGGCTCTTCGCCGGCGTTGGTGACGATCTCGCGCAGCGGGGCTTCCATCGCGCGCAGGGCGATCTGGATGCCGTGGGTCTGGTCTTCGTTGGCGCCCTTGAGCTCGCCGATGGTCTGCAGCGCGCGCACCAGGGCCACGCCGCCGCCCGGGACCACGCCCTCTTCCACCGCAGCGCGGGTCGCGTGCAGGGCGTCTTCGACGCGGGCCTTCTTTTCCTTCATCTCGATCTCGGTCGAGGCGCCGACCTTGATCACCGCCACGCCGCCGGCCAGCTTGGCCACGCGCTCCTGCAGCTTCTCGCGGTCGTAGTCCGAAGAGGTCTCTTCGATCTGCGCCTTGATCTGCTTGATGCGCGCTTCGATGCCACCGGTCTCGCCGGCGCCGTCGATGATGGTGGTGTTCTCCTTGGAGACCTGGATCTTCTTGGCGCGGCCGAGGTCGGCGATGGTCGCCTTCTCCAGCTGCAGGCCGACTTCCTCGGAGATCACGGTGCCGCCGGTCAGCACGGCCATGTCTTCGAGCATCGCCTTGCGACGGTCGCCGAAGCCCGGGGCCTTGACCGCGCAGACCTTGACGATGCCGCGGATGGTGTTGACCACCAGGGTCGCCAGGGCTTCGCCCTCGACTTCCTCGGCCACGATCAGCAGCGGCTTGCCGGCCTTGGCCACGCCCTCGAGCACGGGCAGCAGGTCGCGCACGTTCGAGATCTTCTTGTCGTGCAGCAGGATGAACGGGTCATCGAGCTCGGCCGACATCGACTGCTGGTTGTTGATGAAGTACGGCGACAGGTAGCCGCGGTCGAACTGCATGCCCTCGACCACGTCGAGTTCGTTGTCCAGGCCCGAGCCCTCTTCAACGGTGATCACGCCTTCCTTGCCGACCTTCTTCATCGCGTCGGCGATGATGTTGCCGATCGACTCGTCGGAGTTGGCCGAAATGGTGCCGACCTGGGCGATGGCCTTGTCGTCGGCGGTGGGCTTGGAGATCTTCTTCAGCTCCTCCACGGCGGCGCGCACGGCCTGGTCGATGCCGCGCTTGAGGTCCATCGGGTTCATGCCGGCGGCGACCGCCTTGGAACCTTCGCGGATCAGCGCCTGCGCCAGCACGGTGGCGGTGGTGGTGCCGTCGCCGGCGTTGTCGGAGGTCTTGGAAGCGACTTCCTTGACCATCTGCGCGCCCATGTTCTCGAACTTGTCGGACAGCTCGATCTCCTTGGCGACGGACACGCCGTCCTTGGTGATCGTCGGGGCGCCGAAGCTCTTCTCGAGCACGACGTTGCGGCCCTTCGGGCCGAGGGTGGCCTTTACGGCATTGGCGAGCGTGTTGACGCCGCGCACCATCTTGGCGCGCGCATCCTCACCGAAACGGATTTCTTTGGCAGCCATGGCTGATTACCTCGATGTCTTGATTGGGGTGTTGAAAAGGGGGGCGGAAGACGCCGCGATCAGCCGAGCACCGCGAAGATGTCGTCTTCCTTCACCACCAGGTATTCGGTGCCGTCGAGCTTGACCTCGGTGCCGCTGTACTTGCCGAACAGCACCTTGTCGCCGGCCTTGACCTTGGGAGCGCGGACGCTGCCGTTGTCGAGCACCTTGCCCTCGCCCACGGCGACGACTTCACCCTTGATCGGCTTCTCGGTGGCCGAGTCGGGGATCACGATCCCGCCGGCGGACATCTTTTCTTCTTCCATGCGCTTGATGACCACGCGGTCGTGCAGCGGCTTGATGTTGCTCATGTTCAATCCTCGCAAGTGATTGATTGGACTGGTAAAGGGGCGACGATGTTAGCACTCGCACGAGGCGACTGCCAGCATCGCTGGCGCGAATATCCCGGTACGGCCGGGAGGTGCGGCGGAAGATGAGGCGGGTAGCCGTCGCTTTCAAGGGGGCAGCCGGGAGTTTCTGTCCGCGGCTTCGGCTTGCCCCCATCCCAACCCTTCCCCCGCGGGCGGGGGAAGGGCTCTACCTGCTCCCTCCCGCGGCGAGGAAAGGCTCTCCCTGCTCCCTCCCGCGGCGGGGAAAGGCTCTACCTGCTCCCTCCCCCGCTTGCGGGGGAGGGTTGGGGTGGGGGCCGCCGCGCAGCCACGCCCCTCAATCCCCCACCGGCAGCTCCAGCGTCTCCTTCACCTCTTCCATGACGATGTAGCTCTTGGACTCGCGCACGTGCGGCAGGGTCAGCAGGGTGCTGCCGAGCAGCTTGCGGTACGAGGCCATTTCCGAGATCCGGGCCTTGATCAGGTAGTCGAAGTCGCCCGAGACCAGGTGGCATTCGAGCACGTTGGGCAGCTTGAGCGCGGCGCGGCGGAATTCCTCGAAGATGTCGCCCGACTTGTAGGCCAGGCTGATCTCCACGAACACCAGCAGGCCGGCCCGGACCGCCCCCGGGGCCAGCCGGGCGTGGTAGCCGGTGATCACGCCGTCGCGCTCCAAGCGTCGCACGCGCTCGGTGCAGGGGGTGGTGGACAGGCCCACCCGCTCGCCCAGTTCGGTGAAGGGGATGCGGCCCTGCTGCTGCAGGATGCGCAGGATGCGGCGGTCGATGCGGTCGAGTTCGCGCGTCTTCATGGTCCCGCCGGTCGCCGGATATGCAGGAATATTATCTGCCAACGGTCAAAATTTCGAGATATCACACTGGACATGGCCTCCTATACTGGTGGATGTACCGGTTGTCTTCCGTCCTCCCGCGCAGCGCGCGCCTGCCCCGCCTCCCTCCCCGCGGCGCGGCCCCGGACTGCGCCTGCGCGGGATGACGGCCTTTGCCGGTCGCGGGGCAGCTCCATCCAACGGTTGACCTGTCGAGGCGAGAGGCGATGCGCATCCTGATCCTGGGTTCCGGCGTGATCGGCGTGACCAGCGCCTGGTACCTGCGCCAGGCCGGGCACGAGGTGGTGGTGGTCGACCGCGCGTGCGCGCCGGGCATGGAAACCAGCTTCGCCAACGCCGGCCAGGTCTCGCCCGGCTACGCCTCGCCGTGGCCGGCGCCGGGGATTCCGCTCAAGGCCGTGAAGTGGCTGCTCTCGCGCCACGCGCCGCTGGCGATCAGGCCCACCGCCGACCCGGCCCAGTACCGCTGGCTGTGGGCGATGCTGCGCAACTGCACCCACCACCGCTATGCGGTGAGCAAGGCGCGGATGGTGCGGCTGGCCGAGTACAGCCGCGACTGCCTGGCCGAGCTGCGCGCGGACACCGGCATCGGCTACGAGCAGCGCACGCTCGGCACCACCCAGCTGTTCCGCACCCAGGCCCAGCTCGACGGCGCCGGGCGCGACATCGCGGTGCTGCGCGAGTACGGGGTGCGCTACGAGCTGCTCGGCCGCGAGGACATCGTGCGGGTCGAACCGGCGCTGGCCGGCGTCGCCGGCACCCTCGCCGGCGCGCTGCGCCTGCCTGGCGACGAGACCGGCGACTGCCACCTGTTCACCGTGCGGCTGGCGGCGCTGGCGCGGGCCGCGGGCGTGGAGTTCCGTTACGGCGCGAACGTCGAGGCGCTGCAGGTCGACGGCGACCGCCTGGCGGGCGTGCGCGTCGACGGGCGGGTCGAGATCGCCGACCGCTACGTGCTGGCGCTGGGCAGCTGGTCGCCGCGCCTGCTGGCGCCGGCCGGCATCGAGCTGCCGGTGTATCCGCTCAAGGGCTATTCGCTGACGATCCCGATCACACGCCCGGAGATGGCGCCGCATTCGACCGTGCTCGACGAGAGTTACAAGGTCGCGATCACCCGCTTCGACCAGCGCATCCGCGTGGGCGGCATGGCCGAGGTGTCCGGCTACGACCTGTCGCTGCCGCAGCGCCGGCGCGAGACCCTGGAGATGGTCGTGCGCAGCCTGTATCCCGACGGCGGCGACCTGGCGGCGGCGGAGTTCTGGACCGGCCTGCGCCCGTCCACGCCCGACGGCCCGCCCGTGGTCGGCGCCACCAGGTACCGCAATCTCTGGCTCAACACCGGCCACGGCACCCTGGGCTGGACCATGGCCTGCGGCTCGGCGCGCTACCTGGCCGACCTGGTCGACGGCCGCACGCCCGCGATCGACCCCGAGGGCCTCGACATCTCGCGCTACCGGCGGCCCTGGCCGCTGCCGGCGGGGCTGCGCTGATGCGCCCGTCGCAGGCCACCATCGATCTGGACGCGCTGCGCCACAACTACCGCCACGCGCGCGCGCTCGGCGGCGGCCGCGCGCTGGCGGTGGTCAAGGCCGATGCCTACGGCCATGGCGCGGTGGCCTGCGCGCGCGCGCTCGAGGGCGAGGCCGACGGCTTCGGCGTGGCCTGCATCGAGGAGGCGCTGGAGCTGCGCGAAGCGGGCATCCGCGCGCCGATCCTGCTGCTGGAGGGCTTCTTCGACGCCGACGAGCTGGCGCTGATCGAACGCCACGACCTGTGGACCGTGGCCGCCACGTCCTGGCAGGTCGACCTGCTCGAACGCCATCGTGCATCGCGCTCCTGGCGGGTGTGGCTGAAGCTCGATTCGGGCATGCACCGGCTGGGCCTGCCGCCGGACGGATACGCCGACGCCTGGCGCCGCCTGCGCGCCCTGCCGTGGATCGACACCCTGGTGGCGATGAGCCACTTCTCGCGCGCCGACGAGCTCTCGCACCCGAGCACGCCGCAGCAGCAGGCGATCTTCGACGCCGCGCTCGCGCAGCTGCCGCCGGACACGCCCGCCAGCCTGGCCAACTCGGCCGCGCTGATGGCCTGGCCGGCCACGCGCCGCGACTGGGTGCGCCCGGGGCTGATGCTTTACGGCTCGCACATGCTCGACGCGCCCTGCGCCGCGGCCGACGCCCTGCGCGCGGTGATGACGCTCGAGTCGAAGGTGATCGCGGTGCGCGAACTGGCCGCGGGCGAGCCGATCGGCTACGCCGGCACCTACACCACCACCCGCCCGACCCGGGTCGGCGTGGTGGCCGCCGGCTATGCCGACGGCTATCCGCAGTACGCCAGCTCGGGCACGCCGGTGATCGTCGACGGCCGCCGCGGCGAGCTGATCGGGCGGGTTTCGATGGATATGCTCACCGTCGACCTGACCGACCATCCGCAGGCGGGCGTGGACAGCGTGGTCGAACTCTGGGGGCCGAACCTGGCGGTGGCCGAAGTCGCCGAGCGCAGCGGCAACAGTCCCTATCGCCTGCTCACCGGCCTCAAGCGCGTGCCGCGGCGCTACGCCCAGGGATCCCCTGAACAAGTCCGTCATCCCCGCGAAAGCGGGGATCCAGTGACTGCAAGTCATTGAGTTCAAAGTCACTGGATTCCCGCTTTCGCGGGAATGACGGCCAATAAACGCTTGTTCGGAGGTTTCCTAGAACCGCCAGGTTCCCAGCAGCATCGTCTCGCCGTCGTTGGGCTGGCGCAGGCTGGCGTTGGACACGTGCCGGCCCAGCAGCGAGAACCGGCCCCAGCGCCAGCCCAGCGTGCTGACGAACTGCGGGTACCCGGACAGCGCGTCGGTGGTGCCGCTCTGCACGCCCACGCCGATGCCCGCGGTCAGGCCGCTGGCGCGCTCGTAGCGCAGGCCGCCGTGGAAGACGGTGACGTGCTCGTCGTTGTCGTAGTCCGAATCGCTGCGCGCGCGCAGGTGCAGCGCGCCGAATTCCCAGTGCAGCATGCCGCCGCGATACTCCCGCCAGACCGGCAGCCAGGCCACGCTCGCCACCGGCGTGTCCTCGTTGTTGCGGGTGAGCGAAACGCCGGCACCGACTTCGACCTCGGCGGCGGCGGTGGCGCCGCAGGCGCACAGCAGGGGCAGCATCGCGATGGCGAGGCGGCGGGGAACGGAAGCAATCGACGGCAGCATGGGGGAGGGGTTTGCAGGGGGATGGGCAGGATAAGACCTGAGGCATGCAGGCGCAGCGATGCGCGTGGCGTATCGCCCGGCACGCAGTGTTCCGGACCCGGCGCTGCGGCCTTGGGTCCGCGTGGCAGCGGTGGCGATGATGGCGCTGGCGCTGCTGCACTCGCGCGGGCCGACCGGCGCTGGCGCAGGCGCCGGGCGCTGCGGTCCAGGCGCCGGCGCCCGGCCGGACAAGGTGTCCGGATGGCCGCGGGCCGCGGTCGGCTACCCTATGCGATCCGCCCGGACCGCATCGCCGTGACCGCACTCGTCTGCCTGTGCACCTGCCCCGACGCGGCCAGCGCGCGCCGCATCGCCGACGCGCTGGTCGGCGAGCGGCTGGCCGCCTGCGTCAACCTGCTGCCGGGGATCAGTTCGGTCTACCGCTGGCAGGGCCGGGTGGAGCAGGCCGAGGAGGTGCTGCTGGTGGTCAAGACCACGCGCGGGCGGCTGGAGGCGCTCACCCGGCGGGTGCAGGCGCTGCATCCATATGAACTTCCCGAGGTGGTCGCGGTCGATATCGCCGGCGGCCTGCCCGGATACCTGGCCTGGATCGCCGACCAGACCCGTCCCGGAGACACCGATTGAATCGCGCCACGGCCCGCCCCTGGCGCTGGCTCGCCGCGCTGCTGCTGGCCGCGGCGCTGCCGGCCGCCGCCATCGACGACAGCCAGCTGCTGCCGGTGGACGAGGCGTTCGCGCTGCAGGCGCGGGCGGTGTCGCGCGACCGGATCGAGATCGACTGGGCGATCGCCGAGGGCTATTACCTGTATCGCCACCGCACCTCGGTGCGCGAGACCGGCGGCCGCTTCAAGGCCAACCCGCTGCAGCTGCCGGCCGGCAAGCGCCACGTCGACGAATTCTTCGGCGAGGTCGAAACCTACCGCCGGCACCTGGCCGCGGCGTTCACCGGCGCCGCCGCCGACGGCGCCAGCGCGCTGACGCTCGAGATCAAGTACCAGGGCTGCGCCGACCTCGGCATCTGCTATCCGCCGCAGACGCGCACGCTGGAGGTGGCGCTGCCTGCCGCCGCGGCCGGCACCGGTGCCGGCGGCGATTCGGGCTTCGCCGCGCTCGGGCGCTCGCTGGTCGGCGGCGCGGGCGCAGCGAGCGCGCCGCTGCCGGGCGCCGACGCCCAGGCGGGTTCGCAGGCGCTGCCGCTGCCGCCGGAGCAGGCGTTCGGATTCGAGGCCATTGCCGACGGCGCCGACGGGCTGCTGCTGCGCTTCACGCCCGCGCGCGGCTACTACCTCTACCGCGACCGCAGCAGCTTCCGCATCGACGATCCGGCAGGCATCGCCGCCGGCACGCCGCGCTGGCCGCGGGGCGTGGCCCACAACGACGGCTACTTCGGCGACGTGACGGTCTACTTCGACCAGGTCGACGTGCCGCTGCCGCTGCGCCGCGGCTCCGGCGAGGCCACCACCGTGCGCCTGGTGGCGACGTTCCAGGGCTGCCAGGACGAGGGGATCTGCTATCCGCCGATGACGCGGACGGTGGAGGTGGCGCTGCCGGTGCTGCAGGGGTCGGTGCTGCAGGGGTCAGAGTCACTTTCCCCTCCAGGTGTCGCAGGCGCTTCGGTTCCCGCGGGGGAAAGTGACTCTGACCCCGATCCCGCCGCCGATTCGGCCGCCCCCGATCCCGCGGATCTTGTCCCGCCTCCCGACGCCTCCGCCGACAATGCGGCGCGCACGCTTCCCCCGGGCGGCACGCTGCCGAAGGGCGGCGCATTCGGCGCCCTGCTGCTGGCCCTGCTCGGCGGGCTGGTGCTCAACCTGATGCCGTGCGTGCTGCCGATCCTCTCGCTCAAGGTGCTGGGGCTGGCGCAGAGCGGCGGGAGTCGCGCCCACGCGCGCAGCCACGCGCTCTGGTACACGGCCGGCGTGCTGGTCTCGTTCGCGGCGATCGGTGCGCTGGTGCTGGCCCTTCGTGCCGCTGGCCAGGCGCTGGGCTGGGGCTTCCAGCTGCAGCAGCCGTGGTTCGTCGCCGCGCTGGTGTACCTGATGTTCGCGGTCGGGCTGGCGCTGTCGGGCGTGTTCACCCTCGGCGGGGGGCTGGGCAACCTCGGCCATTCGCTGGCCAGCCGCAGCGGCCCGGCCGGCGACTTCTTCACCGGCGTGCTGGCCTGCGTGGTCGCCAGCCCCTGCATCGCGCCGTTCATGGGCGGCGCGCTGGCGTTCGCGTTCACCGCGTCGCCGTGGCTGGCGATGGCGGTGTTCCTGATGCTGGCCCTGGGCCTGGCGCTGCCGTTCCTGCTGATCGGCCTGGTGCCGGCGCTGGCCGACCGGCTGCCGAAGCCCGGCACGTGGATGGAAACCTTCAAGCAGGTGCTGGCGTTCCCGATGTACCTGACCGCGATCTGGCTGCTGTGGGTGCTGGGCAAGCAGCGCGGTGTGGACGCGATGGCGCTGGTGGCGACGGGCCTGGCGCTGTTCGGGCTGGCGCTGTGGTGGTACGAGCGGCGCCGCTGGAGCGGCGGCACCCTAGGCCGGGTGCTGGCGCTGGCGCTGGGCGTTGTTGCGCTGCTGCCGGTGCTGAAGGTCGATTCGATGCCGCTGCCGGCTGCGAGCCAGCCCGCCGCGGGCGAGCAGGCCTGGAGCGAACAGCGGCTGCAGGCGCTGCGCGCCGATGGACGCGCGGTGTTCGTCAACATGACCGCCGACTGGTGCGTGACCTGCAAGGCCAACGAGCGCCGGGTGCTGTCGCAGCCGCCGTTCCGCGAGGCGCTGGCGCGGGCCGATGCGGCCTACCTGGTTGGCGATTACACCAACACCGATCCTGGGATCACCGCGTTCCTCGACCGCCACCGCGCGGTCGGCGTGCCGCTGTACGTGGTGTACCCGCGCGGCGGCGGCGAGGGCGAG
The DNA here is from genome assembly GCA_023388355.1 of Pseudomonadota bacterium. Next base: position 40,188 of record JAEWGI010000012.1, read on the forward strand.
GTGCTGCCGGCGCTGCTGACCGACGACATCGTGACCGCGGCGCTGGCGCGCGCGGCACCGTGAAGGCGACTCCGCTCAAGGTGGTGCTGGTGGCGGTCGCCGCTGGTGCGTTCGGCCTGCTGGCGGGCCTGCTGGTGACCGGCGGCGGCCCGATCTGGGGCACCGACACCGGCCAGCGCCTGCTCAACGACGCGCTCACCGCCGGCGCCCCGCCGCTGCCCGACGGCAGCGCCGTCGCCCGGCGCGGAGACGCCTTGCCCGCGGTGCGCGTGGATGCGCTCGACGGCGGCACCATGCGGTTGCCGGAGGATTTCGCCGGCCGCCCGCTGCTGGTCAACGTCTGGGCCAGCTGGTGCGGCCCCTGCATCGAGGAAATGCCCGAACTCGACCGCTATGCCCGCGCCCAGGGCGATGCCGGCGTGCAGGTGCTCGGCCTGGCCCTGGACGATCCGCAGGCGGTGCGCGAATTCCTGCAGCGCATCCCGGTGCGCTACCCGCTCGCGATCGACGCCCCCGGCCCCGCCGACGCCGGCGTGCGCCTGGGCAACCCCAAGGGCGTGCTGCCCTACACGATCCTGGTCTCCGCCGACGGCCGACTGCTCAAGCAGAAGATCGGCCCGTTCGAGCATGGCGAGATCGACCGTTGGGCGGAGCACTGAGCGGGCAGCGCTGCCACGGCCTCCATTCCCGGCAGATGACCGGATCGCGATGAGCCCGTTCGAGCAGGCGTCCCGCGAACGGGGGAAGAACCGAACAAGAAGGGGTCCGAAGACCCCGCTTGCCGCCTGGGGCACCTCTGAACAAGTCCATCCTCCCCACTTTCGCGGGAATGACGGACTCGGATGACGTGTCCAGAGCTTCCCAGGAACGCTGATGCGCTATTCCCGGCCCTGCTGGCGCTTGTAGTTGGCCAGGAAGAAGTCGGGATCGAGATTGGTCCGGACCTTCTCGCCGAGATGAATCTTGTCGCTGCGGTCGGCCGGCTCCACCAGGTAGGGCTGCAGGATCTCGCCGTGCCAGCCACCGGGGTTGTAGATGGTGAACCACTGGTGCCCGTCGGGCTTGTGCACTTCGGTGGTCACGTACTTGTACGCCTTGCACTGGGTGTCGTCGCACTTCTTCGTGTGCAGGTAGATGCGGCCGTCCTGGTCGTTGTCGATGCCGCTGATCCTGACCAGAATCTGGTTCCGGTCTTCCGGACCGTAGCGAAGCGTCTGCACGCGGTAGGTGCCGGCTTCGTACTCGTAGATGTACTTGCCTACTTCCTCGGCCCTGGCCTGGGGCACCGCGACGGCGGCACACAGGATCGACAGCAGAAAAAATTCCTTCACTCGAAACTCCTTTGATGGATGGAAAAAAAGCGGTCGCGCCACTGCGGTTGCCGGACTGGACCGCCATGAACCTTTCCGTCCCCGCGGCCGCGCATCCGGTGCTGCGCGCGAACCGCGTTGCGGACGGTCTGGACGACTGTCGTCATCTCCGCGAACGCGGGAACGACGACCGGGAGCGGGTTGTGCGAACGTCCCCTACCCGCCCAGATCCCCCGCCACGAACACGCTCAGCCGGTCCGGCCTGAAATGTTTGCGGATCGCCGCGTTGACCTGTTCGGCGGTCAGCGCCTCGTAGGCGGCATCGCGATCGGCCTCCACCGACCAGTCGCGGCCGAAATACAGGTGGGAGCCGAGGATCGAAGCCACCACGCCGTCCTCGCCGCGTACCCGCTGCCGGACGACCAGGCGCGCGGCCACGGCGTCGCGCACCTCCTGCTCGGTGACGCCGTCGCGGACCAGCGCGGCGAACTCCTCACGGATCGCGGCTTCCACCTGGGCCACGTTCTGCGGCGCGGCAATCGCGTGGATGGCGACGTGGCCGCCGTCGTCGCGGCCCTCGCGGCTGTCGTCCTGGTGCAGGCCGCTGCGCACGTCGTAGCTCAAACCCTCCCGCTGGCGGATGCGGGCCGCCAGGCGGGCCTTGAGCGGGTCGCCGCCGAGGATGACGTTGGCGATGTTGAGCGCGGGGAAATCGGCGTCCATCAGGTTGAGGGAGAGGTTGTGCCGTGCCAGCACCACCGCGTTGGGCTTGTCGGGCGTGATGAAGCTGGCGCGCGTGGCCGCCACCGGCGCGTAGCTGGTGCGGATCGGTGCGTAGGGCATGGCCGACTTCCAGCCGGCGAACAGGGCTTCGAGCTGCGCCCTGACCGCATCGGGGTCGAAGTCGCCGACAACGGCGATCTCGCCGATCGCGGTGCCGTAGAAGTCGGCGTGGTAGGCGCGCAGGTCATCGAGTTCGAGCGCACGCAGCCTGGCCAGCGACTCGTCCAGGGTGTCGACGTGCAGCGGATGCCCGGCGGGCCATGGATCGAAGTGGCGGGCCAGCGCGAGCCCGGCCACGGCGCCCGGATCGCTGCGCTGCAGCTCCAGCCCGGTGATCGCCTGCATCCGCAGCTGTTCGAACTCGCCTTCCGGGAAGGCCGGGTTGCGCAGTACGTCGGCCGCCAGCGCCAGCGCATCGGCCAGGGTCTCGCGCCGGCCCTGCAGGACGATGCTGGCGCCCTGCGCGGAGCCGCTGATCCCGGCCTGGGTGCGCAGCGCATCGAAACGCGAGGCGATCTGGTCGCGGCTCATGCCGGCGCCGCCCCTGGCCAGCATCGGCCCCACCCAGCTGCCGGCATCGGCGCGGCCGGTGATGGCGGCCTCGTCGCCGAAGCGGAAGCTGGCGTTGACGACCACGGTTGCGCCGCGGGTCTTCTTCGGCAGCAGCGACACGCGCAGGCCTTCGCCAAGCACGAAGGTTTCGGTGCGCGCGGCCAGGTTGTCGATGCTGGCATCGAAGGTCTCGCCCGCCTCGACCGCGGCCCGGCCCTCGTAGCCATCGACCAGGCTCGCCACCGCCGGCGCGGCGGGGATCACCACGCGCTCCGGCTGCGGCGTGGGCACGAAGCGGCCCAGGGTGCGGTTGCCGGGCCTGAGGTAGGCGCCGGCGACGCGGTTCACGTCGTCGGCGGTGACTTCGGCGATCGCGTCGCGCTGGACGAACAGCAGGCGCCAGTCGCCGCCGGCGTGCGATTCGGACAGGGCCATGCCGACGGCGTTGACGTCCGACAGCAGCTGTTCGAAGGAGTTGGCGATGCGCTGCCTGGCGTCGGCGACCTCCTGTTCGCCGACCGGGTTGGCGGCGATCTGCTCGCCCTGCAGCAGCAGCGCCGCCTCCGCCGCGGCGCTGTCGCCGTCGGCCTGCAGGACCGCGACCAGGCTGAACAGCCCGGGATCGCGCATGCCCTCGCTCGAGGCCCCGGCAAACGCGGCCAGCCCGGGTTCGACCAGCGCCTTGTGCAGGCGGCCGCGCGGCGTGTCGCCGAGCACGTTCGCGAGTACCGACAGCGCCGCGCTGTCGGGATGCGCCAGCGCCGGCGTGTGGTAGACGGCCGCGACCACCTGCAGTTCGCCGCTGCGGCGCACGATGACCGTGCGCTCGCCGTCCTGCGGGTCTTCGACGGTATGCAGGGCGGACAGCTCGCGCCCGGGCCTGGGCAGCGGACCGAAGTGCGCGGCCACGCGCGCCAGCGTCGCGGCCGGATCGATGCGCCCGGCGATCACCAGCAGCGCGTTGTCCGGCTGGTAGTGGTGCCGGTAGAACGCATGCAGGTTGGCCAGCGGCACGCCTTCGACGTCCGAGCGCGCGCCGATCGGGAGATTGCCGTAGTTGTGCCAGTCGAAGGCCACGCTGCGCACCCGCTGCATCAGCAGGGCGGCCGGGCTGTTCTCGCGCGCCTCCATCTCGTTGCGTACCACCGTCATCTCGCTGTCGAGGTCGGCCTGGGCGATGCGGGAGTTCAGCATCCGGTCGGCTTCCAGCGCCAGCAGCCAGTCGAGGGTGGCGTCGTCGGCCGGGAACGAACCGAAATAGTTGGTGCGGTCCAGCGAGGTGGTGGCGTTGTAGCCGATGCCGCGCCGGCGCATCTCGCCGGGAATGTCCGGGTGGGTGGGCGTGCCCTTGAGCAGCATGTGCTCGAGCAGGTGGGCCATGCCGGTTTCGCCGTAGTTCTCGTGCAGCGAGCCCACGGAGTAGACGATGTTCACCGTCACCGTCGGCTTGGTGGCGTCGGCCGCCAGCAGCACCCGCAGGCCGTTGTCGAGCCGGTATTCGCAGATGTTCTCGACGCAGGGGCCGGCGGTCATCCCCCGCGGAAGGTCGAAGGCCGCGGCCGAAACCGGCAGCCACAGCAGGAACAGCAACACGCACGCACGCGCCAGACGCTGGCTCATCCAGTACTCCCTGTCGTGATGTCTCCCCCGGTGGCGCAGGCCGGCGCCGCCAGGAGGCGGCAGCTGCGTCGGCGTGGTTCCCCGGGACCCGGGAGGATCCGGGCCGGTGGCATGATAGCGTCCGGATACGGTTTGGCGGGCGGTAGCTGGTGCTTGGCGGGAGCGGTTGGCGCACGGGCTGGCTGCGCCGAACGATCGCGCCAGCCGCCAACCAGCAACCACCAGCCGCCCCATCCCGGGCTTCAACGGCGCCTTAACTTCCTCAAACGTCGCCGAACTGGACACCATCCAGCGCTTGCGCCAGACTGCGCGCCTGTTTTCGCGACCGCTTCCGATGGCCCAGCTGCTGCTTCTGCACGGTCCCAACCTCAACCTGCTCGGCAGCCGCGAGCCGGAGGTCTATGGACGCACCACGCTGGCCGATATCGACGCCGACCTGGGTGCCCGCGCAGCCGGGGCGGGGCACGCGCTCGAGAGCCTGCAGTCCAACGCCGAGCACGTGCTGGTCGACCGCATCCAGGCCGCCCGCGGCGACGGCACCGCCTTCATCCTGATCAATCCGGCCGCGTTCACCCACACCAGCGTGGCCATCCGCGACGCGCTGGCCGCGGTGGCGATCCCGTACATCGAGATCCACCTGTCGAACCCGCACGCGCGCGAACCCTTCCGCCAGCACAGCTACTTCAGCGACAGGGCCGTGGGCGTGGTCTGCGGCTTCGGCGCCGACAGCTACCGCTACGCGCTCGACGCCGCGCTGCGCCGCCTGGCGTCCGCCTGACCCCTTTCCCGCAATACCGGTATTCCACCAGAGGCCGTTCATGGACCTGCGCAAGCTCAAGAAGCTCATCGAGTTGCTCGAAGAGTCGAACCTCGCCGAAATCGAGATCAAGGAAGGCGAGGAGTCCGTCCGCCTGTCGCGTGGCAGCAGCACCGCCGCGCCGGTGGTCTATGCCCAGGCGCCCGCCGCGCCGGCAGGCCACCGCGAAGCGGTGATGCCGATGCTTTCGCCGGTGGACGCCTCCACCGGCGGCCGCCCGGCGCCCGAAGCCGCCGGCTCCGGGCTGCCCGAGGGCCACGTGGTGACCTCGCCCATGGTCGGCACCTTCTACGCCTCCCCGGCCCCCGACAAACCCGCCTTCGTCGCCGTCGGCCAGCCGGTCAAGGTCGGCGACACCCTCGGCATCATCGAGGCGATGAAGATGTTCAACCCCATCGAAGCCGACGCCGCCGGCACCCTCCTGGCCATCGCCGTCGAAAGCGGCCAGCCGGTGGAGTTCGATCAGCCACTGTTCGTGATCGGTTGACAGTGCGGGTCCCGGGTCCCGGGACCCGAAACATGCAAACGCATTCCGGGACACCCCACATGCTCGACAAAGTCGTCATCGCCAATCGCGGCGAAATCGCGCTGCGCATCCTGCGCGCGTGCCATGCGCTGGGCATCCGCACGGTCGCGGTGCATTCCACCGTCGATCGCAACCTCAAGCACGTGGCGATGGCCGACGAGTCGGTGTGCATCGGGCCGGCGCCGTCCAACCGCAGCTATCTGGACATGCCTGCGATCATCGCCGCGGCCGAGGTCACCGACGCCCAGGCGATCCACCCCGGCTACGGTTTCCTGAGCGAGAACGCCGACTTCGCCGAGCGCGTGGAGCAGTCGGGCTTCGTGTTCATCGGCCCGAAGGCCGAGACCATCCGCCTGATGGGCGACAAGGTCGAGGCGATCCGGGCAATGAAGGAGGCCGGCGTGCCCTGCGTGCCCGGCAGCGACGGTCCGCTGGGCGACGAGGTGGCCACCAACGCCGCGCTCGCGACCGGGATCGGCTACCCGGTGATCGTCAAGGCCGCCGGCGGCGGCGGCGGTCGCGGCATGCGCGTGGTCCACACCGAGGCGGCGCTGGCCAACGCCATCGCCACCACCAAGCAGGAAGCCAAGGCCGCGTTCGGCAACGACATGGTCTACATGGAGAAGTTCCTGGAGAACCCGCGCCACGTGGAGATCCAGGTGCTCGCCGACGGCCAGGGCAATGCCATCCACCTGGGCGAGCGCGACTGCTCGATGCAGCGCCGCCACCAGAAGGTGGTGGAGGAAGCGCCGGCACCCGGGATCACGCAGGAGCAGCGCGCGGAGATCGGCAGGGTCTGCGTGGAAGCCTGCATCCGCATCGGCTACCGCGGCGCCGGCACGTTCGAGTTCCTGTACGAGGACGGCCGCTTCTACTTCATCGAGATGAACACCCGCATCCAGGTCGAGCATCCGGTCACCGAACTCGTCACCGGCATCGACCTGATCCGCGAGCAGCTGAAGATCGCCTCGGGCCAGAAGCTGTCGATCCGGCAGGAGGACGTGGTGCTGCGCGGCCACGCCATCGAGTGCCGCATCAACGCCGAGGATCCGGATACCTTCCTGCCCTCGCCCGGCCTGATCCAGCACTTCCACGCGCCCGGCGGCCCCGGCGTACGCGTGGACTCGCACATCTACGAAGGCTATTCGGTGCCGCCCAACTACGACTCGATGATCGGCAAGCTGATCGTGCACGGCGTCGACCGCGAGCAGGCGATCGCACGCATGCGCGTGGCGCTGAGCGAGATGGTGGTCGACGGCATCCGCACCAACATCCCGCTGCAGCAGCGGATCATGGCCGATGCCGGCTTCCGGACCGGCGGCCAGAACATCCACTACCTGGAAAAGCGCCTGGCCGAACACAGGGACCGCGTGCTAGCAATAGGGTAGGTGCGCGTCGCGCTGGAGTATCCTGCGTTCCACGCCCGCAACCCGGCCCACCAGTGTTCCCCGCCCTGCTCCGCCTGCTGCTGTGCCTGTGCCTGCTCGTCGATGCCGTCGCACCGGCGGTCGCGGCGACCCACATGGCGATCACGGCAGTCGGCGCCAGCCCCGCGGCGGCGGAAGCGACCGGGGATCCGGGGCGGCACGGCACCGACGGCGATTGCCATGCCATGCGCGCCGCCCCGACCGTCGATGGAACACCCGCAGCCGCAGCGCCGGCCCAGGACGACGATTGCCTGCAGCGCTGCCTCGACCTGTGCCTGCAGTCCGTCGTCGCAAGCCCGCCGACAACGACGATGTTGCCGGCCGCCGGGCCCGCATCCGCACCCGCAACGAAGGTCCCCGGGCGCTTGCACGCGCCGCGCGCATTCCCGCCACTGCGTCCCCCGATCGCCTGAGGCCCGGCACGTCCGCGGCCAGACGCATCGTTGCCGCGCCTTCGCTTGAACCATTTCCCGTTCCCGATCCACGACCAGGCGGATGCGCCTGCGCATTGGCCATGGAGGACGACATGATCCACCGAAGTCCGCGACTCCCCGCGCCGGTGCCGGCCTCGCCGGCACGGCGCAGCTTCGTGCAGGGGCTCTTCCTCGGCGGCGCCGCGCTGGCCGCGGGCACGCTGCGCCTGCCGGCGCAGGCGCAGGCGCGCAGCGGCGCGACGCCCGGAGCAATCCTGTCCGGCAGCGACTTCCGCCTCGACATCGGCGCGTCGCTGGTGAACTTCACCGGCCGCGAGCGTCCGGCGATCACCGTCAACGATCGCCTGCCCGCACCGACCCTGCGCTGGCGCGAGGGCGACACCGTCACCCTGCGCGTGTCCAACCGCCTGCCGCCCGGCATCCAGACGTCGATCCACTGGCACGGCATCGTGCTGCCGGCGAACATGGACGGCGTGCCGGGCATGAGCTTCGACGGGATCATGCCCGGCGAGTCCTGGCTGTACCGGTTCACGCTCGGGCAGTCCGGCACCTACTGGTACCACAGCCATTCCCTGCACCAGGAGCAGGCCGGCCTGTACGGCGCGATCATCGTCGATCCGCGCGAGCCGGCGCCCTACCGCTGGGACCGCGAGCACGTGGTGCTGCTCTCGGACTGGACCGACCTGGCGCCGTCCGACCTGTTCGCGCGCCTGAAGAAATCGCCGCACTACGACAACCGGTACAAGCCCACCGTCGCCGACTTCTTCCGCGACGCGCGCCGCGATGGACTGGCCGCCACGCTCGCCGACCGCCGCGCCTGGGGCGAGATGCGGATGACGCCCAGCGACCTGTCCGACGTCAATGCGCACACCTACACCTACCTGATGAACGGGGCCACGCCGGCGGGAAACTGGACCGGCGAATTCCGCCCCGGCGAGAAGGTGCTGCTGCGCCTGATCAACGCCTCGGCGATGACCCACTTCGACCTGCGCATTCCCGGCCTGAAGATGACCGTGGTCGCCGCCGACGGCCAGTACGTGCATCCGGTCAGCGTGGACGAGCTGCGCATGGGCGCGGCCGAAACCTATGACGTGATCGTCGAACCGTCCGGCCAGGACGCGTACACGATCTTCGCCCAGGACATGGGCCGCACCGGCCACGCGCGCGGCACACTCTCGGTGCGCGCCGGACTGCAGGCGCCGGTGCCCGCGGTCGACCCGCGTCCGCTGCTGACGATGGAGGACATGGGCCACGGCGCGCACGGCAGCGCGGGCGAAGGCGCCTGCGGCGCGGCGATGATGGCCGAAGGCGGATGCGGCGCGGCCATGCACGCATCTGCGCCACGCGATGCGCACGCTGGCCACGGCGAAGCGCACATGCAGTCGCATCCGGCCAGCGAGGACGGCAACCCGCTGGTCGACATGCAGACCATGATGCCGACGCCGAAACTGGACGATCCCGGCATCGGCCTGCGGGGCAACGGCCGCCGCGTGCTCACCTACGCCGACCTGCGCAGCCTGTTCGAAGACCCCGACGGCCGCGACCCCGGCCGCACCGTCGAGCTGCACCTGACCGGGCACATGGAGAAGTTCTCCTGGTCGTTCGACGGCATTCCCTTCGCCAGCGCCGAGCCGCTGCGGCTGAACTATGGCGAGCGCGTGCGCATCGTGCTGGTCAACGACACCATGATGCAGCATCCGATCCACCTGCACGGCCTGTGGAGCGATCTCGAAGACGCCGACGGCAGCTTCATGGTGCGCAAGCACACCGTCGACATGCCGCCAGGCACCAGGCGCAGCTATCGGGTGCGCGCCGACGCGCTCGGGCGCTGGGCCTACCACTGCCACCTGCTCTATCACATGGACGCGGGCATGATGCGCGAGGTGCGGGTGGAGGAAGCCGCATGAGCCGGCACATGGATCGACGCATGGATCGACGCATGGGCCGACGCATGGGCCGACGCCTGCGGACATCGCTGCTGGCGCTGCTGCTGGGCATGGGTGCAAGCGGCGGCGCGCTGGCGCAGCACGGGCACGGCGCGCATTCCGCGTCCGGCGGCTGCTCGCCGGAGCACGCGGCGATGGGTCACTGCACGCCTGCCGCGGAATCCGCGCAGGACGACTGTCCGCCCGCGCACGCGGCGATGGGCCACTGCACGCCGAAGCCTGCACGCCAGCAACCCCGCGAGCCGATCCCGCCGGTGACCGACGCCGACCGCGCCGCCGCCTTCCCCGTGCTCGCGCACGACGGCATGGCGCACGGCGCGGCGCGCTACAGCCGGGTCAACCTGCATCGCCTCGAAGCCTGGGACGGCGACCACGCCAGCGGCCAGGCCTGGGAAGGCAGCGCCTCCGTCGGCGGCGACATCCACCGCCTGTGGCTGCGCAGCAGCGGCGAGCGCAGCTCGGGACGCACCACGTCCTCCCGCGCCGAGCTGCACTGGTCGCGCGCGGTCGCACGCTGGTGGGACGTGGTTGCCGGCGTGCGCCACGACTTCAACCCCGGCGTTTCGCGCACGCGCGCGGCGTTCGGCGTGCAGGGCGTCGCGCCGTACATGTTCGAGGTCTCGGCGCTGGCCTATGTCGGCGAAGGCGGCGGCGCCACCGTGAAGCTCGAGGCCGAGTACGACATGCGCTTCACCAACCGCCTGGTGCTGCAGCCCCTGGTCGAGGTCGAACTCAACTCGAAGGACGACCCGGAGCGCGGCATCGGCAGCGGGCTGTCGAAGGCGGAGGCGGGGCTGCGGCTGCGCTACGAGGTCACGCGCAGGTTCGCGCCCTACCTCGGCATCGCCCACGAGCGCGGCTTCGGGCGCACCGCGCGCCACCATGAGGACGCCGGCGAGCCCGCGCGCGACACGCGGCTGGTGGCGGGCGTGCGGATCTGGTTCTGACCGCGGCCCCGGCCTTTCCAGGGGCGGCTCGAGCCGCGCATGCGGCGCACTGCGGTGCGTCGACGCGGCAGGACCCGGTCGCGGCCGGCGCCGCTTCTACAGCCCGGCGCGCGGGGGCAGGGACCAGTCGATCGGCCGCTGGCCGCGGGCGGCGAGGTAGCGGTTGGCTTTCGAGAAGTGCCCGCAGCCGAGGAAGCCGCGGTGCGCGGACAGCGGCGACGGATGGGTGGTGCGCAGCACGCAATGGCGGCCGCTGTCGACGATCGCGCCCTTCTTCTGCGCGTAGCTGCCCCAGAGCATGAACACCAGGCCCTCGCGCCCGCGGTTGAGCACGTCGACCACGTGGTCGGTGAATCCCTCCCAGCCCTTGCCCTGGTGCACGCCCGCGCGTCCGTCCTCGACGGTCAGCACGGCGTTGAGCAGCAGCACGCCCTGCCGCGCCCAGGGCATCAGCCAGCCGTGGTCGGGCGGCGCGATGCCGAGGTCGCGCTGCAGCTCCTTGTACATGTTCTGCAGCGACGGCGGCACCGGCACCCCGGGCGCAACCGAAAAGCACAGGCCGTGCGCCTGGCCGCGGCCGTGGTACGGATCCTGGCCGAGCACGACCACCTTCACCGCATCGAAGGGCGTCGCCTCGAACGCGGCGAAGATCTGCGGGCCCGGCGGATAGATCGACGCCCCGGCGGCCTTGCGCCCGCGCAGGAACGCCGACAGCGCCTGCATGTCGTCGCGCGCGAACCAGTCGCCGACGCGCGCCTTCCACGAAGGCTCGAGGCGCAGCCCGCCCGCGCTCATGCCTGCAGCGGGTGCGCCGGCAGGCGCGAGACGCGCAGCTGGAACAGCGCCTTGGTCGCCAGCAGGCGCTCCTCGATCGGCTTGAGCACCAGGTCGTTGGCGCCCTCGCGCAGCAGCGCGGCCTGGTTGTCGCGGTTGTCGTCGCCGGTCATCACCAGCACCGGCAGCCGGCGCTTGCCGTAGCCCATGGCGTTGCGCACCCGGTCGAGCACGTCGCGGCCGTCGAGCTCGCCCTTGAGGTAGAGATCGGTCAGCACCAGGTCGGCGCCGGGCGCGGCCTCGGTGCCGGCATAGGCCTCGAGGTAGGCGATCGCGTCCTCGGCGGTGGTGACGTGGGTGACGCGCATCTGGTGCGCCTCGAGCATGCGCCGGATCGCCACCGCCACGGTGCGGCTGTCCTCGATGTAGAGCACGTGCGCGTCGGGAATCGGCTGCGGCTGCACGTAGCCGCGGATGAACGCCGCCAGCGCGTTGTGGCCCAGGCTCTTGTCGAAATAGTCGGTGACGTCCTCGGTGAAGCGCCGGTCCTCCAGGTGCGACTGCACGTCGCCGGAGATCACGATCACCGGCACGTAGCGCTGGTCGCCGGCCTCGCGCACCGCGCGCGCGACCCGCAGGCCATCGCCGTCGGGCAGCACCAGGGCGGTGGTGACCAGGTCCACCGGCTCGCCGGCCAGCACCGTGCGCGCCTCGGCCATGCTGCCGGCCTCGGCCACGCGAACGCCGGGCAGCTCCTTGAGCAGCACCGCGTGGATCAGCTTGCGCACCAGCTTGGAGCCGTCGACCACCAGCACGCAGGGGTTGTCGCTCTCGAGGTGGCGCAGGTCGTGCGAAATCATGGCGTGTCAGGTTCCGGTGGGGCGAGTCTGGCGCAGGAAGTGGCCGGTCACCAGGCCGGCGCCCAGCCAGCCCAGCACGGTCGCGCCGGCCAGCACGGCGAGCGTCCAGGACAGGTCGATGCCGGTCAGCATGAAGCGGCTGCCGTAGCTGGCGGCCAGGTCGGCCAGCGGCCCGCGCAGCGCCGACGCAGCGCCCGCCAGCAGCGCCACGGCGATCGCGCCTGCGCCGAGGCCGTACCAGGCGCCAAGGTAGAGGAAGGGCCGGCGGATGAAGCCGTCGGTGGCGCCGAGCAGCTGCAGCACGCCGATCTCCTCGCGCCGCGACTGGATGTCCAGGCGCACGGTATTGCCCACCACCAGCAGCGCGCCGAGCCCGAACAGCGCTGCCAGCACCCAGGCCACGCGACCGCCGAAGCGCAGCCAGGTATCGAGCCGCTGGCGCCACTGCGCGTCGTGCTGCACCAGCTCCGCTTCGGGCAGTTCGCGCAGCGAGTCGGCCAGCAGCAGCTCGTCGCCCGCGGGCATGACCAGGAGCGCATGCGGCAGCGGATTGTCGTCGCCGACCGCGTCGATGATTCCGGCCAGCGCCTCGTCGCCGCGCAGCGAGTCCAGGCCCTGTTCGGGGGTGACCTGCCGCAGCTGCGCGATGCTGTCGCGCGCGCGCAGTTCGCCGGCGAGCGCGGAGGCCCGCGCCGCGTCCACGTCCTGGCGCAGGAACACGGTGATCTCGCGCGAGCGCTCGACGTTGCCCGCCAGCCGCTCCAGGTTGCCCAGCACCAGGCCCAGGCCCAGCGGCAGCGCCAGCGACAGCGCCATCACCGCAATCGTCAGCAGCGCCGCCCAGGGCTTGCGGAACACGCGGCCCATGCTCGCCACCAGACTGTACAGATGGTGGTCGAACCAGGTGCCGAGCCGGGACGGCTGGCGCATCGGCGCCGCGGCGCGCGGATCAGCCATCGGCCAGGTCCTCCGGCGCGATGTCGTCCACCAGCGTGCCGTGGTCGAGCACCAGCACGCGCTTTCTCATGCGCTTGACCAGGCCCAGGTCGTGGCTGGCGACCAGCACGCTGGTGCCGCGTTCGGGCAGCGAAGCGAACAGCGACATGATCTCGGCCGACAGGGTCGGGTCGAGGTTGCCGGTCGGCTCGTCGGCCACCAGCAGGCGCGGTTCGCCGACCACCGCGCGGGCGATGCCCACGCGCTGCTGCTCGCCCGCCGAGAGCTGGGTCGGCAGCGCCTGTTCGCGTTCCTCCAGGCCAAGGCGCCCGAGCACGCCGCGCACCCGCTTGGCGATCTCGCCGCGGCGCAGGCCACGCAGGATCAGCGGCAGGGCCACGTTGTCGAACACGCTGCGGTCGGTCAGCAGGCGATGGTCCTGGAACACCACGCCGACCTCGCGCCGGTGCAGCGCCACCCGCCGCCCGCGCACCTTGAGCAGGTTGCGGTCGTTGAACACCACCGCGCCGCGACTGGGGCGCTCGGCCAGGTGGATCAGCTTGAGCAGGGTGCTCTTGCCGGCGCCGGAGTGGCCGGTGAGGAACAGCATCTCGCCCGCCGCGACGTCGAAACTGACCTCGGCGAGCGCGGTACGCCCACCGGAATACTGCTTGCTGACGCTGTCGAAACGCAGGACGGCCATGGCCGCGAGTATCGCAGAACTCGCCTGCGCCGAATGGGACGCCGTCGCGCCCTGGTGCGCACCCCCGCGTCGCCCCGACGGCCGCGTGGCGCGTCCGGGTGCATCGATGGTCGGGCAGACGCGAGCCCGGATGCGCTTGGCTGGTCCGGGCTACGGAGCAGACGCGTCCACCGGCCCGTCAAGGCCGGCGGTCGAACCCTCAGTGCTGGCTCTGCGGCGCGCGCGTGACCAGCTTGCGCAGGCGGGCGCCGATGCGCGAGATCAGCGACGGCTCCTGCACGGAACCGGCATCGGCCGGCCGTGGCGACGGCTGCCGCGCGCGCGCCGCTGGCGCGGCGCGACCCTCGCGTGGCCTGGCCGGCGTTGACGCGGCCTGGCCGCTGTCCTCGGCACCGCCCTCCACGCGCTTGCCGCGACGGCGGCGGCGGCGCTTGCGCGGCGGACGCGATTCGTCCGGCATGGCGGCGGCTACCGTTGCGGCGGCATCGATCACTGGCCTGGGCGCTGCAGCTGCGACGGCCGCCTCAGGCGCATCCACGGCAGGCGCGGCTGCAGGCGCAGATGCGGCATCGGGTTTCGGCCGCGACGGGCGCCGCGCGTTCGAGCGCTCGCCGCCGCCCGAACGCGGGCCACGACCGCCGCCGCCGCTGCCGGCGCGTGCGC
>JAEWGI010000077.1 GCA_023388355.1 Pseudomonadota bacterium
ATCGCCGTTCGAAATCCGGTCCGGGCGGATGCGGTTGGCGAACGGCGAGAACGCCAGCAGCAGGCATAGGTTGGGGTGAGCGCAGCGAACCCCAACGACCCACGCCGCGCGCCCGGCAAGCGCTCGGGACGCCGGGGCGGCACCGTTGCCTGGCGTGACCTGCGCGTTGGGGTTCGCTTTGCTCACCCCAACCTATGGGTCTGCGTTCAGGCGGGATCGCCGTTTGAAATCCGGTCGAGGCGGATGCGGTTGGCGAACAGCGAGAACGCCAGCAGGCCGGCGAGGCCGTTGGCGCGCGCGACCCAGTCGGGCAGCCAGCGCGGCGGGGCCAGCACGCCGGATTCGAACAGCGGCTCGAAGCGCGCCACGTCGTCCAGGGTCATCTTGCCGGCGAACAGTTGCCGGCACTGGCGCAGCCGGCCCTCGCGCAGGGCGTGGCGGAAGAAGGTGTGTACCTCGACCAGGCCGCGCAGGTACACCGTGTCCTTGGCGAACGCGGCGCCGCCGTGCAGCGGCACGCCGCGAAACACGCGCTGGGCCGACGAGAAGCTCTCGGCCGGAGTCTGGCCGGCATCGCGGAACCAGCCGAACACCTGCAGGAAATCCGCGCCCTCGAGCGCCATCGCGATCGCCTCGGTGCGCAGGCTGACCCGCTTCATGCGTTCGATGTCGATGCTGCCGGTGATCTGTTCGGCCAGCACCGCCAGCCCCTCCTGGGTGGCGGTGACGCGCGGCGAGGCCAGCGCCAGGCTCGGCAGCGTGGCCTGGGCGCGGCCGTTGAGCGCGGTCAGCGAATGCACCATCGCCTCGTGGTGCAGCAGCTGCTGGCGGTCGTAGTCGCTGAAGGCGGCGCCGTCGCGCAGGCGGATGCGGTAGGCGCCGGCGGCGGCCTTGGCGATCATGTCCGGGTCGAGTTCGACCGCGATCACGCGCTCGCCGAAAAACGCGTCCAGGTCGCCCTGCAGCTGCAGCTGCAGCGCCGTGGCCGAGACCGCCACCTGTTCGCCCGGCGCCAGCAGCTCGCGGTCGAGCTCGTCGGCGATGCCGATGAAGTGGCGCGCGGCGTCGCGGGTGGTGGTGTCGCCGCCGGGCAGGCGGTCGCCCGGGTGGCCGTACAGCGTGACCGACAGCGCGCCAGCCTCGCTCGTGCCCAGCACCCCGAGCATGCGCGCGGCCAGGTCCCACTGCCGGGCCGAATCGATCAGGTAGGCGCCCAGCGGGTGGTCCGGATCGGCGGCCGCGGCCACCGCCTGCAGCTCGCTCCGGGCATCGCTGAAATCGCGCGCCGGGTATTCGACCTGCGGCATCCGCATCACGCCTCGCGCCAGATCGTCCTGGAACGCGCGCTGCACCGACGCCGGCCAGCTCGCCAGGGTCAGCACCCGCAGCCCGCGCGCGGCCCGCACCATGCGGGCGTCGAGGGCGGCGTGGTGGGCGATGGCGTCGGGCATGGGCGTGGTCGTGGAGCGGGCCTGCACACGCTAGCGGAAAACGCTCGGCGGCGGGCCCGGCGCCCGCCGCGGCGGCACCGCGGCGGCGGTCAGCGCCGCCCCGGCCCCTTGCCGTCGCTGCGGCCCGCGGGCAGCTTGCCCGGCCTGGCGTCGGCCTTCTGCGCCATGCGCGAGGCCAGCCGGTCGGCGGCGCCGGCGACCTCGTCGCGCAGCTTGAGGTAGTTGGCCAGGCGGGCCGGATCGAGCGCGCCGGACTCGACCGCGGCGCGCACCGCGCAGCCCGGCTCGCGCTGGTGGCGGCAATCGCGGAAGCGGCACTGCTGCGCCAGCGCCTCGAGTTCGGCAAAGCCGCCATCGGCCAGCGTCTCCTCGCCGGTGGGCTTGAGTTCGCGCATGCCCGGGGTATCGATCAGGCAGGCGCCGGTGGGCAGCGCGATCAGCGCGCGATGGGTGGTGGTGTGGCGGCCGCGGGCGTCGTGCTCGCGCACCGAGGCGGTCTTCATCCGCTCCTGGCCGAGCAGCGAATTGGTGAGCGTGGACTTGCCCGCCCCCGACGAACCCACCAGCACCGCGGTCGCGCCCGGCGGCAGGTACGGGTCCAGCGCGCGCACGCTGGCCGGATCGCGCGCGTTGACCGCGACCACGGCGACGCCCTGCCCGGGCGCGTCAGCCGTCCCCCCGGCCGCGATGCCCGCCAGCGCGGCGCGTGCGGCGGCCAGGTCGGCGTCGTCGCGGTCGACCTTGGTCAGCACCACCACCGGCGTCACCCCCTCGCCCTGCACCAGCAGCAGGTAGCGCTCGATCCGGCGCGGATTGAAGTCGCCGTCGAGGCCGCACACGATCAGCACCGTATCGACGTTGGCCGCGATCAGCTGCTGCCGGTAGTGTTCGCCGGCCGCGCCGCGCTTGATCGCGCTGCGGCGCGGCAGCAGGGCCACGATGTGCCCTTCCTCGACCAGCACCCAGTCGCCCACCACCGCGCGCTCCTCGGGCGCCACCTTGCCGCGCCGGTAGCCGGGCGGGCGCTGCCACTGCGGCGGCGATTCGACCGTGCAGGCGCGATCGATTGCATCGGCAACCACATAGCCGGAGCGATGCTGTTCGACCACCCGCGCGGGCCGCGCCTGCGGATGCGCCGCCATCGCGTCGGCCCACGGCCCGGGGCCGGGCGCGCCGACCCACGGCCAGCCGATCGCGCGCAGCGCGTTGGCGGCCGGGATCAAGCGCGGACGGGCAGGTTCGACATGGGGCGATTCTAGGCCCAGCGGGGCCGGGGGTCGCGTGCATGGACGCACCGCAGCCCGCTTTTTCCGGGGTCGCACAGGCGTATGATCTGCCTTTTCGCGGCCACCGGCCGCCCAACCGCCCACGCCGATGTCCACCCCGAGCCTGCCCACCCGCGAACGCCTGTCCGAAGTCCGTTACGAGATCCGTGGCGAGCTGGCGCGACGAGCGCGCGAGCTGGAGACGCAGGGGCGCAGCCTGATCAAGCTCAACATCGGCAACCCGGGCGCATTCGGGTTCCGTGCGCCCGAGCACCTGCAGCGCGCGATCGCCGACCATATCCACCGCACCGATCCCTACACCCACCAGCAGGGCCTGCCGGAGGCGCGCGAGGCGATCGCCGCGCACCACGTCGCGCGCGGCACGCCGTACGCCTCGCCCGAGCGCGTGTTCGTGGGCAACGGGGTGAGCGAGCTGATCGACATCTCGCTGCGCGCGCTGCTCAATCCCGGCGACGAGGTGCTGGTGCCCTCGCCCGACTATCCGCTGTGGTCGGCGGCGACCATCCTCAACGACGGCCGCCCGGTGTTCTACCAGTGCCATGAAGGCAACGGCTTCCTGCCCGATCCGGTGGAGATGGAAGCGCTGGTGTCGGCGCGCACGCGCGCGATCGTGCTGATCAACCCGAACAACCCGACCGGCGCCAACTATCCGCGCGAGCTGCTCGAGCGGATCGTCGCGATCGCGGCCAAGCACAACCTGCTGCTGCTGTGCGACGAGATCTACGACAGCATCCTCTACGACGGCAGCGGTTTCGTGCCGGTTGCGCCGATCGCCGGCGACGCGCCCTGCCTGTCGTTCGGCGGACTGTCCAAGGTGCATCGCGCCTGCGGCTGGCGCGTGGGCTGGGCAGTGCTGTCGGGCGATCCGAAGCGCAGCGCCGAGTTCCGCCACGCCATGGACCTGCTCGGCGCGCTGCGGCTGTGCGCCAACGTGCCGGGACAGTTCGCGATCGAGGCCGCGCTGACCGGTGCCGACACCATCACCCCGCTGTGCAGCGCGGGCGGACGCCTGTACGAAACCCGGCGCGCGGTGATCGAGGCCTGCGCGGCCAGCCCGCACCTGGAGCTGGTCGCGCCTGCCGGCGCCCTGTACGCGTTCCCCGGCGTGGTCGGCCCTGCCGCCGAAGGCTTCGACGACCACGGCTTCGCGCTGGAGCTGCTGGAAACCGAGAACGTGCTGATCGTGCCGGGCACCAGCTTCAACGTGCCCTACCGCAACCACTTCCGCGTCACCCTGCTGCCGCAACCCGACGTGGTGCGCGAGGTGTTCGCCCGCATCGAGCGGGTGCTCGACCGGCGCGCACGCGCCAACGCCACGGTGGTGCCGCTGAAGAAGAAGGCACGGCCGGCCGCGTGAGCGGCGCCGCCGGCCCGCGCCTGCGCGTTCTTGCGCTGGGCGACAGCTACACCATCGGCGAGGGCGTGGAGCCGGACGGGCGCTGGCCGCTGCAGCTGACGCGCGCGCTGCGCGAAGGTGGCGTCGCTCTCGGCGATCCGCAGATCATCGCCACCACCGGCTGGACCACCGACGAGCTCTCGGCCGGCATCGACGCGGCGGCGCCCACCGGAGGCTTCGACCTGGTAAGCCTGCTGATCGGCGTCAACAACCAGTACCGCGGCCGATCGCTGGACGAATACCGCATGCAGTTCGAGGCCCTGCTCGAGCGCGCCATCACACTGGCCGGCGGCCGCGCCGACCGCGTGCTGGTGCTGTCGATCCCCGACTGGGGCACGACCCCGTTCGCGCGCCAGTCCGGTCGCGACCGCAACCTCATCGCGCAGGAGATCGACGCGTTCAACGCGGTCGCGCGCGACGCCTGCGCCGCAGGCGCGGTGGCCTTCGTCGACGTTACCGCGCATGGCCGGGCGCACGCGGCCGACACGGCCATGCTGGCCGACGACGGCCTGCACCCGTCCGCCGCCGCCTATTCGGCGTGGGCACGGCTGGCGCTGCCGGTGGCGCGTCGGTTACTGTCGCGGCCATGAACGGACCCCACCCGCGGCCCATGGACGCCGCCGCCGCGCTGGCCATCGCCCGCGCCTTCCTGCCCGAACGCACGCTGGGCAACCGCTACGACTACTACTACACGCGCACCAAGCTGCGCACCGACCCGCTGTACCCGGGCGTGCTCGACGCGCTGCGCGGCAACCACGCGCCGCTGCTGGACCTGGGCTGCGGCCTGGGCCTGCTGGCGCACGCGCTGCGCCGCGACGGCCAGCGCATGGACTACGTGGGCGTGGACATCGACGCGCCCAAGATCGAGCGCGCGCGCCGGATCGCCGACCGCGTCGGCCTGGAGGGCGTGCGCTTCGACGTGGTCGACCTGGCCGCCGGCTATCCGCCGCACCACGGCAGCGTGGCGATCCTGGACGTGCTGCAGTTCCTGACCCGCGAACAGCAGGCGGCCCTGCTCGACGCGGCGATCGCGATGCTGGCCCCGGGCGCGCTGCTGGTGATGCGCGCGGCCCTGGACGACGGCGGCACGCGCATCCGCCGCACCCGCTTCGGCGACCGCTTCGCTGCCTTGACCGGGTGGATGCCCGACCGGCCCCGGCACTATCCGACGGTCGAGGAACTGCGCGCGCGCTTCGACGCCGCGGGACTGCCGGTCGAAATCCAGCCCTGGTTCGGCAACACGCCGTTCAACAACTGGATGGTGCTGGCACGACGGCCGGCGGCCTAATCCGGCAGCACCGCCTTCAGGCCCAGCGCGTCGAGCTTGCGCAGCACGCCGGCGATCATCTCGACGCTGCGACCATGCCGTGCGCCCTCGTGCAGCAGCACGATCGCGCCGGGCGCAAGTCCCGACCCGATGCCGGCGACCACGCGCTCGACGTCGCTCTTGACCGCGTCGAAGCCGCGCGCGCTCCAGGCCACACGCGCCAGGCCCAGATCGCGCAGCGGCGCGTGCACGAACGGGTTGGCGTGCCCGACCACGGCGCGGAACCAGCGCGGCGCCACGCCGGTGGCCGCGGTGAGCTGGCGCTGCGCGTCGGCGATCTCGTGGCGCATGCGGCGCGGCCCCAGCGCCCAGAACCAGGCCTGTGGATGCGAGGCGCTGTGGTTGCCGATGCCGTGTCCGCGCCGCGCGATCTCCCGCGCCAGCCCGGGGCGCGCGGCGGCGCGGTCGCCGACCAGGAAGAAGGTCGCCTTCGCGCCGTGGGCGTCGAGCAGGTCGAGGATCGCGGTCGTGTCGTCGGACGGGCCGTCGTCGATGGTCAGCCAGACCTCCGGGCCTGCCTCCGGCAGGCGCGAGAGCACCGGCCCGTACAGCGGCGCGTTCGGCGCCAGCGCGCCCCACAGGGCTACGGCGTGGGTGGCCAGCAGCAGCAACAGCCCCGCTGGCCAGCCCCAGCGCCACCAGACCCAGGCGACCAGCAGCTGCGAGAGCAGCAGCAGCGGCAGCCAGGCGTGCGGACGGCGCGGAGGTCGGTGGCTTGCCTGCATCGGGCGATGATGCCACCGGCGCGCGGGGCGCAGGCGCGGCAGGCTCCGTTCCACGCCCCGGTCCGGGGTTCGCGGTACCATGGTCGGCCCCGTTTTCCGCAGGATTTCCGCCATGTCCCTGGACCCCGCCGTTCGCGCCCGCATCGACGCGCTGCTGCAGGCCAACCGCGCCGTTCTGTTCATGAAGGGCGTTCCGTCCATGCCGCAGTGCGGCTTCTCGGCCAAGGCGGTGTCCGCGCTCGACGCGCTCGAGGCGCAGTACGCGCACGTGGACGTGCTGTCCGATCCGGAGATCCGCGAGGGCATCAAGGCCTACGGCGACTGGCCGACGATCCCGCAGCTGTACATCAACGGCGAACTGGTCGGCGGCAGCGACATCATCGGCCAGATGGTCAACAGCGGCGAGCTTCACACCGCGCTGGGCCTGCCCGCGCCGGACCGCACCCCGCCCTCGATCACCATCACCCCGGCGGCGCTGAAGATGATCCGCCAGGCGATCGCCGATGCCGGCGGCGAGGTGGCGCTGCTGGTGGACGTGGACCGCAGCTTCCGCACCCGGCTCAACCTCGGCCCGGCCGACGCCGACGCCATCGCGACCGAGGTGGAGGGCGTGCGGGTGCAGTTCGACCTTGCAGGCGCACGCCGCGCAGAAGGCCTGACCATCGACTTCGCCGACGACATGCGCGGCAAGGGCCTGGTGATCGACAACCCCAACGCGCCGCAGCCGGTGGCGATGATCAGCCCGGCCGACACCGACGCCAAGGTGCGCAGCGGCGAAGTGGTGCTGGTCGACGTGCGCCCGCCGGAGGAGCGCGCGATCGCCTCGGTGCCGGTGGCCTACCGCACCTTCGACGAGGGCCGCGAGGCGATCGAGGCCCTGCCGAAGGACACCGCGATCGCGTTCATGTGCCACGGCGGCGGCCGCGCCGGCCGCACCGCCGAGGAATTCCGCGCGCTGGGCTTCCGCAACGTGTTCAACGTCGAGGGCGGGATCGTGGCGTGGTCGGAGACGGTGGATCCGTCGATTCCGAAGTACTGAGCGCAGCGACGGCCCGTTTGCGCGGTTGGGACCGCCACCCTTCCTGTAGGAGCGGCTTCAGCCGCGACAGATGCGCGTCACGGTGACGGGTGCGCGGATGCGTGAGGCGGTTTCGCATTCAATGCTTCAGGTTGTCATCCCGAGCCGTAGGCGAGGGATCTGCGGAAAGGCAGATCTCTCCCTGCGGTCGAGATGACAGTTGTTCCATGCGCCTGAACGCGAATCTGTATCAGGCGCCGGGTCGCGGCTGAAGCCGCTCCTACAAGATCGCGAGCGTCGGGCGCGTGCTCAGAAGCCGCCGCCGGCGTCCAGCCAGGCCTGCTCTTCGGCAGTGCTGACGCGGCCCAGGGCAAGGTTTCGGTGCGGGAAGCGGCCGAAGCGTTCGATCACGTCCAGGTGCGCCTGGGCGTAGCGCAGGTAGCCCTCGTTGCCCAGGTCTTCGAACAGCGCCACCGCGCGATGCTGGTCGGCCAGCGCTTCGGAGTGTTCGAACGGCAGATAGACGAAGGCGCGCAGGTCTTCGGCGACCTCGCGGTCCAGGCCCGCATCCACGGCACGGACCGCGTAATGCAGGGCAAGCGGATCGGTGGCGAAGGCGTGGCCGCTGCCGCGGAAGACGTTGCGTGGGATCTGGTCGAGCAGGATCAGCAGCGCCAACACGCCCTGCGCGCTGTCCATCCAGTGCTCGCATTCGCGCCGCGCGGCGGCCATGTGCGGTTCGAGCAGGCGCTCGCGGCACTCGACGTCAAAGGCCGCGCCGCCGTTGAACCATTTCGCGTAGCCGGCCTCGCGCCAGAAGGCGATGACGCCGCCGATGTCGTTCTGGTTGCTCATGCGGCCATCATAACCATGTGGCGTGCAGGAGCGGTTTGCACAGATCCCGTCATCCGCGCGAAGGCGCCCTGTTGTCCGGAGTAGCCGCAGTGCTCTTCTCCCTCCCCTTCAAGGGGAGGGCCGGGGTGGGGATGGTGTTCAGCGCGTAAGCACCTGTCGTCGAGGGAATGCCGGCACATCCACACCATCCCCTCCCAACCCTCCCCTTGAAGGGGAGGGCTTTGATGACGCGCCCTATGCGGGAAGGCATCTGCCCGGATGCAAGTCGGCAATCCGGCGCGTCGGCCCCATTCCCTTGTGTCGTAGTCCGGGTCGCGGCATGTCCTGAAGTTATTCGGACAGCAGTGCGCGAACGCGGGGTGACGAGCGGGGCGAACTGCCTGGACCTTCACCCGTCGAAGCGCAGATGCCGCACCGACTTTCCGTTGCGGCGGATCAGGCGCAGGGCCTCGATTCCGATCTGGATGTGGCTTTCGACGAACTCGGCGCTGACCCGCGCGTCGGAAGCGTCGGTCTTGACGCCCTCGGGAACCATCGGCTGGTCGCTCACCAGCAGCAGTGCGCCGCAGGGAATGCGGTTGGCGAAGCCGGCGGCGAACAGGGTCGCCGTTTCCATGTCGATGGCCATGCAGCGCATCGCGCGCAGGCGCTTCTTGAACGCCTCGTCGTGTTCCCAGACGCGGCGGTTGGTGGTGTAGACGGTGCCGGTCCAGTAGTCGTGGCCGAGGTCGCGGATCATGGTCGAGACCGCACGCTGCAGGGCGAACGCCGGCAGCGCCGGCACTTCCGCGGGCAGATAGTCGTTGGAAGTGCCCTCGCCGCGGATCGCGGCGATCGGCAGCACCAGGTCGCCGAGCCGGTTCTTGCGCTTGAGCCCGCCGGCCTTGCCCAGGAACAGCACCGCCCGCGGCGAGATGGCCGACAGCAGGTCCATCACCGTGGCCGCGTTCGGGCTGCCCATGCCGAAGTTGATCATGGTGATGCCGTCGACCGTGGCGCTGGGCATCGGCCGGCCGATGCCCGTGACCTCGGCCCCGGCGAGGCGGGCGAAATGGGCCAGGTAGCCGTCGAAGTTGGTCAGCAGGATG
Source organism: Pseudomonadota bacterium (assembly GCA_023388355.1). The sequence continues at coordinate 9,147 of JAEWGI010000077.1, forward strand.
TACTCGCCGAACGCGTCCAGGTCCACGCCGGTATAGCGCGGCAGCCAGTTGCCGACGATGGCCTGCTTGTCCCTCATGCGCGCTCCGCGGTTTGCGGCATTCTGTCACGCACCATGACCTTTGGCGGCTGGCGCGCCCGCGGCCAGGGGCTACCGTCGGCGGATTCCCCGGGAGACCGCCATGCTTCGACCCCTGACCGCCGCGCTGTGCGCGGCCCTGCTCGCAGGCTGCGCGACCACCGGCGGCGGCGCCCGGCCGGCCGCCACCGCCGCGCCCGCCGGGCCGGGTGCGGAAGCCTTTCCCAGCACCTATCGCACGATCGCGTCGCCGCCGGTGCTGATCACCGGGGCCACGGTGCTGGTCGGCGACGGCCGCCGCCTGGAAGACGCCGACGTGCTGCTGCAGGACGGCAGGGTCGCGGCGGTCGGCACCGGCCTGGCCGCCGGCGCCGACGCCATCCGCGTCGACGGCAGCGGCAAATGGGTCACGCCGGGCCTGATCGACGTGCATTCGCACCTGGGCGTGTATCCGAGCCCCGGCGCCACCGCGCACAGCGACGGCAACGAGGCCACCGCGCCGGTCACCGCCCAGGTCTGGGCCGAGCATTCGGTGTGGCCGCAGGATCCGGGCTTCGGCGCGGCCCTGGCCGGCGGCGTGACCGCGCTGCAGATCCTGCCCGGCTCGGCCAACCTGGTCGGCGGGCGCGGGGTGACGCTCAAGAACGTCGCCGCCACCACCGCCCAGGGCATGAAGTTCCCGGGCGCGCCGCACGGGCTGAAGATGGCCTGCGGCGAGAACCCCAAGCGCGTCTATGGCCAGAAGGGCGGACCGGCCACGCGCATGGGCAACGTCGCCGGCTACCGCGCCGCCTTCATCGACGCGCAGGACTATGCGCGCAAGCGCGACAAGGACGCCTCGACCAAGCGCGATCTCAAGCTCGAGACCCTGGCCGGCGCGATGAGCGGCGACATCCTGGTCCACATCCACTGCTACCGCGCCGACGAGATGGCGCAGATGATCGACCTCTCGCGCGAGTTCGACTTCCGCATCGCCGCCTTCCACCACGGCGTGGAGGCCTACAAGCTGGCCGACGAGCTGGCGCGCGAACGGATCTGCGGCGCGCTGTGGGCCGACTGGTGGGGCTTCAAGATGGAGGCCTTCGACGGCATCCAGGAGAACATCGCGATCGTCGACCGGGCACCGGGCGGCTGCGCGATCGTGCACTCGGACTCGGACGAGGGCATCCAGCGGCTCAACCAGGAGGCGGCCAAGGTGATGGCGAATGCGCGCCGGGTGGGCATCGAGATCGCGCCCGAGCACGCGATCCGCTGGATCACCCGGAACGCGGCCGTGTCGCTGGGCGTGGAGGATGTCACCGGTACGCTGGAGGCCGGCAAGATGGGCGACGTGGTGCTGTGGAACGGCAATCCTTTCAGCGTCTACGCGCAGGCCGAACAGGTGTTCATCGACGGTGCGCGCGTGTACGACCGCAACGATCCGTCGCTGCAGCCGGTGACCGATTTCATGCTCGGCCAGCCGACCGCGCAGGGAGGTGGGCGATGAGCCGCTCCGTTCGCGATGCGGCCCGCGCGCGGCGCCACGGCCGCGCGGGCGTGCGTGCGTGCGCCGCGCTGCTCGTGGCCTCGCTGCTGCCGCTGGCGGCCGCCGCGCAGGAGGTGCTGATCCGCAACGCCACCGTGCATACCGCCACCGAACGCGGCACCCTGCAGGGCGCCGACGTGCTGGTGCAGGGCGGACGCATCGCCGCGGTCGGCAATGGCCTGGCCGCGGGCTCGGCGCAGGTGGTCGACGCGCAGGGCCGGCCGCTGACGCCGGCCTTCTTCGGCGGCATCACCGGCATCGGCATCGAGGAGGTCTCGGGCGAGGCCTCGACCCGCGACGCCTCGCTGGCCCTGGGCGAGAACGCCAAGGACATCACCGTCCGCCCCGAGTTCGACGTGACCCTGGCCTACAACCCCGAGTCGATCCTGCTGCCGGTCGCGCGGGTGGAGGGCATCGGCTTCACCCTGCTCAGCGCCGGCACCGTGTCGGGCGGTTCGATCGTCGGCGGCCAGGGCGCGGTCGTGCGCCTGGACGGCAGCCCCGATCCGGCCGGGCCGAAGGTGCTGTTCGTGGCGCTGGGCGCGGGCGCGTCCAAGCTCAGCGGCGCCTCGCGCGCCGGCCAGTGGATGCTGCTCGACCAGCTGGTCGAGGAGGCGCGCGGCCGGATCCCGGCCGACTCGAACTTCGCCCTGCTCACGCCGGCCGGGCGCGCCACGCTGGCGCGCTATCTGGACGGCGGCGGACGCGTGGTGGTCGAGGTCGACCGCGCCGCCGACATCCGCCAGCTGCTGCGCTGGGCGCAGCGGCAGCGGGTGCGGATCGCGATCTCCGGCGGCGCCGAGGCCTGGAAGCTGGCGCCGGAGCTTGCGCGCGCGCAGGTGCCGGTGTTCCTCGATCCGCTGGTGAACCTGCCTGGCAACTTCGACCGCCTGGGCGCGACCCTGGAAAACGCCGCGCGCCTGCACGCGGCTGGCGTGCAGGTCGGTTTCAGCCAGTCCGGCGACGCCTCGCACAACGCGCGCAAGGTGCGCCAGCTGGCCGGCAACGCGGTCGCCAACGGAATGCCCTGGGAGGCGGCGCTGGCCGGGCTGACCCGGGTGCCGGCGCAGGCGTTCGGCGTGGGCGACCGGCTGGGCACGATCGCGGTCGGCCAGTCCGCCGACCTGGTGCTGTGGAGCGGCGATCCGCTCGACGTCGCCCACACCGCGCGCCAGGTGTGGCTGGGCGGACGCGCGATGCCGATGCGCTCACGCCAGACCGAGCTTCGCGACCGCTACCTGCGCGCAGCGCCGGCGCCCGAGTCCGGCGCCCTGCCGCGCGCCTATCCGGCGCGGGTGGACTGAGGGCCACGGCCCCGCGAACCACGACGGGAAGGCCGGTCGCTGGTTCCAGGCCTTGTCCCGACCCGGGCATGCCGTCCTGAACTGCCGCAAGGCCTGGATGTCGCTCCCCGGAGCGGCGGGTTCGGATTAGCAAGCCGGAATCCCGACCGGTCCCTTGGACCGGCTTCCCTCAGATGGGTGAATCGCGCCCCGGCGTCTCACCGGCGCGTTCTTCCCGGTACTTGCCGGGCGTGGTACCGGTCTTGCGCTGGAACGATTTGTAGAAGGAGGACCGCGCGTTGAAACCCACGGCATACGCGATGTCGAGGGCACTGCGGTCGGTGTCGCGCAGCAGTTGCAGGGCGGCTTCCACGCGCTTGCCGTTCACGTAATCGAAGAACGTTTCGCCCAGGGTTTCATTGAGCGTCTGCGACACGTAATTGGGCGGCGCGTTGACGGCACTGGCCAGGTCGCCCAGGGTCAGGTCGCTTTCCAGGTACAGCTTCCGTTCCGTCATGACCGCATCGATCTTCCGGGCGATGCGGTCGGACCGGGCCTGGTCCAGCGCCGAGCGGCTGTATTTCTCCGGTGACGATGTCTCCGTGTGCGGCAGTGGGCCCTCGCTGCCCGCTTCGGGTGCCTGGTCGTCGACGGCAGGGGCTCCCGCCCTTCCAGCTGCGACGGCCGGCTCGTAATGGCCGTGGAAGCCCGGCCTCTGGCTCAATCCCCACACCGACAGGATCCATGCCGCGAGCAGGGCCAGGAGCGACAGCTCGCCCCGTCCGATGGTCGTGTGGTTGAACAGGTTGGCGCCGATCGCGGTCGCAAGCACGATCACCCAGACCAGGCCGAGCAGCAGGATGAACACCGTCAGCCAGGACATGTCCCGGCGTCGGGTATCGGCGAACACCTGCCTGAGATGGTTGCGATACGCGACCAGCCGTCTGCCGGAGCGGACCAGGTAGTAGCAAGACTGCGGCACCCAGAACATGATCAGCAGCCAGGCTAGGGTCGCCACCAGCGAAGGGCCCGTGCCTTCGACCGGTTCGCCCCGCAGTACCATGGCTTCCCGTACCGCGAGCGGCAGGCCCTGGAATCCCGCGCCCACGCCCAGCGCCGCCAGCGCCGGTAGCAGATGGCCCAGCTCCCGCCTGGACCACCGCCACTCGGTCCGCGCCGTCAGTGCGCGTACGTACAGCCACAGGAACGGACCGAGCAGCATGGCTGCTGGCAGGCCCGCGGCGACGGCGGTAGCGGCATGGGCCGGCAGAGCGACCTCGACCAGCGGCGGCAGCGCGAGCACCAAGATGGCCACGAGCAGGCCAACCAGCGGCAGATGGAACCAGGCCCGGGTGGGCCGCAGGACCAACAGCGAAACCGTCAGCGCCACCATTCCCGCCATGCAGCCGACCAGGGCGAGCAGTAGAGCTTCAGGCATGGCGAGCAGGCTGCATCGGGGTCGAACGGGGACGGTTTGAGCCTAGCACGGCCGTGTTCGGGCCTGTCCTTGCGTGACGGCGTGGACAGCTGCGCGCAGTGCAACCGGAGCCCTGCCGTCCGCCCCGTCAGGGACGGACACCGGCCGCGGCGCCGCGTGCAAAGGTGGTCTCCCGCGTCGCACTGCCGCAGGCGCCGTTAGACCAGCCCCGGCCGGATAGAGGACTTGCCATGACCCCTTTTGCACTGGCGCACATCGTCGCCGGAACGATTGCCGTGTCCTCGGGGGTGGCCGCGCTGTTCTCCCGCAAGGGCGGACGGCTGCATCGCGGCGCGGGACGGATCTTCGTCGTTTCCATGAGCCTGACCGCCGCTGGCGGAGCGTTCCTCGCCTTCGACAGGCCGGAGATGCTCACGGCCATCCTGGGCTTCTTCACCTGCTATCTGGTGCTCAGCTCGCTGCACACGGTCCGACCACGGGGCAGGCATGCGCAGGTCTTCGACGGCGCGACGCTGTTGGTGGCGCTGCTGCTGGCGGCAGCCTTCTTCGGCGCCGGCGCGCTCGCACCGCCCCTGGAGCCGGAGTCCGGCATCACGCCGGCGGTCTATTACGCCTTCGGCGCAATCGGCCTCGCGGCGGCTGCCGGCGACCTGGCCAGCGGGCTCCGGAGTGGACTTGGGGGCAGGTGGCGCATCGCCCGGCACCTGTGGCGCATGGGGTTTGCCCTGTACATCGCGGCGGGCAGCCTCTTCGATGGCCCCGGGACCTCCGTGTTCCCGGAACCCCTGCAGGGAACGCGCTGGCTGGCGGCGCCGGTCGATGCCATCGCGTTCGCGGTGCTGGTCTGGTGGTGCCTGGTGCTTTTCGGCAACCGATGGGCGCTGTCCCGGAACGGGCTTTCCAGCAACAGATCGCGAAAGCACGGATCCACGCCTGCTTCGCAACCGGCAACGACGACCAACACACTCGGAGACGCCCGATGAACCACGACGCGCTGGCCCGTTGCGCGGGCCTGAACTACTTCATCCTGATCGTGGCCGGCCTGTTCGGCATGGTCTACGTGCCTGCCGTGGTCTTCGACTGGAGCAGTGCGCTCGAAACCGCGACCACCCTCGCTGCGAATGAACGCCTGTTCCGCTGGGGCATCATCGGTTGCCTGGTCAGCTACCTGGCCTTCGCCGTGGCGACGACGTTGCTGCACCGGCTGTTCTGCGCGGCATTCCCGCTGGCGGCGCTCTTCCTGCTCGGCTTCGGGTGGATCGGCGCGGTCGCGTTCATGGCCAACGTCCTCGCCTACGTCGGGATCCTGGAGTTGGTCCCGGACGCGGAGGCCGGAGCGCAACAGATCGAGGCGGCGGGACAGGCGATCCTGCAGAAGGCGGCGAACTTCAACAACGGCTTCAAGCTGATGCAGGCGGTCACGGGCCTGTGGCTGGTGACGCTCGGCATCCTCGCGTGCAGGAGCGCGCTTCTCCCCCGCGCGATCGGTGCGTTCCTGGTGGTGTCCGGAAGCCTGAACTACGTTGGCGAGTCCATGATGGCGCTGGTCGAGGGCGCGGCGGGATTTCCCTGGTTCATGACGCTGCCGGGCACCCTGGCCGAGTTCTCCGCCTGCCTCTGGCTGCTGGTTGCCGGCGCGGCATGGCCGGTGCGCCAGCGCAAGCCCGGCCTGGCGGGCGCGTCGGCGGCATGAGACAGGGCGCCGTTTTCAACGGCGGGTTCCGTGGGAACCGGCCGATCCGGTTTCCCTGCCGGCGACGACCGGCCCGCGACGCAGCCGGCACGTCTGGTCGGTGCGACGGCGCGCGAGCCATTGCTGCCACGGCATTCACTCGCCGGATGCCGATCTGGGCGACACTACGCCACCGCACTGGTGGGGCGCGACCCCGGGGGGCTGGCAGGATGCGCATCGGAATCGTGGTCGACTCGGCCTGCGACCTGCCGGTCGACTATCTCAAGGCCAACGAGGTCGAGATCCTGCCGATCTCGGTCCGCATTGGCGACGACCTGCAGGTCGACTACCGCAACGAGGCCGACACCCTGGCCTACCTGCACTCGCACATCGCCGAGCGCGGCGCCGGCGCCGAGACCCTTCCCTTCAGCGTCGAGCAGATCCGCGACCTGTTCCTGGAGCGGCTGGTGGTCGACTACGACCCACGTGTTCTGCATCACCGTCACCAGCACCCGCAGCCCGATCTTCGAGAACGCGCGCCAGGCCAGCTACGCGATCCTCAACGAGTACCGGCCGGTGCGCGCCGCGGCCGGGCACGCCACCCCGTTCGCACTGCGCGTGATCGACACGCAGAACCTGTTCTCGGCCCAGGGCGTGCTGCCGGTCGAGGCGGTGCGCCTGCGCGCCGCCGGCGAAGGCCCGGGCAGGATCCGCGGACGGCTGGAGCACCTGGCCCTGCATACCTACGGTTACCTGGTGCCGCGCGACCTGTACTACATCCGCAACCGCGCGCGCCACAAGGGCGACCGAAGCGTCGGCCTGCTGAGCGCCGCGCTCGGCACCGCGCTCGACATCAAGCCGGTGCTGCGCGGCTGGCGCGGCGATACCGGGCCGGTGGCGAAGATCAAGGGCTTCGATCCGGCGGTGCGGGCGCTGTTCGAGTTCGCCGCGCGGCGGGTCGAGGCGGGCCTGCTCACACCGACCGTGTGCCTGTGCTACGGCGGCGAGCTGGACGAGATGCGCGCCATGCCCGGCTACGAAGCGCTGCGCGGCGCCTGCGCCGAGCGCGGCATCGAGGTGTTCGAAACCGTGATGAGCCTGACCGGCATGGTCAACGTGGGCAAGGGCGCGGTCTGCGTCGGCTTCGCCGCCGATCCGCACCAGTTCGCCTGACCGCGACGCGGCCTCGACGCCGCACTGCTAGGCTGACCGCACCTGTCCAGCGTGCGCCCGCCATGTCCGTCCGCTACATGATCCGCCTGCCCGATCCCGAGCGCGTGCGCGCCTCGGGCACGTTCGCATTCCGCTCCCACGGCGCCGGGGGCATGGCCGCCGAGCTGCAGGACGCGCTGCGCGGCGATGCGCTGTTCCAGCGCTGGCGCGCCGCCCAGGACGACCCCGATGCGGTCGACCCCGCGCTTGGCGCCACCGATCCGTCGGCCGTGGTCGAAGGCAGCCAGCACGACCTGCACATCGACCTGGTGGCCGATACCGCCATCCCCGGCGCGGTGTTCAAGCAGCGCATGCGCCTGCTGGCCGGCAGCGCCTGGGAGCTGCGCGACGTGCGCGGCTCCTGAACGGCCGCCGGGCAGATGAGTCGATCGGAGCCGTGCGGGCCATCGTCGCCGCGCAGGCGCACTGTTCCTCCGTACCAAAGTCCGGATTTCTCCCTTCGGTCGAAATGACAGAACAAGGCTCAAGCCCCCGCCGTCGAAGTTGGGGATTTTCTCCGGACGGTAGTGCGTACCCTCGGATGATGGCACCGGAATGACGACACGACGACCGGCCCTGCTCGCCTGGAGCGGCGGCAAGGACGCGGCCTGGAGCCTGCACGTGCTGCGCCAGCGCGCGCAGGTGGAGGTGGTGGGCCTGCTGGCCACGGTCTCGGCCGACGACGGGCGCGCCACCGGCCAGGGCGTGCGCGGCGAGGTGCTGCGCGCGCAGGCGTACGCGGCCGGGCTGCCGCTGCTGGAGGCACCGCTGCCGGCCGCCTGCGGTAACAACGCGTACCTGCAGCGGATGACGCTGGCGCTGCAGACGGCGGCGGCGCGCTGGCCGGGACTGGACACCATCGCCTTCGGCGACCTGCTGCTGGCCGATGTGCGCGCCTGGCGCGAGGCGCAGATGGCGCGGATCGGCTGGCGGATCGAGACGCCGCTGTTCGGCAGCGACACCGCGGCGCTGGCGCGCGCGATGCTGCGCGGCGGACTGGGCGCGGCGCTGAGCTGCGTGGACACGCGGCAGCTCGACGCCGGGTTTGCCGGGCGCGCATTCGACGAAGGACTGCTGGCCGACCTGCCCGCGGGCGTGGACCCGTGCGGGGAGAACGGCGAATTCCATACCTGCGTGCATGTCGGGCCGATGTTCGACGCGCCGCTGGCGCTGGTGCGCGGCGAAACCCGGCGGCAGGATTTCGGCGCGCCTGCACCGGAGCCGGGACAGGCGCGCTTCGCGGTGACCGATTTCGCGCCGGCGCCGCCGGCAACCGGTTTCTAGAACCCGGTCGCGGCCGCCGGGTCGCAGTGCCGGCGCAGGTAGTCGAACGCGGCGTGGACGCGGGCGGCGACCTCCTCGCCCTCCAGGTGCACCACCGCATCGAGCTGCTCGCCGGCGAAGCGCAGGTACACGCGCGATCCGGCATGGCGCGTCTGGCGGATGCTGCCGAAACCGAAACCTTCCGGGCTGCCGACCATGCCGTCCTGGAACAGGTCGGCGAGGCTGCTGACCGCCGCCTCGCCCGTGCCCGGATCGCGCACCACCAGGTCGGTCGGATCGATGTCGGCCAGCAGCATCGAGCGGCATTCGGCCACCGGGTCGGCGTCGAAGATCACCGGCATGGGTTCGAACTCGGCGCGCAGTCCCTCGCGCCGGGCCTTCTCCACGATCCCGCTCATCGCCGTGGACACGTAGCGGTTGCCCGGCAGCACCTGGCGCAGGAATTCCTGCGCGCTGGCAACGCTGCGCGCCGGCACGGCGTCGTCGCCCCGCGCCTGGGCGCCGGCGACGGCCAGTGCGGCTGCGGCGAGGATGCAGGCGCCTGCGCGCCCGCGTGCGTTGGTCTTGCCCATGGCTCTCCCCCGGTACGCAAACCTCGCGCGGACCGGCCAATGGCGGCCCGCAATGCCGGACACGCCCGAAGCGACGCCATCGCGCGCGCTCAGTCCAGCGTGTAGCCGATGCGGAACCCGCCCCAGTGGCGGCCGCGCACGAAAATCGGCATCGACAGGTCGAACATGATCTGGCCGGTGTCGCGGCGGTAGACCTGCAGCCGGTAGGGGTCGGTATGCGCGCCGACGCTGCGGCCGACGCGGTCGTCGAAGATGCGTTTGGTGCGGTTGCCGATCAGGTCGCGGGCGCGGTCGCCGGTGAGCGGCTGGCAGAAGCGGTCGTTGTGGGTGGGCACGTAGCCGTCGGGATTGGCGCAGATGGCGAACACGATCCAGGGATGCGCGCCGGCCACCGGCTCCTGAAGCGGCGGCAGCAGTTCGTCGCAGAGCGCGTCGAACGGGGTTTCGTACTTGACCGGCTCGATGCCCTCGACCGTGGTGTAGTCGCGCGAGAACAGGGCCTGCTCGTCGATCCAGCCCTGCGCCAGCGCGTGCTCGAAGGTGGCGCCGATCTCGGCCGAGGTGCTGCGGACCAGCTCGGCGACGGCGGCGTGGCGCGGCTCGCGCAGCGGGTCGGGCGGCAACCGGAACAGGCCGACGCAGTCGTGCAGTTCGCCGGCGGCGGCACCCAGCGCCTCGCTGCGTTCGGCCACCCTGGCCGCATGCTCGAGGTTGCTGCGGCCAAGCTCGGCCACTTGTCCAACGGCGCGGTCGATGTCGGCGATCGCCTCGCCCTGCTGTTCGATGCCGCTGGCGACGGTGTCGACGGCGGCGCTGGCGCGGCCGAGCAGGTCGCCGATCCCGCCCAGCACCTGCTCGGTGCGGCGCGCGGTTTCGGCGCATTCGCCCAGCGCCTCGCCGTTCTCGCCGATGATCCGGCGCACGTCGCGCGCGGCCTCGGCGGCGCGCTCGGCCAGGCGCCGGATCTCGGTGGCAACCACGGCGAAGCCGCGCCCGGCGGGCCCGGCGTGCGCGGCCTCGATGCTGGCGTTGATCGACAGGATGTTGGTCTGGAAGGCCACCAGGTCGATGACCTCGATGACCTCGTTGGCGCGCGCCGAGCTGGCCCGCACCGCAGCCATCGATTCGGCCAGCGCGCGCGCGGCGGTGGCGCCCTCGCGGGCGCTGCCGTCGGCGCTGGCGGCCACCGTGGTCACCGCGCGCAGGTTCTGGCCGATGCCGTCGAGCCCGGCCAGCAGTTCGCGGGTGGAGTCGACCACCGTGTCCAGCGCATCCGCCTGGGCCTGCGACTGGCGCACCATCTCGTCGTTTTCGGCCACCAGGTGCGGCACGTCGGCCGCGACCTGGATCGACAGGGCCACGGCCTGGCGGATGGCTTCGGCCAGGTTGCCGAAGCCGGCCGCGAGCCGGCGCACGTCCGGGCGGTTGGCGCAGTTGGCGTCCACGACCAGCTCCAGCTCGCAGGCGGAGAGCCGCTCGCCGACCAGGGCCAGCAGCTTCGTGGCGCAGTCCGCGTCCTCGTTCGCCGTCGGCGGCGCCGGGGCCGCCGGTTCGGCCGCGCGGGCGGCGCTTTCGCGCCACAGCGCGGCGGTTTCGGCGTCGGGCAGCGAGAGCAGCCAGCCGCCGCAGTCGCGGTCGTACTGGTAGCAGACCCGGCGCGCCGGATCGGGGCCGGGCGCCACCCACACGCCCTCCTCGCCCGACAGGTCTGCGGGCGCCAGCCCCCAGATGCACCCGCTGTCCAGCGCACCGGGTTCGGCACCGGCCAGGTCGAGCAGGTCGATCGCGGCGCGGTTGAGCGACAGCACCCGACCGTCGCCGTCGAGCCGGATCAGCGCGACCGGCGCATCGGGCAGGACCGGAGTGCTGGTCCCGGTGCGATCTTCGAATGCTGCCATGTCCGTTCCCGAGGCTTCTTCAGTCCCCGGTAACGGCCGCTGGCGGTTCAGGTTTAGCGCATCCGGCGACGCCGCCGGCCCGGAAGCCGCCCGGGACGGGATCAGTCCCTGAACGCGGCCGCGTGGTGGGCCAGGTGCTCGCCGATGAAGCTGGCGATGAAGTAGTAGCTGTGGTCGTAGCCCGGCCGGATGCGCAGGCCCAGGGGATGGCCGGCCGCCTCGCACGCGGCCTGCAGCAGCTGCGGGCGCAGCTGGCCGTCGAGGAACTCGTCGTCGCCGCCCTGGTCGACCAGCAGGGGCAGCCGTTCGGGGGCGGACTCCACCAGCTCCACCGCGTCGTACTGCTTCCAGGCCTCGCGGTCGCCGCCCAGGTAGGCGGCGAAGGCCTTCTCGCCCCAGGGCACCCGGCTGGGCGCGACGATCGGCGAGAACGCCGACACGCTGCGGTAGCGCCCCGGGTTCTTCAGCGCGATGGTGAGCGCGCCGTGGCCGCCCATCGAATGCCCGCTGATCGCGCGCACGTCGCTGGCGGCGGGGTCGGATTCCACCCAGGCCGGCAGCTCGTCGACGATGTAGTCGTACATGCGGTAGTGCTTCGCCCACGGATCCTGCGTGGCGTTGAGGTAGAAGCCGGCGCCCTTGCCCAGGTCGTAGCCCTCGGCATCGGCGACATCGTCGCCGCGCGGGCTGGTGTCGGGCGCGACCAGGATGATGCCGTGCTCGGCGGCGTAGCGCTGCGCCCCGGCCTTGGTGATGAAGTTCTGCTCGGTACAGGTCAGGCCCGAAAGCCAGTACAGCACCGGACACGGGCCCTTCGCCGCCCGCGGCGGGAAATACACGCCGACCGTCATGTCGCAGCCGAGGACTTCGGAATGGTGGCGGTAGACGTCTTGCCAGCCGCCGAAGCAGGCGCGGTGTTCGATGCGTTGCATGTTGGAAGCTCCTTTGCAGTGTGTTCCGGCAAGTGTCAGCGACCAGCGTTCCCCCGCTTGTGGAAGGTCAGTCGGTACTCCCTCCCCCGCGCGCGGGGGAGGGCTGGGGTGGGGGCAAGCGGACTCGACGCCATTTCCCGCGCCTTCGGCGCGCCCCCATCGCCCTTCGGGCACTTCCCCCGCAAGCGGGGGAAGAAGTTCTGCGGGAGGAAAGCGGTCAGTAGTGGATGACGGTGCGGATCGACTTGCCCTCGTGCATCAGGTCGAAGGCCTCGTTGATCCGCTCCAGCGGCAGGGTGTGGGTGACGAAGGGCGCGAGCTGGATGTCGCCGCGCATCGCGTCCTCGACCATGCCCGGCAGCTGGCTGCGGCCCTTCACCCCGCCGAATGCCGTGCCCAGCCACTTGCGGCCGGTGACCAGCTGGAACGGGCGCGTCGAGATCTCCTTGCCCGCCCCGGCCACGCCGATGATCACGCTCTGGCCCCAGCCGCGGTGCGCGCACTCGAGCGCGGCGCGCATCACCTCGACGTTGCCGATGCACTCGAAGCTGTGGTCCACGCCCCAGGTGGTCATCTCCACGATCACCTGCTGGATGGGCCTGTCATGGTCCTTCGGATTGACGCATTCGGTCGCGCCCATCTGCTGCGCCAACTCGAACTTCGACGGATTGGTGTCGATGGCGATGATGCGGCCGGCCTGCGCCTGCTTCGCGCCCTGGATCACGGCAAGACCGATCGCGCCGAGGCCGAACACCGCGACGCTGTCGCCTGCCTGCACCTTCGCGGTGTTGTGGACCGCGCCGATGCCCGTGGTCACGCCGCAGCCGAGCAGGCAGGTGTGCTCGGGATTCGCGTCCGGGCTCACCTTCGCCAGCGACACTTCGGCGACCACGGTGTGCTCGCTGAAGGTCGAGCAGCCCATGTAGTGGTAGACCGGCTGGCCGTTGTAGGAGAAGCGCGTGGTGCCGTCGGGCATCACGCCCTTGCCCTGGGTGGCGCGCACGGCGACGCACAGGTTGGTCTTGCCGGACGTGCAGAACAGGCATTCGCCGCATTCGGCGGTGTACAGCGGGATCACGTGGTCGCCCGGCTTGACGCTGGTCACGCCCTCGCCCACCTCCACCACGATGCCCGCGCCCTCATGGCCCAGCACCGCCGGGAACACGCCTTCGGGGTCCTCGCCGGACAACGTGAACGCATCGGTATGGCACAGCGCGGTGTGGGTGATCTTCACCAGGACCTCGCCGCGCTTCGGCCCTTCGAGATCCAGTTCGACGATCTGCAGCGGCTTGCCGGCTTCGAAGGCGACGGCGGCGCGGGTTTTCATGACAAGGCTCCTGCAATCAACGGGTGTGGGGAAAGCGGCACCGTGCGCCGCGCCAGCGCGCTACCTGAGATACGAGCGGATCAAGCCCGTCATCTCGGCGACGCGCTCGGCCCGCTCGGTATCGCTGTGTGCGGCGTGTCCGAACTGCTCGCGCAGATGCGATTCGAGCACCTCGCTCATCAGCCCGTTGACCGCGCCGCGGATCGCCGCGATCTGCTGCAGCACGGGCCCGCAGTCCGCGCCGGTCTCCAGCGCGCGCTCCAGACCCTCGCACTGGCCGCGGATGCGGCGGATGCGGGCCAGGACCCTCTTCTTTTCCTCGGGCGAATGAGGCACGGCTGCCGCCCAGCGATATAGTGGGGGGCAGTATACCAGGTGCCTCGGATCCGGGCCCGTCCGGCAACGCGACGCGATCAGCCGCGCGCCGGCACCAGCGCGTCATCCAGCGCCTTGGCGCGCTGGTACGCCTCGCGCCCGCGCAGGCGTTCGGCCCAGGCAGTGAAGGCGGGGCGTTCGGGGATCGACTTGAAGCCCAGGCCGAAGTCGACCTGGCTGCCGACATACACGTCGGCGGCGCTGAAGCGCTCGCCGAGCAGCCAGGGCGAGGCCGTTGCGGCGGCCTGTTCCAGCACGTCGATGGTCTGCTCGAAGCTGCCATAGCCGGCCATGGCCGCCTTGTCCGGCGGCGCCAGCGCGCCCAGCGACCTGGCCGTGACCGCCGCCTCGACCGGACCCGCGGCAAAGAACATCCAGCGCAGATAGGGTCCGCGCAGCGGATCGTCCGGGGCTGGCGCAAGCCCCGCCTGCGGGAACGCGTCGGCCAGATAGGCGCAGATCGCGGCGGCCTCGGTGACCACGATTCCGCGATGCTGCAGCGCCGGCACCTTGCCCATCGGGTTGATGGCCAGGTACCCGGGCGACTTCATGCCGGTACCGTAGTCCTGCACCACGGCGCGGTACTCGACGCCGAGTTCTTCCAGCATCCAGCGCACGATCCGGCCGCGCGACATCGGGTTGGTGTGGAACACGAGTTCGCTGCTGCTCATGGGGCCTCGCCTTGAAGGGACAGGTGGCGACGATACGCCTTCGCGGACGCAAGTGTCCCGCGCCGTGGCGGCGGCCGGCGGGCGCACCGCTCAGCCGGTGTTCTGGATCCCCGCCGAGATGCCGTTGACCGTGGACACCAGCGCGCGCAGCAGATCCTCGTCCTCGCGGCCGCCTTCGCGCCAGCGCTGCAGCAGGTCGACCTGGAGCAGGCTGAGCGGATCGACGTAGGGATTGCGCAGGCGGATCGACAGGCGCAGGCGGTAGTCGTCGGCGAGGATGCGGTCGCGCTGCTTGAGCAGCAGGATCGCGTCGCAGGTGCGCAGGTATTCCTCGGCGATGCCGGGGTGGAACGTGTCGTGCAGCGGGCCGGCGAGCTTCGAATAGCGCTCGAAGATGGCCAGGTCGGACTTGGCCAGCAGCATCTCGACGTCGTCGAGCATGGCGGCGAAGAACGGCCAGTCGCTCGCCATCTCGGTCATCGCTTCCTGGCCGTACGTCTGCACGCCATGGCGCAACGCATGGCCGATGCCGTACCAGCCGGTGAGGCCGGAGCGGTTCTGCGACCAGGAGAACACCCACGGGATCGCGCGCAGGTTGTTGATGCCGCCCTCGCGCCGGCGCGAGGGCCGCGAGCCGATCTGCAGGCGCTCGATCACGTCCACCGGGGTCGCGGCGCGGAAGTAGTCGGGGAAGTCCGGGTGCTCGTGCACCAGCGCGCGGTAGTGCGCGCTCGAAACCCCGGCCAGCTCCCTGGCGATCTCCTTCCAGTGGTCCTCGCGCGGATCTCTCGGGCGCGGACGCAGGGTGGCGCGCAGCACCGCGCCGGTGGTCTGCTCGAGGTTGCGCAGGGCCAGCGAGCGGATGCCGTACTTGCGGTGGATCACCTCGCCCTGCTCGGTGACGCGCATCGAGCCGTTCACCGAACCGCGCGGCGCGGCGATGATCGCGCGCTCGGTCTTGCCGCCGCCGCGGCTGACCGAGCCGCCGCGGCCGTGGAAGAACATGATCCGCACGCCGAACTCGTCGGCCAGCGCGGTCAGGTCCACCTGGGTGCGCTGCAGCGCCCAGCGCGATGCGAACAGGCCGCCGTCCTTGGCGCTGTCCGAATAGCCCAGCATCACCGTCTGCTCGTTGCCGCGCGCCGCGAGGTGGGCGCGGTAGGCGGGATCCTCGAACAGCGAACGCATCACCGCAGGCGCCGCCTCGAGGTCGCCCACGGTTTCGAACAGCGGGGTGACGTCCAGCGGCACGATGCCGTCCTCGACGCAGCCGGCCACACGCGCCAGCGCCAGCACGGCGAGCGCGTCGGCGGCGCTGCGGCTCATGCTGATGATGTACAGGCCGATGGCCGCCACGCCGTGGCTGCGGCGCAGATCGAGGACGGTGCGGAACACGTCGAGCGTGGAACCGAGCACGCCGTCGGGCGCGTCGGGGGCGGCCGGCGGCTGGTCGAGCAGCGCCTGCAGGCGAGAACCGCGGTCGGCGGCGTCGCGCGCGGCCCAGTCGTCGTCGCCCAGCAGGTCGGCCAGCGCCGCGTCGTGCGCCGCCGAGTCCTGGCGCAGGTCGAGCGCGGCCAGGTGGAAGCCGAAGGTGCGCGCGCGCCACAGCACCCGCTGCAGGGTGAAGCGGCCGGCGTGTTCGCCGCGGTGGCTGACCAGGCTGGCGTCGATCAGTTCCAGGTCGGAGATGAACTCGCGTGCGCCGGCATAGCCACGCCGGTCGCCCTCGGCAGTGAGCGCCAGGCGCGCCTTCATCATGTCCAGCAGGCGCCGGTACGGCATGTCGGCCAGGCGCGGGCGCAGCCTCTTCGCCGCCTGCGGCAGCAGTTCGATGTAGGCGTCGGTACGGGCGGTCACCGCATCGTCCACGCCCACCCGGCCCAGCGACTGGGTGAGCATGTTGCCCAGGGTGCGCAGGTCGGCGCGGTACTGGGTGATGGCCTGCGCGCGCTGCGCGTCGAGCGCGGCACGGATGGTGTCGGCGTTGACGTTGGGGTTGCCGTCCATGTCGCCGCCGACCCAGCTGCCGAAGCGCAGCACCTGCGGCAGTTCGATGCGACGCCCGTACACCGCCTCGACCGCCTCGGCGAAGGCCTCGTAGAACACCGGCACGACGCGGTAGAGCATGCTGGCCAGGTAATAGCCCACGTGCTCGACCTCGTCGGCGACGGTGGGCTTGTGCGCGGGGGTGTCGCTGGTCTGCCAGCCGGCGGTGAGCGACAGGCGGATGCGTTCGAGTCCTGCGCGACGCTCCACCGGCGTGCGCGTGCGGTCGATGTCGTCGACCAGGCGCTCGACGATCTCGCGCTCCTTCTCCAGCATCACCCGGCGCACCGCCTCCGTGGGATGGGCGGTGAACACCGGCTCGACCCACAGCCGCGGCAGGGTGGCCTCCAGCTCCTCGAAGCTGACGCCCTCCTCGCGCAGGCCGCGCAGCACCGCTTCGAATCCGCCCGGCTGGGGCAGTTCGGTGATGCGCTCGTAGTCGCGGCGGCGGCGGATGCGGTGCACCCGCTCGGCCAGGTTGATGGCGCCGAAATAGGTGGAGAACGCGCGCACCACCAGCTCCGCGTCGGCCACCGGCACGCGCCCCATCTCGTCGGCCAGGGCGTCGACCGGCAGGCCCTGTTCGCGGCGCGCGATCGCGGCGCGGCGGATGGACTCGACCTCGGCCAGCAGGGTCGGCGAGCCCTGTTCGGCGAGC
Source organism: Pseudomonadota bacterium (assembly GCA_023388355.1). The sequence goes on from JAEWGI010000077.1 coordinate 26,117, forward strand.
ACCTCGCCCACGAGGGTGCCGAGGCGGCGCACGTCGTCGCGCAGGAGCACGTCGGTATCGGCGAATTCAAGCTGGTCGCGGAGCGGGCCGTCGGGAATATTCATCCGCAAAACGGTAGCGCGTTTTCTGACGCGCTGCAGCATCGGTTGCCGACGCAACCTTGGCCGCCGCTATAGTGCGGGCGGTTTTCACCCCCCTGGAGCACACCCGGAATGACCCTGTCCAAGATCCCCCTGGCCGCCGCCGTCGTCCTCGCCCTCGCCGCATGCGGCGGCAAGCAGGACGCCGATGCCACCGTCGATGGCGCCGCCACCGATGCCGCCGCGGCCCCCGCCGTTGCGGCCGATGCCGACGCCGCGCCCGCATTCGCCACCCCCACCCTGGCCGACGGCCCCGACGTGTGCTTCCGCGCGATCGCCGAACACCTGGGTGCCGACGCCAAGGTGTCGGAAATCAGCTCGCGCTTCGATGCCGACGGCAAGCTGGAAAGCTGCACCGTCGACTACCAGAACCCCGACGACGCCCGCAAGCTGGTCGGCGTGCGCATGGACACGGCCACCGGCACGTTCTCCGAGCCGCACGACATCGAACTCACGGTCACCGGCAACGCCGCCGACTTCCGCCTGGAGGACTACCTGATCCCGCTGTCGCAGGTCGATGCGGCGGCACTGACCGGCACCCAGGAGTCGCTCAAGGCCGAGCTCGATGGCGTGTACGGCAGCTACGCGTGGACCGGCGTGCGGCTGATGCCGCCGGGCGCGTTCAGCGACACGCACACCCTGCGCCTGGATCTCGAAGGCCGCATCGCCGCCAACGACATCAAGAACGGCGGCTACGCCTCGGTGTCGGTCGACGGCAAGACGGTCGTCAGCAACCACCTGCTGCCCTGACCGGCGGCCCGGTCCGGCGCCTCCGCGGCGCCGGGCCGGCGCGGGTGTCCGCGGCGCCCGCGCTCAGTAGGCGAATTCGCGGAACACGTGGTCGATGTCGCCCTGCCAGGGCCCGTGGTACAGCGCCAGCTTGCGCTCGGCCGGGGTCTGCCCGGCCTCGACCACTTCCAGCAGCGGGGCAAGGAATTCGCGCTCGTCCTCGCCGCCGGGATTGCGGCGGGCGCGGCGCGCAAGCCCCGCGGCCGCGATCTCCAGCGCCTGGCGCGCCAGGTCGCGCAGCTTGCCGCCGCGGAACTCCAGCCCCAGCGCGTGCCTGGGCACGCCGTCGCGCAGCGCATGGCGTTCGGCGCGGCTGAAGTCCCTGACCAGGTCCCAGGCCGCGTCGAGCGCGGCGTCGTCGTACAGCAGCCCGACCCAGAACGCCGGCAGCGCGCACAGGCGGTTCCAGGGGCCGCCATCGGCGCCGCGCATTTCCAGGAACTTCTTCAGCCGCACTTCCGGGAAGGCGGTGGTCATGTGGTCGTTCCAGTCGCGCAGGTTGGGCAGCGCGCCGGGCAGCACGTCGAGCCGGCCGGCCATGAAGTCGCGGAAGGACTTGCCGGACGCATCGACGTAGACGCCGTCGCGGTAGGAGAAATACATCGGCACGTCGAGCAGGTAGTCGACGTAGCGCTCATAGCCGAAGCCGTCCTCGAACACGAAATCAAGCATGCCGGTGCGATCCGGATCGGTATCGGTCCAGATGTGCGAGCGATAGCTGAGGAAGCCGTTGGGCTTTCCTTCGCTGAACGGCGAGTCGGCGAACAGCGCGGTCGCGACCGGCTGCAGCGCCAGCGAGACGCGGAACTTCTTCACCATGTCCGCTTCGCTGGCGTAGTCGAGGTTGACCTGCACCGTGCAGGTGCGGGTCATCATGTCCAGGCCGAGGTTGCCGACCTTCGGCATGTATTCGCGCATGATCCGGTAGCGGCCCTTGGGCATCCACGGCATGTCCGCGCGCGCCCACTTGGGCTGGAAGCCCATGCCCAGGAAGCCCAGCTTCAGCTCGTCGGCCACCGCCTTGACTTCGTGCAGGTGGCTGCGCACTTCGCGGCAGGTCTGGTGGATGTCCTCCAGCGGCGCGCCCGACAGTTCCAGCTGGCCGGCCGGCTCCAGCGTCACCGAGGCGCCGTCCTTGTACAGCGCCACGATGCGCCCGTGCTCGTCCACCGCCTCCCAGCCGAAGCGGGTCAGGCCCCGCAGCAGCGCCTCGATGCCGCGCTCGCCGTCGAATTCCGGGGGCCGCAGGTCGTCCAGGCGGAAGCCGAACTTCTCGTGCTCGGTGCCGATGCGCCAGTCCGCGACGGGCTTTTCGCCCGAGGCCAGCACCTCGACCAGCTGGTCGCGTCGCGTGATCGGGGTATCGCCGGCGTGGCTGGGGCTGGACATGCGGATCGCTCGGGGAAGGGTCGCGAGTTCCGGAGACCGGCGCTCGCGAGCGGCATTATGGAGCGCCGGGACCCCGCATGGGTTTCCGGGGCTGGAACGCAGGCGTGCCACCGGTGCACACGATGCCGCGGCGCGCGGGCGCACTGCATACGAATTCATCGCATTGCGCATTGCCGGCCAGCGCGGGGCACCGCTAGCCTCGGGCGCCACATGGTCCGGGAATGCCGCGCATGAGATCGACCGCCCTGCTGCTGTGCCTCCTGCTGTGCGTACTGCTGCCGGTGCAGGCCGCGTCGATCTCCCGGGTCGAACCCGCGAACTGGTGGATCGGCATGCGTCACCACCAGGTCGAGCTGCTGCTGTACGGCGACGACATCGCCGCGCTGCGGCCGCGCATCGCGCACCCGGGCGTGCGCGTGGCCGGGGTGCAGGCGCTGGAGAACCCGAACTACCTGTTTGTCGCCGTCGACATCGCCGACGATGCCGCGCCGGGCGAGATGGACATCGAACTGCTCGACGGCGACGCCGTGGCCGCGCGCCACCGCTGGCGGCTGGACGCGCGCGAACCGTCTCCGCCGCGCGGCTTCGACGGCGGCGACGCGATCTACCTGATCACACCGGACCGCTTCGCCAACGGCGATCCGGGCAACGACAGCGTGGCCGGCATGCGCGAGGCCGCCAACCGCGCCGATCCCGACGGCCGCCACGGCGGCGATCTCGCCGGCATGCGTGCGCGCCTGGGCTATATCGCCGCGCTCGGCTTCACCCGCATCTGGCCCACGCCGGTGCTGGAGAACGACCAGCCCGACACGTCTTACCACGGCTACGCGATCACCGACCTGTACCGGGTCGATCCGCGCATGGGCAGCAACGGGGATTTCCGCGCGCTGTCGCGCGAGGCGCGCGAGCACGGCATCGGCATCGTGATGGACGTGGTGCTCAACCACATCGGCTCGCAGCACTGGTGGATGCGCGACCTGCCCAGCCGCGACTGGATCAACAACGAAGGCCGCTTCAGCCCCACCAACCACCGCCGCACCACCATCCAGGATCCTTACGCGGCGCCCGGCGACCGAGCCGGCTTCACCGACGGCTGGTTCGTCGACACCATGCCCGACCTCAACCAGCGCCAGCCGCAGCTGGCGCGCTACCTGATCCAGAACACCCTGTGGTGGATCGAATACGCCGGCCTGGCCGGCATCCGCGAGGACACCTTCGGTTACGCCGACGCAGACTTCCTGTCGCGGTGGGCGAAGGCGGTGATGGACGAATACCCCGACTTCGACATGGTCGGCGAGGAGTGGAGCCCGAACCCGGCGATCGTCGCCCACTGGCAGCGCGGCAAGGCCAACGCCAGCGGCCACGTCCCGCGCATGACCAGCATGATGGACTTCCCCACCCACATCGCCCTGCGCGATGCGCTGCTGCGCCCCGACACCTGGGAAAGCGGCTGGATGCCACTGTACGAGGCGCTGGCCAACGACTTCCTGTATCCGGACCCCGCCGCGCTGGTGGTGTTCGCCGAAAACCACGACACCACACGGCTGCTGGCCCACGTCGACGGCGACCTCGGGCTGTGGAAACTCGGCCTGGCCTGGGTCGCGACCATCCGCGGCGTGCCGCAGTTCTACTACGGTTCGGAGGTGCTGCTGCGCGGGCCGGCCGAACGCCACGACGGCCAGCTGCGCGCGGACATGCCCGGCGGCTGGGCCGGCGACGCGGCCAACGCCTTCACCGGCGAGGGCCTGGACGCGGAGCAGCGCGAGGCCCGGGAGTTCGTGCGCCGGCTGTTCAACTGGCGCAAGGGCGCGACCGCGGTGCACGCGGGCAGCCTCGTGCACTACGCGCCGGAAGACGGGGTGTACGTGTACTTCCGCGAACACGAAGGCCGCAAGGTGATGGTCGCGCTCAACCGCAACCCGGCGGACACGCCGCTCGCGCTCGGACGCTTCGCCGGGTCGATCGGCGACGCGCGCACCGGCACCGACGTGCTGACCGGCCGGCGGATGCCGCTGGGCGAGGCGCTGCGCCTGCCGGCCCGCGCGCCGCTGATCCTGGAACTCGACTGAGCCCGGCCGCGTGCGTGCCGCTGCTCAGCCGGCACCGGCCAGCGCGCGGACGCGCCGCCGCGACCGTCCGCTCCAGCGGGTGGACAGTTGCGCCAGGCTGCCCGTCCCGAGGCCGGCCACCGCGGCCAGCGCCCACCCGCCCGGGCCCAGCGGCCGCAGGTGCACCCAGTCGGCCAGCGCCGGCACCTGGACCAGCAGCACCAGCGAAGCCACCGAAGCCAGCGCCACCGCGCGCGCCGTGGGCGAGGACAGCCCCGACAGCACCGCAGTGGCCGCCACGCTGGCCAGCACCAGGGTGGCCATGGCCAGGGTGCGGGCGAGCGTCGGATCGCCCGCGGCCAGTCCGGCGCGATAGGCGAGCAGGACCGCCGCGGTCACGGCCAGCCCGGTGAGCACGATCGCGGCCCAGGCCCGGCGCCCGAAGAAGGCGGCGCGCCGGCCCCGGTCGGCCGGGGCCATGCGCCCGGGCGGCGGCGGATCCTGGAACGCCAGCAGCGCGGTGGGATGGATCAGCAGTTCCAGCCAGACGATGTGGATCGGCAGGTACAGCAGCGGCTGGCCCGCCAGCGGCACCAGCGTCGCGGTCAGCACCAGCGGCAGGTGTACCACCAGCAGGTAGGCGAAACTCGACTGCAGGTTGCGGAACAGCTGCCGGCCTTCGGCGATCGCACCCACGATGGTGCGGAAGTTGTCGTCGAGCAGCACGATCGAGGCCAGCTCGCGGCTGCTCTGCGAGCCCGAGCCACCCATCGCGATGCCGATGTCGGCCGCCTGCAGGGCCGGCGCATCGTTCACGCCGTCGCCGGTCACCGCCACGATCTCGCCCTGGCGCTGCAGCCACTGCACCAGCTGGAGCTTCTGCGCCGGCACCGCGCGCGCCACCACGTCGACTTCGGCCAGGGCCGCCTCGTCCTGCCCCAGTTCGTCCATCGTCGCGACCCGCGGCTCGCCCCCGCCCAGCCCCGCCTCGCGGGCGATGGCGCGCGCGGTGCCGGGATGGTCGCCGGTGACCATGATCACGCGGATGCCGGCCTCGTCGCAGGCGCGCACCGCCTCGCGCACGCCCGCACGCAGCGGATCGGCGAACACCAGCAGGCCGGCGAAGGCGAACCCCGCGTCCGGCTCGGCGGGGTCGGGGGCGACGGCCTGCAGCGTGCGCGAGGCGAAGGCGATGACCTTGTGCCCCGCGTCGGCATGCCCGGCCACGCGGTCGCGCCAGGCGTCGGCCTCTTCCGGGGCCAGGGTGCACAGGGCGAGCACGGTTTCCGGCGCGCCCTTGGTGACCGCCTGCACTGTGCCGCCGGCCGCCGGCCAGAGCGCGGTTTCGCGGCGGCGCGCCTCGGTGAACGGGAACACCAGCAGCGGCCCGGGCGCCCGCTCGACGGCAGGCGCGACGAGCGCCAGGATCGCCTCGTCGAGCGGATCGCCGCTGTCGCCGCGGCAGGCCAGGGCCGCAAGCCCCAGCAGCGCATCGGCATCCAGCCCTGCAGCGGGCAGCCGGTGGACCAGCGCCAGCCGGCCTTCGGTCATGGTCCCGGTCTTGTCCGAGCAGATGCAGCTGACCCGGCCGATGTTCTCCACCGCCACCGCGCGCCGCACCAGCGCCTGGCGCCGCGCCAGCCGGTACACGCCCGCGCCCAGGAAGAAGGTGAACACCACCGGGAATTCCTCCGGCAAGGCCGCGACCGCCAGGGTCACGGCGCTGAGCAGGGCATCGACCAGGCCGTGGCCCTGGAGCAGCCGGATCGCCGCCAGCAGCACGCAGATCGCCAGCGCGGCCACCAGCAGCACGCCGACCAGGCGCGCGATCGCCTGCTGCAGCGGCGTGCGCGCATGCGAGCCCTGCACCGCCAGGCGCACGATATCGCCGTACAGCGTCTCGGCCCCGGTGTAGGCGACGCGCATCCGGGCGGTCCCGGTGAGCAGGCGCGTACCGGCGGCCATCCAGTGCCCGGGCGCGGCGGCCGTCGCGCCGGCCGGCAGCGGTTGCTTGGAGACCGGCAGCGACTCCCCGCTCAGCATCGACTCGTCCACCTGCAGGCCCTCGCCCGCGTGCACCAGGGCGTCGGCGGGCACCGCCTCGCCGGGGCCCACCTCGACCAGGTCGCCGGGCACCAGCTCGCCGGACGGGAGCGTGGTCCAGGCCCCATCGCGCAGCACCCGGGCGGTGCCGGCCAGGCGGCTGGCCAGGCCCTGGGTGGAGGCCTGGGTCCGGCGGTGCAGGTAGGCGTCCATGCCGACCAGCGGAATCAAAGCGACCAGCAGGATGGTCGCCTCCACGCGGTCGCCCAGCCAGGCGAACAGCGCCGCGGTGCCCAGCAGGAACCACAACATCGGGTCGCGCAGGGTCTCGCGCGCCAGCATCCACCAGGTCGGCGGCGGCGCCTCGACGATGTCGTTGCGGCCGTAGTGCGCGCGGCGCAGCGCGGCCTCGGCCTGCGACAGGCCGGCATCGGTGCCCAGCAGTCCCTGCAACCGCTGCGACGGGATCTTCGCGTGCATCCGGCCCTCCCTAGGGCTGTCGACCGACCTACCCGCGCCGCGCGATCGTGGCTGGCGCGGCGACCGGGACCAAGTGCACCACCCGTCGCGACAAATTGGAACCGTGCACGCCGGCGACACGCGACCGGCGGGCCGCGGCGCCTGGACCTACAGCTCCAGCCAGCCGGCCACCACGGCCCGCAGCTCGTCGACCCCGGCCTTGGTCTCGGCCGAGAAGGCCTGTACCCCCACGCTGTCGCCGTACGCGGCCGAAAGCTGCCTGCGCACCGCCTGGACCGCATTGCCGGCCGCGCCGCGCGAGAGTTTGTCGGCCTTGGTCAGCAGCGCGTGCGCCGGCAGGCCGCGGCGCATCGCATAGCCCAGCATCTGCAGGTCGTAGTCCTTCAGCGGATGACGGACGTCCATCACCACCACCAGCCCGCGCAGGGCGAAGCGGTTCTGGAACCATTCGTCGATGAACGCCTGCCAGTGTTCGCGCAGGGCCAGCGGGACCTTGGCGTAACCGTAGCCGGGCAGGTCGACCAGGTACCTGTCCTCGTGCGGCGGCAGGGCGAAATACACCAGTTGCTGCGTCCGGCCGGGGGTTTTCGACACTCGCGCCAGCGCCTTCTGCTGGCACAGGGCGTTGAGCGCGCTGGACTTGCCGGCGTTCGAGCGGCCGGCGAAGGCGACTTCGGCGCCGCCGTCGGGCGGCAGCTGCCTGGGAGTGTGGGCGGCCAGAAGATAGCTGGCGCGCGCGAACGGGTTGGACATCCGGGGTCCTGGAGATCGGGGCGACGCCTAGCTTCTCACGCCAGCCGCGGCCCGCGGTTTGACCGTCCCGGTGGCCGACCGCGATAATCCCGGGCCTTGCGACCGCACGGCAGCGGCCGCGTTACCGTTTTTCCGGAGCACAGCAATGCGCCACGTCCGCGCCATCGGTTTCGCCGGTCTCCTCGCCCTCGTGGCCGGCGCCGTCGCGTTCGCCCAGTCCACCGTCGAGCCGCTGCCGGAGAATCCGCCAGTCGACGTCGCGCCGCTGGAAGCCGGTGCACTGGCCGCCCTGGCCAAGACCCAGGCCGGCGACGCCGAGCGCGGCGCCAGCCTCGCCAGCACCTGCACCGCCTGCCACGGCATGGACGGCAATCCGCCCGACGGCCTGCCCTATCCGCGCATCGCCGGCCAGAGCGAGCGCTACATCGCCCACCAGCTGGCGGTGTTCAAGAGCGGCGAGCGCAACAGCGGCATGGCGGCGGCGATGATCCCCTTCGCCCAGCCCCTCAGCGCGCAGGACATGCGCGACCTGGGCGCGTACTTCGCGACCAAGGCCGCCGGCGCCGGCCTGGCCGACGACTCCGTGGTCGCGGGCGGCGAATACGACGGCCTGAAGTTCTACCAGATCGGCGAGCGGCTCTACCGCAGCGGCGACGCCGGCCGCGGCATCCCCGCCTGCATGGCCTGCCACGGGCCGGCCGGCGCCGGCAACCCGGGTCCGGCGTGGCCGGCCGTCGCCGGCCAGGAAGCGGGCTATGTCGACCGCCGCCTGCAGGAATACCGCGCGGGCACGACCGGCCAGCAGGACCGGCACCAGTTCGACATCATGGCCAGCGTCGCCGCGTCGCTGACCGACCAGGAGATCCAGTCCCTGGCCAGCTACCTGCAGGGCCTGCACGCGCGTCCCGACGCCGCCACCCTGGCCGCGATCGAGGCCGCCGGCCAGGCCGCGCCGGTCGCCGCACCCGCCCCCGCCCCGGCCGAGCCGGTCGAGGCGCCGGCCGACGCCGCGCCCGACGCGGACGCCCAGGGCTCCTGAGCCCGCGGCCGGCACCTGCCGGGCCACCGCGCCGGACCCGACGCCATGTTCCGCCGCCTGGTCCTGCCGTGCCTGCTGGCGCTGCTGCCCCTGCTGCCGGCGGCCGCGCAGGCGCCGGTGGAGGGCGTGGACTACGTCCGCATCGACCAGGGCCAGCGCTGGCGCCCCGAGCCGGGCACGGTCGAGGTGGTCGAGATCTTCGCCTACACCTGCGGCCACTGCGACACGTTCCGGCCGCTGCTCGACGACTGGAAGCGCCGCGCGGCCGCGGACGTGCGGGTGCATTCCGTCCCCGCCGCCTACGACCCGCGCAACGCCTACGCCCGCGCCTATTTCGCGCTCGAGGCGCTGGGACGGGAGGCCGAACTGCATCCGCGCCTGTTCGACGCGATCCACCGTGAAGGCAGCCTGCCCGGGCGCGGCGCCTCGATCGGGGAAGTGGTGGCCTTCCTGGCCGGCGAGGGGCTGGATCCGGCGCAGGTGGCCGCGGCCATGGAGGCCGCGACGACTGACGACAGAATGAACGCGGCGTACGCGTTTGCGGTGCGCAGCGGGATTCAGGCCACCCCCACCCTCATCATCAACGGCAGATACCGCGTGCTCGGGCGCACGCTGCGCGACAGCCTGCGCATCGCCGAGGGCCTGATTGCGAGGGAACGTGCGATGGAACGCGCAGTTCCGCGCTGAGCGCCCGTACGCCCACGGCCATCGCGGTACGCTTCGCCCATCAGTTTCCAGGATCCCTTGCCGATGAACCTTCGCGCCGCCTCCCGTCTCGCCCTGATGCCCGCCGCGCTGGCGCTGCTGCTGGTCGCCTGCCAACCCTCCGCGCCCGACCAGGCCGCCACCCCGCCGGCCGACGCCCCGGCCACGGCGCAGGCCGCGCCGGCCCCGGCCGAGCCGATCGCCGACGAACCCGCGCTCGACCCCGATGCGGCTCCTGCGGACGCCCCCGCAGAGGCCCCGGCCGACGCCGCCGGCCCGGACGCGGACGCCGAAGCGCCGCCCGCGCCCGCCGCCGGCGCCTCCGCGGTCACCTTCGCCGTCCAGGGCGAGCACTACGAGCTGATCCCGGGCGGGCAACCGTTCGAGCCGCTCGACGGCAAGATCGAGGTGGTGGAGGTGTTCAACTACGTCTGCCCGGCCTGCGCCATGTTCCAGCCGCTGGTGAACAACTGGAAGGCACGGCTGCCGGCCGACGTGCGCTTCACCTACGTGCCCGCGCCCTTTGGCGGCAACTGGGATCCGTACGTGCGCGCCTACTACGCCGCCGAGGCGATGGGCATCGCCGACAAGGCCCACGACGCGGTGTTCCAGGCGATCCACGTCGACCGCAGCCTCAAGGGCGAGCGCGGCAGCGATTCGCCCGAGGACATCGCCCGGGTCTACGCCCGCTTCGGCGCCGACCCGGCGCAGTTCGCCAGCACCATGGCCAGCTTCACGGTCAACGCCAAGTACGGTCGCGCCAAGCAGTACATCGCCCAGCAGCGCGCCAATTCGACCCCGACGATCATCGTCAACGGCCGCTACCGGATCAAGGCGCGCGATTTCGAGACCATGCTCGAGAACACCGACCGCGTGATCGCACAGGTGCGTGCAGGCGGCTGACGGGGCGGGCATGTCGACCCAACAGCTGCGGCTGCTCAGCGCCAACATCCAGGCAGGCTCGAGCACCCGGCGCTACAGCGACTACGCCACCCGCAGCTGGTCGCACGTGCTGCCGGTGGGCAAGCGCGGCTCGCTCGACGCGATCGCCAGCCTCGCCGGCCAGCACGACATCGTCGGCCTGCAGGAAAGCGACCCGGGCAGCTGGCGCTCGGGCTTCACCAACCAGACCCACTACCTGGCCGAGCGCGCCGGCTTCGACTACTGGAGCCACCAGCCCAACCGCCGCGTGGGCAACGTCGCCTCCAGCGCCAACGGCCTGCTCAGCCGGTTCGAACCGGTGCAGGTGGCCGACCATCCGCTGCCCGGGCGGATTTCCGGGCGCGGGGTGCTGCTGGGACATTTCGGCAACGGCAGCGAAGGGCTGACGGTGGCGGTCGCGCACCTGTCGCTGGGCGCGCAGTCGCGCCGGATGCAGCTGGATTTCATCGCCGAGCTGCTGCAGGACTTCCCCAACGCGGTGCTGATGGGCGACTTCAACTGCGTGGTCGACTGCCCGGAGATGGGCAACCTGTTCCGCCGCACCCGCCTGCAGCCGCCCGAATGCGCGGTGCACACCTTCCCGGCCTGGAAGCCGCAGCGCGCGATCGACCACATCCTGGTCTCCGACACCCTGCGCTGCCAGGGCCTGCGCGCCGTTCCGGCCGCGTTCTCCGACCACCTGGCGCTGTCGCTGAACCTGGAAGTGCCCGAGGCGGCGCTGCAGCGCTGAGGCGGGGCCGCGATCGGCGGCGGACCGGACGGCACGCGCTGCGACGGGACCACGCAAGCGACACCCCGCGACGGTTTTCAGGGCGGCCTGGGGCCCAGGCCCCCACCCATCCTTGACAACCCCGGCGCGCCCCGCGTCCCGGTGGCGCCGCGGCTGGCCGGGCATAATGCAGGCAATGCCCACGCAACCGAACCTGTTCGAGGCCCCGCCCCCCGGCGACGACGGCCCTTCCCCGGACGATCAGGCGGCCGCTCCGCGGGCGCTGCCGCCGCGGGTGGCCGCGCTGCGCCGCGGGCGGCCGTGGTGGGCGAAGCTGGCCGGCTGGGTGCTGCGGCCGTGGATCGCGCTGCGGATCGAGCCGCCGGCGCCGCCCGACCTGGTCGATGCCCGGCCGGTGTGCTACGTGCTGGAAGACTACGGCCTGTCGAACGCGCTGATCCTCGACCGCGCCTGCCGCGAGACCCGCATGCCTGCGCCGCTGCGTCCACTGCCCGGCGACCCGCTGGGGCGCAAGCGCGCCTACGTGGCCCTGTCGCGGCGCAACGCCGGCGGCGCGCTGGCCCTGGCCACCGGCCAGGCGCCGCCGAAGAAGACCCACTCCGAATCGCTGGCCCGGCTGCTCGAAGCGCACCGCGAGGATCCGGCGCTGGACGTGCAGCTGGTGCCGGTGTCGATCTTCGTCGGCCGCTCGCCGGACAAGGCCAGCGGCTGGTTCTCGGTGCTGTTCTCGGAAAACTGGGCGATCGTCGGCCGCTTCCGCAGGCTGCTGGCGATCCTGCTCAATGGCCGCGACACCCTGGTGCAGTTCGCCGCGCCGGTGAGCATCCGCGCGCTGCTGGCCGAGGACCTGCCGCCCGAGCGCAGCGTGCGCAAGCTCTCGCGCGTGCTGCGCACCCACTTCAACCGCCTGCGCGAGGCGGTGATCGGCCCCGACCTGTCGACCCGGCGCCTGCTGATCGACAAGGTGCTGTCCTCGCAGCCGGTGCGCGATGCGATCGCCGACCAGGCGCGGCGCGACAACAGCACCCCCGAGGAGGCGTGGAAGAAGGCCCACGCCATGGCCTACGAGATCGCGGCCGACTATTCGCACCCGGTGGTGCGCTCGGCCTCGTTCCTGCTGACCTCGGTGTGGAACCGGATCTACCGCGGCGTGCTGGTGCACCATCTCGACGGCCTCAAGGCGGTGGCGCCGGGCAACGAGGTGATCTACGTGCCCAGCCACCGCAGCCACATGGACTACCTGCTGCTGAGCTACCTGCTCTACACCAAGGGCATCGTGCCGCCGCACATCGTCGCCGGGATCAACCTCAACCTGCCGGTGATCGGGCCGCTGCTGCGGCGCGGCGGCGCGTTCTTCATCCGCCGCTCGATCCGCGGCTCGGCGCTGTACTCGGCGGTGCTGGCCGAATACGTGGCCAAGCTGATCGCCGGCGGCTATTCGATCGAGTACTTCGTCGAGGGCGGGCGCTCGCGCACCGGCCGCCTGCTGCAGCCCAAGGGCGGGATGATCTCGATGACCCTGCGCGCCTACCTGCGGCAGCCTTCGCGCCCGGTGCTGTTCCAGCCGGTGTACATCGGCTACGAGAAGCTGATGGAGGGCAACAGCTACCTGGACGAGCTCTCCGGCAAGCCCAAGGAGAAGGAATCGATCTGGTCGCTGCTGTGGTCCATCCCCAAGGTGCTGCGCCAGAACTACGGCCAGGTGGTGGTGAACTTCGGCGAACCGATCCCGCTGGCCGACCTGCTGGCCGAACACGCCACCGACTGGGACGGCAAGGCGCTCGACGACGAGGACAAGCCCGACTGGCTCTCGCACACGGTCGACGCGGCCGCCGAGCGCATCCAGGTCAACATCAACCGCGCCGCCGACGTGAACCCGATCAACCTGCTGGCGCTGGCGCTGCTGTCCACGCCCAAGCACGCGATGGGCGAGGGCGACCTGCTGGCCCAGATCGAACTGTCCAAGACCCTGCTGGCCGAGGTGCCGTACTCGGACCGGGTGACGGTGACCCCGCATTCGCCGCGCGAGATCGTCGCCCACGGCGAGGACATCGGCGTGCTGCGTCGGGTGGCGCACCCGCTCGGCGACGTGTTCAGCGTCGGCGACGACGACGCGGTGCTGCTGAGCTACTTCCGCAACAACGTGCTGCACCTGTTCACCGCATCGGCCTGGATCGCCTGCTGCTTCCAGCACAACCGGCGCATGGCGCGCGACACCCTGCTGCGCATCGGCCGCGCGGTGTATCCGTTCCTGCAGGGCGAGCTGTTCCTGCCCTGGGACCAGGACCGCTTCGCCGACCGGATCGACCGCACCATCGACGTGTTCCTGCGCGAGGGCCTGCTCGAGCGCGTGGGCGACGACGACGGCGGGCTGCTGGCGCGCAACGCCGGCCAGTCCGACGAGGTGTTCCGCCTGCGCGCGCTCGGCCATCCGCTGCAGCAGGCGTTCGAGCGCTACTACATCGCGATCTCGGTGCTGGCCAAGAACGGCCCCGGCACCCTCGGCGCCGGCGAGCTCGAAAGCCTGTGCCAGCTGGCCGCGCAGCGCCTGAGCCTGCTGTACGCACCGGCGGCGCCGGAGTTCTTCGACAAGGCGCTGTTCCGCGGCTTCATCCAGAAGCTGCGCGAGATGGGCCTGGTGAAGCTGGACCACAACAGCAAGCTCGCCTTCGACGAGCGCCTGGCCGCGTTCGCGCGCGACGCCAAGATCATCCTCGGCCGCGAACTGCGGCACACGATCGAGAAGATCAGCCCGGAGGCGGCGCGGCCCGGGTCACCGGCCGGGACGCCCTGAGCCCGGGGGCCTCCCCGCGGTCGCGGGAGGGGCCTGGAGCGCGTAGAAATTCGGGCGCTGGCTCAACAGCACCGGCGGCTGCGGCCCGCCGGCGTCGGGATCGCGCCACAGCTCCTCACGCACGTAGATGCGGTCACCGGCGCGCGACACCGGCACCCAATGCCGTTCGCGGCGGCCCTGGCCCTCGCCGGTAAGCGCGACCATGGCGCCGTCCTGGAGGCTCCATGCCAGCGGTATCGACGAGGTACCGAATT
>JAEWGI010000006.1 GCA_023388355.1 Pseudomonadota bacterium
TCTGGCCCTGCGCGAACCGCGTGCCTGGCTCGACCGTGTGGACGCGGCCGGGTCGGTCTTCCTCGGCGACTACACCCCCGAGGCGCTGGGCGACTACTGCAGCGGCACCAACCACGTGCTGCCCACCGGCGGCGCGGCGCACGCCTACAGCGGCGTGTCGGTGTCGAGCTTCCAGAACTTCGTCAGCGTGCAGGCCGCCAGCGGCGCCGGCATCGCCGCCATCGGCCCCTGCGCCGTGACCCTGGCCGAGGCCGAGGGACTGGAGGCGCACGCCAACGCGGTGCGCCTGCGGCTGCACAAGGCGGGCGCGCAGGAGGCGGCATGAACACCGACGGCGTGCTCGCGCTGGTGCGCGAGGACCTGCGCGGCTTCGCCGGTTACAGCTCGGCGCGCACGGAGGCCCTCGACGGCGAGATCTGGCTCAACGCCAACGAATCGGCCTGGGCCAATCCGGCCGACGGCGACGGCGCCTGCCGCCGCTATCCCGAGCCGCAGCCGGCCGCGCTGCGCGACGCGCTGGCCGGCCTGTACGGCGTGCGCCCGCAGCAACTGCTGATCGGCCGCGGCAGCGACGAGGCCATCGACCTGCTGGTGCGCGCTACCTGCCGCGCGGGGCGCGACGCGGTGCTGGTGACGCCGCCGGTGTTCGGCATGTACGCGGTGAGCGCGCGGCTGCAGGACGCACCGCTGCTGGAGGTGCCGCTGCTGGACGATCCCGAGGCGGGACTGGTGCCGGATTCCGGTGCGATCGCGCAGGTCGCGACCGACCGGCGCGCGAAGCTGGTGTTCCTGTGCTCGCCGTCCAACCCCGGTGGCGCGGGCGTGTCGCTGGACGGGATCGCCGCGCTGGCGCGGCGGCTGGATGGCACCTCGCTGGTGATCGTGGACGAGGCCTACGGCGAGTTCTCCGACCTGCCATCGGCGACCACGCTGCTGCCGACGCACCCGAACCTGGTGGTGCTGCGCACCCTGTCCAAGGCGCATGCACTGGCCGCCGCGCGCATCGGCGTGGCGATCGCGGATCCGTCGCTGGTATCGGTGCTGCGCCGCTGCCAGGCGCCGTATCCGGTGCCCGCGCCCTGCGCCGCGCTGGCGGTGGAGGGTCTGTCGCCGGCCGCGCTCGAGGCCACCGCGGCACGCGTCGCCCAGGTGCGCGGCGAGCGCGAGCGGCTGCGCGCGGCGCTGGCGCGGCTGCCGGGCGTGCGTCGGGTGTATCCCTCGCAGGGCAACTTCCTGCTGGTGCGCTTCGACGACGCGGAGGCCGCGTTCCGCGCGCTGCTTGACGCCGGCATCGTCGTGCGCGACCAGCGCGCCGCGCCGGGCCTCGGCGACGCGCTGCGCATCACCATCGGCACGCCGGAACAGAACGAGCGCGTGCTGTCCACGATCTCCGCCCTGAGCCCGTCCTCCGCATGCGGGGGAGGGGTGGGGGCAAGCGCCGGCGCAGGAGCCGCCTGATGGCCACGAAAATCCTCTTCGTCGACCGCGACGGCACCCTGATCGAGGAACCGGAAGACTTCCAGATCGACGCCTACCACAAGCTCCGCTTCGTCAAGGGCGTGATCCCGGCGATGCTGAAGCTGCGCGACGCCGGCTTCGAGTTCGTGATCGTCAGCAACCAGGACGGGCTGGGCACCGACGACTATCCGCGCGCAAGTTTCGACGGCCCCAACGACCTGATGCTGCAGGTCTTCGAAAGCCAGGGCATCTCATTCCGCGAGGTGCTGGTGGACTGCAGCTGGCCGGCCGACAACGCGCCCACGCGCAAGCCGGCCCTGGGCCTGGTGCAGCACTACCTGCGCGACCGCGGCATCGACCTCGACCGCTCGGCCATGATCGGCGACCGCGAGACCGACATCCGCTTCGCCGACAACCTCGGCATCCGCGGCTTCCAGCTGCGCACCGAGCCGTTCGGCGGCGAGTGGGACTGGGCCGGCATCGCCCACGAGCTGGCGGACGCGCCGCGGCGCGCGGTGGTCGAGCGCAGCACGAAGGAAACCAGCATCCGGGTCGAGGTCGATCTCGACCGCAGCGCGGATACCGAGGTGTCCACCGGCCTGCCGTTCTTCGACCACATGCTCGACCAGATCGGCAAGCACGGCGGCATTGCGCTCAAGGTGCGCACCGAAGGCGACCTGCACATCGACGAACACCACACCATCGAGGACACCGGCATCGCGCTCGGCCAGGCGCTGAAGGACGCGCTCGGCGACAAGCGCGGCATCGCCCGCTACGGCTTCACCCTGCCGATGGACGAGACCCTGGCCAGCGCCGCGCTCGACTTCGGCGGCCGCCCGTACCTGGTGTTCGACGGCACGTTCAAGCGCGAGCGCGTGGGCGACATGCCGACCGAACTGGTCGAGCACTTCTTCCGCTCGCTCTGCGACGCGGCTGCGCTCAACCTCAACCTGAAGGTCGAGGGCGACAACGATCACCACAAGGTCGAGGCCTGCTTCAAGGCCTTCGCGCGCGCCCTGCGCATGGCGGTACGGCGCGAGGGCGCCGACCTGCCGAGCACCAAGGGACTGCTGTGATGCGCGTGGTCCTGGTCGATGCCGGTGGCGCCAACATCGGCTCGGTGCGCTATGCGCTGCAGCGCCTGGGCGTGGAGCCGGAGCTGAGCGCGGACATGGAGGCGATCCGCGCCGCCGACCGCGTGATCCTGCCCGGCGTGAGTACCGCGGCGACGGTGATGGGGCGGTTGCGCGAACTGGCGCTGGTCGACACCCTGCGCACGCTGCGCCAGCCGCTGCTGGGCGTGTGCGTGGGCATGCAGCTGCTGTTCGAACATTCCGAAGAGGACGATACGCCCTGCCTGGGCCTGCTGCCGGGGCGCGTGCGCCGGATCCCGGCGGGCGAGGGCATCCGCGTGCCGCACATGGGCTGGAACCGCCTGCAGTTGCGCGGCGACGATCCGCTGCTCGACGGCTTCGCCGAAGGCGAGCACGCCTACTTCGTGCACAGCTACGCGGCGCCGGTGACGCCCGACTGCATCGCCGGCACCGCCCACGGCGCGGAGTTCGCCGCCGTGGTCCGCCGCGGCAGCGTCATGGGCGCGCAGTTCCATCCCGAGCGTTCGGCCGCGGCCGGCGCGCGACTCCTGCACAACTTCCTGACGATGGACCACGCATGAGCAGCTTCACCCTGTATCCGGCAATCGACGTGCGCCACGGCCGCATCGTGCGCCTCGCCCAGGGCGACTACGCCCAGGAGACGCGCTACGGCGACGATCCGCTGGCGCTGGCGCGTGCGTATGCGGAGCAGGGCGCACGCTGGCTGCACCTGGTCGACCTCGACGCCGCGCGAGCCGGCGGCTACACCCTGTCCGCGCTGGTGGGCGACATCGCCTCGCAGACCGGGCTGCAGGTGCAGACCGGCGGCGGCGTGCGCTCGCGCGACGACGTGCAGCGGATCCTCGACGCGGGCGCCGCGCGCGTGGTGATCGGTTCGCTGGCGGTGCGCGAGGCCGATGCGGTGTGCGGCTGGATCGCGGAGTTCGGCGCCGACCGCATCACCGTGGCGCTCGACAGCCGCCTGGACCGCGAAGGCGTCTGGCGCCTGCCCGTGCACGGCTGGACCGAAACCGCGGCCGGCACCCTGCAGGAAATGGCGCGGCGCTACGCCGGCCAGGGCCTGCGCCATCTGCTGTGCACCGACATCACCCGCGACGGCATGATGACCGGGCCGAACCTGGACCTGTACCGGCTGCTGGCCGACGAGGTGCCGGGCGTGGAGCTGCAGGCCTCCGGCGGCGTGCGCGACCTCGCCGACGTGCTTGCCGCGCAGGCGCAGGGCTGCGCCGGCATCGTGCTGGGCCGCTCGCTGCTCGAAGGCCGGATGCAGCTGCCCGAAGCGCTGGCGCAGGCCGGCGCGCAGGCGGGGCCGGCCTGATGCTGGCGCGCCGCATCATTCCCTGCCTGGACGTGCGCGACGGCCGCGTGGTCAAGGGCGTGCGCTTCCGCGACCACGTCGACATGGGCGACATCGTCGAGCTGGCCCTGCGCTACCGCGACGAGGGTGCGGACGAACTGGTGTTCTACGACATCAGCGCCACGCCGCAGGGACGCTCGGTGGACCGCGGCTGGGTCGAGCGCGTCTCGGCGAAGCTGGACATCCCGTTCTGCGTCGCCGGCGGCATCCGCGACGTGGACACCGCGCGCGGCGTGCTGCACGCCGGCGCGGACAAGATCTCGATCAATTCGCCGGCGCTGGAGCGTCCGGCGCTGATCGGGGAACTGGCCGAAGCCTTCGGCGTGCAGTGCGTGGTGGTCGGGGTCGATTCGATCCGGGAAGCCGACGGGCAGTGGCGCGTGCGCACCCACACCGGGGATCCCGAGCGGATGCGCGCGCCGGCGATCCGCACCCTCGACTGGGTGGTCGAGGCGCAGCGCCTTGGTGCCGGCGAGATCGTGCTCAACTGCATGGACAGCGACGGCGTGCGCAAGGGCTACGACCTGGCGCAGCTGCGCGCGGTGCGGGCGCTGTGCACGGTGCCGCTGGTGGCCTCGGGTGGCGCCGGCGAGCCGGAGCACTTCGAGGCGGCATTCGTCGAGGCCGACGTGGACGGGGCGCTGGCCGCCAGCGTGTTCCACAGCGGCAAGGTGCCGATTCCGGAACTCAAGCGGTTCCTGCGCGAACGTGGAGTGGAGGTGCGCAATGACTGAGGCCGTCGACAATATCGATGCGCTGGCCACGATCGACTGGGACAAGTCCGACGGGCTGGTGCCCGCGGTCGTGCAGGACGCGCGCACCCTGCGCGTGCTGATGCTCGGCTACATGGACCGGGCCGCGCTCGACGCGACCCTCGGCTCGCGCCGGGTCACCTTCTTCAGCCGCAGCAAGGGCCGGCTGTGGACCAAGGGCGAATCCTCCGGCCACTACCTGGACCTGGTCTCGGTGGACCTGGACTGCGACGGCGACACCCTGCTGGTGCTGGCCAATCCGCAGGGCCCGACCTGCCACCTGCAGCGCGAGAGCTGCTTCGCCTCCGCGCCCGG
This sequence comes from Pseudomonadota bacterium, assembly GCA_023388355.1. Next base: position 4,998 of record JAEWGI010000006.1, read on the forward strand.
CTCGACCGTGGCCGAGCTGTCGGCGCTGGTCCGGGCCCGCGCGGCGCAGAAGCCCGAGGGGAGCTACACCACCAGGCTGTTCGAAGGCGGCGTGCGCCGGATCGCGCAGAAGGTGGGCGAGGAGGGCGTGGAGACCGCACTCGCGGCCGTTGCCGAAGACGACGACGCCCTGCTGGGCGAAGCCGCCGACCTCGTGTTCCACCTTCTGGTCCTGCTCCGCGCCCGCGGCCTGGGGCTGGAAGACGTCGACGCCAAGCTGCGTACCCGCAGGCGCTGACCCGCCCGCCACCGGCGGCACCCGGCGCACGGCACCCGCGGACCGTCGTCCGTCCCTCGGCCCTGCCGTCAGCCGCAGGCCCCGGCCACACCCGCGAAGACGTCGTTCCGCGGTCTTCGGATCCTGCCCCTAGCTGTGGAGCTTCAATAGGTTGTTTTGCCCGTACGGCAGCCGGCTGATGGGCGGTCGGCCGCCAAGGGCGCTGTGCGGCCTGTGGCAGTTGTAGTGGTGCAGCCAGTCCTGCAGGGCCTCCCGGCGCTGGGCCGACGTGGCATACGTGGCGGCATAGGC
>JAEWGI010000043.1 GCA_023388355.1 Pseudomonadota bacterium
AGATGTCGTGGTGCGGAGGCGGCGAGATCAGGCCGATGCCGGGCCGCGCATAGCGCAGCCGCGCGATCAGCGGATCGACCTTGCTGCCCGGCAGCTGGCCGCCCTCGCCGGGCTTGGCGCCCTGGGCGACCTTGATCTGCAGGACCTCGGCGTTGATCAGGTATTCGGGCGTGACCCCGAAGCGGCCCGAGGCGATCTGCTTGATCTTGCTGCGCTTCTCGGTGCCGTAGCGGGCCGGGTCTTCGCCGCCCTCGCCGGAGTTGCTGCGCCCGCCGAGGCGGTTCATGGCGATGGCCAGCGCCTCGTGCGCCTCGGGCGAGAGCGCGCCCAGGCTCATGGCCGCCGAGTCGAAGCGCGTGACGATCGAGGCGACGGATTCCACCTCGTCCAGCGGCACCGGCGGGCCCAGCGGCTTCGGCCGCAGCAGATCGCGCAGCGCCGCCGGCGGACGGGTGTCGACGTGGCCCGAGTAGACCTTCCAGTCCTCGCGCGTGCCCGAGCGCACCGCCTGCTGCAGGGCCTGGACCACGTCGGGGTTGTACTGGTGGTATTCGCCGCCGTGCACGTAGCGCATCAGCCCGCCCGGTTCGGGCAGGGCGTTGTCGTCCCAGCCGTGCCCGGCCAGGGTCCAGGCGTCGCGCTCCAGGCGCGCGAAGCCGGCGCCGCGGATGCGCGAGGGCGTGCCCTCGAAGCAGGTCGACACCACGTCCGCATCCAGGCCGACGATCTCGAACAGCTGCGCGCCGCGGTAGCTGGCGATCGAGCCGATGCCCATCTTCGACAGGATCTTGAGCAGGCCCTTCTTGATCCCGCGCCGGTAGCTGCGGCCGAACTGGGTCGGCTCGTTGCTGGTCTTGCCGCCGAGCAGGCCGCGACGGGCCAGCGATGCCAGCGTCTGGTAGGCGAGGTAGGGATAGACCGCGGTCGCGCCGAAGCCGATCAGGCAGGCGAAATGGTGCGGGTCGCGCGCGGTGCCGGTCTCGACGATCAGGTTGGCGTCGCAGCGCAGGCCCTTGCGCACCAGGTGCAGGTGGACCGCGCCGGTGGCCAGCAGCGCATGCACCGCGGCGTGTCCCTGGCGCGGCCGACGGTCGCTGAGGATCAGCAGCTCCACGCCGTCGCGCACCGCGGCCTCGGCTTCGGCGCAGATGCGCTCGAGCGCGGCGCGCAGCCCGGTGCGATGGTCGAAGTACAGGTCGATGTAGCGGTGCCCGGACGCGAAGCGCGGCAGCGCCAGCAGCTGGTACAGCTTGCGCTGCGACAGCACCGGCGAGTTGAGCATCACGTGGTTGACGTTGTCGGCCTGGTCCAGGAACAGGTTGCCCTCGCGCCCGATCTGGGTCGAGAGCGTCATCACGCAGGCCTCGCGCAGCGGGTCGATCGGCGGGTTGGTGACCTGGGCGAACGCCTGGCGGAAGCAGTCGTACAGCGGCCGCACTCGCTGGCTGATCGCGGCCATCGGCACGTCGTCGCCCATCGAGCCGATGCCCTCCTGCTCGGTCTCGGCCAGCGGGCGCAGCACCGCTTCCTGCTCCTCGCGCGAGAGCTGGAACAGCTTCTGGAACGCGAGCAGGGTTTCGGGCGTGAACGGCGCGTCGGTGAGCGCCGGGTCGATCAGTTCGGTATGCAGCCAGCTCATGCCGCGCTTGAGCCACTGCTTGTAGGGGGCGCGGGCGCGGTTGACGTCGTCGATCGCGTCGTTGTCGAGCAGGCGCGCGCCCTGGAGGTCGACAGCGATCATCTCGCCCGGGCCGAGCTTGCCCTTGGCCTGCACCTGCCCGGGCGGCAGGTCCCAGACCCCGGCTTCGGAGGCGATCACGAACACGCCGTCCTTCGACAGCGTCCAGCGCGCCGGACGCAGGCCGTTGCGGTCGAGGCTGCAGGCGGCGAAGCGGCCGTCGCACATCACCAGGCCGGCCGGGCCGTCCCAGGGCTCGGAGTTGATCGAGTAGTACTCGTAGAAGGCGGCGAGGTCGGTGTCCTTGTACTCCAGCGACTGGGTCGCCGGCGGGATCAGGATCCGCATCGCCTGCAGCAGGTCCATGCCGCCAAGCAGCAGCCATTCGAGCATGTTGTCGAGCGACTGCGAATCCGAGCCGTGCATGGTCACGGTGGATTCGAATTCGGACACGTCCAGCAGCGGCGACTTCCACACGCCCTTGCGCGCCTGCGCCCAGCGGCGGTTGCCCTCGATGCTGTTGATCTCGCCGTTATGGGCGAGCCGGCGGAACGGATGCGCCAGCGGCCAGCGCGGCAGGGTGTTGGTGGAGAAGCGCTGGTGGAACACCACCGCGCGTGCGGCCAGCGCGGGGTGCGAGAGATCGGGGAACAACTGGCGCAGGTGGCTGGGCAGGACCATGCCCTTGTAGCCGAGCAGCCCGGGCGAGAGCCCGACGACGTAGAAATCCGCTTCCGCGGCCAGCGCCTGTTCGGTGCGGCGGCGGGCGAGGAACAGCTTGCGTTCCAGGGTGGCGACATCGGCCTCGTCGCTTTCGACGAACACCTGCTCGATGCGCGGAACCGAGGCGCGCGCCAGCTTGCCGCAGGCATCCAGGTCCAGCGTCACCACGCGCCAGCCGGACACGCGCGCATCCACCGCCGCCAGCTCCCGCTCCAGCGCCAGGCGGCAGCGCGTGGCCGCGGTCTCGTCGTGCGGCAGGAACACCATGCCCGCGGCGACCGGCCCGGCATGCAGCGCGATCCCCGACTCGTGTGCAAGCGTGCGGACGAAGCCGTCGGCGCCGTGGATCAGCACGCCGCAGCCGTCGCCCGACAGGCCGTCGGCGGCCACGCCGCCGCGATGCGCCATGCGCGCCAGCGCGTCGAGCGCGATGTCCACGACGGCGCGCTCGGGATCGCCCTCGATCTTGGCGATCAGGCCGAAACCACAGCTGTCGTGTTCGCTTGCGGGGTCGTGGAGGCCCCGATCCGGGTGTGCCCGCATCGTCGTCGTCATCGTTGGTCAGGTGGAAGGTGGCGTGGGCGTCTAGGCCGGTACGCAGGGGAAACATGCCCGGCGGCGCATCCACGACCCCGAATAAATCACAAATTGTGCGGCGCGGCAATAACGCATCCGGGTTGGTTGCCGATGCAAGCAAAATGCGGCCAAAACCCGGGGGTTTCAGCGGATCCGGGCGCCCGTTGCCGCATCGCGCAGGGTGCTCGGCTGACCCAGTCCGGAGGTTTCTCCGGCAACCACCAGGTCGACGCCGTCGACGATGGCCGGATCGAGGGCGGCGCGGGTCGCCGGCGCCGGATCGCCCGCGCGGTTGGCGCTGGTGGACACCAGCGGGCCGTCCCAGGCCCGACACAGCGCGACCACCACCGGGTGCGCGCTGACCCGCACCGCAACCGTGTCGTGCGCGCCGCGGATCCAGGCCGGCACGCGCGCCGTGGTCGGCACCAGCCAGGTGTTGGGACCGGGCCAGCTGGCCCGCACCGCCTCGCGCCGGGATGCGTCGAGCGCGGCCCAGTCCAGCAGTCCGTCGAACTGCGGGGGCGTTGCCGCCACCAGGATCAGGCCCTTGTCGGGCGTGCGCTGCTTGAGCGCGAGCAGGCGCGTCACCGCGGCTTCGGAGAATGGATCGCAGCCCAGGCCCCATACGCCCTCGGTGGGGTAGGCAAGCAGGCCGCCGCGGCGCAGGACGGCCGCGGCGCGGTCGATGTCGTCGCAGTCGCGCATCGCGCCAGCTTAGCGAAACCCGCGGCCGCCGCTTGACCGGACATGCGTCTGTCGAAGGCCGCGGGACCGACGGGCAGGAGCGGGTTGTCCGCACCTTCCCCGCAATGGCGCGCTCAGAACGGTGCGCTGTCGGACTTCTTCACCACCCGCTTCTTGCCCGGCTCGAAGCGGGCCGCGGTCACCAGCGGCCGTGCCGGCTCCAGGTCGCCCGACAGCGGGCGCCTGGCCTTCTTCACCGCCTTCTTGGCGGGCGCCTTGCGGGCGGTCTTCTTCGCGGCGGCCTTTTTCGCCGGCGCCTTCTTCGCGGCAACCTTCTTCGCCGCCTTCTTCGCGCCGAAGCCGCGTCGCGCCGGCTTGCCGGTCTCCTCGAGCAGGCGCGTCGCCTCCTCCAGGGTCAGAGACGCCGGCTCGCGGTCCTTGGGAATCTTGCCGTTGAGGCGGCCATCGCTCAGGTACGGCCCGTAGCGGCCGTTGAGCACCTGGATGTCGCTGCCGGCGAATTCCTTGATCACCCGGTTGCGCGCGATCTCCTCCTTTTCCTCGATCAGGAACACCGCCCGCTCCAGCGCGATCTTGTACGGATCGTCCTCGGGCTTGAGCGAGGCATAGGTGTCGCCGCGGCGCGCGAACGGCCCGAAGCGGCCGATGCCCACGCTGACGTCCTCGCCCTTGTCCTGGCCCAACACGCGCGGCAGCAGGAACAGCTCCAGCGCTTCTTCGAGGCTGATCGAATAGATGCTCTGGCCCGGGCGCAGCGAGGCGAAGCGCGGCTTCTCCTCGTCCTCGACCGTGCCGATCTGCACCAGCGGCCCGAACTTGCCGATCCGCGCGCTGACCTGGCGGCCGCTCTTCGGATCCTCGCCCAGCACCCGGATGCTGCCCGAGTCGGTCTTGTCGAGGGTGGCCTTCTTGTCGTCCACCTGTTCCTTGAACGGGCCCCAGAACTTCTCCATCAGCGGCACCCACTCCTCCTCGCCGCGGCTCACCGCATCGAGCTCGTCCTCGAGCCTGGCGGTGAAGTCGTAGTCGACGTACTTGCTGAAGTGGTTGCTGAGGAACTTCGACACCGCCCGGCCCACGTCGGTGGGCTTGAACGCGCGCCCATCGAGCACCGTGTACTGCTTGCCCAGCAGGGTCTGGATGATCGAGGCGTACGTGGAGGGACGGCCGATGCCGTATTCCTCCAGCGCCTTGACCAGCGAGGCTTCGGTGAAGCGCGGCGGCGGTTGGGTGAAGTGCTGGTCGGCCTGGACGCGATCGAGCGGGATGCGGTCGCCGAGCTTCATCGCCGGCAGCTTGCGGCCCTCGTCCTCGTCTTCCTTGCCCTTGCTGTCCTTGCCTTCCTCGTACACGGCCAGGAAGCCGGGCACGACCACGGTGGTGCCCGAGGCGCGGAAGCCGTGCTCGGCGCCGGCGGCCAGGTCGACGGTCACGGTGTTGAGCGTAGCCGGGATCATCTGCGAGGCGACGGCGCGCTTCCACACCAGTTCATAGAGCCGGCGCTCGTCGTCGCTGAGGAAGCGCGCCACCGAGGCCGGCGTGCGCAGCGCCGAAGTCGGACGCACCGCTTCGTGCGCTTCCTGCGCGTTCTTGGACTTGGTCTGGTAGACGTTGGGCTTGTCGGGCACCGAGGCGGTGCCGAAATCGCGCGCGATCACGTCGCGGATCTCGCCCAGCGCCTCGACCGACAGGCTCACCGAGTCGGTACGCATGTAGCTGATCAGGCCCACCGTGCCCTCGTCGCCGAGGTTCACGCCTTCGTACAGCTTCTGCGCGACCTGCATGGTCCGGCGCGTGGTGAAGCCGAGCTTGCGCGAGGCCTCCTGCTGCAGGGTGGAAGTGGTGAACGGCGGCGACGGCCGGCGCTTGCGCTCCTTGCTGGCCACGTCGGTGACGTGCAGCGAGCCCTGCGCGGCGGCGGCGATGCGCGAGCGCGCGTCCTCGGCGGTCTCGCCGTCGGTGATCGTGAACTGCTCGACCTTCTGCCCGTCGAGCCTGACCAGCCGGGCGCTGAAGGGCTGGGAGGGATGCGCGCAGGCGGCCTCGATGGTCCAGTACTCGCGCGCCTTGAACGCCTCGATCTCCTCCTCGCGCTCGACGATCATGCGCAGCGCCGGCGACTGCACCCGGCCGGCGGAGAGCCCGGCCTTGATCTTGCGCCACAGCACCGGCGAGAGATTGAAGCCGACCAGGTAGTCGAGCGCACGGCGCGCCTGCTGGGCGTCGACCAGTTCGTCGGCAATGCCGCGCGGCTGGCCCATCGCTTCCTTGATCGCGCGCGGCGTGATTTCGGTGAACACCACCCGCTGCAGCTCCTTGCCTTCGAGCAGGCCGCGCTCGCGCAGGATCTCGGCGATGTGCCAGCTGATCGCCTCGCCCTCGCGGTCCGGGTCGGTCGCCAGCCAGATGCCGTCGGCCGCCTTCGCCGCCTTGGCGATCGCCTCGACGTGCTTCTCGTTCTTGTCGATCAGCTCGTAGCGCATGGCGAAGCCGTTGTCCGGGTCGACCGCGCCTTCCTTCGGCACCAGGTCGCGGACGTGGCCGTACGAGGCCAGGACCTGGAAGTCCTTGCCGAGGTACTTGTTGATCGTCTTGGCCTTGGCGGGCGACTCGACGATGAGGAGGTGCTTGGGCATCTGGGATGGTTCCTGGCGCCGCATCCGGCGGCGCCATTCGAGGGTTCGGAAGAACACGACGCCCGGGCGGGAACCCGGGCGCGCTGGATGCGCCGGTCGGGGCCGGCGCTATTTATAGTGGAATCATGGCCCATGCGGCCGTGTCAAGCACGGACCGCCCGGAACCGGGGGGCGGGGCGGGTCAGCGGGCGGTCATGCCGGGAATTGCGATCGCGGCCACGATTGCGACCAGGAACAGGGCCAGCAGGCCCAAGCCCAGCACCAGGATCACCCAGGTGACCACGCCCAGCTCCCGCCGCTGCAGGTCGGGGCGGTCGGTGAAGGCCCACCTGTCGACCACCAGGGTGTCGCAGATCATGTCGTGCAGGGCCTGCTTGCGCTCGGTCAGCCCGGTGGTCAGGGCCGACGCCAGGCCGCCGACGCCGAAACTCAGCACCACGGTCAGGAAATAGGCGGCGTAGCGGCCGAACGCGCGCCAGAAGCTGATCCGCTCGCCCGAGCCGCGGGTGACCTTGATTCCCACCGCCATCTTGCCCAGCGAGGCCTGGCTGGCGGAGGAGTGCATCCAGGAGAAATACAGCAGCGGGACCAGCACCGAGATGCCGTAGGACAGCAGCATCAGGCCGATCGAGCCGCCTAGCGACAGCAGTTCGCTGCCCATGCCGACCCCGGCGAGGATGAACAGCGGGATCTGGATCGCCCACGAGGCCACGCCTGCCACCAGGCCGTCGATGACCATGGCCGCGAAGCGCTTCCAGAAGCCGGCCTGGACCACTTCGCCGCCCGACACCACGGCCGCGTCGGTCGAGACCACCGCGCGCGGCGGGGCGTAGGGCGAGGCCGGCTCGGCCGTCGCTGCCGCGAAGCCGGCGCCGGCACCGGCAGGCGCGGCAACCAGGTCCGGGCTTCCGGCGGTCGCGGGCGCGCGGTCGTCGGCCTGGGCGAGTTCGGCCGCGAACTCGCGCATCGGCCGCCATTCGGCCATGCCGTCGCGCCAGATCAGCGCGTCCCAGTCCAGGCGCCGTTCCAGGCGCAGGCGCACCAGTTCGGTTGCGTCCACCGGGCCCTGGCGGGCATGGTCGCGATCGGCGTAGTACCACATCGTCATATCGTCTCCCCTTGTTTTTTGCGTATCGGGCGCCGCTCCCCGCGGCGCGGTGTCAGCCGCGGCAGTGCGCGGGCAGGTAGCGGTCCTCGATCTCGGCGCTGCAGCGCCACTGTCCGGCCGCGGCCTCGTACTCGAGCCACAGCCGGTGTCCGTCCAGTTTCTCGTTGCGCTCGTCCTGCAGCAGCAGCCCGATCGCGCACACGCCCGCGTCGCTTTCGCCCAGCTCGATGCCGGCGTGGGTGGCACCGGCATAGGCCTCGACCGGGCCGAAGCCCGGATCGTCGTTGTCCGGGCAGCGGTCGTGGCTGGCGACGAAGGCCACCACCTGCGGCTGCAGCGGCGCGGCCGCCGCCAGTGCCTGGGCCACCTGCGAGCGGCCCAGGTAGTCCTGGTAGGCGGGCAGCGCGATCGCGACCAGGATCGCCACCACCGGCACCGCCAGCGCCACCGCGACCACGGCCGCGATCAGGCAGCCGCGCAGGCGCGGGTTGTCCGGCGGCGGGGGGCGGGCGGGGGCAGGGGCGCGCGGCGGCAGGGGCGGCGGCGGGCCGGAGCCCGGGCTGGTCTGGTTCAAGGAGCAGGTCCGTTGCAGGGAGTGGGGAAAGGCGCGGCCGGTCGGACCCGCGCGGCGCGGCCGCTGCCGCGCGGTGGGACGGTCAGCAGGCCACGCTCAGTGCACCGGCTCGGGCTCGTCGGCGAACATCTGGGTTTCCATCCAGGCGTAGGCGGCCTCGCTGCCGGGCTGGTTGAACAGCACCATCAGCACCACCCACTTGAGGTCGTCCAGGTCCAGTTCGTCCTGGTCCAGGGCCATGGCCCGGTCCAGCACCAGCTCGCGCTGGTGGGCGTCGAGGATGCCGTGCTGCTCCAGGAACAGCAGGAAGCCGCGGCATTCGACGTCCAGCTTGTCCAGCTCGGGGCCGAAATAGACCCGGGTCGGGCCGTCGCTGCGGGCGACGCCGGCCTGCGGGCGCTGGTCGGCCAGGGCGTCGAGCCAGTCGAAGGCCTTGCTGATTTCCGCCGGGCTGAAACCGGCCTGGAGCAGGCCGTTCTGGAGCGAGTCGCGGTCGCGGACGAGGTCCGCGTCTTCACTGAAATAGTGTTCGAACAGGTAGAGCAGGACGTCAAGGATGCTCTCTTTCATTTCCCCCCGGCCTGCGCCCGTGGCGCGCTGTGTCAGGACTTTCGCGCATACCGGCCGTGCGCATGGACAACCCGGCCATCCAGCTCCATGAGCAGCAGCATGGACGAGGCTTCCGCGGTCGTCAATCCGGTGCGTTCGAGCAACTGATCCATAGGGCTTGGGTCGTGGCCGATGGCCGACCACAAGCGCTGGTAGTCCGGATCGGGCGGCGGCGAGTCGCCGGCGGTACCCGCGCAGGCGCGTCCGGTCTCCGTGATGGGGGCCCGGAGGCGGCTTCGCAAGGCCTCGGCCAGTGACCGGGCCACGGGCGCCAGGGCCGCGACCACTTCGTCGGCGTCCTCGACCAGGCTGGCGCCGTCGCGGATCAGGCGGTGGCAGCCGCGCGCCATCGGGTTGCGGATCGAGCCGGGCACGGCGAAGACCTCGCGCCCGGCATCGGCCGCCAGCCGCGCGGTGATCAGGGCCCCGGAGCGCTGCGCGGCTTCGATCACCAGGGTGCCGAGCGAGAGTCCGGCGATGATCCGGTTGCGGGCCGGGAAGTGTTCGCGCCGCGCGCCGGTGCCCGGCGGGTGCTCGCTGACCGCCACGCCGTGCTCGGCCACATCGCGCAGCAGGTGGGCGTTGGACCGCGGGTAGGGCCGGTCAAGGCCGCTGCCGAGCACGGCGATGGTGGTGCCGCCGGCGTCCAGGGCGGCGGCGTGGGCCACCGTGTCGATGCCCGCGGCCAGGCCGCTGCACACGCCCAGGCCGGCGCGCACCAGCGCCCGGGCGAAGCTCCTGGCGTGGTCGCCGCCGCCGGCGGTTGGCGCACGGGTCCCCACCACCGCCACCGAGGGATGCCACAGCAGGTCGACGTCGCCGGCCGCGAACAGGGCCAGCGGCGGACTCGGCATCCGGCGCAGCAGGGCGGGGTAGTCGGGATCGTGCCAGCCGAGCAGGCGCTGGCCCGGTGCGGCCAGCCAGTCGCGCACCTCCGGCGGCACCCGGGCCGTCTTCAGCCCCCGTGCCTGGGCGGCATCCAGCCCCGCCTCGCGCCACAGCGCGGCGTCCGCGGCCAGCGCCCGGGCGGGCGTGCCGCAGCGTTCCAGCAGGCGCCGTCGCGGCGCGGAGGCGCCGCCGGCCGCGATCAGCCGCAGCAGGGCGATGTCGTCGTCGGTCATGCCGCGCAGGATGGCGCGCATGTGCCAGCGGCGCCCGAAGGCGCCGCTGGCGGTCACTGTAGGAAAACCCCGCGCCGCGCGCGGAGCGCACTCAGTAGGGCGCGTCCGGGTGCTTGAGGTGGTAGCCGATGCGGGTCGGCTTGACGCTGTCCATCACCAGCGCATAGCTGACCTTGTCGTAGGTGCGGAAGACCATCGCGTGGCCGGCGAACTCGTCGGGCAGGCGCACCTTGTTCTCGAAGAACACGGTGTCGGGATCGCGGTCCGGGCCCTTCTCGACGCGGTCGATGGTGTTGGTGCCCTCGCGCCAGACCGAGAACACGGTGCCGTTGTCCACGCCCTCGCGCGCGCCGACCGACAGCACGATCACGTCGCGCGGACCGCCATGGGACAGGGTGTCGGCCACGGCGAGCACGCGGGCGCGGCCGTATTCGAGCTGCTGCGCGGGTGCGTGCGGGAAGAACTGCAGGTCGTAGGGGCGGGCGTCGATCGCGATCAGGCGATCACCCACGCGCACCTCGCGGCCGGTTTCGTCCAGCAGCAGGGTGCTGGCGCCGATGCCGCCGACTTCGCCGCGGGTGATGGTGCCGACGTTGACCCGCTGCAGCTCGTAACCCAGCAGCTCCTGGCCCTTGTCGGGGGTGACCACGTTGGTCCAGAACTGCTGGAAGTCGGCGATGCGGCGGCCGCGGAAGTCCAGGTCGTCCTTGTGGAACAGGTCGCAGCACAGGCCGCTGCGGTCCAGGTGCGTGTAGCGCACGGTCGGACGCACCACGGCGTAGCGCTGTCCGGCGGTGGCGGTGGGCAGGCCGCGGATGTAGGCGACCTGGCCCTGGGTGGCGCGCATCCGGTCTTCCTCGAGCCCGACCACGTAGGGCAGGTGCTCGAACCGGTCGACCACGCGCAGGTCCTTGAGGAAGGCCTCGACGTCCGACAGCGGAATCGCGTTGATGGGCTGGACGTCCTCGCGCGGCCCCGGCGCCGCGGTCACGCGGTTGAGGTAGGCCAGGCTGATCACGTCGCCCGGATAGATCAGGTGCGGGTTGCTGATCTGCGGGTTGGCCTGCCAGATCTCGGGCCACAGCCAGGGACGCTGCAGGAACCTGCCGGCGATGTCCCAGAGCGTGTCGCCACGCTTGACGATATAGGTATCGGGATGGTCGCCGCGCATGGTCTGGGCGGTGGCGAAGGTCGCCACCGTCATCAACGCGACGACGCACGTGGTGCGGAGCCCCTGAGAAAGGCGCTGAAGCATGCGGGCCATCTAATTGCTCCCCTTGAAGATTTCCCCGTGCAGCGTCGGCACTATAACGTACAAGTAGCGGCCGGTTGCAAGCCGCCGGGGGCTACAATGACAGGTCGTTCCGCGCGGTTGTGACCGCCACCTCCCTTTCGCCTCCCCTCGCGCCCATGGCCCTGCTCCCGATCCTCGAATATCCACATCCCCGGCTGCGCACGGTCGCCCGGCCGCTCGAACCCGGCCAGGTCCAGGATCCGGCTTTCCAGCGCCTGCTCGACGACATGTTCCAGACCATGTACGAGGCGCCCGGGATCGGCCTGGCGGCCACCCAGGTCGACACCCACCAGCGCTTCATGGTGATCGACGTCACCGAGGGCGGCGAACAGCCGCTGGTGTTCATCAACCCGGTGATCCGCGAGCATTCGGCCGAACTGCGCCTGCACCAGGAAGGCTGCCTGTCGATCCCCGGCATCTTCGCCGACGTCACCCGCCCCGACGGCATCGTGGTCGAGGCCCTGGACCGCCACGGCAAGCCGTTCGAACTGCGCGTGGACGGCCTGCTCGCCACCTGCATCCAGCACGAGGTCGACCACCTCGACGGCAAGCTGTTCATCGACTACCTGTCGGCGCTGAAGCGGGACCGGGCGGTGAAGAAGCTGGAGAAGTTGCGCAAGCAGGCCGGTTAGCGGGCGGCTTGGTGGCCGGTAGTTGGCACACACCGCCGCCACGGATCGCCGCCACCAACCCCCGACCACCAACCACCAGCACCCGACGCCCCAGCAACGCATGCGTCTCATCTTCGCCGGCACTCCCGAATTCGCCGTCCCGTCCCTGCGCGCCGCCGCGGCGCGCGGCGAGGTCGTGGCCGTCTACACCCAGCCCGACCGCCCGGCCGGGCGCGGGCGCGGGCTGGCGGCCTCGCCGGTCAAGCGGGCCGCGCTGGAGCTCGGCTTGCCGGTGCTGCAGCCCGACAGCCTGCGCACGGTCCAGGCGCGGCGCGCGCTGCGCGCGCTGGCGCCGGACCTGATGATCGTCGTCGCCTACGGCCTGCTGCTGCCGCCGAAGGTGCTGGCGATCCCGGCCCTGGGCTGCTGGAACGTGCACGCGTCGCTGCTGCCGCGCTGGCGCGGCGCGGCGCCGATCCAGCGCGCGATCGAGGCCGGCGACGCCGAAACCGGGGTGTGCCTGATGCAGATGGAGCAGGGCCTGGACACCGGCCCGGTGCTGCTGTCGAGCGCGCTGCCGATCGGAGCGCAGGAGACCGCCGGCCAGCTCCACGATCGCCTGTCGGAACTCGGCGCCCAGGTGCTGGCCGATGGCCTGGCCCTGCTGCGTGCCGGCGTGCGCCCGATGCCGCGGCCGCAGCCCGGGGAGGGCGCGACCTACGCCCGCAAGCTGGACAAGGCCGAGGCCCGGCTCGACTGGAGCCGGCCGGCGGACGTGCTGGCGCGCAAGGTGCGCGCGTTCCAGCCCTGGCCGGTGGCCGAGGCCGAGGTGGCCGGCGAGCGGCTGCGCATCCACGGCGCCATCGCCCTGCCGCTGGCGCACGCGGCGGCGCCGGGCACGGTGCTGCACGCCGGGCGCGAGGGCATCGACGTGGCCTGCGGCAGCGGCGCGCTGCGCATCCGCAGCCTGCAGCGCGCCGGCGGCAAGGCGATCACCGCCGCCGACTACCTCAACGCGCGCCGCGGCCTGGAGTTCGCTCCTCCGCCTGCGGGGGAAGGCTAGGGTGGGGGCCGGGGCCGCATTGCCGCCGGGCGTTGCCGTGCGCGCAGGCGCGGCACGGATCCTCGACGCGGTCCTGCACCGCAACCGCTCGCTGAAGGCGGAGCTGGCGACGGCGCTGCCCTCGCTGGCCGATCCGCGCGACCGCGCCCTGGTCGAGGCGATCTGCTTCGCGGCGCTGCGCCAGCGCGCGCGCTACGCCACCGCGCTTGCCGCCTGGATGCCGCGGCCGCTGTCGCGCCGGGACGCGCCGCTGCGCGCGCTGCTGTATGCCGGCTTCGCCCAGCTCGATCCGCTGCAGCTGCCGCCGCATGCCGCGCTGGCGGCGACCGTCGACGCCGCGCGCGCGCTCGGGCGCAGGCACCAGGCCGGGCTGGTGAATGCGCTGCTGCGCCGCGCCCAGCGCGACGGCCTGCCTGCGGGCGAGCCGGAGGCCGCCTGGCCGGACTGGCTGCGCGAGCGCGTGCGCGCCGACTGGTCGCAGGATGCCGACGCGGTGTTTGCCGCCAGCGCCCTGCAGGCGCCGACCTGGCTGCGGGTCAACCGCACCCGGAGCGCGGTTGCCGACTACGCCGCGCGCCTGCGCGAGGCGGGGATCGAGGCGCAGGCGGTGGCCGCCCTGCCCGACGCGCTGCGCGTCGACGTGCCCGTGTCCCCGACCACGCTGCCTGGCTTTGCCGAAGGCGAGGTGTCGGTGCAGGACGCCGCCGCGCAGCGCGTGGCCGAGGCGCTCGCGCCCGCGCCCGGCGCGCGCGTGCTCGACGCCTGCGCAGCGCCGGGCGGCAAGTCCGCGCACCTGCTCGAACGCGACCCCTCGCTGCGGCTGACCGCGCTCGACGTCGATCCGCGCCGCCTGCGCCGCGTGGCCGATACCCATGCGCGGCTCGGCGTGGGCGGCGACGCCAGGCTGCGCGCCGCGGATGCCGCCACGCCCGCGGAGTGGTGGGACGGGATTGCATTCGACGCGATCCTGCTCGACGCGCCATGCTCGGCCACCGGCGTCGTCCGTCGCCAGCCGGACGTGCTGCTGCACCGTCGCCCGTCCGACGTCGTCGCCCTGGTCGACCTGCAGGCGCGCCTGCTCGACGCGCTGTGGCCGCTGCTCGCGCCGGGCGGGCGGCTGCTCTATGCCACCTGTTCGGTGCTCAAGGCCGAGAACGAGGAACAGATTGCCGCCTTCCTCGCCCGCACGCCCGACGCGCGGGCGGTGGCGCTGGACGCCTCGTTCGGCCGCGAAGCCGGCGCAGGCCGCCAGCGCCTGCCCGGCGAACAGGACATGGACGGCTTCTTCTACGCCCGGCTGGAGCGCGCGGCGGGGTGACGACGGGGTGCGCGCGGCGCACCCGCCCGCGCCATAAGATGTGCGTCCCCCACCCGGAGAGCTCGCGATGGTCGGATGCCGCAGATGCCCAGGCAGGAATCGCCGGCCGGCGCCGGCGCACGGCGCCGGGGTCGCCGGCCGGGGTGGGCAGGCGGGCATCGAGGGTGCCGTGCGATGACGGGGGCCGCGCGCAGGCCCCGCGTCCTTCATTTCGTGACCGGCGGCTTTTCCAGCGGCTCGATCCAGGTGGCGATCCAACTGGTCAACGCCGGACGCGACAGTGGCAGGGTCGATCCGCTGCTGGTCCTGCGGCGCAAGAGCGGCACCACCCCGGAGCGCGTTGCCGAACTGGAAGCCGCCGGCACGCCGGTGCGGGTGGTGGCCGGCTGGTCGCATCTGGCCACCGTGGCCGCGCTGGTGAAACTGTGCCGCGAACTCCAGCCCGACGTCCTGGTGGCCCACGGGTTCAGCGAGCACCTCTGGGGCCGCTATGCGGGGCTGCTGGCGAAGGTGCCGCATCTGGTCCACGTGGAGCACAACTCGCGCGAACGCTACACGCCCTGGCGCCGCGCGCAGACGCGCTGGCTGGCGGCGCGCACCTCGCGCATCGTCGGCTGCTCCGAAGGCGTGCGCCAGGTCCTGCTGGCGATGGGCATGCCTCCGGAGCGCACGCTGGCCATACCCAACGGCATCCGCATCGAACCGTTCACCGCCTCCACGCCCGCGCCCGCCTCGCAGCGGGTCCCCGGCATCGTCATGGCCTCGCGCCTGTCGCGGCAGAAGGACCACGCCACCCTGCTGCGCGCGCTGGCAGTGCTCAAGGAGCGCGGCCTCACCCCGCCGGTGCTGCTTGCCGGCCACGGCAAGCCGCGGTACCGGCGGCCGCTGGAACAGCTGTGCACGGCGCTGGGCCTGGACGGCCAGGTGCGCTTCCTCGGCCTGTGCCGGAACGTGCCGGAGCTGCTGCTTGGCCATCGCATCTCGGTCCTGGCCACCCACTACGAGGGTATGCCGCTGGCCCTGATCGAAGGCATGGCCGCGGGCTGCGTGGCGATCGGCAGTGCGGTGACGGGCGTGCGTGAACTGCTCGAGCACGGCGCCAACGGCCTGCTGGTTCCCGAATCCGATCCGGTCGCCCTGGCCGATGCGATCGCCAGCGCGCTGCAGGACGACGCGCTGGCCGATCGCATCGGCGCGGCGGCGCGCGACGCGGCCCTGTCGAAGTACTCGCGCGAGCAGATGAACGCGCGCTACGAGGCGCTGTTCCTGGAGTTGGCGGACCTGCCGCCGTACCGCCCCTGAGCCGCCCGCAGGCTCAGCCCAGCGCCTGCGCCACCTCGTCCACCGCAGCCCAGCGGCCGGCGTAGGGGAACAGCGTCACGCGCGGCCCCACCGGCGCCCATGCGGCGGTCGACGGCGGCCCGTGCACGCTGACCACGTGGGCGCCCACGCCCGCGGCGATGTGTCCCGGGCCGGTGTCGTTGGACACCACGCCGTGCGCCGTCGCCATCAGCGCGGAGTAGGTGCCCAGGTCGACGCCGGGAAGCAGCACCGCCCCCGGCGTGCGCGCGTTCGCCACCGCCTCTTCGCCCGGGCCGGGGCAGACCACGACCGTGCGTCCCTGCGCGGCCAGGTGCCGGGCGAGGTCGGCGAACCCCGGCCAGACCTTGCGGTCCTCGCGGTCGTCGCTGCCGCTGAACGGGCACAGCACCACGTACTCGCCGGGCGCGATCCCGGCGCGCTCCAGCAGCCCGTTGGCGGCTGCGGCCTGGCTGGCGCTCGGGGACAGGTCGAGGCGGGTGGGGAAGGGCAGGTCCTCGCGCAGGAAGGCGTTGACGACCTGCCAGTATTCCTCGCCGGCGTGGCGTCCGTGCGGGCGCGGATAGGCCTCGTGCAGGAACAGCTGCCGGCCGTCGTAGGCGTAGCCCACGGGCCGGAAGCCGGCGAGTCGGGTTTCGACCGCCGAGGAGAAGGAGCGGGTGAACAGCAGCGCGCCGGGACGACTGCCCGGATGCTGCGCGCGCATCGCGCCGCGCAGTCGTCGCAGCTGCCCGATCGCGAGCCGGCGGCGTCCGTCGCGCACGGTGACCGGCAGGCCCATGCCTTCCAGCAGCGACGGCGCCCAGCCCTTGCCGTACAGGTGCACGTCGTAGCCGGCCGCGTCGAGGCGGCGGATCGCGGGCACCGACAGCACCACCTCGCCCACCCAGTTGCACAGGCGGACCAGCAGCGGACCGCGGGCGTGGGGGCCGGATCGGGAGGGAGCGTGCGGCATCAGCGGTTCCTGTGGCATGCGGGAGGGCGTGGCATGGGCGCGACAGCATGCGCCAGGCACGGGCGGCACTGGAACCGGGCCATGGCCGGGCGCATCACCAGCGCAGCCGCCGTCGCGCCACCTCGGACCCGAGGCCGGCGTGCAGCGCCCGCGCCTGTACTTCGGGAAGATGGCGCATCCGCAGCGCGGGCGTGGCCGCGCCCGCGCCGGCGGTGTCCAGCCACAGCGAGGCCATGCCCATGCAGCGGTCGAGCGGGGACTGGCGCAGCTGCAGCGCCTGCAGCTTGTCGATCTCGGCGAAGCGCCAGTGCCGCGACCACCAGCCTTCGCGCACCGCCACCAGGCGTGCGTCGACGTGCCAGCCGGCGTAGCGCGCGTGGCGCCTGGCGATGAGCCATCCCCAGGGCAGCCACAGCAGCCCCAGCGCGCCCCAGGCGCCGAAATGCCAGGACAGCGCCGCCGCCAGCAGCAGCGCGAACACGACATCGCCCAGCCACAGCCGCAGCCATGCGCGCGGATGCAGCGGCTGCCAGTCCCGCGGTGGCCAGTCGGGGCCGTCGAGCAGCTCCAGCAGCAGCCCGTTGCAGGCCTGCGGGGTGGCGATGGGCGCCAGCTCGGGCGGCTCGCGCGACTGCCCCTCGCCGCCGCCCGCGGTGGGCGCGCCGGCGGTATCGATCGCCAGCGAGCGGCGCCCGAACGCGCGGTGGAGCAGGCTTTCGCGCAGGGTCCAGGCCTGGATCCGCCGTCGCGACACGCTGCTGCGCACCCGTGCCAGCAGCCCGCGCTCGACCGTCAGCCGGCGCCCGTGCGCCTGCAGCGTGAAGCCGTGGTAGCGCGCCAGCGCCAGCAGCACCGAGAACAGCCGCACCAGCGCCAGCGCCAGCAGCACAAGGCCGATCGCCACCAGCGCGGGCGCGAGCAGGGTGCCGTCGTGCGCGGCGACGTAGCCCGAACCTTCGCGCCAGATCCGGTTGAAGGCGTGCTTGAACGCGTCCTCCGGCAGCACCTGCCAGGCCAGCGCGACCGCCGCGCCGACCACGATCATGCCGCGGTTGGAGATCAGCCCCAGGCGCACGATCTCGGCCGTCGGCAGTGCCAGCAGGATCTGCGCGTCGTCTTCGGGCGCCTGCGCCGCAGGCGCATCGCCGGCGCGCCCGCGGCGTCGGATCAACCGCTCCAGCGCCAGCGCATCGTCGAGCCGCAGCACCCGCATCTGCGCCTCGGGCCTGGTGCCGCCGGCCGATTCGAGCTTGACCTCGGCCACGCCGAACGCGCGGTGCAGCAGGCTCTGGCGCAGCTCCACGTTGTGGATGCGCGAGAACGGCACCTGGCGCAGGCTGCGCTCGAACAGGCCGCTGCGGATGAACAGGCTGTCGCCGTCGATCCGGTAGCGATAGGTGAAATAGCGCCACACCGCCACCAGCGCCAGCACCGCCACCGCCACCCCGGCAGCCGCCAGCTGCATGCCCTCCTCGCGGCGGCCGCCGAACACCACCAGCGCCAGCAGCGGCAGCAGGAACTGGCGCACCGACCCGATCAGTACGAACAGCCACGACCACGGATGCAGGCGCCGTTCGTCGCCGTCGACGGGCAGCGCGGGCGCCGGCTCAGGCGTCGTCGTCATCGGCCTCGATCCAGCGCGCGAGCTGGTCGCGCAGCCACTCGGCGTCGTCCTCGCCCAGGCCACCGGTGGTCACCGCGTTGTGGCGGGTGCCGGCGGTGTGCACCACGAGGGTGGCGAGGCCGAAGCGGCGTTCGAGCGGACCGCGCTGCAGATCCAGGTGCTGCACCCGGCTGCGCGGGACGAAGGTGTCGCGCCGCCACAGCCGGCCGCGGCGCAGGCTGTAGCCGTGGTCGTCCAGGCGCCAGCGGGTACACGCGTACTGGCGCAGCGCCAGCCACACGCCCCAGCCGGGAAGCACGACCAGCACGGCCAGCGCCAGCGGCAGGGCGAGCGGGGTATCGCGCAGCAGCAGGCCGATCGGGATGAGCAGGCCGAGCGCGAGCCCGCCCAGCGCGAACAGGTTGCCGAGCACGAACAGCCAGCGCGCGCGCGGCGGCAGCGGCCGCCAGCCGTCGTCGCTGGCCGCGGTTTGGATCGGCGTGCCAACGGGACCACTCGCGCCCGTATTGTTTGCGCCCGCATCGTTTGCGCCAGCGTCGTGCGCGTTCATCCGCCCTCCAGGTCCACGTAGGGGTGCGGGCCGCTGTCAGGCGGCCGCGCCTTGAAGCGCTTGTAGGTCCACTGGTACTGGCCCGGATCGCGCCGCGCGATGCGCTCGACGTCGACGTTGAGCGCGGCGGTGGCAACGGCCGGGTCGGGATCGGCGATGCCGGGCGAGGCCGGCGCGACCCACAGCGCGTAGTCCTGGCCCTCGCCGATGCGCTCGCACCAGGCGAACAGCACGCTGGCTCCGCTGCGCGCGGCCAGGCGCCCGAGCAGGGTCATGGTCAGCGCCTGCACGCCGAAGAACGGCGCGAATTCGCCATCGCCGCCCTTGGGCTGCTGGTCGGGCAGGATCCCGACCACGCCGCCGCCCTGCAGCCGCTTGTACAGCTGGCGCACGCCGGCGCCCTCGGCCCGCACCTGGGTCACCCGGTCGGCGTCGGCATCGGCCCGCACCAGCCGCAGGAAGGCTTCGCCGACCTTCGATTCGGGCGGCTTGTACAGGATCGCCAGCGGGGTCTTCGCCGCCAGCCACTGGTTGAGCAGCTCCCAGTTGCCGAAGTGCGGCGCGGCCACGATCAGGCCACGGCCGCTGGCCAGGGCGGCGTCGAACAGATCCTCGCCGTGGATCTCGCGGATCGCCGCGAGGTTGCGCGCATGCGGGCGGGTCCACAGCCGCAGCGTGTCCAGGGTCTGCAGCGCGGTGGCGCGCAGCACCTCGCGGTGCCACAGCTCGCGCTGCGCCGGCGCCAGCTCCGGGTAGGCCAGCTCCAGGTTGCGCAGCGCGACCACGCTCTCGCGTGCCCCGGTGCGCAGCCACAGCCACGCCAGCACGTCCGCCAGGCCGCGCAGCAGCGGCCACGGCAGCCGCCCGATCACCGCGGCAAGCGCATACAGGAGGCGGGCGAGGAGGCCGGTCATCGGGGGAGTGTAGCGAGGGGCGGTTGGGGCGTTGGATCCTGGGGCGATGGAGGGTGTTGGTGGTTGGGGGTGGCGGTGGTTAGATGTGCGCCCATGGCCGGATCGTGGTGGCCACGGCTCCCCCCGACTCCAGCCCGCCGCACCAACCACCAACTTCAACCCATTCCTTCCCGTGCTCTCCCTCATCCAGCGCGTCACCCACGCCAGCGTCACCGTCGACGACGACCTCGTCGGCCGCATCGGTCCAGGCCTCCTGGCCCTGGTCGGCGTGGAGCCGGGCGACGGCGACGCCCAGGTGGCGCGGATGGCCGCCCGCCTGCTCGGCTACCGGGTGTTTGCCGACGGCGAGGGGCGGATGAACCGGTCCCTGGCCGACACCGGCGGCGGCCTGCTGCTGGTGAGCCAGTTCACCCTGGCCGCCGACACCGGCTCGGGCATGCGCCCGGGGTTCAGCACCGCCGCGGCGCCGGAAGTGGCGACGCGGGTGTTCGACCTGCTGCTGGCTGAATGCCGCGCGCGCCACACCGGGCCGGTGGCCAGCGGCCGCTTCGGCGCCCACATGCAGATCTCCCTGGTCAACGACGGGCCGGTGACCTTCCTGCTCCGGGCCTGAAAACCGCGCGGCGGGGCGGGCGGCTGGAAAGGCCGCCGGATGCCCCCATATGTTCCCCCAGCCGGGCCGCCCAGGACCCGGTCCCAGGCCCCCGGTCAGGATCCGGTGCGGGGGCGATGGTATAATTACGGGTTCACTTTTCTCCCCGGTGCGCGCCTCATGGCGAACGAACGTCCAGCCCAGCAGTCCGACATCAAGCTCCTGATTTCAAAGGGGCTGGAGCAGGGCTACCTGACCTATGCCGAAGTCAACGACCACCTGCCCGACGACCTCGTCGATCCGGAGCAGATCGAGGACATCATCGGCATGATCAACGGCATGGGCATCGAGGTGCACGAGATCGCGCCCGACGTCGAATCGCTGCTGCTCACCGGCGACTCCACCGGCAACCGCGAGGTCGACGACACCGCGGCCGAGGAAGCGGCGGCCACGCTGACCGCGCTCGATGCCGAGGGCGGCCGCACCACTGACCCGGTGCGCATGTACATGCGCGAGATGGGCACGGTCGAGCTGCTCACCCGCGAGGGCGAGATCGCGATCGCCAAGCGCATCGAGGAAGGCCTGAACCAGATGCTGGCCTCGCTGGCCAGCTTCCCCTGGTCGGTGCAGCTGCTGCTGGAGGACTTCGAACTGCACAAGGCCGGCAAGAAGCGCCTGGCCGAGATCGTGGTCGGCTTCAACGACCTCGAAGAGCCGGAGCCGCCCCCGGCGCCCGCCCCGCGCGAGGAGGCCAAGGCCACCAACGCGAACGACAGCGACAGCGAAGGCGACGAGGACGACGACTCCGACGACTCCGACGCCGAGGATGCGGGCCCGACCGGCCCGGATCCGGCCGAGGTCGCGCGCCGCATGGAGGCGCTGGCGGCGCTGTATGCCAAGTTCCAGAAGACCTACGCCAAGAACGGCCCGGAAGCCAAGCCCGCGCTCAAGCTGCGCGAGGAGATGGCCGCCATTTTCACCGGCTTCAAGCTGCCGCTGCCGCTGACCGACGTGCTGGTGCGCAAGCTGCGCGACGTGGTGGGCGAGATCAAGGACCACGAGCGCCGCATCCTGGAGCTGTCCACCCGCGTGGCCCGCATGCCGCGCAAGGACTTCATCCGCGCCTGGGACGGCAACCAGACCAACCTGGGCTGGGTTGACGACGTGCTCAAGCGCAAGCAGAAGTGGTCGTCTGGCATGCGCGAGGTCAAGGACCAGATCATCGCCGAGCAGGAAGCCACCATCGCCGCCGAGAAGGCGATGATGGTCACGCTCGCCGACCTGAAGGAAATCAACCGCGCGATGGCCTACGGCGAGGCCAAGGCGCGCAAGGCCAAGAAGGAGATGGTCGAGGCCAACCTGCGCCTGGTGATCTCCATCGCCAAGAAGTACACCAACCGCGGCCTGCAGTTCCTGGACCTGATCCAGGAGGGCAAC
>JAEWGI010000074.1 GCA_023388355.1 Pseudomonadota bacterium
GGGGGGGGGGCGGGGGGGGGGCGGGGGCGGGCGCCGCCCCCCCGCCACGGGGTCACGGCGTCCTCTTCCTCCACCACAGGAAGATCGCGATGAGCAGCAGCAGGAGCAGCAGCCACAGCCACCAGAGATGCCAGATGCCAGACGCAGGCGCGGCGCCATCCCCGGGTGCCACCACGGCCGGCAGGTCGAGCGGCAGGCCGTCGATCCGCAGGGTCGGCGGCGTGGCGTCGGCGGAGGTGTAGCCGACGACGATGCTGTAGCTGCCGTCGAGGTTGTCGGTCACCGGTCCGACGATCTCCCCGTCGAAGGGCACGGCGTGGAAGCTGGCCGACTTGCCGGGGCCGACCAGGTTGCCGGCCGCGTCGACCGGACGCAGGGTGATCTGCACGCAGCCGCCGGCGAAGCCGGGTGCGCAGGTGGCGGCCGGCGAATGGGTCAGGGTGGCCGCGGTGGCCGCGGGGTCGGGCAGGACCTGCACGTAGCGGTCGGTATCGTAGACGCGTGTGAAGGCGCCGTTGTCCGCGGCCTCGCCTTCGATCCGGAAGCCGACCCGGTAGTTGCCTTCCGCCAGGGTCGCCGGGAACTCGGCGGTATAGACGCCGGGCGCGGTTTCGGTGAGCGCAATGCCCTGTTCGGCGCCCAGTTCCAGCGCGGCCAGCAGTTGGTCGCGCTGCGCCGGGTCGGCCAGCATCGCCTGCGCCTTGCGGCCCGCGGCGCTGATCGCGTCGCCTTCCACCGCATCGATGGGCTTGCTGTTCGAGGCGGACAACACGTTGCCCAGCCCTTCGGACGGGCCGGAGACGAAGGCGCGCACGCTGCCCGGCGCGAGGCCGGTCAGCGGCTGGCCGCCTTCGGTCAGCGTGGCCTTCAGCTGCAGCGGTTCGCCGACGCCCGGCCGGTCCTGGGTCACGGCGTAGGTGGAGGCGATGCTGGCGTTGTCGCCGAGCACGAACAGGTTCCAGCGCCCCTCGCCGCGCGGCAGGGTGCGGACGAATTCCAGCGTCCACTCGCCATCGCTGGACACGCATTGCCCGGCTCCGTTGCAGAACGGCGCGCGCAGGGTCAGCGCTACGTGATCGCCGCCCGCCTCGACCAGCACGCGCGGATCCTGGAGCGGATCGAATTCGACGCCATCCTTGTGCAGGCGGATGTTGGGCAGGCCGTCGGCCTGGAAGCCGCGGTTCCATCCCAGCAGAACGGTGAGCGCGAGGTCCTGGCGGCTGGTGCGGAACGAGGCCGCGATCGGGGTGGCGGCAGTGCCGGCGGGCTGCGGCTGCATACCCGAGGAGGCGTGGATCATCTCCAGCTTGTCGCCGATCAGGGTTTCGGCCAGCACCTGCAGGAAGTACTGGATGGTGCCGCCCGGAGGGTCGTCGAGTACGGTGTCGTTGTGCTGCAGGCCGCAGTCGCCGGTGTCGGCCATGGCATTGAGCAGTGCGCTCGAATCGGAGTCGGCCGGGTCGTCGATGCGCAGGCGGAAGGGGCAGAGCTTGAGCTGTTCGCCGGCCGGGATCACCGGGTCGCCGCCGATTGGCGTGCTGGTCGTGTTGAGGACCAGCCCGTTGCCGTCCCATGCGAGGAAGCGGCTGGAGTTCTGCGCGCCGTCGCTGAACACCAGCATCGCGTTGTTGAAATCGGCGTTGCTGCTTGCCGGGCCGACGACGCTGGCCAGCAGTTCGCCGATGCCCTCGCCGATCGAAGTGTTGCCCCCTGGCGAGCGGGTGTCGATGGCCCCGAGCACGGCATCCAGGGTGACGTTCGACATGTTCCCGAGGCCGCTCCCCTCGGTTTCCGCGTCGTGGTTGAAGAACACCACCCCGATCTGGTCGTTGGGCAGGTGATACGCCTTGGCGACGCTGATCATCTGCGCAGTGGCGCGTCGCAGCACGCTCCATCGCCGGCACTCCGGCGTCGGCGAGTAGTAGGACCCGCATGCGGGATCGTCGTGTCGCGAGGTCCAGTCCATGCTCCCGGACTTGTCGAAGACCAGCACCAGCCGGGCGGGCTTGCGCGAGATCGACGGGTCGGGCGTGGGCGCCGTGCCGCCCAGCACCGTGTCGCTGTCGTAGGCGGCGACGTCGTTGCCGACGCCTGTGGCGGTGAGGCCGGTAGCCGTCAGGCGCATGGCGCCGGACAGCAGGCCGAGATGGAACACTTCCAGCGTATCGACATTGCCGGCGGTGCTGGTCATGCGGAAGGTGCAGGTGCCGCCGGTGCTGGCGTCGAGCACGGGTTCGACCGTCGAGTACGTGCAATTGACCGGCGTGGTGGCGGGACTGGGACCCGGACGCAGCTGCACGGTAGCGGACGACGCGTCGAGCGGATAGACGGAAAGGTCGTCGGCGAGGTACAGCACCCGGATCGACTTGCTGGCGTTGGGAACGCCGAGCGCGTTGCTGAACGGCGCCCACGCGTTGCCGCTCGCGTCGAGCTTCGGCTCGGACGTGCTGGCCGCGCTCACGTTGGGGGTGGCGGTCGCCGCGACCGCGCTGTTCAGGGCGAACAGCAGGGGCAGCAGGGCACCGGCCCAGGCTGCGTAGCGCGCATGTGTGCGTGTCATTGCAATCTCCTTCTGCTCAGATGTGCTGGACGAGGCCGACCTGCTGCAGCAGGGGACCGTTCTGGAAGTACAGGCTGGCGTTTCCGGCCTGGTCGGCCACGAATCCCGGATAGCGCGCCGACTGGGACGGCGGCAGCAGCTCCCGCGTCTCGGTCGCGCCGATCGCGAGCCGCCGGGCGCGCAGCGTGCTGAAGCCCGGCGCACCGGTGGTTGCGTAGAACAGCCACAGCGCGCCGTCCGCCGCGCAGCCGGCGGCGAGGTCGATGAAGCCGGAGACCGGGATCGTGAGCGTGGTGTCGGTGAAGGCGGCTTCCCATGCGCCGGCGACGTAGCGCTTGCGGAACACGCGCCAGTCCGGGCCCATCGGCTCGGGCTGTTGCACGTAGACCAGGTTGGGCGTGCCGTCGGGTTCGATCGCGACCGCATGCGCGCCGGGGCGCGTCATCGTGCCTGCGGGCGCGACGGCTCCGGCCGGCCCGCCGGGCGGATAGCGCACGCTCTGCGCGCTCAATACGCCGCCGGTGTTGCGCTGCCAGACCAGGACGATGGTGCCGGCCGCATCGGTGGCCGCGCTCACGCGGCTGTTCTGGTCGGTCGCGTCGACCACTTCCTCCGCGCCCCAGCTGCCGGTGTAGTGGCGACTGAAGACGCGGTTGTTGCCCGACAGCGCCGAGTAGAACACCCGGATCGAGCCGTCGGGCTGGGCGGCGACGGCGAGGCTGCTGACGTTGAGCACGCCGGTGAACTGGAAGGCGTCCGCCGGCGCGGTCCAGGTGCCGGCGATGCGGCGGCTGAACGACAGGAAGCGGTCGCCGCCGGCCACCCGCACCCAGAACGCCCAGGTCGTGCCGGTGGCGTCGGTCACCGCCGCAGGCGAGTTGTAGGGGCCGGCCGAGAGCACCGTGTTCGGCCCGACTGCGGCCGGCCGCTCGTGCAGGATCGCGTTGATCACGTCGCGCAGCGGGTAGGCCAGCTGCGGCACGCCGCTGCCGTCGACGGCGTAGCCGGTGCCGAAGGTGTCGGCGAGCGCCTGGTTGAAGTCCATCCGCGAGGGCAGCGAGACGTCGCGGCGGCGGCGGTCGGCGATGGCATCGTCGTCGATGACGCCGGCCGAGGTCTGGGTGATCGTCGCCAGCGCGGCGTAGCCGTGGCCGGCCAGGAAGTCGGCGTCGCCGTCGGCGGGCGGGGTGGTGCCGGTGCGCGCGCGCACCGCCCATTCGCGCCGCAGCCGCGAGCAGGTTTCGGTACCGAGCCCGGGCAGCACCAGCGAGGGATCTTCCGCAAGCGTGACCAGGCGTTCCCAGACGTCGAGGTAGACGGTGAGCGTGCGCGTGGCCGGCGCCGCCGGCGGCGCCGGCAGCGCGGCGATCGCCGGTACGCCCCAGTCTGCGGCCAGCGCGGCCGCGCCGGGCTGGCCGGCGTGCAGCGGCTGGCCGGCGAAGTCGGTGTCGGCGGTGATGAACGCCTCCATGCCGTCCACCAGCATGCGCCCGGCCTGCAGCGCCTGGGGACCGCCGCCGGCGGCGATGGCGAAGCTGGTCGTCGAGCCGGTGGCGGCGATGCGGAAGCCGTCGTTGCCGAGCGGCACGCCGTCGCCGACGAACCAGCGCAGGAAGGCGCGCAGCTCGTAGCGGCGCATGTCGTCGCCTTCGTTCCAGTCGGCGTCGGCCAGGGGCACGCCCTGGGCGAGGCGCACGCTGACGTAGCGGCGCAGCGGGTCGAAGGTATCGGGGGAGATGATGGCCATGGCGTGTTCCTCGTTCGTGTCGGGTCGTGTCAGAACACGAGCCAGATGGTGCGTTCGAGCGTGCTGGCCGGATCCTTGGCGACGACCGGATGGCGCACGAGATTGATCTGGGTGGGCGTGCCGGCGATCTGCGCGACCAGGCCGAATTCGCGCAGGTTGCCGCTGGCGTGGGCGGCGTCCGGCCACGGCGGCACGTTCGGGCCGAGGGTGGCGACGATCTGCAGGCGGTTGGTCGGCGTGGCCGAGGGCACGGCGCCATCCATGAACTGGAAGGCGAGGTCGGCGGTGCCGACCAGGAACGGCGCCGGATCGACCAGGCCGGTCTCGCTGCCGCTCGGCGGCGCCGGCGGCGCCTGGTCCCAGGTCGCGAGGCCGGCGCCGACCGCCAGGCCCTGGATGCCGAGCGTGCCGCCCGGCTGCCCGCCCATGAATGCGGCCAGCAGCCGGCGGCAGTCGGCGAGGATCGCGTTCTTCGCCCAGCCGCGGTCCCAGAGCACGCGGCCGGACGCATCGCGCAGCACGTCGCGGTACATGCCCTGGGGCAGAGGCATCCGGGTGTCCATGTCCATTGCGTGGGTTCCTTGCGGGTTGGAGGAGTCAGAGCGGCGGCGGGAAGTAGCTGCGCCGTCGCAGCGAGGTCAGGTCGGTCGGATCGGCGCTGGTGCCGGTGGCCAGGTTGCTGATCAGCACCACCCAGTCCGGGAGCGCGGCGCTGCTGCCGTCGGTGAGGTCGAGGAAATGTTCGACGAAGGGGTAGTCGTCGAGGTACGACTCGCCGATGTCGGCGCCGGGGCCGTACAGCGTTTCGACCGTGGGCGACGGCGACAGCACGATCACCGCGCGCAGGTTGACCGGCAGGAATTCCGACAGCAGCTGTTTGAGGCGCGCGGCGTTGGCCGCCGTCAGCGCCTGGCCGAAGCGGCCGCGGCTGACGTACAGCCCGAGCGTCCCCCGGGTGAAGAATTCGCTGGGTGCAAGCGGCGGCTCGCCGTCGCCGTCCTTGGGCCGGTGCGGGGTGTAGGCGAGCAGGTCGCCCCACTGGTGGTGGCGAACGTTGCGCAGGGTATCGGCCATGCGCGGCGTGGTCGTGCCGGCATGCCGACGCAGCGTGGCGGCCTCGGGCACGCGCGTCGGCGCCGGCGCGGCCGGCGCCCCCGCCCCCA
>JAEWGI010000076.1 GCA_023388355.1 Pseudomonadota bacterium
GCTGGCTGGCCTGCTCGACCGCACCACGCTTGAACTCCGCACTGAACTTCCTACGCTTCGACATGAACACTCCTCAGGGCCTCGATCGGCCTTATCGTAAGTGTCCGTGAGAACGGGGGTGAACCCCGCGAGTCCAGCCCTGAAAACAGCGACGCCATCGCGCATGCGGCCAGGACGATCCACGCCAGCGGCACGAGCGCATCTGTCCTTCCCAGTGCTTGCGCCAGCGGCCCCGGCTGGCTGGAGGCCCAGGCCGGGATGCCGTAACGGATGAGCCCGAACCCGAGCACGCCGACGGACAGCCCCACCGGCCATGGCAGGACGGTCAGGTCATCCAGCAGGCCGCGCCTTCCGCGTCCCATGCGGACCCCATCACATTTTCCCCAGAGCCGACCATAGCGCGGGAGCGGGCGTGGGGGAAGTGCGCGGGTTGTGGTGCAACGCTGCTGGTCTGGGGGGCAACGTCCATGGGTCCCGCCTGCGCGGGGACGACGGCTTTGGGGGCGTCGCGCTATCGGGCGGTGGTGGCTAGGGGTGCCTGCCGTTTGCAAAGGCCCACCCGGTTGGCGCGCTTACCACGACAGCCGCGCCGTCACCCGCGCCTCGTCCACGTCCAGCGAGAACGCCCACCCGTTGCGCTCGCACAGGCGCTGGACGATGCCGAGGCCCAGGCCGTAGCCGTTGGACGACGGGGCGCCGTCCGGGGTGGGCCGGCCGGCATCGTCGCCACTGCGCCGGTTGGTGACCAGGAGGTCGCGCTCGCGGATGCGCACGGTGATCGGCCCCTGGCCGGCGGGCGTGTGCTCGAACGCGTTGCGGACCAGGTTGGTGACCGCGATCAGGAACGCCTGCGGATGTCCCTGGACGACCGGCGTGGCGAGACTGTCGACATGGACGTCGACGTCGACGCCCTTGCCACCCAGCAGGTAGCGCTGCTGCTCGACCGCGCGGTCCACCAGCGGCGCCACCAGGAAGCGCTCGCCGTACTGGCCGTCGTCGGCTTCGCGCGCGATGCACAGGAACATCTCGATCGTGGACTTCATCTCGGCCGTCGCGCGCCGGATCCGGTTCAGCGCCTTGACGTCTTCGGCCGACAGCTCGCCCTGCTCCAGCAGCTCGATCGCGCCGGTGATCACGGTGATCGGCGTGCGCAGCTCGTGGCTGGCCGAACCGGTGAAGTCCCGCTCGCGCACGACGAAGGCGCTGATGCGCTCGAGCGTCTTCTCGATGGTGCCGGCGAGCAGGCCCACCTCGTCGCGCCCGAAGCGGCCGGACTCGATGAGCTTGTGGTCCCCGGCCGACAGGTGTTCCAGGTCGATCCCCGCGACCACGTCGGCCAGCTGCACCACCGGCGCCACCGCCCGGCGCATCACCAGCACCCCGAGCCCGAAGCCCAGGGCGCCGAGCACGGCGACCACGCCGGTGATGAGCAGCAGCCACCACCAGTCTTCGGACGAGGCCGCCTCGATGCCGGCGACATCGAACACCACGAAGGCGCGCCCCTGGGCGTTGTCGGCCGGGACGACCGCCACGTGCAGCTCCTCGGCGACGAACTCGTAGGTGCCTTCGCCAGGACCGGCTGCCGCCCACGCCCGCAGGGGTTCGGGCAGGCTTCCGGCGTCGTCGTATCCGCGCAGGCTCAGCGACAGGTCGGGGTAGCGCTCGGCGGCGTGCTGCAGCTGGTTGGCCAGCACGCGGTCTTCGCTGAAGCGGATGGCACCGTAGAACGCGAATCCCCAGGCCACGCTGAGCCCGACGACACACAGCGCGAACGCATACTCGACACGCTTGCGCAGGCTGTGCCGCGGCACTACCGGGCGTCCTCCGCGATCCGGTAGCCGATGCGATGGATGGTGTGGATCAGCGGCCGGTCGAACGGCCGGTCGATGGCCTGGCGCAGCTTGTACATGTGCGAGCGCAGCGCATCGCCATCGGGCCGCTCGTCGGCCCACAGCAGCGTTTCCAGTTCGTCGCGATCCACCACCGACGGGGACTCCTCCATCAACCGCCGCAGCAGTTTCATGCCGGCGGGGTTGAGTTCGACGCGTCGTCCTGCCCGGTGCACCTGCAGCGTGGAGCGGTTCAAGGTCAGGTCGGACACGGTCAGCAGGTTGTCCCCATTCCGGTGACTGCGCTTGTACAGGGCCCGGATGCGCGCATGCAGCTCCTGCAGTGCGAACGGCTTGACCAGGTAGTCGTCGGCGCCGGCGTCGAACCCCCTGAGCCTGTCGTCGAGCGTGTCCCTCGCCGTCAGCATGAGGACGGGCGTCTCGACCTGTGCATCGGCCCGCAGCCGCTGGCAAAAGGTGAGGCCGTCCATCCGCGGGATCATCAGGTCCAGCACGATGACGTCGAATGGATTGGCCAGCGCAAGGTTCATCGCGGTGACGCCATCGTGGGCGAAATCCAGGACGTAACCGAGCTTTTCGAGGTACGCGGCGATGTTCGCGCAGATGTCGCGGTTGTCCTCGACGATCAACGCCCTGATCGGCGCCGCATCAAGAGCGCGTGCCATCTGCCGCCTCCCGGTTACCAGGCGTAGTCTAGCCGAAGTCCGATCAGCGGCTCGGCCTCGCTGTCGTCGGCCACGTTGACGCCCCTGCGGTAGTCGAACTCGGTGTCGTCGGTCGACGACGCCGAGGTGACGTTGATGACGTCGAGGAAGGCGGTGACGTCGACGGGGCCGAAGGCGCGCCGGTAGTCGACGCGGGCGTTCAGGACGCCGTAGCCATCCCTGCGGCCGACGCCGCGTTCGACCGTCTCCCGCGAGTAGCGCAGCGGCTGCCCCGGGCCCAGCACGTCTTCGTGGATGACGTAGGCGTCTTCCGGCCGGCCGGAGAGGTACTTGTAGCGCGCGGCCACCTTCCAGCGGTCGGTGATTTCCCAGGTCACGCCGAGGGTGGCCACGTGCTCGCGGCTGAACTCGTCGGCGACGGCGCCGCGGCCGTCCTTGCGGTCGATCTGGGCATCGTTCCATGAGTAGGTCGCGCTGGCGTAGAGGCCTTCGCGGATCGTGCCCTTGAGCACGACGTCGACGCCACGCGAGGTGCCGTCGCCGATGTTGGCGAAGGTGCCGCTCGCGCGATCCTGGTCGACCACCAGGTTGTCGAGGTTCTGGTGGTAGGCCTCGGTCAGCACCGACCAGCGGTTGTTGAAGAAGTACTCCAGCCCGACGCTGGCGTGCGTGACCTTCTCGTTCTCGAGCGTGTTCGCCGCGTTGGCCGCGAGATCGAGGTAACGCGGCGACTGGTGGAACAGGCCCGCGGTCGCGAAGTAGCGCGCGCTCGCGCCCGGCTGCCAGTTGACCCTGAGCCTGGGCGAGACGAGGGTTTCGTCGGTCAGGCCGTCGCGCTCGTGCACCTGATCCGCAACAGCCTGGACTATGCGAGCTGGAAGGACCGCAAGGCGCTGGCGGCGGCGATCAAGCCGATCTACACGGCCCCGACCGCCGAGGCCGCAGAGGCCGAGCTGGACGCGCTCGAGGCTGGGCCTTGGGGCGAGCGCTTCCCGACCCTGGACGCGCGTGGTGCCGTTCTTCGCATTCCCGCCGGACGTGCGCCGGGTGATCTACACGACCAACACGATCGAGAGCGTGCATACGCGGCTGCGCAAGATCATCAAGACCCGAGGCCACTTCCCCAGCGACGAGGCAGCCACCAAGCTGATCTGGCTGGCACTGCGCAACATCACCGCCGAATGGAGCCGCGCCACCCGCGAGTGGAAGGCGGCGATGAACCAGTTCGCGATCATCTACGAAGACCGATTCACGCTGACCCGCTGAAGGAGACTTCCGGACTGAACCGCCTCACACACACAAAAAGTCGGACACGTCCGCGCTGCTTACTCAAATCCAGTCATTGTCCAGTGGTCGTTCTTGTGCGGCGAGCACGTTTGGCAGCGCTGGTGCCCGGTTACTCACCACCCCAGCTGCCCAAGCGCATCCTCCACCACACCCCATGCGATTTGCCTCAGCAGGCGCGCCTCGCCTGCCCACGGCGTGCCGTACTCACCCGCCTCATACGCCTCCACCAGCGCGCGCGCGCGCCCGCGCATGCCGCCGGTTACCTGCTCGAGCTGGCGCAGCGTGGTCCGCTCCGGCACGCCGAGCGCGGCCCCGAAGGCCACGACATCCGCCCGGCGCACCTGGCCGAAGGTCCGCGCGGAGCCCATGGAGATCACCAGTTCCGCACCACTCCAGTCGGGCGCGCGATAGACCGCGGTGCTGAGCAGGTCGTAATGCGGCGCCAGCTCCATGCCGCCGGCACCAGGCGCGGACAGGACGCTCAGGTTCTTCAGATGGGCGTCGCCATTGCCGATCAGCAGGTTGAAGATCTGCCAGCGCAGCAGGGCCAGGCGGGTGGCCGCCGGGCGGCGGCACAGGGATACCAGTTCGACGAGTCGCTCGGCGGTGGCTTCGCGGTACTTGAACACCGCGTCCAGCGAGAGGGCCTGGCAGGCGTCGAGCGCATACAGGCGGCGAGCCTCGAGGCCGCCCCCCTCGCGATCGAAGCGGCGCACCAGATACAGCGGCTCAGGGACGTGGCGGAACTCAACCGCGGGCACGGGCAAGCCGCACGCGGCGGCCAGCCGCATGCAGAACCATTCGTTCGCGGCGCTGTGGGGGTACTCATCCACGCGCTCGTGGTCGGGCTTCAGGATATGGGTGGAGGCCGCCCGGCCAACCGGCTCCCACAGGCGATCCTCGTGCAGCACGACGGCCAGCTTGTGCTGGGCCCCGGCCAGGGACATGCGTTTGGGCGCCCCCTCCGACAGCGGCTGCCGCGGCAGCGCACGGATCCGCGCGGACAGGACCTCGTCGGGCAGAGGCTCCAGCCGCGGTTCCGGCAGCGCCTGGCCGGGGGCCAGCAGGGTGAGCGCACCGGCCGATTCGGGGCCGTAGTGCTGCAGCAGGCCGAAGGCATCGGCGGGATCGAGATTCGCGTCCCGGGCCAGCAGCCGCCGGGCGCCTTCCTCCGGCAGGAGGTTGTCGAAGAACCACTGCACCGGGCGCAGGCTGGCACCGTCGACGATCTCGCCGTC
This sequence comes from Pseudomonadota bacterium, assembly GCA_023388355.1. The sequence goes on from JAEWGI010000076.1 coordinate 5,041, forward strand.
GGCGCGGCGCAGCGCAGGCGAGAGGTCGAAGCCCGAGGCCTGCCACTCGCGGTCGTAGCCGAAGCTCCACAGATTGCCCTGCTCGCGCAGCTCGCCAACCTTCCGCGCATCGAGCCAGACTTCCAGTCGCCGGGGCGATGGTGGCGCCGGCATCACCCCGCCTCCGCTTGCAGCGCCTGTTCAACCTGCTTCTGCAGCCCGGGTGGCACATCCACGTGCACCCGCACGCCCAGCTCGCGCAGCACCTCCATGACGCGTCCGATGCCCACGCTTCCCTTGCCACGTTCGATGTTCATGAGGGTGACGTGGCTCGCTCCCACCATGGGCGCCAGGTCGTCCTGCCGGATGCGCTGCGCGCGACGGACTGCCCGGACCACGCGGCCCAGCTGCTCGGGGGTGTCAATGGGGATGTGCATGCAGGTTCCCGCGATAAATCTAAATTCAAGTTTAGATTACCTGGCCAAAGCGGCTGCCTCAAGCGGTATCTAAACTTTTCTTTAGATTACCGCAGCAGCGTATCCTTTTCTGCCGGTATCTAAACCATGATTTAGTTTCGCTGCCCATTCTGGCGTCCCAGTCTCGCGCCCAGTCCGGACCAGCGCGCTGTCAGGCGCCTCAATGCGGCTTCAAGAACGACGTGGTGGCCGATCAGGTGCAGGGCAGCGCGCGCACGGGTCATGCCGGTGTAGACCAGCTCCCGCGACAGCACGCGGTTGAGGCGCTCGGGCAGCACCAGCCACACCTCGTCGAACTCGCTGCCCTGGGCCTTGTGCACGGTCATGGCGAAGGCGCTGTCGTGCGCGGGCAGCGCGGCGGGGTGGAAGGGGCGCGGGTTGTGCGGGTCGTCGCCGGGGAACCAGGCCATCAGGGTGCCGCCGTCGTCGCGAAGGCAGATGCCGATGTCGCCGTTGAACAGGCGGTGGCGGTAGCTGTTCTCGGTGATGAGCAGCAGGCGGCCGTGGAAGTAGCGGCTGGCGGTGGACGCCGGGCCGGCGCCGCGGCGGGTGCCGGCGAGCAGGTCTTCGATGCGGGCGTTGAGGCTGCGGGCGCCCTGGGGGCCTTCGCGCACGGCGGTGAGGATGCGCAGCCGGCTGGCGCGGGCGAGGGCTTCGGCGGGATCGGTGGCGTTGGCGAGGGCGGTCCAGTGTTCGAGGAGGTGGTCGCGATGGGATTGCAGGGCGTCGGTGTTGCCTTCGTGGAAGTGGACGCCGGAGAGCTGATCGCTGCGCAGCAGGGACAGGGCGGCCGCGCTGTCGCCTTCGCGCACGGCGGCGGCGAGCGGGGCGAGGTCGAGGGCGGCGCTCTGGCGGTAGCCGCGGGTGAGGTGGATGTGGTGGGCGGGGAAGGTGGGGGCGTGGGCAGCTGGTCGGAGAGCGCCCCCACCCGCGCCTTCGGCGCGACCTCCCCCGCGAGCGGGGGAGGTGTCGGATGTGGCGCGCGGATTGGAGGGGGCGCGGGAGCCGGACGCGGCGGTGGGAGAGGCGGCGGCGAGGATGCCGGCGAGGACGTCGCCTGCTTCCACGGAAGGCAGCTGGTCGGGGTCGCCGAGCAGGACCAGGCGGGCGCCGTCGGGAACCGCTTCGACCAGCTTGGCCATCAGAGGCAGGTCGATCATGGAGGCTTCGTCCACCACCACCACGTCCAGCGGGAGGGGGTTGTCGGCGTGGTGGCGGAAGTCCGGGCGGTCGGGGAGGGTGCCGAGCAGGCGGTGCAGGGTGGTGCCGGTGGTGGGCAGGTGGGCTGCGAGCGCGGGGTCGATGCCGAGGGCGGACAGGGTCTGCACGGCGTTGCGCACGCTCTCGGCCATGCGTTCGGCGGCGCGGCCGGTGGGCGCGGCCAGGGCGATGCGCGGGGGCGCGGCGCCGGCCTGAAGCGCCTGGGCCACCAGCAGCACCAGCATGCGGGTGATGGTGGTGGTCTTGCCGGTGCCGGGGCCGCCGGTGACCAGCAGCAGGCGGTGGTGGAGCGCGGCGGCGGCGGCCTGGGCCTGGAGGTCGTCGCCGGTCGCGGCCTGGGGGAAGAGCTGGGCGAAGAGGTTGGCCAAGGGGGCGGGGACCTGGGCGGCTTCGTCGCCGGCAGGAGGCGCGGGCGGGCCCCCATCTGCCCTTCGGGCATCTTCCCCCGCAAGCGGGGGAAGAGGTGAGGCGGGGGCGCTGCTGCCGATGCGGCGCAGGCCTTCGGCGAGGCGGCGTTCGTACTCGCGATAGCGGCGGAGGTAGAGGAGACCGTGTTCGAACACGAGCGGGGTGTCGGCGGCGGATTCGGCGTCGCCGGACTCCGGGCGGGCGACGCGGGGGGAGGATTCGAGGGCCTGGCGCCAGGCGTCGGGGGCGGGCCAGTCGATGGGGGCGTCGATGAGGCGCCGGGGGTCGGCGGGGTCGAAGCCGGCGTGGCCGGCGGACACGGCGAGGGAGGCCAAGGCGGCGGCGGCCAGGACGGTGTCCGGGGTGTCGGGGTCGAGGCGGCGCAGGCTCTCGGCCAGGGCGTGGTCGAGGGTGCGGAGGTGGCCGCTTCGGTGGAGGATGGCAAGGAGGGTCATCCGGTCGGCTCCGGCGGCCCCCGCTGCGGCCCTCCCCCGCTGGCGGGGGATGGAGTGGATCCGGCGGGCTTCGGGGGGCCCCACCCCGGCCCTTCCCCGCTCGCGGGGGAGGGCGTGGCGTTGCCGGCGAACAGGGCGTCGAGTGCGTGGACGAGCTCGGGATCGAAGCGCCAGGCGTGGATGCCCCGGGCGTCGTTGCCGGTGGCGTCGATGCCGCGGCAGAAGAGGTAGCGGGCGCCGCCGAAGTCGCGGGCGTAGTCGTAGGCGTCGCCGAGGCGGAAGCGCAGCCAGCGGTGCAGGGCGAGGGTGTAGAGCAGGGCCTGGAGGTGGTATTCGCTGTGGGCCATGGCGTCGCGCAGCTGCGCGGGGGCGTAGCCGGGCAGGCGGTTGGATTTCCAGTCGAGCACGTACCAGCGGCCGTCGTGCAGGTAGGTGAGGTCGATCAGGCCGGTCATCAGGCCTTCGAGCCTGCGGCGCAGGCCGAAGCCCTGGCGCGCGGCGAGCAGGCCGTGGCGGTGCAGCAGGGCGAGCAGGGCGTCGACGCCGGTGGGCGCGAGCGCGAACTGGAATTCGATCTCCGGGCGGCGCTGCGCTTCGGGCACGTCGGCGAGCGCAATGCCTTCGGGCAGGACGGCGGTGAGGGCGTGGCCGATCATGGGCACGATGACAGCCACGCCGTCGTCGATGTCGTCGGCGATGTAGCCGCCCTTGCCCAGGGCTCTGGCGATCTTGTCGCGTTCCCCCGCGGGCGCGTCGTCGCCGGGGCGCCAGCCGCGCCAGGCGGCGAAGTCGGCATCCTCGAACGCCTCGTGCAGCACCACGCCGAAGCGGGCGCCGCCGAAGCGCGGGTCGATGCCGGCGGCGTCGGTGGCGGCGGCGTCGGGGTCCGGGTCGGGCTCGTCGCGGCCGCCGGGCGCGGGCTGGGTGGCGGCGCTGGAGAGGTCGTGGCCGGCGTCGGCATTGGCCAGCTGGGTGAAGCTGTAGACCCACCAGTCGCTGGCAAGCGGTCGCTGCGCGGTGCGCGCAGCGGGCACGTCCTCCACGGTGTCGGCACCGAGCCAGGGCAGCTGCGCGGGCGGCGGCGCGGCGTCGAAGGCGATGGCACCGGGCGCGCGTGCGGCCAGCGCGTCGGGGTCGGAAACCATGGTCCACAGCGGCGACTGCGCGTGGTTGTAGAACGCGCCCGTTGCCAGCCACAGCGCGTCGCGGGCGCGGGTGAGGCCGACGTAGAGCAGGCGCGCGTCCTCGGCGCGTTCGCCGCGCTTCCAGGCCTCGCAGGCGGCGTCCCAGCCGCTGGAGTCTTCCTGCAGCTTCCAGTGCAGTACGCGGCCGTCGTCGCCGTGCACCACCACCTTGCGGCCGGGGCTGCGCGCCATGCCGCCAATGCCCGCGTACGGCAGGAACACCAGCGGGTACTCCAGACCCTTGCTCTTGTGCAGGGTGACGATCTGCACGCGGCGGGCGTCGGACTCCAGGCGCAGCTGCTGTGTCTCGTCGTCCTTGTCCGCTTCCGCGATCGCGCGCGCCAGCCAGTCGAGCAGGCCGTGCAGGCCGAGCGCGCTGCGCTGCGCCTCCTGCAGGTGTTCGGCCAGCTGCAGGTAGTTGGTGAGGCGGCGCTCGCCGTCCATCAGGCCGAGCAGGCGCGGGGCGTGCTGCGCGCACAGTTCGCCCACCAGCGCCAGCGGGCCGCCGCGCTGCAGGCGCTCGCGCCAGGCGAGCGCGTCCAGCTGCTTGCGGTGCAGGGTGGCGCCTTCGGCATCGAGGGCGGCGATGGCCTGCGCGTCCTCGCCCAGCAGCACGGTGGCGAGCGCGGCGCGCAGGCGACGGTCGTCGGCGCCGTGCACCAGGGCCTGCAGCAGGGCGTGCAGTTCGCGCGCCTCGGGCGTGGCGAACAGGCTCTGTTTGCCCGCGGCCACCGCCGGGATGCCGACCGCGGCGAGGGCGTCGCGCATCATCACCGCCTCGCCGTGCTTGCGCACCAGCACCGCGATGTCGCCGGGGCGCACCGGTTCGCCCTTGAGGCTGGCGCGACCGGCGCGGGCGTCGGACAGCACGCCGTGGATCGCGGCCACGCAGGCGCGGGTGGCGAGCTCGCGCGACTGCGGCGAGGTATGGGGCTTCGTATTGCCCCTGGCATCCGTTTCCGACGGCTCGGGTGCCAGCCACAGGGTAAGCGCCGGCGCCGGCGCGCCGTTGCGCCGGTATTCGGCGTCGTCGCGCGCACCGCCCGGCTGCACGGCATGGAACCGGATGCGCGGGTCGATGAAGGGCGGGTCGACACGGTCCCGTTCGGCTTCGTGCGCGGCCTGGGCCTGGTCGTAGAGCGCTTCGATGCCGGCGAGCACGATCGGGCGCGAGCGGAAGTTGTGCGACAGCGGCGGCGCCATCCGCGCGGTCTCGCGCGCCGCGAGGTAGGTCTCGACGTCGCCGCCGCGGAAGCCGTAGATGGCCTGCTTGGGATCGCCGATCAAAAACAGCGCGGGATCGCTGCTGCCGGCGCCGAACACGCGGCTGAAGATGCGCCACTGGCGCGGGTCGGTGTCCTGGAACTCGTCGACCAGGGCGATGCGGTACTGCGCGCGCAGGCGCGCGGCCAGGGCGTCGCCGTGCGGGCCGGCCAGCGCGTTCGCGACGCGGTCGATCTGGTCGTCGAAGGTGTGCACGCGCGCCTGGCGCTTGTGGCGTTCGAGGCGGCGGCGGGCGCCGTCGCGCAGGTGGTGCAGCAGGGCGACCCGGCGCGATTCGAACAGGCGGTCGGCCTCGGCAAGGGCAGCCGCGTAGTCGGCCACGGCGCCACACAGCGGCGAGTCCGGGGTGTGCTGTTCCTTGCCCTTGTTCGTGCGCTTGGCGAGCGTCTCGCGGTGGAGGTTCTCGATCTTGCCGTGACGGAACGGTCGACCGGTATTGCCGCTGCACCAGGTCCTGAGCTCCGCGAACAGCGCATCGATCCAGTCCGCCTTGTAGCTGCCCTTGTTGAGAATTCCGCCGTCCACCGCGCGCAGCAGCTCGCCGTGGAACACATCTGCGTGCGTGCGCGCGGCCTCGGCGAAGGCCTGTGCGGCGGCCTGCAGCATCGGGCCGGGGTCGGGCAACGATGCGGGCGGCGAGGGCAGCAGCGTTTCCTCGCGCACGAGCGCGGGCAGGTCCTTCGCCAGCGCATCGGGGCCCTGCGGCCAGAGCGCGCAGAGGTCGTCGACGCTGTCGGCGTCGCTCGCGTGCGCGCGCCACAGGTCGGCGGCGATGGCGGCGTGCAGGTCGGCGTCGCTGGCCAGCAGCTCCGGCGGATCGAAGCCCTGCCCGCTTTCCAGCGCGTGCTCGCGCAGCACGCGGGCGCAGAAGCCGTGGATGGTGAAGATCGCGGCCAGGTCGATGTCGTCGGCGGCGCGGCGCAGGCGGCGGCGCAGGGCTTCGGCGGTTTCGCCGCTGCGCGCCAAGTGTGCCTCGATCAGCGCGCGCATCAGCTGCGCTTCCGGCGACTCCTCCGTGACGGATCCGGCGGCGACGTCGGCCGCCAGCAGCAGGCGCCGGCGCACCCGCGCACGCAGCTCCTGGGTGGCCGCTTCGGTGAAGGTGACCGCGAGGATCTCGCCCACGCGCAGGCCGCGCTCGAGCACCAGCCGCGCCAGCAGGGTGGCCAGGGTGTAGGTCTTGCCGGTGCCGGCCGAGGCCTCGATGGCGAACACGCCTTCGAGCGGCTGGGTGAGGTACGGGTCGTGCGGCGCGTTCACTGACCGTCCTCCGGCTCGAAGCGCGCGGCCAGGCCGGCGAGCGTGGCCGGGTCGACGCCGCCGTAGACCTTGCCGTCGCCCACGGCCAGGAACACGGCCATCGACGCGTCGGCGAAGCGCAGCAGCGCGTCCTCGTCCGCGAACGGATCGCAGCCGCGCAGCACCTGGTGCAGGGCATCGCCCTGGTTTTCGGCGAAGCCGCCGCCGCTGCCGTGCCACTGGCTGCGCGCGGCCTTCACCGCGCGCTCGGGGGTGTCGGCGTCGAAGTACGCCCACGCGCTGTAGGGCGCGTAGTACAGCGGCTCGCGCAGGCCCATCGCGCGCAGCGCGAGCAGCTCGCGCAGGGCGGCGCGCGCATCGTCCGGCGGGAGCTCCGGTCGCGGGTGCGGGCCGGGGCCGTCGCGGCCGGCATCGTAGAAATCGACGAACGGCAGGTCGATCCCGGCCGCGCGCGCGAGCAGCCAATCCAGCCCGCTGCGGATCACGCTGGGCCCGTTGCGCTTGCCGAAGCGCAGGCGGGCGATGCCCCGCGGCCAGGCATCGTGGATGCGGCCGTGCACGCGCACGCCGTCGATCGCGATCTCGACGGGAATCGAGGCCGGCTCGGCGTCGCCGCGCCACTGCGCGAAGGCGTCCAGCCACGGCGCCAGCGCTTCGCGCTGGTCGGCCAGCACGCGGCGCCCGGCGGCGCCCGAAGGCAGCAGGCCGCGCGCGCGCAGCGCGGCGTGGATGGCGGCCTCGTCGCGGCCGCGCAGCAGCTCGTCGAACAGCGCCCGCTGCAGCGCGCTGCGCTCCAGCCCGCCGGTGGGCGCGGCCAGCGGCTCGAGGTCGTCCGCGTGTTCCGCGATGCCGGCGATACGCACGCCCATGCGTTCAAGCAGCGCCTCGGCCGGGTGCAGCAGGAAGCGGCGCAGCGCGGCGATCGGCAGCTCCAGCGCGGCTTCGTCCGGCGACAGCGGTTCGCCGGCGAACCATGGCGGCAGCGGGACGCGCCGATCGGCCGCGCCGGCAGCGGCCTGCTGCCAGCGCGCGTGGTAGGAGAAGCGGCGCGGCTCGTCGGCGGGACCAAAGGCCTGCGGCGAGAACGGCTGCAGCGGATGGCGCACGACCAGCGCGTCGGCCACGTCATCGGCCGCGTCCGGCTGGTGCTGCGCGACCGCCGCGTCGATCAGTTCCGACACCAGCACCGAGGGCTCGCACCGGCTGCCGTCGCGCGGATCGGCGCCCTGCCAGCTCACGTAGAACGCGTCCTGGGCGGCGGTGAACAGCTGCAGGAACAGGAAGCGGTCGTCGTCGCGGGTCGAGCGGTCGCCGGCGCGACGCCTGTCGGTGCCGAGTTCGGCGGTGAGGCGGTTGAGGCCGGGCGCGGGATCGCGGCGCGGAAACTCCGCGTCGTTCATGCCCAGCACGCAGATCACGCGGAACGGCAGCAGCCGCATCGGCACCATGCGCGCGACGCTGACGCCGCCGGTGAGCAGCGGCGCGCGCACGTCGGCCTCGGCCAGCACGCCGCCGAAGTGCGCGCGCACCGCCTCGGCCGGCACCGGCGCTTCGAACCCGGCCTCAAGGGCGCTGCGGGCGAACGCGTCGATGAGGGTGCGCAGCCGGTCCAGCGCGCGCTGCCCGGCGGGCGTCGACGGCGGCCGGGGCAGCACCGCGTCGAGCAGCGCCAGCAACCGTTCGCGCCACTGCGCCGGCGGCATCGCCTCGCCCAGCGCGCGGGCGTGGCGGGCGAGTACGCGCAGCAGGCGGACCAGGGTGTCGAGCGCGTCCAGTGCGCTGCCTTCGAGCCCGGGCAGCGGGGCGACGATCCTGCCGTCGTGCGCGTGGATCGGCGCATCGCTGCCGCTGGCGTGGCCGAGCAGCAGCCGGTCCAGGGCGAAGGCCCAGGTGTAGGCGTCGTCGTCGGGCGCATCGAAGCGGGCGCGGTGCGCGGCGTCGATACCCCAGCGCGCGCCGGCCGCCGAGAGCCAGGCCTGCAGGCGCTCGATCGCGGGCGCGTCCAGGCCGTTGGCCTCGGCCAGCACGGGGCTGGCCAGCAGGTCGAGGATCTCGCCCAGCCCGAAGCGCGAGACCGGCAGCGCCAGCAGGCGCAGGAACACCCCGGCCAGCGGCTCGTTGGCCAGCGGACTGGCGTCGGCCAGGGCGTAGGGAATGGCCTGCCCCGGCGCGGCCCCGCCCTGGTCGCGGCCGCCGAACACGGCGTCCAGGTACGGCAGGTAGGGATCGATGTCCGGCGCCAGCACCGCGACCTCGCGCGGCTGCAGCGGCGGGTCGAAGCGCCGGCCCTGGGGGGAATCGGCGTCGAACAGCGCGCGCAGCTGGTCGGCCAGCACCTGCAGCTCGCGCAGGCGGGTGTGGCAGGCGTGCAGCTGCAGGCTGGGGTCGGCGGTGTCGATGGCGGCGCGCCGCGGGAAGCCGGGGATGCCGCGACGGTGGTACAGGTCGGACTGGAGGCGCCGCAGCAGGCCGGGGGAGGAGAAAAAGGGGTCAGAGTCAATTTTTCCCGGTTCTGCGTCCGGCCCCCCCGGATGCTCGAGAAAAATTGACTCTGACCCCTTTTTTTCGCCCGGATCCACGTAGGCCTCGAAGTCGGCCGAGGCGTGCACCACTTCGTAGTCGCCGACCAGGCGCATGAAGTCGACGCCGGCCGCGCCCCAGCCCTGCAGCAGGCGGTTCTCCTCCTCCAGTCCGGAGGCATCCTGCGCCGCGTCGCGCCGGCGCTGCAGGTCGCCCCAGTAGTCCTTCGCCGGCGAGGGCACGAACAGGTGCAGGGTGCCGACCCGCGCCTGGGTGGCGATCACCCGCAGCACGTCGGGCGAGACGTTGAGGGTGGCGAAGGCGCACAGGCGCGTCGGCAGGCCCAGCGGCGGCGGCGCGTCGGCGGCGCCGAAGCGGTCGAGGTAGCGCTGGATGCGGCGCGCGCGGTGGTCGCGGCCGCGGGCGATGCGGCGCCAGAGGATGGCCTGCGGGTCGTCGGGGTCGGCGCCGCCTTCCCAGCGCAGCAACCAGTCGCGGCGCCAGGCCTGGTACTTCTCGAACACCGACGCCAGCTCGCCGGCCAGCGACCAGGCGCGCAGCGGATCGTCCCCGCCCACGTGCGCGGCGATGGCCGCCAGCGCCGGGCTGGCCAGCAGCGCCGGGTCGGTCAGCGCGGCGTACAGATGCCAGCGCAGCGCCTCGCCGTCGAGCTCGTCGCTGGCCTGCCCGAGGTTGGCCTCCAGCGCCCGGCCGACGAACTCGCCGGGGGTCAGGAATTCGATGTTCGCCGCCACCCCGTGCCGCGCCGCCAGCGTCGCCTGCAGCCAGCGCCGCATCGCCACCTGCGGGATCAGCACCACGTCCGGCGCCAGCGGCCGGGCCGGGTCGGCCGGCGTGCGCAGGATCTCGGCCAGGATGCCGGCCAGCACCTCCAGCGCGTTGGAGTGGTAGAGCCGGAAGTCGGGCGGCGCGGGTTCGGGCATGTCGCCGGCATTGTGCCGGAGCGCCATCGCAGCGCACGAGACCGGCCTGCGCCCGGGTGCGCGACGCAACCGCGGCGGGGCTTGCCTTATACTTGACGGCCAGCTGCGGCCCGTCGGCCGCCTGCCAAGGGTGTCTCTACGTGCGCAACTACGACCTTGAGTTCCTCAAGCGCTTCTCGCTGGTGATCGGCTTCCTGGCCCTGGTCTCGCTGGGGCTGATCATCGCCGCGATCATGATCCACCGGACCCTGCCGCCGGAGGTCGATCCGTCCGCGGCCAAGCGCACCGAGAACCTCATCGCCCCGGCCGGCTCGGTCTATGCGGGCAGCACCGGCGCCGCCGCGCAGGCAGCCGCCGCGACCGCCGCCGCTGCCGCCGCCGCTTCGCAGGTGGCCTATGGCGGCACCCTCGACGGCTCGGTCATCTACCAGAACCTGTGCTCGGGCTGCCACGGCACCGGCGCCGGCGGCGCGCCGACGCTCGACCGCGCGCAGTGGGACGCGCGCATCGCCCAGGGCATGGAGACCGTGTACCGGCATTCGATCGAAGGCTTCACCGGCAACACCGGGCTGATGCCGGCCAAGGGCGGCAACCCCGCGCTGACCGACGAGCAGGTCAGGGCCACGGTCGACTGGATGCTCGACAACCTGCAGTAAGCTGGCCGCCCGCTGCGGTCCCGCAACGCCGCCTCCGGGCGGCGTTGTCGTATCCGGCCCCCGCCGAGGGAATCCTGCATGTCCCAGCTGTCGCGTGCCCTGCCCCCGGTCCTGCTGGCCACCGTCCTGGCCGGCTGCGGCGCGCCGGGCAGCGGCCCGGCCGATCCGGCGCAGGCGCCCGACGGGCCGGTGGCGATCGGCGCGATCCAGGGCAGCGGCGACGCCAGCCCGATGCTCGACCGCAGGGTCGCGATCGAGGGCGTGGTCACCGGCAGCTTCGGACGCCACCTCGGCGGCTGGTTCGTGCAGGACGCCGGCGACGGCAATCCGGCCACCTCCGATGCGCTGTTCGTGGTCTCCGACACCGACCCCGGACTGCGCGCCGGCGACCGGGTGCGGGTGCACGGGCGCGTGGTCGAACACGGCGAACGCGGCCGCGGCACCCTGACCACGCTCCAGGCCTCCGCGATCGACATCATCGGCCGCGGCGAGGTGGCCCCGCTGGTGCTGGACGCCGCCCCCGACGACTGGGAGCGCCACGAAGGCATGCGGCTGCGCATCGACGCTCCGCTCACCATCGGCGGCCAGCACCAGCTGGCGCGCCGCGGGGTGCTCCACGCCAGCTTCGGCGGGCGCCTGTCCACGCCCACCGAACTCGCCCCGCCCGGGCCCGCGGCCGAGCGCGTGGCCGGGGCCAACCGGCGCCGGCAGCTGCTGCTGGACGACGCGATGGCGCGCGAGAACCCCGGCCCGGCCTGGTACCTGGACGGCCGGCCGCCGCCGCGCTCGGGCAGCCTCGTGGCCGGTGCCGAGGGCATCGTCGACTGGCGCTGGGGCGACTGGCGGCTGCAGCTGACCGCGCCGCTGCGGGTCGAGCCCGCGCCGCGCCCGGCGGCGCCGACGGTGCCCGGCAGCCTGCGCCTGGCGGTGTTCAACCTGCACAACCTGTTCAACGGCGACGGCCGCGGCGGCGGCTTCCCGACCGCGCGCGGCGCGCGCACGCCGGCCCGGCTGCAGGTGCAGCTGGCGCGGCTGGTGGCGACGATCCAGGCGCTCGATCCGCACGTGGCCGCGCTGATGGAGCTGGAGAACGACGGCTACGGGCCGGAGTCGAGCCTGGCCCAGCTGGTGGACGCGCTCAATGCCGATGGCGGCGACTGGGCCTTCGTCGACGCCGGCCGCGGCCCGGGCGGCGACGAGATCCGGGTCGGGCTGGTCTATCGCGGCTCGCGGCTGCGGCCGCAGGGAGCCCCGGCCATGCTCGAGGGTGGGCCCTTCGGCAGCCGCAGCCGGGTGCCGCTGGCCCAGGCCTTCGTGCCGCTGGCGGGCGGCGGCCGCGACGCCGGCCCGACGTTCGTGGTGGTGGCCAACCACTTCAAGTCCAAGGGCTGCGGCGAGGCCGGCGGCAGGGACCGCGACCAGGGCGACGGCCAGGCCTGCTGGAACCGGACCCGGGTCGAATCGGCGCGCCGGCTGGCGGAATGGATGGAAGGTGATCCTACCGGGTCCGGCTCTGATCTTGCCGCGATCGTCGGCGATCTGAACGCCTACAGCCAGGAAGATCCACTGCGCCTGCTGCGCGAACTCGGTTGGATCGACGCCTTGGCCGGGGCGGACGGCCCGGGCCCGCACAGTTTCGTGTTCGACGGCCTGGCCGGGCGCCTGGACCACGTGCTGCTCAGCCCGGCCCTGGCGGACCGGCTGGCGGGCGCGGCGGCGTGGCACAGCAATGCCGACGAGCCGGCAAACGCCGCCGATCGCGCAGGCAACGGCAGCGATCGTGCCACCAAACCCTGGCGCAGTTCGGACCACGACCCGCTCCTGGTGGGGCTGGACCTGTAGCGGAACCGGCGTCGCCGCCGGGACCGGCCGCGGGCGGTATCATGCCGCCATGGCCACCCTCCCCGACTTCCCCACCGAGGCTGCGACCCTGCAGCTGCCGGGCCCGGCCGGCGCGCTGGAACTGGCGGTCGACCCGCCCGACGCCGACGTCGCGCCCCTGCCGCTGGTGGCGATCATCTGCCATCCGCTGCCGACCGAGGGCGGGACCATGCACAACAAGGTCGTGACCATGGCCGCGCGCGCGCTGCGCGAACTGGGCGCGACCACGGTGCGCTTCAACTTCCGCGGCACCGGCGGCTCCGGCGGCGAGTTCGACCAGGGCGAAGGCGAGCAGGAGGACCTGCGCGCGGTCGCGGCCTGGGTGCGCGCGCAGCGTCCCGGTCAGGCCCTGTGGCTGGCCGGCTTCAGCTTCGGCGCCTACGTCTCGCTGCGCGCCGCGGCCGCGCTGCAGCCGGCGCTGCTGCTGTCGATCGCGCCGCCGGCCGGGCGCTGGGATTTCGAGGCGATCGAACTGCCCACCATGCCCTGGCTGGTGATCCAGGGCGAGGCCGACGAGATCGTCGACCCGCAGGCGGTATACGACTGGCTGGAGGACAGCGGCGCCCAGGCCGAACTGGTGCGGATGCCCGACACCAGCCACTTCTTCCACCGCAAGCTGATCGACCTGCGCGGCGCGATCAAGCACGGGGTGCGCGCCTACCTGCCGGTCGCGGATGGCTGAGCCGGAAACGGCGCCGCCCTCGGCGCTCTACCGCGCCGGCGTCGAACGCGGCGACTGGAGCGACGACCCGGCCCAGCGCGAGGCGCTGCAGGCGCTCGACCGCCTGCACGCGGCGCTGCTGCAGCCTGCCCCGACCGGCCTGTTCGCGCGCCTGCGCGGGCGGGCGGTCGAGGCGCCGCGCGGGCTGTACCTGTGGGGCGGGGTCGGCCGCGGCAAGACCTTCCTGGTCGACCTGTTCCACCAGTCGCTGCCGCCGCCCGGCGTGCGCGGCGAGACCCTGGCCGACGCCGCCGCGGCGCCGGCCGCGCGCGGGCGCGCGGGCAAGCGCCGCACCCATTTCCACCGCTTCATGCGCTCGGTGCACCAGCAGCTGCGCGCGCATGCCGGCGAGCGCGATCCGCTGGCCACGATCGTGCAGGGCTGGCGCCGGCGGATGCAGGTGCTGGTACTGGACGAGTTCTTCGTCAGCGACATCGGCGATGCGATGATCCTGGCGCGCCTGCTCGAGCGCATGTTCGCCGAGGGCATCGTGCTGGTGACCACCTCCAACGTCGATCCGGTGGAGCTGTACCGCGACGGCCTGCAGCGCGCGCGCTTCCTGCCGGCGATCGAGCTGATCCGCAGCCACTGCCAGGTGGTGCACCTGGACAGCGACATCGACTACCGGCTGCGCGCGCTCACCCGTTCTCCCGTGTACCGCACGCCGCTGGATGCGGAATCGGACGCGTGGCTGGAATCGCGCTGGCGCGAGCTGGGCGGCGATGACGGCCACCGCGACGCCGGGATCGAGATCGAGGGCCGCCGCATCCCGGTGCGCGCGCGCCACCAGGACATGGCCTGGTTCGACTTCGATGCCCTGTGCGAAGGCCCGCGCGGCAACACCGACTACATCGAGATCGCGCGCGAGTTCCACACCGTGCTGCTGGGCGGGATCCCGCTGCTGGACGAACGCCGCAACGACGCCGCGCGCCGCTTCGTGCACCTGGTCGACGAGCTGTACGACAGCCAGGTCAACCTGGTGTGCACCGCCGCCGCGCCGCCGCACGCGCTGTATGCCGGCGAGCGGCTGTCGAGCGCGTTCGAACGCACCGCCTCGCGGCTGATCGAGATGCAGAGCGCCGAGTACCTGGCCGCCGGCCACCGCGGTGGCTAGGGCGGGTCGGGCCGGGGCGCGCGCACCCGGGGAATGCGGCCCGGGCCGCAGACGGGGACGGCGCCCGGCTCCTGGCACCGCGCTGCCCGACCACAACATTTTCGGTTGACGCTGCCAGACGACCCCACTATCTTGGGGCCGTCGGTTCCCCGCCCTGGCGCGGGGATGAAAAGGGAAGCCGGTGACGCCCGCCCGCAAGGGACGCGGCCAGTCCGGCACTGCCCCGCAGCGGTAATCGGGAACGAACCCGCCACCAGCACTGGAGCCACGCTCCGGGAAGCGGCGGGGGAGGTGGAAGGCCACGGCCTTCCGGACCCGTGAGTCCGAAGACCTGCCGACAGCCGCGCGCATGCACGCCGCGCGGTGCCGGCCGCGGAATCTCCGGGGGGAGATGGCTGGTGGAGCAGGTCCGGCCGCGCCACGCGCAGTCCCGGTCCCTGCGACGCCGCCGATCCACCCTCGCCTCCAACGCCACGCCCGCCTGCGAGGGACAGGCCGGCCGTGCGCCACGCATGGAGGGACGCATGAGCCATCACCCCGAGACCCACGGCGCGGTTGCAGCCGCGCCGCCGCCCGCCGCCGCGGCCCGCAGCGACGCGTCCGCGTCCGCCTGCGACCACCGCGACGCGGCCGCGCACGACGCCCCGGTGCCCGCCCCGGTGCCCGATCCCGGCCGCGCCGACACCGTCGCCCCCGTCGCCGCAACCGCCTGGATCACCAAGGAGGCCGGCAACCGCCGGATGCCCTTCGACCGCGCCCGCCTGGAGCGCGCCATCGACCGCGACCACGCCGCCTTCCCGCAGCTCGATATCGACGACTACAAGCGCGGCATCCTCGGCTTCGTCGAGCGCAAGGAGGCGCTGAACGCCGACGACCTGGTCGACCACCTGATCCGCGAGGCCGAGGCCCGCGTCGACCTGACCGCGCCGGAGTGGGAGATGTTCGCCGCGCGCCTGTACCTGCGGCGCCTGTACAAGCGCGCCAGCCGCAACCGCTTCTACGACGCCGGGCAGAAGTACGGCTGCTACGTCGGCCTGCAGGAGTCGCTGGCCGACCGCAACATCTATTCCAACGACATCCTGCGCGCCTATTCCAAGGAAGAGCTGCAGCAGGCCGCGCGCATGATCGACCCCTCGCGCGACCTGCTGTTCGCCTACAACGGCCTGTACCTGCTGGCCACGCGCTACCTGGCCACCGACCATGCGCGCAACGTGTACGAACTGCCGCAGGAGCGCTGGCTCACCATCGCGCTGTACCTGATGCAGAACGAGGGCGGCACCGGCCAGGGCGGGCGCGAGCGCCGCATGCAGCTGGTGGGCGAGGCCTACTGGGCGCTGTCGAACCTGTACATGACCGTGGCCACGCCGACCTTGCAGAACGCGGGCAAGGTGGGTGGGCAGCTGTCGTCGTGCTTCATCGACACGGTGGACGATTCGCTGCAGGGCATCTTCGATTCCAATACCGACATCGCCCGCGTGTCCAAGGGCGGCGGCGGCGTGGGTGCCTACATGGGCTACGTGCGCGCCTCGGGCTCGGCGATCCGCGGCGTGCCCAACTCGTCCGGCGGCGTGGTGCCGTGGATCAAGCAACTCAACAACACCGCGGTCTCGGTCGACCAGCTCGGCCAGCGCAAGGGCGCGGTCGCGGTCTACCTGGACATCTGGCATCGCGACATCGAGGCCTTCCTCGACCTGCGCCTGAACAACGGCGACCAGCGCCTGCGCGCGCACGACGTGTTCACCTCGGTCTGCATCCCCGACCTGTTCATGGAGGCGGTGGAGCGCCGCGGCGACTGGTACCTGTTCGACCCGCACGAGGTGAAGCGGGTGAAGGGCTGGTACCTGCAGGATGCCTTCGACGAGACGAAGGGCGAGGGCAGCTTCCGGCGCAGGTACGAAGAGGTCGTCAACGACGAGCGCATCGGCCGCAGGACGGTCAAGGCGATCGACATCTTCAAGCGGCTGATGGTCAGCCAGCTGGAGACCGGCAATCCGTTCATGTTCTACCGCGACGAGGTCAACCGGAGGAACCCGAACAAGCATGCCGGCATGGTGTATTCGTCCAACCTGTGCACCGAGATCCTGCAGAACATGAGCCCGACCCGGCTCATGCAGGAGATCATCTCCGGCAACCAGATCGTGACCACGAAGCAGGCCGGGGACTTCGTGGTCTGCAACCTGTCCTCGATCAATCTCGGCCGCGCCGTGCTGCCGCCCGACGGCCAGGGCGACCTGATCACCGACGTGCTCGAACGCCTGGTCCCGATCCAGGTGCGCATGCTCGACAACGTGATCGACCTCAACGCGCTGCCGGTGCCCCAGGCCACGATCACCAACCGCAAATACCGCGCGATCGGCCTGGGCACGTTCGGCTGGCACCACCTGCTGGCGCTCAAGGGCATCGACTGGAACTCGCCGGAGGCCGAGGACTTCAGCGACGCGCTGTACGAGCGGATCAACCACCTGGCCATCCAGGCGAGCATGGCCCTGGCGAAGGAGAAGGGCACCTATCCGGCATTCGCCGGCAGCGACTGGCATACCGGCACCTACTTCCGCGACCGTGGCTACAACAGCCCGCAGTGGCTGGACCTGGCGGCGCAGGTGGCGGTGAACGGACTGCGCAACGGCTGGCTGCTGGCGGTCGCCCCGAACATGTCGACCGCGCAGATCGCGGGCTCCACCGCCTCGATCGATCCGATCTACTCGGCGTTCTACTACGAGGAGAAGAAGGACTACCGGCGGCCGGTCGCCGCGCCGGGCCTGTCGCTGGAGACCTGGCCGTACTACGAGAAGGGCGCGTACAGGGTCGACCAGTTCGCCTCGGTGCGGCAGAACGCGCGGCGCCAGCGCCATGTCGACCAGGCGATCAGCTTCAACCTGTACGTGCCCTCGACCATCCGCGCCTCGACGCTGCTCGAGCTGCACATGAGCGCGTGGCGCGGCGGCATCAAGACCACGTACTACGTGCGCTCGAACGATATCGATATCGCCGAGTGCGAATGGTGTTCGAGCTGACAGCGGCAGGCCCGCCTGCCGTTGTCATCCCGAACGCGACGAGGGCTCTCGTTCCCGGCGATCGGAAACAGGATTTCTCCCTTCGGTCGAAATGACAACTCAAGAACCGGGGTCAGAGTCGGCTTTCGCCCGACTCCCGCTGTAGGAGCGGCTTCAGCCGCGACCGGATGCTCCCGGCAAGCACAAACCATCGCCAGGCAGGCGCTCGCGGCTGAAGCCGCTCCTACAAGAGCAATGCCAGCACAACGGAAAGCACGACATGTCCGCCACTGCAGCACCCCGTACCGCCACCCCGCTCGAGCGCATCCGCATCCTCGAGCCGCGCCATCCCAATCGCTCCACCGGGATCATCAACGGCACCACCTCCGGCATCCTCAACTGGAACGACATCCCGTATCCGTCGTTCTATCGTGCCTACAAGGAGCTCTCGACCAACTTCTGGATCCCGGACGAGGTCGACATGAAGGGCGACGCCAAGCAGTACGGCGAGCTGTCCGCGCGCGAGAAGAACGCCTACGATTCGATCATCGGCCTGCTCGCCACGCTCGACTCGCCGCAGACGCGCTTCATCTACAACGTCGCCGAGTACATCACCGACCCGGCCGCGCACGCCAATGCCGCGATCATCGGCCAGCAGGAGGTGATCCACAACGAGAGCTACAGCTACGTGCTGGCCTCGATCACCGACCTGTCCAACCAGAACCGGGTGTTCGAGCTCGCGCGCACCCACCCGACGATCATCGCGCGCAACGCGCCGATCATGGCCTCGTACGACGAGTTCATGCGCGAGAAGACCGCCGAGACCCTGCTGCGCTCGCTGATCCAGTCCTCGATCCTGGAAGGCATCAACTTCTATTCCGGCTTCGCCTATTTCTACAACCTGGTGCGCCAGAACCGGATGGCCGGCACCGGCAAGATCATCAGCTTCATCAACCGCGACGA
>JAEWGI010000039.1 GCA_023388355.1 Pseudomonadota bacterium
CCGCGGGCGCCACCGGGCGCCGCGGCCCTACTGCACGCGCCAGGCGGTCAGGTCGCCGTCGACGTTCTGCACCACCAGGATGCCGTCGGCCACCACCGGCGCGCCCTTGATCGCAGCGCGTCCGGCGCGTTGGCGCGCGGCGAAATCACCGTTGTCCAGGCGCAGCCAGTGCAGGTAGCCGTCGAAATCGCCAACCACCGCGTAGTCGCCGTGCACCGCCACTCCGCTCAGGCTGCGCCGCGCCAGGCCCGACTGCCCCCAGGCCGCGCTGCCCGAACTGCGGTCCAGGCCCCAGACCGATCCATTGCGGTCGGACACGATCACCTTGTCCACCGTCAGGCCCGGACGGCCGGCGCCGCCGTGCTCGCTGCCCCAGATCGGGCGGCCGCTGGGCGCGTCGATCGCCATCGTCGCCTGCTTGTAGCTGTTGGCGTAGAGCACGGTGCCATCGAGCACCGGGGTGCCGTCGATATCGGCCATGCGGTCGAGCTCGGTGCGCCCGTCGGGCTGCGCCACGGGCAGGTCCCACAGCAGGCGGCCATCGGAAAGCGAGATCGCCGCCAGGGTGCCGTCGTCGTTGCCGATGAACACCAGGCCCGGACCCAGCACCGGCCCGTCGTTGCCGCGCACGGTCAGGGTCGGCAGCTCCCTGGTCCAGAACCAGCGCCGTTCGCCGCTGGCGGCGTCGAAGGCGGTCAGGCGTCCGTCGTTGGAGCGCACGAACACCATGCCCTGGCCGATCACCGGCGGCGCGATCACCTCGTTGGGAACCTCGGCCTGCCAGCGCTCGGCGCCGGTCGCGGCATCCAGCGCCACCACCTCGCCCTTGAGGCTGCCGGCCACCACCAGGCCCTCGCCGGCACCGGGACCGCCGCTCAGGCGCAGGTCCGAATCGTGGTGCCACAGCAGCGCGCCCGACTGCAGGTCGAAGGCGCGCACGCCGCCGTCGACCGCCGCCGCATAGACGCGGCCGTCGGCGATGACCGGACCCTGGCGCACGCCGAGATGGTCCTCGCCCTTGCCGGCACTGGCCGACCACAGCCGCGAGACGCTCGCCGAGGGCGCGAAATCGACCAGCTCGGCAGGCTCGGACGCGCGCTTTTTCGCCGCCTTCTCGCCGTCGCCATCGAACCAGCCGCGGATGGTGCCGCAGCCGGCCAGCGCGAGGCTGCAGGCAAGCACGACGATTGTTCGGCCGGCATGGCGCCGCCAGCGGTACCGCGCAGCAGCGGGCGCAAAGAGGGACGACTTCATCAGGATTCGGCTTCCGTCGTATCCGGCGTGCCGCCGGTCTGGGTCAGTTTGAGTTCCAGCAGCTGACGCTGCGGCGCGGCGACGTCGAGCTTGCGCAACGCCTCCTCGTAATCCTTGCGGGCTTCGTCGGGCTTGCCGAGGGCGAACTGCGCGTCGCCGCGGGCCTCGAGCGCGCCCGGGTCGTCGGCCCCCGCGAGCAGGGTCAGCGCTTCCGCGCCCTGCCCCGCATCCACCAGCAGCCTCGCCAGGCGAAGGCGGATCACCGCCGCCAGGCCCGGGTCCTCGCTGTGCGCGGCGCGCAGCGTGGCGATCGCGGCCTCGCCCTCGCCGGCCGCGAGCTGGCCCTTGGCCAAGGCGAGTGCGGCCAGCGGCGCGTAGCTGGTGGTGGCCAGGCTGCCGGCAGCGGTCGTGGCCTGTTCGAGATTGCCGGCCTCGACCGCACCCACCATGCGTTCGTAGGCTTCACCGGTGGCAACGCGCTGCTGGTGCTCCCGCTGCAGCCACCACTTGCCGCCGCCGATGATGGCCAGACCCAGGACCAGTCCTCCGACGATCCCGAGGCCGTTGTCCTTCAGCCAGGTGCGGACCTTCTCGCCTTGTTCGTGCTCATCGAGCAGTTCATCCAACGCCATCGTCTACTGCCATCAGGTCTTGTCCCAGGCCGATGGCGGGACAAGCGGAGCGATCGGGAAACGCCCGGCATCGGGGCCGGGCGCGCGTTCCATCGACAGTCGCGGCGCTACTGGCCGAGCGGCGCGATGGAGCCGTCAGAGGATACCGTAAAGCGCGCGACGTTCGCTCGCTGGAACTCGGACAGATCCTGAACACTGCCGTTGCCCCGCACCTCCACCGCCTCGACGTTGCCGATCACCACGCGGCCCACTTCGCCACGGGCAAAGTCGCGACGGTCGCCGGCCTTGAGCAGGCCACGTTCGAGCACGTCGCCCTGGAGATCGAAGATCTCCACCCAGCTGTCTTCGGAAAACCGCAGCGACAGCGCCGCCGCGTCGGCGGGGCGGGTCGCCGCGCGCTCGCGCTGCGGCAGCGCCGCCATCGACGCCACCAGCGGCCGCGGGCCGTCGTCGACTCCCGGCTCCGGCGCCGGGCGTTCGGCGGTCGCCGCCGGATCCGCGGGCAGTTCGAGCGCGGTGTCCAGCTGGATCCGCGAGTCGAGGTGGGAGCGGGTCGCCATCCACACCGGCACCGCGATCAGGGCGGTGATCACGATGTAGACCATGCGCCCCATCAGCCGGTCGGCGGCGCGGCGCAGCGGCGGGGTGTAGGCGCGCGGTTCGAGCTTGGCCGGCTCGATCGGCAGCGAGGGCGAGGCCGAGGGAAGCGCCTCGTCGATGCGCAGCCCGAGCAGCCGCGCATAGCTGCGCAACTGGCCGCGGACGAAGACCGGCGCATCAAGCCCGTCCCAGTCCTGGTTTTCAAGCGACTGGACCACGCGGACAGGCATTTTCAGCCGCCGCGCCACCTCGGCCACGTCAAGGCCTGCCGCCTCGCGCGCCTTGCGCAGTCGTTCGCCGTCGCCGCAGCCGGTCCGGCCGGCCATCTGGTCGGAAGACTTCATAGTGTGCTGCTTTCCCCTGGAAACGTGCTTCCTGCCTGCGGAAACTCAGTCCTGAGCCGCTCAACATAACGGCCCGCGGCACGGCTGTCGCCGAGTTTATCCTCGATTCGTGACGCCAATTCGAGCGCCGGGCGCGTCGCAGGCCCCGCCGCGAGCCGGCGCTGGGAGAATGCGCGGGCATCGAGGTACTGCCCCTGGCGCATGCTTTCCTCGGCCATCGCGCCCAGCGCGACCAGGTTGACCGGGTCGAGTTCGAGCGCGGCGCGCAGGTCGCGTTCGACCCGGTCGAACTCCCCCGCCCGGGCGGCGCAGGCACCGGCATTGGCCATCGCCCCGGCGCGGTCGCCGTAGCGGGGGTCGCGCAGGGCATTGTCGAACCATTGCAGCGATTCGGCCGCGCGCCCGTTGCCGCACAGCCAGGCGCCGTAGTTGTTGTAGGTCGCCCCGGACGGCCCCAGGCGCGCCGCCTCGGCGTGGTGGGTGCCGGCCAGCTCCGTGTTGCCCTGCCTGGCGGCGATCATCGCCATGATCGTATGCCCCGCGGGCAACTCGTCGTCGGCCCTGAGCGCCGCCCTGGCCTCCTTGGCCGCTTCCTCGATCTCGCCGGCGCGAATGTGCCGGTCGGCGGCCGTCAAGTGCCGCCGCGCCTCGGCTCGACGCTTTCCGGACTCGCTTTCCCTGAAGGTGTACTCGGGCGCCACCCTGTCCACGCCCCGGCGCGAAGCGTCCGGCTTGACGAAGCTCAGCCGCGAACAGGCGCTGGTGGCGAACACCAGCACGGCCGCCAGCAGGATCGGCTCACGCCAGCGCATCGGCGCCTCCCTCCTGCAGCCGCTTGCGGAACTCGGACTGGCGCCGGGTGCGGTCCATCACCTGGCCCTTGAGCTGGCCGCAGGCCGCGTCGATGTCGTCGCCGCGGGTGCGGCGCACCGGCGCGATGCGGCCGGCCTCGTTGAGCAGCTTCTGGAAACGGCGGATGGCCGCGTCGTCCGGGCGCTGGTAGCGCGTGCCCGGAAACGGGTTGAACGGGATCAGGTTGACCTTGGCCGCGTCCTTCATCTGCAGCCGGTTGTCGAAATCGCGCATCAGCCGCACCAGTTCGCGCGCATGCGCGGGCTGGTCGTTGACGTCCTTCATCAGGGTGTATTCGAAGGTCACCGACTCGCCGCGCTTGCGCTGCGCGTAGCGCACGCAGGAATCCATCAGCTCGGCGATCGGGTACTTCCTGTTGAGCGGAACGAGCTGGCTGCGCAGTTCGTCGTTGGGCGCGTGCAGCGACACCGCCAGCGACACGTCGCTGACCTCGCCCAGCTTGTCGATCATCGGCACCACGCCGGCGGTCGACAGGGTCACGCGCTTGTTGGCCAGGCCGTAGCCCAGGTCGTCGCGCATCACGCTCATCGCGCGGACCACGTTGTCGAAGTTCATGAGCGGCTCGCCCATGCCCATCATCACCACGTTGGTCAGCCTGCGCTGCCTGTGGGGCACGTTGCCCAGGTGGCGCGCGGCGGTCCACACCTGGCCGATGATCTCGGCGGTGGACAGGTTGCGGTTGAAGCCCTGGGTGGCGGTCGAGCAGAACGTGCAGTTCAGCGCGCAGCCCACCTGCGAGGACACGCACAGGGTGCCGCGGCCCTTGTCGGGAATGTAGACCGCTTCGATGGCGTTGTTGCCATCCATGCCCAGCAGCCACTTGTGGGTGCCGTCGGCCGAGGGCTTGTCGAACTGGACCTGCGGCACGCGCACTTCGGCATGCCCGTGCAGCTTGGCCCGCAGCGCCTTGCCAAGGTCGGTCATCTCGTCGAAATCGGTGACATGGCGGTGGTGGATCCACTTCATCACCTGGTGCGCGCGGAAGCGCTTCTCGCCGAGGGCATCGGCGAAAAAGCGCTCCAACCCCTCGCGATCGAGGTCGAGCAGGTTCTGCTTCGTGCTGGTCGCGGGGGTGTCCACTTGAAGCTCAGGCCATTCTCAACGGGAAAAAATCTCGGTGCTGGCGAAGAAGTAGGCGATTTCCACCGCGGCGGTTTCCGGCGCGTCCGAACCGTGCACGGCGTTGGCGTCGATGCTGTCGGCGAAGTCGGCGCGGATCGTGCCGGCGGCGGCTTCCTTGGGATTGGTCGCGCCCATCAACTCGCGGTTCTTCGCGATCGCGCCCTCGCCTTCGAGCACCTGCACCATCACCGGGCCGCTGATCATGAACTCGACCAGCGCGTTGAAGAACGGACGCTCGCGATGCACCGCATAGAAGCCTTCGGCCTCCTTGCGCGAGAGATGCTTCATCTTCGAGGCGACGACCTTCAGGCCGCCCTTCTCGAAGCGGCTGTAGATTTCGCCGATGACGTTCTTGGCGACGGCATCGGGCTTGATGATCGAAAGGGTGCGCTCCAGCGCCATGGGCAGATCTCCGGGCAGGGGGCCGCACGCTCCGGCGGCGACCAGATTAACATGGAAAAACCCGCGTGGGGACGCGGGTTTAGCCGACAAGGCTGCGGTAATTCTACCGGATTGTGCTCCAACGCAGGAGGGGTGGATTTGCGTCTTGAATGGACCCGGACTAAGATCAAACAAGCGTTTGATTGAGCGGTGGACGGACAGCATGGCGGTACCCGGGCAGCAGTTCTCCACCAAGGACCGGATCCTCGGCGCGGCCGAGGAACTGTTCGCCCAGCACGGCTTTTCCGGCACCTCGCTGCGCCAGGTCACCGCCCTGGCGGACGTCAACATCGCCGCGGTCAACTATCACTTCGGCAGCAAGGACAACCTGGTCCACGAAGTGTTCCGCCGGCGCATGGACGCGATGAGCCAACAGCGCCTGGAGCGACTGCGTGCCGCCGTGGCCGAGGGCGCCGATGCGCTCGATCCGATCCTGGCCGCCTTCGTGGAGCCGGCGCTCGACCTGGCCCTGGAGCGCCAGGGCCACGCCTTCATCCGCGTCATCGCGCGCGCTTACGCCGAGAACAACGAGAATCTGCGCAGGTTCCTGTCCGACCGCTACGGCCACGTGCAACGCGAGTTCGCCCGCGCGCTCGCGACCCGGCTGCCGCGCCTGGACAAGGAAACCCTGTATTGGCGACTGGACTTCCTCGGCGGCGCGCTGACCTACGCCATGGCCGACTTCGGCCTGATCAAGCGGCCGGCGGGAGTCGACGAAGCCGCCCACCGCCGCCAGGCCGCACGCGAACTGATCCGCTTTGCCGCCGCCGGATTCGAAGCCTGAGACCCGGCGATCCCCTTTTCAAACAGATGGATGCAGAACATGTCTGAGAAACTGCTTGTACGGCGAGCCGCGGTCCTGGGCGCCGGCGTCATGGGCGCGCAGATCGCGGCGCACCTGACCAACGCCGGCGTCGACACGGTGCTGTTCGACCTGCCGGCGAAGGAAGGCGACCCCAACGGGATCGTGCTCAAGGCGCTGGCCGGCCTGGGCAAGCTCAGCCCTGCCCCGCTGGCCAGCAGGTCGCTGGCCGAAGCGATTACCCCGGCCAACTACGAGACCGGCCTGGACCTGCTCAAGGAGTGCGACCTGATCATCGAGGCGATCGCCGAGCGGATGGACTGGAAGCAGGACCTGTACCGCAGGATCGCGCCCTTCGTGGCCCCGCATGCGGTGCTGGCCAGCAACACATCCGGCCTTGGAATCAACAAGTTGTCGGATGTTCTTCCCGAACAGCTTCGCTCGCGGTTCTGCGGCGTGCACTTCTTCAACCCGCCGCGCTACATGCACCTGGCCGAGCTGATCCCGGCCAGGACCACCGACGACGCGGTGCTCGAAGGCCTCGAAACCTTCCTCACCAGCACCCTGGGCAAGGGCGTGGTCTACGCCAAGGACACGCCCAACTTCATCGGCAACCGGATCGGCGTGTTCTCGATCCTGGCCACGGCGCATCACACCAGCGAGTTCAACCTGGGCTTCGACGAGGTGGACGCGCTGACCGGGCCGCTGATCGGGCGGCCGAAGTCGGCCACCTACCGCACCTCCGACGTGGTCGGCCTGGACACCATGGCCCATGTGATCAAGACCATGGCCGACACCCTGCCCGAGGACCCCTGGCACCGGTACTTCAAGTCGCCCAAGTGGCTGGCCGCGCTGATCGACAAGGGCGCGCTGGGCCAGAAGACCGGCGCCGGCGTGTTCCGCAAGGTCGGCAGGGACATCCACGTGCTCGACCTGGAGCAGCAGGACTACCGCTCCGCCGACCGCAAGGCCGCCGACGAGGTGGTCGCGATCCTCAAGACGAAGAACCCGGCGGAGAAGTTCCAGAAGCTGCGCGAGAGCCAGCACCCGCAGGCGCAGTTCCTGTGGGCGGTGTTCCGTGACCTGTTTCACTACAGCGCCTTCCACCTGTCCGACATCGCCGAAACCGCGCGCGACGTGGACCTGGCGATCCGCTGGGGCTACGGCTGGTCGCTCGGCCCGTTCGAGACCTGGCAGGCCGCCGGCTGGAAGCAGGTGGCGCAGTGGATCGCCGACGACATCGTCGCCGGCAAGGCCATGAGCGACGCGCCGCTGCCGAACTGGGTGTTCGACGGCCGCGAGGGCGTGCACGCCGCCGAGGGCAGCTACAGCCCAGGCCAGGACGCCAAGCTGCCGCGCTCGGCGCTGGGCGTGTACAAGCGCCAGCGCTTCCCGGACCCGCTGCTGGGCGAATCGTTCGCCGAGGGCGAGACCGTCTTCGAGAACGACGGCGTGCGGCTGTGGACCGACGGCGACGACGTCGGCGTGGTCTCGTTCAAGACCAAGATGCACACCGTCTCCGACGCCGTGCTCGACGGGCTGCAGGAGGCGGTCGGCATCGCCGAGAAGAAGTTCGCGGGCCTGGTGATCTGGCAGCCGAAGGAGCCGTTCTCGGCCGGCGCCGACCTCGCCGGGGCGCTGGGCCTGCTGCAGGCCGGCAAGGTCGACGCGTTCGAGGCGATGGTGGCCAACTTCCAGGCCACCAGCCAGCGGATCAAGTATTCGCTGGTGCCGGTGGTGGCGGCGGTGCGCGGGCTGGCGCTGGGCGGCGGCTGCGAGTTCCAGATGCATTCGGCGCGCACGGTGGCGCATCTTGAGAGCTACATCGGCCTGGTCGAGGCCGGCGTCGGCCTGCTGCCGGCCGGCGGCGGGCTCAAGGAGATCGCGGTGCGCGCCTCGCAGGCGGCCGGCCCCGGCGGCGACGTGTTCGCCGAGCTGAAGAAGACCTTCGAGACGGTGGCCATGGCCAAGGTCTCGACCTCCGCGGTGGAGGCGCAGGAGCTGGGGCTGATGCGCGCGTCCGACCGGGTGGTGTTCAACGCCCACGAACTGCTGCACATCGCCCGCCAGGAGGCGCGCGCGCTGGCCGAGTCCGGCTGGCGGCCGCCCCTGCCCGCGCGCCGCATCGCCGTGGCCGGCGACGTCGGCATCGCCACCTTCCGCATGCTGCTGGTGAACATGCTCGAGGGCCGCTTCATCAGCGAATACGACGACGAGATCGCCACCCGCATCGCCACCGTGCTGTGCGGCGGCGAGGTCGACCGCGGCGCGGTTGTCGACGAGGACTGGCTGCTCAAGCTCGAGCGCCGGCACTTCGTCGAACTGGCGCAGCAGGAAAAGACCCAGGCCCGCATCGGGCACATGCTCAAGACCGGCAAACCGCTGCGCAACTAAATGCAAATCGGTCCGCAAAGAACGCAAAAGACGCAGGATCCCCGCTTTGGCTTTTCCTTCTGCGCCCTTCGCGTTCCTGGCGGACCGCTTCCTTGGAGATCTTCATGAGCAAGCAAACCCAGGACGCCTACATCGTCGCCGCCACCCGCACGCCGGTCGGAAAGGCGCCAAAGGGCGTGTTCCGCAACACCCGTCCGGACGACATGCTCGCCCACGTGCTCAGGGCCGTGGTCGCGCAGGCGCCGGGCATCGACACGGGCCGCATCGATGACGCGATCATCGGCTGCGCCATGCCCGAGGGCGAGCAGGGCATGAACGTGGCGCGCATCGGCGTGCTGCTCGCCGGGCTGCCCGACACCGTCGCCGCGCAGACCATCAACCGCTTCTGCTCGTCCGGCCTGCAGGCCGTCGCGCTGGCGGCCGACCAGATCCGGCTCGGCAACGCCGACCTGATGCTGGCCGGCGGCACCGAGTCGATGTCGATGGTGCCGATGATGGGCAACAAGATTGCGCTGTCGCCGTCGGTGTTCAGGGACGACCACGTTGCCATCGCCTACGGCATGGGCATCACCGCCGAGAAGGTGGCCGAGGAATGGAAGGTCTCGCGCGAGGACCAGGACGCGTTCGCCGTCGCCTCGCACCGCAAGGCGCTCGCGGCGCAGGCGGCTGGAGAGTTCGCCGGGGAGATCACGCCCTACGAGGTGGTCTCGCGCCAGCCGGACCCGGCCGGCAACACGATCCGGCTGCGGAAGCTGCTGGTGGAGCACGACGAGGGCCCGCGCCCCGACACCTCGCCCGAAGGCCTGGCGAAGCTGCGCACGGTGTTCCGCAACGGCCAGTTCGGCGGCTCAGTCACCGCCGGCAACTCCTCGCAGATGAGCGACGGCGCCGGCGCGGTGCTGCTGGCCTCGGAGCAGGCGATCAAGGACTACGGCCTGACTCCCCTCGCCCGCTTCGTCAGTTTCTCGGTCGCCGGCGTGCGCCCGGAGGTGATGGGCATCGGCCCGATCGCCGCGATTCCGAAGGCGCTGAAGCAGGCCGGCCTGACCAGGGACCAGCTGGACTGGATCGAGCTCAACGAGGCCTTCGCCGCACAGGCGCTGGCGGTGATGCGCGATTCGGAGCTGGACCCGGACAAGGTCAATCCGCTCGGCGGCGCGATCGCGCTCGGCCACCCCCTCGGCGCCACCGGCGCGGTCCGCACCGCAACCATCGTCCACGGCATGCGTCGTCGCAAGCACAAGTACGGCATGGTCACCATGTGCATCGGCACCGGCATGGGCGCTGCGGGGATCTTCGAGGCGCTCTGAGGCCGCTTCATCGATCCGAATGGAAACGGCGCCTTCGGGCGCCGTTTTTCTGCGGAAGATTGCAGAACCGGGGTCAGGGTCGACCCTGCCCCCTGCCGCGGCCGGTCAGCTGATGTCGGTGACGCCCAGTTCGCGCAGGGCGCTGGCCATGCTGTCGCGGGCGGCGTCGCTGATCTTCTCGTGGTCCAGGGCGAAGCGGATCGTGGCCTCGACCAGGCCGATGTGGGTGCCGCAGTCGAAGCGGGTACCGCGGAAGCGGTAGGCGTCGATCTGGTGCTTCGACAGCAGGCTTGCGATGGCATCGGTGAGCTGGATCTCGCCACCGGCGCCACGACCGGTCGTCTCCAGGTGTTCGAAGATCGCGCCGGGCAGGATGTAGCGGCCGACCACGGCCAGCGTGCTCGGCGCGTCTTCCGGCCTGGGCTTCTCGACCATGCGCCGGATCGCGCCGCTGCGATCGCTGAAATCCCCGGTTTCGACGATGCCGTAGCTGCCGGTCTGGTCTGCCGGCACGTCCTGCACCGCGATCGCGCCCACGCCGTTGGCCTGTGCATGGTCGGCCATCTGCTTGAGCGCACCGTCGCCGCTGCGGTTCCAGATCAGGTCGTCGGGCAGCAGCACCGCGAACGGCTCGTCGCCGATCACCGGCTTCGCGCACAGCACCGCGTGGCCCAGGCCCAGCGCCTCGGCCTGGGTGACGAACACCGCGCGCACCCCTTCGGGCAGCACGTTGCGCACCAGTTCGAGCTGCTCGTGCTTGCCGGACTTCTCCAGCTTCTGCTCGAGCTCGTAGGCCTTGTCGAAATAGTCGGCCACCGCGTGCTTGTAGCGGTTGGTCACGAACACCAGGGTGTCGCAGCCGGCCTCGATGGCCTCGTCCACCGCGTACTGGATCAGCGGCCGGTCGACGATCGGCAGCATCTCCTTGGGAACGGTCTTGGTCGCGGGCAGGAACCGCGTTCCCAGCCCTGCGACCGGGAACACGGCCTTGCGGATGCGTTGGGTCATGTCTTGCGTGCCTGTCTTGCCGGGAATGCGACCACCGTGCCGGAGCTGTCGCGCCCGGCCGTCGACACCAGCGGCCGGAACTCCGGCAGGGTCTCGCGCAGCAGCCGTGCGATCTCGTCGGTATCGAAGATCGCCACTGCATCGCGCAGGCTGGCGACGGCGGGCCGGAGCTTTTCCGCCGACACCGAGCGCGCCTCGGCCTGGAGGATCTTGGGATGCACCGTCGGGCGATAGCGCTCGTCGGCGTGGAACAGGGTTTCGTGCAGCTTTTCGCCCCGGCGCAGGCCGGTGTACACGATCGCGATGTCGCGATCGGGCTGCTTGCCGGCCAGCCGGATCATCTGCTCGGCCAGCAGCCGGATCGGCACCGGCTCGCCCATGTCGAGGGTGTACACCGCCTCGCGCGAGCCGATCGCGACCGACTGCATGATCAGCTGGCAGGCCTCGGGAATGGTCATGAAGTAGCGCGTGACCTCGGGGTGGGTCACCGTGACCGGGCCGCCGCTGCGGATCTGCTCGCGGAACAGCGGCACAACGCTGCCGGCCGAGTCGAGCACGTTGCCGAAGCGAACGGTCACGAAATGGGTGCCTTCGGGCTCGGCCATCGACTGGCACACCATTTCGGCCAGGCGCTTGGTCGCGCCCAGCACGTTGACCGGATCGACCGCCTTGTCGGTGGAGATCAGCACGAAGGTGCCGACCTTGACCCGCGACGACTCGCGCGCGACCGTCTCGGTCGCCAGCACGTTGTTGCGCACCGCCTCGCGCAGCTGTCCTTCCAGCACCGGTACCTGCTTGTAGGCGGCGGCATGGAACACCGCGTCGGGGCTCGACAGTCCCAGCGCATGGCGCATCACCGCCGGGTCGCCGCAATCTCCCAGCACCGGAATGCAGCGGATCTGCGGGAAGTCGCGCCGGAGTTCGGATTCGGCCTTGATCAGCGCCAGTTCGTCGATCTCGACCAGCGCGATCAGGGCCGCGCCGTGCTTGGCGCACTGCCGGCACAGTTCGCCGCCGATCGAACCACCGGCGCCGGTCACCAGCACGCTGCGCCCGCCGAGCCAGCCGCGGATCGCCTTCCAGTCCGGGGTCACCGGCTTGCGACCGAGCAGATCCTCGATCGCGACTTCCTTCAGTTCGCCGGGCAGCGAACGGCCTTCGAGCATGTCGTCCAGCCGCGGCACGGTACGGAACGGCAGCCCGGTGCGCTCGCAGGCGGCGACCACGCGGCGCATGGTGGCCGCATCGATCGATGGCATGGCGATGACGAGCAGCTGCGCCGCCGTCTCCGGGGCGATCCGGGCCACGTCCTCCACCCTTCCGAGTACCGGAACCCCCTGCAGGCGGCTGCCGCGCAGCTTGGCCGCATCGTCCAGGAACCCGACCGGGATGTAGGCGCCGGTCCTGCGCAGGTCGCGCACCAGGGTCTCGCCGGCCTGGCCGGCGCCGAGGATCAGCACCCGCAGCGCGGCCTTGTCGGTGCGCGCGATCTGGTGGTCCTTCCACGCCCGGTACAGCAGCCGCGGCATGCCCAGCAGCGCGGTCAGCAGCAGCGGATACAGCAGCAACATCGAGCGCGGCACCTGGTCGAGCCGGCGGTTGAACACGAACAGCACCAGCATGATCGCGACCAGCCCGATCAGTGCCGCCTTGAGGATATTGACCAGGTCGGGCAGGCTCGCGAAGCGCCACACCCCGCGGTACAGGCCGACTTGCCAGAACACCGCGCCCTGCGCGCAGAGCACCAGGAGGATCTCGCTGGGCGACAGCGGCGGCGCCGGAATCACCGGCAGCATCAGGTAGCGGAAGTGGTGCAGTGCCGCCCAGCACAGCCACACCATGGCCAGATCATGGGCGACCACCGCAAGCCGCGGCACCGCCATGCTGACCCGATCCTTCCAGTTGAGCATGTTCAGCGGTTCCCTTTCCTGACGCCACGCGTCGAATCACCCGCGGCGGGGCCGCGGAGCCACTTCCATGCCAGCACACCCGCCAACAGGAACATCGAGCAAACTGCCATGATAACCGTCCAACTCCCTGAACGCACTGAAAACATCGCCGCGGCGGCAGCCAGTGCAGCCGCCGCGTAGGCGAGCGTGACCGGAACGTGGGAACCGAGCCTTCGGGCCCAGGCCTGATAGGCGTGCTGTACATGCGGCTGCCACCAGGCTTCGCGAGCCACCATGCGCGCAAGCAGCGTCAAAGACGCGTCAAGGAGGAAGGGCAGCAGCGGCAGCAGCCAGAGCAGGCGCGTGGCCGGCGGCTGGGCCTGGGTACCGATCGCCAGCAGCGCGGCCAGCGCGTAGCCAAGCGCGCCGCTGCCGACGTCGCCGAGAAAGATGCGCGCGCGCGGAAAGTTGAATGGCAGGAAACCGGCGAGGCCTGCGGCCATCGCAAGCCCCATCCACAGCACCGGTCCTTCCCCGGCCAGCAGCGCCCAGGCGACGGCGACCACCAGCGCCTGCCCGGCGGCGATGCCGTCGATGCCGTCCATGAAGTTCCACACGTTGACCAGCACCAGCGCCGCGAGGAACGCGACGGCCTGGTCGAACGGGTCGCCGCCCCTGACCCACAGCGCGCCCGCGAGCGCAGCGGCCGCCACCGCATGCACGGCCAGCCGCGGCAGCGCCGGCAGGGGGCGATGGTCGTCGAGCCAGCCGATGCCCGCGACCAGGACCAGGCCGGCGCCGGCCAGCACGCAGCTCGCCGGATCGGCCGCCGCGGAGCTCGCCTGGACGACCAGCGCCACCAGCAGCACCAGCACGATCGAGATGCCGCCGCCGCGCGGGGTCGCGGACGCATGGCTGCGACGTTCGCCCGGCTGGTCGATCAGGCGCTGCCGCAGGGCGTAGGCGCGGGCCACGGCGGTTGCGGCCGCGCCAAGCCCGATGCCGGCCAGCATCCAGGGCAGGATCAACCCCGCCGGATCCATCAGACGACGGCGTAGTTGAGCAGGGGCTTGATCGTGCCCCACTCCTTGCAGCTGGGACACTGCCAATGATGGCTGCGCGCGCCGAAGCCGCAGCGGTTGCAGCGGTAGCTGGGGTTGCGCACCAGCAGTTGCTCGGTGATCAGGCGCAGGTCCTGGAGGGTGACCGCCAGCTCGGTGTTCTCGGCCAGGGTGAGGTCGATCAGCGCCGCCTCGCCGCGCACCGAAGGGCGATCCTTGAGCTGCTGCGCGAGGTAGCCGCGCGCGGCATGCACGCCGTCCTGCGCCTCGACCAGCCGGGTCAGCGCCAGCACCGGCGCGATGCCGCGATAGTGTTCGCTCATCTCGGCCAGGAACTTGCGCGCGCCTGAGGCATCGCCCACCCGGTCGTAGGCCGCCAACAGCGCTGGCAGCACCTCGGGCAGGAAGTCGGTGTCGTGGCGCGCGGCGCGCTCGTAGGCGCGGATCGCGGCGGCGTCGTTGCCCGCGTCGGTTTCCAGCCGACCCTCGAGGATGCCGGCGCGCACCGAGGTCGAGTCGGCCGCGTAGGCGCGCGCCACCGCCTCGCGCGCCGCATCCGCATCGCCGGCCAGGCGCAGGCGATCCGCCAGCTCGCACTCGAACTGCGCGATCAACCTGCCCATCGGCTCGCCGGTCGCCGTCTCGTAGCGGGTCGCGTTCTCGATCGCCTTGGCCCAGTCGCGCTCGGCCTGGTAGATGCCGATCAGGTGCTTGAGCGCCTGCGGCGCGCGCTGGTCGATCTTGGCAAGATCGGTGAACACCACCTCGGCGCGGTCGAGCAGCCCGGCCTTCATGTAGTCCTCGCCCAGCGCCAGCAGCGCCAGCACCTTCTGCTGGTCGCTCAGGTCGGGGCGCTGTGCCAGGCCCTGGTGCAGGCGGATCGCGCGATCGACCTCGCCACGGCGGCGGAACAGGTGGCCCAGCGCGAGCTGGGTCTCGAAGGTTTCCTTGTCCAGCTCGGCGATGTGCAGGAACAGTTCGATCGCCTTGTCCGGCTGCTCGTTGAGCAGGTAGTTCAGGCCACGGAAATAGGTGGTGGACAGTCGACTCACCTGGGTGTCGCTGTGGCGCTCGCCTCCCCGGCGGCCGATCACCCAGCCGCTCAGCGCGGCCAGCGGCAACAGCAGGAAGAACCAGAACCACTCGGTCACGAAGGCCATGCTCAGGCTCCAGTATCTGGGGGGGAGCGGGTCGCGGCCTGCTCGCGCGCGCGCAGCCGCTGTCGCAGGGGCACGATCACGCCCAGGGACAGCGCCAGTCCTGCGCACAGCGCGCCGGCCAGCAGCGCCGCCAGCAGCATCGCGCCCAGTCCACCGGCCACGCTGGCCAGGCCCAGGTCGAGCACCACCCGCTGCGGATTGAGCGCGCCCAGGGCGATGCCCGCGGCGGCAAACACGACGGCGGCGAGGATCCGGAATATTCGCATCGCGCGAGGCCTGCGGCGCGGGATCCGCGCCCTACTCCTCGGCCGGCAGCGGAATGACCGCGGTAACCCGCTCGCGCAGATCCTTGCCGGGCTTGAAATGGGGAACGTGCTTGCCCGGCAGCGCCACCGCGTCGCCGGTCTTGGGGTTGCGGCCGGTACGCGGCGGACGGAAGTGCAGCGAGAAGCTGCCGAAACCACGGATCTCGATCCGGTCGCCCTGCGCGAGCGAGCCGGCCATCATCTCCAGCAGCGACTTCACCGCAAGGTCGACGTCGTCGGCCTTCAGGTGCGCCTGGCGCTGGGTGAGGATCTCGATCAGTTCCGATTTGGTCATCGTCGACGCGCCCGTGGAAGCTGGGGGCGGCCCGGTTTTACGGGCCGCCCGCCGTTCAAAGCGTCCGGCCACCTCGGGCCGGACGTCCGCGGCCGGAGCCGCTGCTGCACTTACTCGGACTTGTTCTCAAGCTGCTCACGCAGCAGCGCGCCCAGCTTGGTGGTCCCGCTCGAAGCTTCCGCCGCGACCTTGTTGTACTCGGCCAGGGTCTCGGCGGCCTCGGCCTCGTCCTTGGCCCGGATCGACAGCTGCAGCGTGCGGCTCTTGCGGTCCTGCCCGGTGTACTTGGCCTCGATCGCATCGCCGACCTTCAGGTGCTGGCTGGCATCGTCGACGCGCACGTCGGCAACGTCGCGCGCGGCCACGTAGCCTTCCACGCCCTCGCCCAGGTCGATGACCGCACCCTTGGCGTCGACTTCCTTCACCGTGCCGGTGACCTTCGAGCCGCGCGGGTGGTTGGCCAGGAACTGGCCGTACGGATCCTGCTCGAGCTGCTTGACGCCCAGCGAGATGCGCTCGCGCTCCGGATCGACCGCCAGCACCACCGCTTCAAGGGTGTCGCCCTTCTTGAAGTTGCGCGCGACTTCCTCGCCGGTGGAGTTCCAGCTGATGTCGGACAGGTGGATCAGGCCGTCGATGCCGCCGTCCAGGCCGATGAAGATGCCGAAGTCGGTGATCGACTTGATCTGGCCGTCGACCTTGTCGCCCTTCTTGTGGATGGCCGCGAAGGTCTCCC